>JADBXZ010000022.1 GCA_020403265.1 Bacteroidota bacterium
ATTACAAACAGGCTTCGACTCCGCTCAGCCTGACTCACTTTAGCATCGACTCTACACGTTCTGATGGTAACAGCGGTTTCGGTGTCGCTCAGTCTGACAAAGTAAACGTGTCACCCTGAGCGGAGTCGAAGGGTGTATACAAAGCTTGTAGATAAGGGGATTACAAACAGGCTTCGACTCCGCTCAGCCTGACTCACTTTAGCATCGACTCTACACGTTCTGATGGTAACAGCGGTTTCGGTGTCGCTCAGACAGACCAAGTAAACGTGTCACCCTGAGCGGAGTTGAAGGGTATATTCAAAGACCATAGAATTACAAACAGGCTTCGACTCCGCTCCGCCTGACGTTTAGTATGCTCTAGGCTTAGCCTGACTGATTTTTTAAATTGGATCATTATCACTAAACGAATTCAAAGTTTGAATGATATTTAATTTTAAATTTAGAAACCTAAATCAAGGAAAGTATTTCTTCAACTATAATTCTTGTGTTGCTTAATCTCGGTACTTTAAATTGCCCGCCTAATTTATTATTTTGTTTTAACCATTGATAAAAGGTGCCTTGCGGTAAGGCTTTAACTCTAGGTTGATGAATTACAAAATTATTGTAGCGTTTGGCTTCGTAATCGCTATTTAAAGTTTTTAATTCCGTATCTAGTATGTCAACAAAAAATTCAAAATTTGTGGGCGATTTTTCAAACTCAATTAACCATTCGTGCGCACCACTTTTTTCATTCATAAAAATGGGTGCAACGGTGTAATCTATAAGCGTTGCTTTTGTTTTTTCACAAGCTGTTTGAATGGCTTTATCCGTGTTATGAACCATTAACTCTTCTCCAAAAACATTTAAATACTGCTTGGTTCTGCCACTAATTTTAAATCGATAGGGGTTGGTGTTCGTAAAGCGAATCACATCGCCAAGCTGGTATCGCCACAAACCCGCATTTGTAGAAATCACAACGGCATAATCACAATCTTTTTTAACATCGTAAAGAGCAATGGTATCGCCGGTGCTGTAGGATTGTTTTTGTGAATCGAACTCAATAAACTCGTAAAAAATTCCGTAGTCTAACATCAATAACATTTCATCCGAATTGGTTTCATCCTGTATACCAAAAAAACCTTCGCTGGCGCTGTACATTTGCATGTAACTTAACTTAGGTAAATTTAAAAGTGAATCAAATTGTGAGCGGTAAGGCGAGAAACTTACCCCTCCATGAAAATACACTTCTAAATTTGGCCAGATTTCTTTGATGCTTGATGCGTTTTTAAGTGTCAGAATTTTTTTCAATAACACCAACATCCAACTTGGCACACCGGCTAAACTTACTACATTTTCATCTTTTAAGCTTTGCGCCATTTTTTCCAATTTATCTTCCCATTCATCTAATAATGCAATTTCAACCGCTGGGGCTCTAAAAAAATCGGCCCACATGGGTAAGTTTTGAATAATAATTGCACTTACATCTCCATAATACGAACTGTGCTTTCCATAAAAAGCCTCTTTAAAACTGCCACCTAAAGCCAGGTTTTTACCGGTGAATAGTTGCGTGTCCGGGTGGTTATTGCAGTGCAAGGCAATCATATCTCGACCCGCATTATAATGGCAACCGTCTAAACTTTCAGGGCTAACCGGTATAAATTTACTTTTGTCTGTTGTGCCACTACTTTTAGCAAACCATTTTATTTCGCTTGGCCAAAGTAAATTCTGTTCACCTTCGCGCGTTCCGTTAATCAGTTGTTTTAAACTTTCGTAATCATTTAAAGGAACTTTGTTTTTAAAATCCTCATAACTTTTAATTGAACTAAAGCCATGTTGTTTGCCATAGTATGTGTTGGCTGCGTCAAACATTAATTTGGTAAGCCACTCTTCCTGCACATCATTAGGATATTTGATAAACAATTCAATTTGATGAATTCGTTTTTTCATGATCCAGCTGGCTATCGAATTAAGAATTGGCATGGCTTAACTTTAGTTGGCGAGTTATTTGGATGAAAAGTAGGCACTTAATTCGGTAAGCGTTTTAGTGTTTAAACAATGTTCCTGAGTTAACATGCCTTTACGTGCTACACAAACGCCATAATACATATCTAACAATCCCTCGGTATGATGCGCATCCGGATTAATTGAGATCATCACTCCTTTTGATAAGCAATACGGAATCCATCTCCAATCAATATCCAAGCGATAAGGGTGAGCATTTAATTCAATACAAACGTTGTTTGCTGCACATGCATCAATAATTTTTTTGTGGTTGATGGGGTAGCCGGGTCTGCTTAATAGTAATCTTCCTGTTGGATGGCCCAATATCGTTGTGTAAGGATTTTCAATGGCTTTAATTAAGCGCTCTGTTGCACGTTCTTCTGTCATCTTAAGATTGGCGTGAACGGAGGCTACTATGAAATCAAATTGTTTTAAGATTTCTTCCGGGTAATCTAAACTTCCGTCTCCCAAAATATCGCTTTCAATACCTTTAAAAATTTTGAACTGATTATGATACGTTTTATTTAATTCATCTATTTCCTGATGTTGTTTTAATACGTGTTCAATGCTTAGTCCATTCGCATATACAGCCGTTTTAGAGTGGTCGCATACACCAAAATAGTCGTAGCCTTTTTGGATGCAAAAATCGGCCATTTCCTTTAAGGTGTGAACGCCGTCACTATAGGTTGTATGATTGTGCAAGGCGCCACGCAATTGATCGTATTCAATCAATACAGGTAGTGCATTATTGCGGGCTAATTCTACTTCTCCCAGTCCTTCGCGTAATTCTGGTTCAATGTATGGTAAGTCCAGCGATTCGTAAACTTCTTCTTCGCTGTAAAATGTAGTTACCGTTAAATCATTAAAACCAATTTGTTGCAGATGTTTGGCTGTGCTGGTTTTTTGAATTAGTTCATAATAAAATTCGTCCGGTTTGCATGTCGAATAATTAATTTTTAATGGGCACAATTTTTCAAGTTCAGAATAATCGGCTGTTAAATCTCCATCCATTAAAATCTCAACCTTAGTTATAATTTCACATTTTCTGGCTAATTCTCCAACTGCTTCAATTTGAAGTTCCGGCTGTTTTTCACGTATTGCATCCAGTAGATTGTTGATGATAAACACTATACTTGCAAAATGAAATTTATTTGAATTGGCTAATTTAAATTCAATGGCTTGTTTAACGGCTGATTGGGTTTTTTCACCAAATCCTTTTAAACTTGTTAGTCTGTTTTCATTACAGGCATAAAGTAATTCGCCGGTACTTTCAATTTCCAATTCATGCCAGAGTTGTTTTACTTTTTTTGGTCCTAGTCCTTTAATGCTCAATAAATCAATTACTCCTGCCGGCGTTTTTTCAAGTAATTCCGTTAATTCTTTACTTTGGCCTGTTTGTAAAATTTCAACAATGGTTTTGGCAATTCCTTTACCAATCCCTTCAATGGCGTTAATATCACTTTCTGTTTTTCCTTCAAAATTGTATCTGAGTTTATCTAATCTGTATGCAGCGTTACCGTAGGCTTTCACCTTAAATGCATTGCCGTCGTGTAAATCCAATAATTTCCCTGTTAATTCAAGTGCTTCAATAATGTCCATCTCAACAAATTTAGAGTAATAAATACTGGTGCCAAATTATTTTTTTTAATTTTTATAATTAATGAATTTAATCAATAAAAAATTTTAGGATTTGCTTTGAATTTGCTAATTTCGTAAGCCTAAAACAAACCTACGTTGTAAGTAGGAAAACATTATGATTAAAATTACATTACCCGATGGTTCTGTCCGTGAATACGAAAAAGGAACTACCTCTCACCAAATCGCATTAAGCATTAGCGAAGGTTTAGCAAGAAACGTGTTAGCAGCAAAAGTAAACGGTCAGGTATGGGACTCCTCCCGACCAATTATTCAAGATGCTGCATTGCAGTTATTAACCTGGAATGATAACGAAGGCAAAGAAACATTTTGGCACAGTACAGCCCATTTAATGGCCGAGGCACTTGAAGCCTTGTATCCCGGCAGCAAATTTGCGATTGGCCCTCCTGTGGAAAACGGCTTTTATTACGACATTGATTTTGGCGATAAAACATTTTCAATTGACGAGGTTGAAAAAGTAGAGAAAAAAATGATGGAGCTTGCGGCATCCAAGAGTGAGTATATGCGTAAAGAAGTTAGCAAAGCGGATGCCATTAAATATTTTACAGAAAAAAACGATCCTTATAAATTGGAGTTAATTGATGGTTTGCAAGATGGCAGCATCACCTTTTACACTCAAGGTAACTTTACCGATTTATGTCGCGGACCACACATTCCCAATACCGGCCATATTAAAGCTGTTAAGCTTTTAAGAGTAGCCGGCGCTTATTGGCGAGGAGATGAGAAAAACAAACAGTTAACACGTATTTATGGGATTTCGTTTCCAAAGGATAAAGAGTTAAAAGATTATTTGATTTTATTAGAGGAAGCTAAAAAACGCGATCACCGTAAACTCGGTAAAGAATTGGAACTTTTTACTTTCAGTGAAAAAGTAGGGATGGGCTTACCTTTATGGTTGCCAAAAGGGGCAGCACTGCGTGATAAATTAGAGCAGTTTATGCGTAAGGCTCAGCAAAAAGCTGGTTATCTGCCTGTTGTTACACCGCATATTGCACAAAAAGAATTGTATGTGTGCAGCGGTCATTATGAAAAGTATGGCGCCGATTCGTTTCAGCCAATCAAAACACCGCACGAAGGGGAGGAGTTTTACTTGAAACCAATGAACTGCCCGCACCACTGCGAAATTTATAAAGCATCACCTAAATCGTATAAAGATTTACCTGTGCGCTTGGCAGAGTTTGGTACTGTTTACCGCTACGAGCAACATGGCGAATTGCATGGTTTAACGCGTGTTAGAGGCTTTACTCAAGATGATGCGCATTTATTTTGCAGGCCCGACCAGGTGAAGGAAGAGTTTTGTAAAGTGATTGATCTGGTACTTTATGTTTTTAATGCTTTGGGCTTTAAAGACTATACAGCGCAAATTAGTCTACGTGATCCTGAAAATAAATCAAAATACATTGGTACCGACGAAAACTGGCAGATTGCTGAAAATGCGATTATTGAAAGTGCTCAGGAAAAAGGATTAAAAACTGTAACCGAATTGGGTGAAGCAGCGTTTTATGGCCCTAAATTGGATTTTATGGTTAAAGATGCATTAGGAAGGAAGTGGCAGTTAGGTACCATTCAGGTAGATTATAATTTACCCGAGCGTTTTCAGTTAGAGTACACCGGAAGTGATAACCAAAAGCACCGCCCGGTAATGATTCACCGCGCACCTTTTGGAAGCTTAGAACGCTTTATTGCAGTATTAATTGAGCATTGTGGCGGGAATTTTCCACTATGGTTAACGCCTGAACAGTATGCCATTTTGCCTATTAGCGAAAAGTACAACGATTATGCCATTAAATTAAGAGAAGAGTTGGCACAGCACGATATTCGCGGTTTTGTGGATGATCGCAATGAAAAAATCGGTAAAAAAATCCGCGATAATGAAGTTAAAAAAATACCGCTGATGTTAGTCGTTGGTGAAAAAGAAGAGGCTGAAAATAAAGTTGCCGTTCGCCAACACGGAAAAGGCGATGTGGGTGTGTTTGGTATTGATGAATTTATTAAATTTGTCAACGAAACCATACAAAATGATTTCAAAAACAATTAATTAATTACAAACTTAAAAACGGAGGTCACTATCAATCACTTCAAAAAACCGTTCAACGGTCCTAAACCAAACAACACGAACACCAACACCGGTCCTGTAAAACCTGGTGAAGAAAAACCTGTATTTAAACAACCCAAAGGCTTAAAGGCCGGCTTCAGACGCCCTGGCGTTAAAGAAGAACAACACCGTATTAATGATCGTATTTTTGCGAAGCAAGTGCGCGTGGTTGGTGAAGGCATTGAACCGGGTGTTTATTCAGTGTCGAAGGCCCTGGAAATGGCTCGTGAGCAAGGCTTGGATTTAGTTGAGATTGCACCGAACGTTGATCCGCCTGTTTGTAAAATTGTTGATTATGGAAAGTTTTTATACGAGCAAAAGAAAAAAGCCAAAGAGGTAAAAGCTAAAGCAAGTAAGGTAGTTATTAAAGATATTCGATTCGGTCCTCATACAGATGATCATGATTTTAATTTCAAGAAAAATCATGCCATGAAATTTTTACAGGAAGGATGTAAGGTTAAAGCCTTTGTATTTTTTAGAGGCCGCGAAATTGTGTTTAAAGAGCAAGGTGAGATTTTGTTATTGCGTTTTGCCAGTGAATTAGAGGAGTATGGTAAGGCGGAGCAATTACCTGTTTTAGAGGGTAAGAAAATGCAAATGGTTTTAGCACCAAGAAAACCTAAAGGGTAATTTTGGCGTTAGAATTTAAACGCTTACAATTCAAACTCATTACTTAACTTATTCTATGATTAATTTTTGGGTGAAGGTTTTTAAATCTTCATCGGTTAATTTAATGAAGTAAATGCCTGTGGGTAAATTGACTAAAGGCAGTTGGGCGGTGCCGTTGTAAAATTGAATTTGTTGCTCATAACATAGTTGCCCCAAATTATTACTAATTTGAATTTGCGCTGTTTTATTGGCAAATAAAGGACTACTTAAATTAACTATTTGATTAGCAGGTTGAGGGTAAATGTTTACGTCAGCTGCCTGGTAATTGTTTTCTCTGATCCCAACTGTCGCACAGTAAAAAGCAGAGGTATCGCAACCGGTGCTATCGTATTTGACAAAGAATGCTGGTCGGGGAGCATTGTTTTTAATTTTATCCAAGGGAACGATTAATCCTCCATCTTGTGTTAAATTACCTCCGAGCGCACCAACGCCATATTCCCAATTAGAATTTAGAAAGTAGCTATAGTATCTTTTTTTAATAATTTCGGCATTTGGATTAAGTTTTAAAACCTGCACCATATAATTGATTAGTACGTTTTGTGCTTGGGAGGTGTCAATGATTCCAATCACCTTCAAGTTTTGTTCTTGATCTAAACTAATAGATACAAATGCAGCCGAAGTATTCACTTCGCCAACTTCTTTATCATAAATTTGTGTTAAGCTATTACCGGTTATTTTAAATTTAGTTATAAATCCAACTGATTTTGGATTAAGACCATCATAATACTTTACCTTATAACCAAAAATGTAATAGTTATTTAAGTTATCTTTTAGGATCCCTGAACTACTGTTGTCAAGCTGGTAAGTGGCGGGCAAGCTATGTAATTGGTTGCCTAGACTGTCAAATAAAATAACAAATTTACTGTCATGCTGTGTGCCGAATGAATTAATTTTAAAAACTGAGCCAGTAACGATTATGTGCTTTGTTACAGAATCTTGAATCACATCACGGCCTTCATAATAATTGGGAGAAGGCCCGTTGACAGTCTTTCGCCACAATTCATTTCCATTTGAGTCTGTTTTAATTAAAAGTAACTTACTGTTAAAACTGGCATCTCTTATTTTACCAACAAGTAAAAAACCATCATCTATAGATTTATTGCATTGGAATAAATTAATATCATGGTTAAGCGTAAGAAATTTTTTTTTCCATATAGTGTCCCCATTTTGATTAAGCTTAAGAAAAACACCAAAGTAATTGGATTGGGTAACACTTTTAGCATATTGAGCAAAGTAGATGTAATTTCCAATTTTTTTACCATAATTTCTTACCCATGTAAAATCATCATTATAACTATTGGCCGTATCACCAACTTGTTTTATTGTGTATGTATTGGCAAGGCTATTGTAGTTTATAAAATCCAATTTTGTTACTGTAAATCCATTTTCATTAACCTGTGTTTTGCTTATTATTAAATAATTATTAGGTGTAGTTTCAAAGGCGGCTATTGCCTTTGAACCATAGGAGCCAGGCACATCAATACGTTTTCTGAATCCACCTTGCCCAATTAACTTAAAAACACACAAAGTATACAACAAAAGAATTAATATGGTTTTTAATCTAAGCATTAGTCTAACTAAAATACAACAATTAATTATCTTCTACAAATTTGCTTTGAAAAACAAAATTATTGCCACTTTATGCATAAAATAAATATAAGCCCTCCTTAAAAGAACTTATACAAAACTCCGATACATTTACAATTTTACAGTTAAGCTAAATATACTGGCATTGCCCGGGAAGGCCATTTTACTGAAGGAGTAGGCAAAGGCAAAGCGTTTAAAGTTCATATGAAATCCAAAACTCAAACCGTTTACACCTCTTCTTTCAGGTAACGTCATTTCTTTTTGTCTTCTGTAATTATAAGCAATCTGTAAGTTAAAATTCTTACTAAATACGATTTCAGTTCCAATAATGGTATGCCGCATTATACCATCAAAGCGACTATTAAAACGTACACCAAATTTTTGAAATCCGGTTGAATCTAATTTTCGGGAATCAGTAACTAAAACGTTGGTTTTGCCTGTAGTATCAATTGGGCTGATGTATTTTAAATTGCGGTTGTTGAGATTATCAAATGTAACAAATGGCCTAAAGGGTGCCTTAGGTAGTTTGTAGCTAAAACCTAATTGTAAATTGGTAGGCAGTTTATCGTTAATGCTGTTAGTAGTGTAACTCTTGTAAACAATACCTACATTTTTTACCAGAATGCTTGCATTAAAATTAGTTTTACGGTACACAATGCCAAAATCTAAGGCATTGCCAAAACTTTGATAAACATCGTAGGTAGAAATTAACGTTTTAAACGTTGCGCCAATGTTAAAACTACTGTCTTTAAACGGTTTGGCATAGCTAAAATTAATGCTGTAATCGTTGGCCTTAAAATTATTGGTTTTGGTGCCAAACTCATCGTAACCATTAAAAGTGCCATAATCAAAAAACTGAAGACTGCCCGCAATCACCCCTTTTTCTTTTAATGAATGAGCGTAAGCCGCATACCCAAAATTTAAATCACCTACATTGTTACAATAATTGAGTGCAATTTGTTTGGTCATGTATTTGTTTAAAAGAGCCGGATTACTGTGCAAGGAATGGATATCCGTATTCCATAAGCCCATGTTTGTTCCGCCATTTGCTGCGGCACGCGAAGTCATTGGAATATCCAAAAACTTAAAAGCTTTGGTGCCCCCAATTTGAGCGTTCAAAAAAATTGATAACGTAACAAAATATGTTATTAAAAATGACCTCAATTTCTTTTTTATAACTATAACGCTAATTAGCTGTAATTATTGCTACAAGCTCATTAAATCTTTGAGTTTGGTTGTTTGTCTGCGGCTCACTTCTATTTCTTTTCCGTCTTTCAAACGCATGTTTAGTCCACCATTAATCCAATTTTCGATGCTTGCAACGTAGTTGAGATTAACAATGTGTTTTCTGCTAACTCTAAAAAATTCTTTTTCACAGAGTCTGCTTTCCAAACTATTTAAACTTCGTAGTATTAGTGGTTTAAAATTATCAAAATATACTCGCACATAATTTCCTTCGCTTTCAAAAAGTCTGATATCTTCTAATTTTACCAGCCAGCATTTGTCGCCGTCCTTTATAAATATATGATCTTTTGTGGAAAGTGGACTATCGTTATCTGATTTTAAACTAGTTTCTTTAATCGAAAGTTTTTTAATTGTTTCTGATAAGCGTTCCGGATTAACCGGCTTGAGCAAGTAATCGAACGCATTAAGTTCAAATGCTTTTATAGCATGCTCATCATAAGCCGTAACAAAAACGACATCAATCATGCCTGAAATTTCTTCAACTAATTCTAATCCGGTTTTACCGGGCATTTGAATATCACAAAAAATAACATCAGGTTTCAACTGATTAATTTTCTCAAGGGCATCCGAAGCGTCAGCACTTTCTGCAATAATTTCAATGTCTTTATAAGTTGCAAGTAAATTTCTTAATTCCAGTCTGGCAAGGCGTTCATCGTCAACAATAATTGCTTTCATGTTTTGTATTTTTAAGGTAAAGGTATATTAATATCCACAACAACCAAATTATTAATTTCTGTTATAAAAATGGTTCCATCAACACCATACAATAATTCCAATCGCTGTTTACTATTTATAAAACCAACGCCGGTTTCAGGTGTTTTATTGCTGAGTTTTCCGGTATTACTCACTTTTATTTTTAAAAATCCACCTAGCTTAAACGCTTCAATTACGATATAGCATTTACCCGGTAATACGGATACGCCATGTTTAATGGCATTTTCAACTTGCGATTGAATGATAAAAGGCGGGATTTTAATATTGTTTACGTTTTCATCTACTTTTAGTTCAAATACCAATCTTTCTTCATATCTGATTTTTTCTAAACTAAGGTAGTCTTTTACGAGTTCTATTTCGCTGCTAAGGTAAATTTCTTTACTCTTGTTCATTTGTAAAGTTGTTCTAAGTATGCTGCTGAGTTTAGTAATTGCCTCTTTGGCTTTAATCGGTTCTATATCAACTAAAGCCCGTATACTATTCATGCTGTTAAACATGAAGTGAGGATTTAATTGTGATTTTAAATTACTCAATTCAAATTCTCTACTACTCGCCAGATAGCGAAGCGCATTGATTTCACTGCGCTTGTAACTTTGAAAATATTTAAAACTAAAATAAATTAAATTCCAGAAGAGAAATATAATCCATAAACTCACAATGCTGGTAATAATTTCCTTGAAGTCAGGACCAACATAATTCGTAATAAAAGAGCTGGCTAAAAATTTGGTAATTAAAAAAAACAAATTCGCTTTTTGTAAACTAAAAAAGATGATAATAATAATCTGAGCTAGAATTGTTTTTCTTGGAACATCATATCTCAAAACTAAATAACGATATAGATGCGTAATTCCAATACCAATAAAAATACTTGCTATGAAAATGTAATACTCGCGTTGTGTAATTATTCTTCCGGAAGAGAAAACAAATATGTTAAGGAGAATAAAGCCAATCCAGCCAACAAATTGACAAATCCAGTATGCTTTAGAATTTCTATTCATTTGGAAGTTGAATATGCATTAAATATTCAGAAGGAAGGTTTATTTGTGGCATAGCATCGAAGATACCATAAACGGCGCTTCCACTTCCGCTCATAGATGCGTATAATGCTTTTTGTTGGTATAAATAGTTCTTTAGTTCTTTAATTTCCGGGTAATTTAAGAATACTGATTCTTCGAAATCATTTTGTAGGACATTTTTCCAATCTTTTGGATGTAGCGTTTCAATACAATTTTTTAGATTATGGCTTGGTTGTTTAGGAATTACATTTGAGTAGGCCACTTTAGTATTGCTATGAATATTTGGATAGACAAGGCAGATATAATATTTGTTTAGATCTAGGGTTATATTTTCAAAAACATTTCCAATTCCGGTTGCATAAACAGGTTTATTTGTGATAAAAAACGCACAATCTGCACCTAGTTTTGAAGCCAATTGATTTAACTCCTCCAAACTTAAACCTAGTTCATAAGTAGTGTTTAAATGATTAATGAAAAAAGCTGCATCTGAACTGCCTCCTCCTAAGCCGGCCCCCATCGGTAAAATTTTGTGTAAGTGAACGGAAAGGTTAGGCAAGGTTTTTACTTCTGACAATAAATTGTAAGCTTTATAAAGGATGTTATCTTCTGTTTTGCCGTCAATTTTAATGCCGCTTTGATTAATGGTAAGGGTTGCAGGTTGATTAGTTTTTTCATTTACTTCCAAGATATCTGTCCAGTCAATCGGGTAAAATACCGTTTCAAGTGCGTGGTAACCGTTTGGGTACTTTTGAGTAATGTTTAAACCGATATTTATCTTACAATTTGGAAATAATAGCATTTTTTTAACAAATTTTGCCAGTTCAGATATTTGTGCTAAATTGCAACAAATTATTTCAATAATATTAAAGAATATGAAAAAAATTAATTTAGGTATAACTGCGTTTGCTGCTGTTGCCATAATTTTTACCGGATGTGGGAAAAAGAACACTAGCCCAGAACCTACTGCAGATACTAAGTTTGAATCTACTATTGACGCTGCCTACGCAAATGCTGTGGTGACTGAGGTTGAAGACATTGCTGCATATTTGGCAGATGATAACACACCTTCAAGTAAATTGTTTGCTAACGCAGGTAGTTCAGGTACAATTTCTTATACAACAGTTCCTGGTTCTGCTTATGCTATTGCTTATAATGGTACTGTTACTTGTATTGATGGTAGAAAAAGAAGCGGTGTAGTAAGTGTTAATTTTTCAAGTGCTCCTGCAAATTCAAAATCATACAGAAAACCCGGCTACAGAGCCACTGTAACGCTAACCGGATACGAAGTGGATGGTGTAAAAGTACGAGTTAATGGCCCATCGGCTGTAAACAGTTTCACCATTTTTAATGCAACACCTACAGCTAGCTTTAATGCTAGAGCAACATCATTGGTTTGGGAAATAGATGGAGATTTTACACTAGCTAGTGCAACTGACTCAATGACTTGGAAAGGTAAACTAACTAAAATGTTGACTAATTCTACCAATTCATTAGTTATGGCTGGTAACAACTTTACTACTTCACCAATTTTATGGTCAAAAAACACAAGCACGGCAACGCCTGGAGCATTTTTAACATATAAAGGTACCATTGAAGGAAAAGTTAACAAAAAGACAGAAGATTATAAATTTGAAATGAGTTCAGATCCAAGCATGATGATGTCAAGAGATTATAATTGTTCGCCTGATAAAATAATTATTAGAACAGCTCCTACTTTGTCAGTTATGACTGTAAACTCTGAGTGGCATCCATATTCTGCCGGTATGGCCACCATTACAGTTGCCTCAGAATCAGAGCCTAGAGTTATAGATTTTGCTAATGGAAGCCCTGTTGGAAGCAGTTGTGACAATAGTGTTTTTATTACTGTTAAGAGCACAACTTACCCTGTTAATTTGAAAAAATAATCAAATTCAATATAATTTTGAAAAGGTCACAGAAATGTGACCTTTTTTTATGTCTTAAACCTGCCAGATTATCGAAATGTTAATTAAATTAATTAATTGTTATTCAATGATTTAATTTTCGGATAAAGCCTTAAATCCTGCCAAAAAATTAGTATATTTGTAGCCCAATTTTTAAGGCAAATTGGAAAACGAAGTTTAACCCCTCAAGCAGCCTTAAGGCTTGATACAATTATTTAAAAAACATGGCAAATAATGCCCAAGTAGGAAATCCGGATTTCGATTGGAATTCGATTGGAAAAAAACAAGACAATTATACAACGGAAGAGAAATCTAAGTTGGATGAGTTGTACGGAAAATCACTAAATACCGTAACTGATTTACAAATCATTGAAGGTAAAGTTGTGTCGAAAAATAACCGCGAGGTTATTGTGAACATTGGTTATAAATCAGATGGCGTAGTTGCTTTATCTGAGTTTAGATATAACCCTGATTTAAAAATTGGTGATACCATTGAAGTATTTGTTGAAAGTGCTGAAAATGCTCAAGGACAATTGATGTTATCTCACAAAAAAGCACGTGCCAATAAAAGTTGGGATCGTGTTAATGAGGCACTTAATACTGAAGAAGTTGTTAAAGGTCATGTTAAGTGTCGTACCAAAGGCGGCTTAATTGTCGATGTATTTGGCATAGAAGCATTTTTACCTGGTTCGCAAATTGATGTAAAACCAATTCGTGATTACGATATTTACGTTGGTAAAACAATGGAATTTAAAGTTGTTAAAATTAACAACGAATTCAAAAATGTTGTTGTTTCTCACAAAGCTTTAATTGAAGCTGAAATGGAAACTCAAAAACGTGAAATCATTTCTAAATTAGAAAAAGGTCAAGTATTAGAAGGTACAGTGAAAAACATCACTTCTTATGGTGTATTCATTGATTTAGGTGGAGTAGATGGCTTGATCCACATTACTGATTTATCTTGGGGCCGTATTAATCATCCTGAGGAAATCGTAAAATTAGACGAGAAAATTCAAGTGGTGATTTTAGAGTTTGATGATGATAAAAAACGTATTGCTTTAGGTTTAAAACAATTAACCAAGCATCCTTGGGAAGGTTTAAATGCTGAGTTGAAAGTTGGAGACAAAGTAAAAGGTAAAGTAGTTGTAATTAATGATTACGGCGCATTTATCGAAATAGCTCCAGGTGTTGAAGGTTTAGTTCACGTGAGTGAAATGAGCTGGAGTCAGCATTTACGCAGCGCACAAGAGTTCGTAAAAGTTGGTGATGATGTTGAAGCTTTGGTGTTGACATTAGATAGAGAAGAGCGTAAAATGAGTTTAGGTATGAAGCAATTAACGCCTGATCCTTGGAATATGATCGTTGATAAATATTCTAAAGGAAGCAAGCATACCGGAACAGTTCGTAATTTTACAAACTTTGGAGTATTTGTTGAATTAGAAGAAGGTGTTGACGGATTAGTTCACATTAGTGATTTAAGCTGGAGTAAAAAAATTAAACACCCAAGCGAATTCTGTAAAGTTGGTGATAAGTTAGATGTAGCTGTTTTAGAAATTGATGGTGAAAACAGACGTTTATCTTTAGGTCATAAACAATTGGAAGAAAATCCATGGGATGTTTTTGAAACTATTTTCACAATCGATTCAATTCATAAAGGTACAGTAATGAATGTGAATGATAAAGGTGCTACTATTGGTTTACCTTATGGAGTGGAAGGATTCTGTCCTGCACGTCATTTAAATAAGGCAGAAGGTGGTAATGCTAAGGCAGAAGAGGTACTTGATTTTAAAGTAATAGAATTTAGTAAGGATGCTAAGCGCATTGTTGTTTCACATGCTCGTTTACATGAAGAAGTGAAAGAGGAAGCTAAAAAAGCAGACAAAGCAAGTAAAAAAGCTGAAGCTGAAGATGCCAAGAAAGCTGTAAAGAAGGTAAAAGACAGTGTTGAGAAATCTACACTGGGTGATATTTCTGCTTTATCAGATTTAAAAAATAAATTAGACGGTAAATAGAATACCTAAAAAACTCCCATTACTACGTGTAGTAAAGGGCAACTAAATCCTGCCAAGGTTTTAGTTTTTGAGAGCCAAAGCCCCGCGTAAGCGGGGCTTTTGGTTTTTATTATAATTGTTCTGAGTTAAGTATTTCAATTCAATTTAGAAGTTAAAGAATAAGACTCACTTGAATTTCATTTCAATCAGGTGATTAATCTTAGAAATGAATTATTTCGCTTTATTTTTTTGGTGCGATTGAGGTTTAACCGATAAATAATTAAGCATTAATAACAATAAATACCAGTTGTTATTTTTTCAATTTAGTATTCAGAATGATACTTCCAATTCCTGCTGCAATGATTAAACCTCCAGCCAGATATTGCTTAGCTAAAAGCATAAACATACCTCCAAAAATTAGCATCGCTGCTGATCCGTATGCTAGTATTTGATTTTTCATCTGTCTTAATTTAGTTGTTAGCCCTTTTATCCATTGTTATTCAAAATACTACACCTTCATATTTGTGCATAAGAAATTAAAGTAATAGTCTTTAAAGATGCGACAAAATTAAACAAAAAAGGCCTTAACAATTAGTTAAAGCCTTTTAAAAGGTTCAAATAAAATTATTTTGTTACAATTACCTTTTTAGTTGTTTTTTCTTTACCTGAGGTTATTTCAACGAAATAGATGCCATCTGGTTTATCTGAAAGATTAACAGTAAACAAATCATTTTGAATATCAGAAATACGCTGTTTGCCTAAGCTTTGTCCTAAGGAATTGTATATGTTGATTTCTACATCACTAGTATTATTTAGAGTAAACACTATATTAAATTCCCCATTGTTAGGATTTGGAACTATACTAACGTTAGAGGTTAAATTTTGAGAATTTTCTTCAATACCAACAATTGGTCTGCATGAAACTAAAGGTATAATACCTAATTGCACTTTTGATTTACGATAAGAGCGTAATGTTTTCCAATTATTATTGCTATTTAACAACCATGCACTACTATCATTCAAAAGACCATTTCTTGAATTAGTGAAAATTCTTACGCTATCACCGCTAGCTCCCGGTGGAACAGTTATGCTGGTGA
Organism: Bacteroidota bacterium; assembly: GCA_020403265.1. Classification (GTDB taxonomy): domain Bacteria; phylum Bacteroidota; class Bacteroidia; order B-17B0; family Aurantibacillaceae; genus Aurantibacillus. The sequence goes on from JADBXZ010000022.1 coordinate 15,973, forward strand.
AGAAGCCTGTAGGCGGAAGAGGAAGTGGTGTAGCCAAATTAATCTTGTAAGGAATAATTTTGGTTCCACTGATAGTGTATGTTTTACTACCCCAATATTTAATTGTGGTTGTTTTTTGTGCAGCTGCAATCATTCCTAAATTAACCGATTGTAATCCTATAAAAGATTGCGGACCATTAGCCATTGTACCACCATATAATTTGCAATCAATTGTAGTTCCTGGATTTACAGCACGTGTCTTTAAACTATCAAACAAGACAATTACACCATAAACTTGTGGATTTGGAGTGTCGCTATATGTACCGGATGGGAAAAATTGAGCGAATTCTTTATCTTGATAACAATTAGTTCCGGCTAAGAATCCCGCATAACCTGTTTGGCAACCTGGTGTATTAATATCGTTAACAGTGCTATAGCGCATTAAGGTATCTGTTAAGGTCATTACCCTGGCTGTATCTAAACAAGTTTTACATTTAGCTACATTCTGAATGACTGTTGAATAAGAAGAAGTTCCGGCTGTGTTTGTTGCAACCAAAGTTAAAACGTAATTGCCGGGAGCTGTAAACGTGATTGCTGGTGTTGCAACAGTGTTGTTTGGAGAGTAGGAAACTGTTGGCGGTGAGCATGACCAATTATATGTTAACGGCATGTCACCGGTAGAATTATTAATTGGTGTAAAAGATTGGCCAACGCAAGGGATTGATCCTACTGAAAAGTTCGCTATTGCAGGTCCGGGAGCCGGAGGTGGCGGAGGCGGACCATTAGAACATAAACCATGTGTGCCTAATAAAGATCTATACGTGCCTTGTGTCATGGCGGTATGCATTCTGGTTCTTTGATCGTTTGTGAACATATACATGCACGCATCATCAGTATAATCCATAAAATTCATGATCATTGCACCAGGCGCTGCCGTTGCGCAAGCATCCAGAAAAGGTAAAGCAGGGCAACCAAATACAGAATTAGCAGAATTTGGTGTATCATTACAAAAATCATTACCGGTGCATGCTCCGCCATCATCGCCCCAAGTGTGTATCAAACCTAACCAGTGACCCAATTCGTGTGTTGTAGTTCTGCCTTTATTGTATGGTGCAGGTGTAGCTGTGCCAATACTTCCAAAAGCTGTGTTTAACATTACTACACCGTCATTTGTGGCGTTTCCACCACCGGCAACACCTGTAAGACTGATGCCGGCAGGGAATGTTGCGTAACCTAATAACCCCCCTCCTAAATTCATTACCCACATGTTACAATACCTGGTGGGATCCCAAATGGTATTTGGTTTAATTGTTGCGTTAATGTATGCAGTTGCGTAAGGACCATTGGTCCAGCCTTTGGCATTTCTATCAATGCGATCAATTCCCGGCTCAGGTAAAATACCACCTGTTGGATCTTTAACAGCCAAACAAAATGTTATTTGACAATCAGCTTTTACCCCAGCAAATGCAGCAGGCGCATTGCCATTATTAAAGCCTGTACCTGCAAAGTCTGCGTTAAGGATGTTAATTTGATCTATCACTTGAGCTTGAGAAATATTATCACCAACTCCTACGGCCTGCCCATTATGCACAATATGCACAACTACAGGAATAACCCATGGCGCGGGTTGTTGAGCTTTGCCTGCTTGTAAATTACTTTTATATTTTTCAACAGATTTGTTAAACCCTTTTATCCATTCAGCACTGGGCGTTTCGGTTGCACAGGTACGACCTTTGTTAGGATCTAAATTTGGCTGAGAATAAATAGTTCCGTTGATTAAACCAGCAATTGTTAATGCGTAAAGTAGTTTTATTTTCATTTTCAAATGTTTGCTAGGCTAAAATATTCATTTTTAGTATAGATTCCAAATCCTTTACTCATTAAAACAGCCGTTTAAATAACTTATTTTCTAAATGTTTTAGTGGGAATTAAATGGACTTTAATAAAAATATTTCTAGATTTGTTTTTTCGAAACAATTTTATGTCAAAGTTATCCAATCGCGTTAATGCCATTTCAGAGTCTCAAACAATTGCCATGGCCCGAAAAAGCAGAGAATTAAAAGCCAAAGGTGTTGATATTATATCCTTAAGTTTAGGCGAACCTGATTTTGCTACACCACAAATTATAAAAGAAGCTGCTAAAAAGGCTATTGATGATAACTTTAGCTATTACACTCATGTAAGTGGTTACATTGAATTAAGGGAGGCTATTTGTAAAAAATTTAAACGAGATAATAATTTGGATTATTCTCCGGATGAAATTGTTGTGAGTACAGGCGCCAAACAAAGTATTGCGAATGCTGTACTTTGCCTTGTAAACGATGGTGATGAAGTGATTGTGCCTGCGCCATATTGGGTTAGCTATTTGGAAATTTTAAAACTTGCAGGCGGCAAGCCTGTAATCATAAACACTGAGATAGAAAGTGATTATAAACTTTCCGCCGATCAGTTAAAGAAAGCAATTACATCTAAAACAAAATTGATTATGATAAGCACGCCATGCAATCCAACGGGTAGTGTTTACAGTCAACAAGAATTAAAAGAACTGGCAAAAGTGGTAGCTGAATATCCGGATTTATACATTCTAAGCGATGAGATATATGAGCATATTAACTTCATTGGAGGGCATCAAAGTTTTGCGCAGTTTGATTTTATAAAGGATAGGGTTATTACAATTAATGGAGTTAGTAAAGGTTTTGCCATGACGGGCTGGAGAGGTGGAATAATGGCTGCTCCGAAATGGATTGCACAAGCATGTGACAAGATGCAGGGACAATTTACATCTGCTACATGCAGTATTACACAAAAGGCGATGCACAAAGCAATGGAATTAGATTATGAAACCTATATTAAACCAATGACGGATGAGTTTTTGAAGAGAAGAAATTTAGTGTTGGAGTTAATGAAAGATATTAAAGGATTAAAAACAAACGTGCCTGAAGGAGCTTTTTATGTTTATCCAGAGGTAAGTTATTACTTTGGTAAACAATATAATAATTTCATAATTAAAAACGCAACTGATTTAAGTTTGTATCTCTTAGATGAGGCTCATGTAGCTTTGGTACCCGGTGCTGCCTTTGGTGAAGATAACTATATACGTTTTAGTTATGCAACAAATGAAAGCATTCTTAAAGAAGCTCTCAAACGAATGAAAAAAGCGCTTGATCAATTAGTTTAAAATAAAATGACAAATGAAATTCATGTTGAGGGGATAGAACTATACGCTTATCACGGTTGTTTGGAGGAGGAAGCAAAAATTGGAGGAAACTACATTGTTGATGTCTATATGACTGTAGACTTTACAAAATCTGCCATTGAAGATGATTTAACTAAAACAATTGATTACTGCTCTGTTTATCAAATTTGTAAAAGTGAAATGGCTATCCGAAGCAAACTGATTGAACAGGTTTGCATGAGGATTCATAAACAAATTATGACTAAACATCCAACAATTATTTCATTAAGAGTTAAAGTAACTAAACATTTACCGCCAATGAATGGTGATGTTAAAAAAGTAAGTGTAGAAATTAAAACTTAAGGCCAATAACCAATATATCATCAGTTTGTATTATATCGCCTCTCCAATCCTTAATACTTGCGGAAATAACTTTAGCCTGTTCATTAAAGGATAACGTATGATTACTTAAAAGTAATTTTTTTAGTCTGGCACCAGAGTATTTTTTATTCTGTTCTCCACCAAATTGATCCTTTATTCCATCGCTATATAAGTAAAATGTTCTGTTCGGACTATAATCTATGTGTGCAGTGGAAAATTGATTCGTTTCATTTTCGCCAATGGAAGTTCTTTGTGCTTTGATGTCCTGAATTTGGTGGTTAACGATGTAAACCAAATCCTGTTTAGCTCCTGCGAACATAACATTTTTGTTATTGGTGTTTAATACCAATACACTGGCATCCATCCCATCTCTAATGTTAGACTCTTTTAGATTTAATTGCTGATAGAATAAGTAATTTAATCTCGTTAAAATCTCTCCTGGGTCTAATATAAGTTCTTCATAAACAATTTTGTTCAATAATGAGGTTCCGATTATACTCAGCATGGCTCCAGGTACCCCATGTCCAGTGCAATCTCCTACTAAAACAACTAGATGCTCTTTTAATTTTCCAATCCAAAAAAAGTCACCACTAATTTTATCTTTGGGTTTATAATAAATAAAGCTATTTGGTAACTCAGCACTTAATGTTTCCTGTCCTACAAAAATGGCACGTTGTAAGCGTTTAGCATAATTTATACTATCAAGTAATTCTTCCCTCTGCTCTTGTATTTCTGCAGTTCTTTCTTTGATAATTTTTTCTAAAAGGACTTTGTTTTTCTTCAAAGATTTATTTCTTAGGTAGCCAATTAAGAAAAGAGAGAATAGGGTAAAACTGATTAGTAAATAAATGAACCATTTGGCCTTATAAAATGGTGGTATAATTTTAATAGTTAAAAAGAATGAATCGGCACTCCAGTTTTGATCTGAATTGGCCCCAATTAATTCAAATTTATAGGTGCCCGGCTCCAATGAATTATAAATTATGGTATTACCTGATGCAGGTTCTACCCAATCTTCATTGAGCGGCAAAAATTTAAATTTAAATTTGTTTTTTTCCGGTAAATTAAAATCAAGTAAGGTGAAATCAATTTTAATACTGTTTTGATTTTCAGTCAAAACTATTTCGGAACCATTTTCAGGGTTTAAGAATTTGGAGTTATCATTCAGTACATTTAAGCAAGTAACATCAACTTTTGGTAAAGTGAAGTGTGATGTTTGAAAATCAGGGTTGAATATTACCATCCCTTGTTGAGTTCCAAGAAATAAGTAACCATCTTTTTCACTTATGTTAAAAATTACATTGGAAGGCAAACCGTCTTCAGTGTCAAATATTCTAAGTTCATTAGTTAAATAATTCCATTTAATTAAACCAATGGTGGAAGATATCCAATAAGATGTTTTATACTTTAATATATTATTCCCTTTTGGAAAATAGTCCAAATTTGGTGTTAGCACAGTTGTATTAGTATTTGAATAAAAATTGTGTTTAATTAAACCAAGGTGCTGAGTAAGCAATAAATAACAGCTGTCCTGAAACTTAATAAGATCATATATACTACCGGATTTAGGGACTTCAATTTTTTGTATGTTTTGATTTTGAGGGTTGATTTGAAGAATTGAGTTTATGCTTGAAATGATTACTTTTTTATCGATTATATAAGCCTGGTTAAATATTGAATTTTCTAATTCGGGATTGTTTAGTTCAACAATTTTTTCAGTGTGTAAATCATATAAAAAAATCTTTTTTGAACTGAGGACGATAAGCTGATTCGGATTAATTGGATTTGGCACGCAGGATTGAAAGTTATAAACCTGATCGGGAAAGTATGTTTTTATATATTTAATAACTCCATCTTGGTTGATAGTCACTTTTTGAAAGTTATATTGCCCCATCACAAAAAATTCAGTTGGGCTGTGTTCATAAAACTGATTTACAAAACGCTCTGAGTTTTTATAACTTCCATTAGGTCCTACATTGAATGATTTTTTAGTCTTTTGATTATAAATAGAGAAGCCTTCTCCTTCAATACCGGTATAAACAATGTGGTTATTTAATTTACTTGCTAATGCAACTTTTACTAAGTTATTTGGAAAAGAGTTTTTTGGATCATCATAATTTTTTTTTACAACTTGTAAGTCTGGTTTTCTGTTAGTGATTTTTTGGAGGCCAATATCTGTCCCAATCCATAATATATCATTGTCATCTTTAAAAATAGCCCAAACTTTATTACTCATTAAAGAGTTATTATTGCCTGGTTCATGCGAATATATTTTAAACTGTTTTTTATCAATATCAAAAGAGGTAATACCAAAACTCCAATAACATTGCCAAATGGTATTATCTCTGGTTAAATGAAAAGTAACACTCGAGAAGAAATTATTTGGTGCTTTATAAAATTGTTGTTTGTTACTGCTTGTGTTAATCGAAATAAGCCCATCATCAACGCTTGCCCAAATGTTGCCAAGGTAATCCTCTGAAATTCCACTGATATTGGCGCTGCCACCTGTGTTAGTTATATCAAACCTTATAACTGTGTGTTTATTGATGTTGCATTTAAAAACGGCTTCTTCAACTTTTCCTGTGTTATCCTTTTTTTTGCATCCGGCCCATATATTTCCCTTACGATCCGTATAAACCGCCATAATATCCCAGCCTGCTAACAAAGTCTTTTTTCCATGTTTAATTGCTTCAACTCTATTTTGAATAGCATTAAACTGAAGTAATCCGTTTTTCGTGGCTAAAATTTTGTTCCCTTCTGGAGAAGTTGTAATGGATTTAATAACTATTTTTTGATCTGTATCAATAGAATTGCTGTCAATTGGCACTTCACTGAATTTATTGGTAGCGTAGTGGTAACAACTCAAGCCGTTGCTAGTTCCAATAAGAAAATCACTTTTATGAAAAGCCGAAAAGCAAAGTGCTGTTGGCCAATGTATACTTCCACTATCGCCAGGTACATGGTTATATTTTTTAAACACGTACCCGTCATAACGAGCTATCCCGCTCAAAGTTCCTAACCAAATATAGCCTTTTTGATCCTGAAAAACCGAAGTTATAAATGGATTCCCAATGCTTTTGGTGTCAACAACATCAATAATCGTTTCTGTTTCTGTTTGAGCCCTCAAATGAAGTATTGAGAGTGTTTGGAGTAGGGTTATACACCAAATCTTTATGTGTTTTTGAGTGAGCAACACTCAAATATAAATAATTTTACAGAAATCTAAAGTAATTTAGATAAAATAAGCCCAAATCGATATATATCCATAAAATTGTTATACAAAGGCACTGGCGCACATCTGATAACATTTGGCTCACGCCAATCTGGTATCACTCCATTCTTAATTAATTCATTATAAAGGGGCTTACCGTAACCATGAGCTACAATGCTTAGTTGACAACCTCTGTTTTCTTCAGGCGTTATAATTTCTAAACAATTGTTTTTTTGCTTATTTATCTCTCCTATTATAAAAGCTAAGTATCCTGTTAAAGCCTGGCTCTTGGCAATTAATGCGTTCATGCCAACTTCATCAAAAATATCCAAACTACTGAGGCATGCAGCCATGCTAAAAATAGGTGCATTACTGAGTTGCCATTTTTCTGCACTTTGAATAGGAACAAAAGTTTTATCCATTAAAAAACGACTGCTTTTTTCATGGCCCCACCATCCTGCAAATAATGGCAAATCATTTTGTTTATGATATCTTTCATGAACAAATATGCCTGCAACACTTCCAGGTCCACTATTTAGGTATTTGTAACTACACCAAGCCGCAAAATCTACATTCCAGTCATGTAATTTTAATTCAATATTACCGGCTCCATGTGCCAAATCAAATCCTACTATTGCTCCTGCTTCATGACCTGCGGCTGTAATATTCTTCATGTCAAATACCTGACCGGTAAAATAGTTAACGCCACCAATTAGGATCAATGCAATACTTTCTTTGTTTTCTTCTATAGCTTTGTAAATGTCTTCATGACGAATGCAATATTCTCCTTCTCTTGGTTGTATTTCAATTAATGCTTCCTGCGCATCAAAGCCATGAAATTTTAATTGACTCTGCAGAACATATTGATCACTTGGAAAAGCTTTAGCTTCACATAAAATTTTATAACGCTGTTTAGTAGGCCTGTAAAAGCTAACCATAAGCAGATGCAAATTAACTGTAAGCTGATTCATCATAACTGTTTCAGACGGCAATGCGCCCACCAGTTTGGCCATTTTTTCAGTTAACAATTCATGATATGGCATCCAAGGATTTTTTGCTAAGAAGTGCCCTTCAACACCAAATTTTGCCCAATCGGAAAGTTCTTGTTCAATAAATTGTTTGGTTTGTTTAGGCTGTAATCCCAATGAATTACCTGTAAAATAAACAACCGGTTCATTGTTATGCTCAGGAAAATAAAATTGTTCTCTGTAAGATTTTAGAGCATCATTTGCATCTAAATTTTCTGCAAAAGCAGCTGTGTTTTGAAAGGAAGTTGTCATAGTTTAGCCTTAACCTTTTGTAAGTTCACAAAAATAGCTAAATTTCAATACACAAGCTTTTGAACCTGTTTTATTTTAGTAATGAAACCTTTCCAACAAATTCTTTTGCCTTACCTCCTTCGATAATCACATTAATTTTATATGTGTAAACTCCATCCGGGCACTTTTCTCCCTTGAAGGTTCCATCCCATCCATTAGTAAATTCGGTAGAGTTGAATAATAGTTCACCCCAACGGTTAAATATCCCTAAACTGTAATTTTTGAATGCAGTTCCTTTAGGAAGAAAAACATCATTTTTTCCATCATTGTTTGGTGTAAATGCATTTGGTATAAATAATGCAAACTCATCTTCCACTCTAATTAACTTAGTAACACTGCCTTTACAACCTTTATCTGAAATAACTACCAAGGTAACATAATAGTCGCCTGTTTCTTCAAATTTTTGACTTGCATTAGGCGTCCATGCACTAGATGGGTTGTTGTTAATGTACCATTCATAAGCAGCAATCTTATCGTTGTTTTTTAAGTAGTTCAAATCAACAACGTTATTGTATAATGTTGGTTTGTTTGGTTCGAAGTTAAAATTAGGTTCAGGGTTTGGATTTAAATAAATATCAACAGATGTAGTTCTAGAACAGCCATTAGCATCGATTACTTGAACTGTAGGTTTGTAGTTACCTAGTTGATTATAGCAGCCTGATGCGTTTGCACCATTAATACTTGTAGTTAAACTCTTGTCTAGATTCCAATTGTAAACAACATTACTGCCACTCGCATTGCTTATGGGAAAACTATATTATTTACTCATTCGAGAATGCAATTCACTCAATTTTCTACAACGATTTAAATTTAAAAAATTTAGAAACTAAAATTCTGACTTTAAAATTAAAATTCGCTCTTAAGATGAAATTCAATTTCAGGAAATTTTTCTTGAGCCATCTGTAACAGCCATGCACTTTCTGCTAAAAAAACCGGTCTTCCTTCTTTGTCCAAAGCAATATGAGCGTTTCTGTCTTGCATAAAATTTTCTAGTTTCTTTTTATCTGAACAGCTAATCCATAAAGCTTTGTAGAGATTAATTTGATCAAACGTGGCACTTGCATTATACTCCGCCTTTAGGCGATGCTGAATCACTTCAAATTGCAGCGCACCAACAGTTCCAATAATTTTTCTACCATCTACTTTCCTAGTGAATAATTGAGCAACTCCCTCGTCAGTTAACTGCTCCAAACCCTTTTGTAATTGTTTAGTTTTCATTGGATCAGTATTATTTACGTACCTGAAAAGCTCCGGAGAAAAACTTGGAATCCCTTTAAATTGAAAGTTAGCACCTTCTGTTAAGGTGTCGCCAATTTTAAAATTACCTGCATCATATAAACCAACCACATCCCCGGGGAATGCTTCGTCAATTATAGATTTTTGCTGAGCCATAAAAGCTGTGGGATTACTAAAACGCAGTTCTTTTTTTTCTCTTACATGATGGTAGTATTTATTTCTTTCAAAAGTACCACTACAAATTCTTAAAAAAGCAATTCTATCGCGGTGTTTCGGATCAAGGTTGGCGTGGATTTTAAAAACAAAACCACTAAACTTTTTATCTGTGGGTTCAATAATTCCAGCATCTGTCTCTCGGCTCTTAGGACCTGGTGCAATTTCAACAAAACAGTCCAATAATTCATTAATGCCAAAGTTGTTAACTGCACTACCAAAGAAAACCGGACTAATTTTACCTTCGAGGTATTTTTGAGTATCTAATTGGTCATAAACACCATCAATCAAATCCACATCACCTCTTAATTGAAAAGCAAAATCTTCAGTTATAAGTTTATCAATCTCGCTGTCATTAATATCAGTAAATTTGATTCGCTCTTCAACTGTTGTTTTGCTGTCTCCTTGAAAGAGGTTTAGCGATTTATCAACTAAATCATAAACTCCTTTAAATGATTTACCAATTCCTATTGGCCAGGTTAAAGGTCTTACTTTGATTTTTAATTCTTTTTCAATTTCGTCAAGCAAATCAAATGGATTTTGTCCTTCACGGTCTAGTTTGTTAATAAAAACAATTACAGGCGTATTACGCATCCTGCATACTTCCAAAAGTTTTCTTGTTTGTGGTTCTACTCCTTTTACACAATCAATAACCATGATTACACTATCAACCGCACTTAATGTTCTATATGTGTCTTCAGCAAAATCTTCGTGTCCTGGTGTATCAAGAATATTTACTTTATAGTTTTTATAGTCAAAGGCCATTACGGATGTACTTACGGAAATCCCCCTTTGTTTTTCTATTTCCATAAAGTCAGAAGTTGTGGCTTTTTTTATTTTATTTGACTTAACGGCGCCAGCGGTTTGTATAGCTCCTCCAAATAGTAATAGTTTTTCCGTTAAAGTTGTTTTTCCAGCATCGGGGTGTGCTATAATTGCAAATGTCCTGCGTCTCTTTATTTCTTCGTCGAATGTCATTTAAAAGTTTGCAAATATATTGAAAGTTGTTTAGCAAACTCAATCAATTTGATGTAAAAACCGCCTATTTAATTAAATAGAATGAATTGGATAAAAAGTACCTTTTGACATATAATTTTGCTAAATTATCTGCTATTTTTCATGAAATATCTAAATTAATAATATATTTGTTGTTTATTCATGAAACACTCAACCATGAGAAATTTATTAATTATTGCACTTGTAGTTATCTCAATTGCAGTGAACGCGCAAGTTAAATCAGGCGGAACGTATAAGGAGTATTTCCAAGAAGGTTCTTATTTACTATTGGAAGATAATTATTTAATGGCTAAGGATAATTTTGAAGCAGCCTACCAGCTTGACTCGAGTAGTTCAAATATCAATTATTTGTTGGGTATCTGCTACCTAAAATCTTTAAACGAAAAATACAAAGCCGAGTATCATTTAAGTGCAGCTATCAAAAATATATCTAAAAATTATAAAAATGATCAACATACCGAAAAAGCTGCCCCGCCTTTAGCTCATTATTATTACGGTGAAGCTTTGAATATTAACTATAAATTTGATGAGGCTATCATCCAATATAACGAATTTAAAAAATACGCTGGTGCTGATAAATTTTATGGCAAAAAAATTGCTCGTGCTATAGCAACTTCTGAGTTTGCTAAAACTCAATATGCCGCTCCTTTAAATGTTCAAATCACTAATCTAGGTGATAGTATCAATAGTCAATACCCTGATTTTAGTCCGGTAATGAGTGCAGATGAACATATGTTGATTTATACTACAAGGAGACCTGGTACAACCGGCGGAATGAAAGATATTTTTGGTTATTATCATGAAGATGTTGTGGTAAGTTACAAGGATTTTAATGGTATTTGGAGCAGTCCTAAATCTTTATCTGAAAATATTAATTCAGGTAATATGGAAGCTTCTGTTAACATAACAGCAGATGGACAAACCTTGATTATTTATAAAGATGATGGTACAGGTACCGGAGGTAATATTTATTATAGTACCTATGATGGTAAGGATTGGAGCTCCTTAAAGGAATTTGGCTCAGATGTAAATACTAAATATTGGGAAAGTCACGCATGCTTAAATAAGGATCAAAGTGTACTTTATTTTTCGAGTAACCGCCCTGGAGGTTATGGTGGTAAGGATATTTACCGTTGTATAAAATTGCCAAATGGAAAATGGAGCAAGGCTTATAATATGGGGCCTGTGATTAATACAGAAGCAGACGAGGACGGAGCATTTATTCATCCGGATGGTGTAACTTTCTTTTTCGCATCGAATGGGCACAAAACAATGGGTGGTTATGACATTATGTTTACGACTATCAGTGAGGAAAATACATTCGGTGAGATTACCAATATAGGTTACCCAATTAACACAACTGATGATGATGTGTTCTATATCTCCTCTGTAGATGGTAAACGCGGGTATTTTTCCTCCGCTAAAGATGGTGGTTACGGAGAAAAAGATATTTACATGGTATCTATTCCTGAAGCAAAAGAAAAACCTTTGGCGCTGTTTAAAGGTCAAATTATACCTGCTCCGGGAGAAACTTTGCCTGAAGATCTTATTATAGTTGTAAAAGATAAGGAAACAGGAGAAATTGTAGGTACCTACAAGCCCAGAACTGTTAATGGAGTATTTTCTACAATTTTGCCTCCAGGAAGGGAATATAATTTTAGTTACCAAGCACCACAAGGGGAGGAATTTTACAATGAAGATGTATATGTAACAAATGATTTAACCTATAACGAAATTAAACGTGAGGTTAATTTGGAACCCGTTAATTTACTTGGAAAAATTGCAGCAAAGAAGAAAGCTATTGTATTGAACACCATAGTTCTGAATAACTCCAAACAAAAGTCGCCGGTTGCCGATGCCAATATTAGTATTCAGGAAGCTTCAGGATCTCCACAGTCTCTAAAATCTGATGCAAGTGGAAAGCACGATAATTTTGTTTTAGAAGCTGATAAAAAATATACAGTATTTGCTGAAAAGGATGGCAAGAAATCTGCGCTAGCAACTATTTCTACTAATGGTATTAAGGGACCAAAAGTATTCAGCCAAGTTCTGTACATCGATGGTAAACCAGCTGCCACCCAACCGGAACAACTTTTAAATGTGTTAGTTAAAGATAAACGAACAGGGAAAGCCATACCTTATGCCTCAGTTGTTGTTGAAGACAGCGAAGGAAACAAGAATGAATATCAAACTGATGAAAAAGGGTATGCAAAAGAAATAAATGTGGCCTTAAACACCAAGTACAAATTATCGGCTACAGAAGGCGCAAATGCAAGTGGTGTTTCTAACTTTACCTCTCCTGGTAAAGCAAGTAAAAAGGCTATTTTAAAAACGCTTTTAATTGGAGTTGAACAGGTGGCAAGTTCAAACAGTGGTGCATTGCCAGAAACTGAATATGAGTATTTCTTTAAATACAATAAAAATTTAAATGATGATACTGAAGAACAATGGAATAAGTTCATTGACAAGATAATTGAGATTGCTTCTAAAAAGCGTAGTGTATCTGTTCGTATCAAGGCCAGTGCGTCTTATGTTCCAACTCGTACATTTAAAAATAATAGACAATTAGCTAGTACTCGTGCAAAAAATTTACAACAAAAAATTAAGGATGCTGTATTGGCAAAAGGTGGTGATGTGAGGAAATTACGATTCTCACGCTCCTCAAAAGTGAGCGGACCTCGCTACAAAGGTGATCATGACATTGGCAGAAGCAAATATGAACCATTTCAGTTTGTAAAAGCAAAAGTTAAATAATAATAACCTATATTTGTAAAATGAATTTTTATAAAAAACATAGCCATCATCATTGCCAAGCCCAACTCGTAAGCTTTGTTTATAATTAACAATTATCTAAATTATATTATATGGGCTTACATTTGTAAGCCCTTTTTGTTTGAAATCAGTATGGAAAATAAATTAAAAATTGCAATTCAAAAATCAGGTAGATTAAGTGAAGATTCATTGGATCTTCTTAAATCATGCGGTATTAAAATTAACACAGGTTTAAATAAATTAAAAACCACGGCAGAAAACTTTCCGCTCGAAATATTTTTTTTACGCGATGACGATATTCCGAAATATGTGGCAGACGGTGTTGCTGATATAGGCATAGTAGGTGAAAATGTGTTACTTGAAAACAGTAATCAAGTAAAGTTAATCAAGAAAACTGGATTTGGTAAATGTCGCTTATCTATTGCAATCCCAAGAGACAAGACTTATAAAACGAATAAATCGTTAAATGGATTAAAAATTGCCACAACTTACCCAATAATTTTAAAAAAATACCTAAAAGCAAATAGAATTAAAGCTGATATTCACGAAATAAGCGGCAGCGTAGAAATAGCACCTAGTATTGGCTTAGCTGACGCAATTTGTGACTTGGTTAGTAGCGGAAGTACTTTACTTAGTAATGGATTAAAAGAAGTGGAGGTTGTTTTGAAATCGGAGGCAGTTATTATTCAAAACAAAAGCTTGTCTAAAGAAAAAGAGCAACTTATAGAACAACTAATTTTCAGGATTGATTCACTTCAAGGAGCTAAGAATAATAAGTACATTCTTTTAAATGCACCAAATAATAAATTAAAATCCATTTGCAACTTATTACCTGGGATGAAAAGTCCAACCATTCTTCCTTTAGCAAAGGAAGGTTGGAGTTCTATTCATTCAGTTATTAAAGAAGATGATTTCTGGGAGATTATCATGAAGTTAAAGAATGCAGGAGCTCAGGGTATTTTAGTTGTACCAATTGAAAAAATGATAATTTAAATGGAAACTATATATAATGCAGAATTAACAGATTGGAATGAACTTGCCAAACGACCTACTCTAGATTTTTCTGAGTTGGAATTAAAAGTTCAAGAAATTATTTCAAAGGTTGTTAAAGGTGGAGATAAGGCGCTAATTGAACTTACGTATAAATTTGATGACGTTAATTTGGTTAGCTTGAAAGTTAGTGCTCAAGAATTTGAGAATGCAAAGCTTAAAGTTGACGAAGAACTGAAACAAGCAATACATTTGGCAAAAAAGAACATTGAGCTTTTTCACGAAAAACAATTTTTAACTGAGTCAAAAGTAGAAACAGCTAAAGGTGTTACCTGCTGGAGAAAGTCTTTGCCAATTCAAAACGTTGGTTTTTATATACCTGGTGGCAGCGCACCTCTCTTTTCTACATTGTTAATGCTCGGTGTTCCTGCTTTAATTGCCGGCTGCAAGTCAATAACAGTTTGCACACCTGCAGATAAAGAAGGAAATATCCATCCTGCAATATTGTTTGCTGCTGACTTATTAGGAATAAAAAACATTTATAAAATTGGTGGGGCACAGGCTATTGCTGCTATGGCTTTTGGCACTGAGTCTATTCCTAAAGCAGATAAATTATTTGGCCCAGGTAACCAATACGTAACCTGCGCCAAGCAGCTATTGGCAAATAAACAAGTTGCAATTGATATGCCTGCGGGTCCAAGTGAGTTAGCTGTTATTGCTGATGAATCCTGTATTCCTTCTTATGTTGCTGCTGATTTGTTATCACAGGCAGAGCATGGCACAGACTCACAAGTTGTTCTTATTTCTAATTGTAAGGATGTAATCCAAAACGTTAAAAAGGAATTAGATGGGCAATTGAATTTATTACCAAGAAAACAAATTGCAGAACGAGCATTAACGAATAGCAAATTGATTCTAGTTCAAAATTTACAACAAGCAATTGATTTTAGCAATTTTTATGCCCCGGAGCATTTAATAATTGCTGCAGAAAATGCAGAAGCACTTGCAGAACAAGTACTTAATGCCGGTTCTGTTTTCATTGGGAACTTCAGTTGTGAAAGTGCAGGAGATTATGCTTCCGGTACTAATCACACATTGCCGACCAATGGTTTTGCTAAAGCGTATAGCGGCGTTTCAGTAGATAGCTTTGTAAAAAAGATAACCTTCCAAAATGTAAGTCCTTCCGGATTGTTATCTATTGGCAATGCCATAGAAATAATGGCGCAAGCAGAAGGTTTAGATGCGCATAAGAACGCAGTAACTATTCGTTTAAAGGATATATTGAAAAAAAATGGAAATTGAGAAATTGGTTAGACCAAACATAGCAGAATTTAGCGCTTATACAGTAAAACGGGATGATTATTTAGAAGACGAGCAATTTGTTTTTTTAGATAATTGTGAAAATAATTTGGGCTCTCCTATTGGTTTAGGCTATGAGCGGTATCCAACATCTAATCATATAGCTATCCGACAAAAGATTGCAGGCTTAGAAAAATTAAATCCAAAAAATATAGTTCTTGGTAATGGAAGTGACGAGTTAATTGATTTGATAATTCGTTGTTTTTGTGAGCCAGGCGTAGATGAGATACTCATTAACGAGCCTACTTTTGGGATGTTTAGAGTTTATGCGAAGCTGAATAATGTAAAAGT
Source organism: Bacteroidota bacterium (assembly GCA_020403265.1). GTDB lineage: Bacteria > Bacteroidota > Bacteroidia > B-17B0 > Aurantibacillaceae > Aurantibacillus. Next base: position 31,916 of record JADBXZ010000022.1, read on the forward strand.
AAATTCTGCTGCTTTAGTAAAAGAGACTTTTGAGTATAATATTGAAGGCATGATTAGTAAACTTACACCGAGTACTAAATGTGTTTTTATTTGTTCGCCAAATAATCCAACGGGTACAATTATACAAGAATCTGCATTAATAAAATTATTAGATACTTTTAAAGGTATAGTTATATTAGACGAGGCATATGTTGATTTTTCATCAACCGGATCCATGACACGTTTGATTAATAATTACAAACACCTTATTGTATTAAAAACATTTTCTAAAGCATGGGGACTTGCTAAATTACGTTGTGGATACGCGATTGCATCAGAAACAATTATTAGTTATTTATTTAAAATTAAACCGCCTTTTAATGTTAACGGCTTGGCACAGGACTTATTGATTAAAGCGTTAACAGATGTTAAGCTAAAAGATAAATATGTTGGCATCATTTTAGAAGAAAAACAACGGATACTGAATGAGCTGAAGAAATATTCATTTGTGGTTTCTGTTTTGAGTGGTCATTCTAATTTTTTGTTCATAAAAGTAAAGGATGCAGATAAACTCTGTTCCTATCTCCTACATACTAAAATATTAATAAGTAACAGAGGTAGCTTATTAAATTGTACTAATTATGTTCGAATAAGCATTGGAAACATTGAAGAGAATAATAGATTAATTGACGCGCTAAATAATTTTAAATCATGAAGAAGATATTATTTATTGACAGAGATGGGACACTAATTGTGGAGCCAAAAACCGATTTTCAAATAGATAGTTTTGAAAAACTTAAGTTTTTACCACATGTTATAACTAATTTGGCTAAAATTGCTGAACAACTCGATTTCGAGTTAGTGATGGTAACAAATCAGGATGGTTTAGGAACGAAATCCTTTCCTGAAAACACATTTTGGCCGGTGCAAAACTTTTTGGTTGATACACTTAAACTGCATGGCATAGAATTTAAGGCAATACATATTGATAAAAGCTTTGAAAGAGAGAATAAACCCACCCGTAAACCAGGAATAGCTATGCTCAAAGCTTACTTTTCAAATAAATACGATTTAAGAAATTCTTATGTAATAGGTGACAGATTAACCGATATTAAATTGGCAGAAAATTTAGGTTGTAATGGAATTTTAATTTCAAATAAAAAGCAAAAATTAGGTTCACCTCATAAAGTTGTAAAAGATTGGAATGCCATTTATCAATTACTTAAGGTTCCTTCTAGAACAGTTTACCACCAACGTCAAACAAAGGAAACTGATATTAAAATATATCTAACTTTAGATGGTGAGGGGCGTTCTAAAATTGAAACCGGACTTGGTTTTTTTAATCATATGTTGGATCAGATTGCCAAGCATGGATTAATAAATCTTGAAATTCATTGCAATGGAGATTTGCATGTTGATGAGCATCATACTGTAGAAGATGTTGCAATTGCTTTAGGTGAAGCTTTTGGTAAAGCACTTGGAGACAAATTAGGGATAGAGCGCTATGGTTTTTGTTTGCCGATGGATGATTGTTTAGCACAGGTTGCCATCGATTTTGGTGGACGAAACTGGATAGAATGGCAAGCAGACTTTAAGCGTGAAAAAGTAGGTGATGTGCCAACAGAATTATTCTTTCATTTTTTTAAATCATTTAGTGATGCCTCTAAATGCAATTTGAATATTAAAGCAGAAGGAATTAATGAACATCATAAAATTGAGGCTATTTTTAAGGCGTTTGCTAAGGCAATTAAAATGGCAATTAAACAAGATTTTGAGAAAAGAATTTTACCTTCTACAAAAGGAATGTTATAGTATATGAAAGTTGCGATTATAGATTATAATGCTGGAAATATCAAATCGGTTGAATTTGCTCTTAATCGGATAGGTATCCAGCCCCTGTTAACAAATAATTCAGATGAGTTGCTTTCTGCGGATAAGATAATTTTTCCGGGTGTAGGTGAGGCTAGCACCGCTATGAATTTTCTTAAACATTTGAAATTAGATGAGCAAATTAAAGAGTTGAAACAACCTGTGTTGGGAATTTGTTTGGGAATGCAACTAATGTGTTCATACTCAGAAGAAGGTTCAACAGAGTGTTTAGGTATTTTTCCGCAAAAAGTTAAACGATTTAATTCAGCAGAATTTAAAGTTCCTCAAATTGGATGGAATCAAATTTTAAATCTGAATAACCCTTTGTTTAGTGGGTTAACTCCCGAAAGTTATGTTTACTACGTGCATGGATTTTATGCTGAACTAGGCTCAAGTACTATTGCAGAGACTAATTATATTTTGAATTACAGTGCTGCATTGAATAAAGGTAATTTTTATGGTGTTCAATTTCATCCTGAAAAATCAGGGAGCATAGGAGAAATTATATTACAGAATTTTATTGAGAGGATTTAAACCTAAAAAATGAAAACAAATCATAATATGCAAATTATTCCAGCAATTGATTTGATTGATGGAAAATGTGTAAGACTAACACAAGGAGATTATTTAAAGAAAACTATTTATAATGAAAATCCTTTAGAGGTTGCCAAGCAATTTGAAGGAATAGGTATTAAACGATTGCATTTGGTTGACCTCGATGGAGCAAAATCAGGTGAGGTAGTTAATTTTAAAGTACTTGAAAAAATTGCAAACAGCACTAAACTTATGATAGATTTTGGTGGCGGGATTAAAACTACAGAAATGGTTCAGAATGTTTTAGATGCAGGTGCGTCGATGGCAACAGTTGGAAGCATAGCAGTTAAGAATGTGGAGTTATTTTATTCATGGATTAAACAATTCGGTTCTTCTCGCATATTTTTAGGAGCAGATGTTAAGAATGAATTAATCGCTATATCGGGCTGGTTAGAAACAACAGAACTTCATATACTTGATTTCTTGAGAGGTGCTCTGCATAATGGGTTAACGCAAGCGTTTTGCACGGATGTTAGTAAAGATGGTATGTTGGAAGGCCCTTCAATTGATCTTTACAAAAAAATTATAGAGACATTTCCTCAATTAGAATTAGTAGCAAGTGGTGGTGTGGCTAAATTAAATGATATAGAAAATCTTGGATTAACGGGTTGCAGTGGTGTGATTATTGGAAAAGCCATTTATGAGAACCGTATTTCAATGAATGAATTAGAAAATTATTTAAAGCATGTTAACTAAACGAATTATACCTTGTTTGGATATTAAAGACGGGCGAACTGTTAAGGGCATTAACTTTGAAAACATAAAGGATGCAGGTGACCCGGTAGAATTAGCAATTAATTATTGTCAAGCAGGAGCTGACGAGTTGGTGTTTTTGGATATTACAGCAACAAATGATAAACGAAAAACGTTAACAGAATTGGTTAAGAAAATAGCACTGCACATAAACATTCCATTTACGGTTGGTGGCGGTATCAGTTCATCTGAAGATGTTAGGGCTTTATTAAATTCAGGTGCAGATAAGGTATCAGTTAATACGGCTGCGTATAACAATCCTACTTTAATAACAGAGTTGGCTAAACAGTTTGGTTCACAATGCATTGTTTTAGCAATTGATACTAAAAAGGTAGATGGCAATTGGTACGTTTATTTAAATGGAGGTAAGGTGAAAACCACAACAATGGCTTTAGACTGGGCTATTGAAGGAGTGCAGCGAGGTGCCGGTGAAATTTTATTGACATCCATGAATAACGACGGAACCAAGGATGGATTTGCAATCGAAATAACGGGGGAAATTTCTAAAGCGGTAAATGTTCCTGTAATTGCCAGCGGAGGTGCCGGAATCACCGAACATTTTAAAGAAGTTTTTGAATTAGGATGTGCAGATGCAGCGCTTGCTGCAAGTGTTTTTCACTATGGGGAAATTGAAATAAAAGCATTAAAAAAATATTTGAAAAAAAACAATATCCATGTCAGAATTTAATACAAAACGACCAGAGTTTGAGAAATATGTAGATGGGTTAATGCCAGCTATAATTCAGGATGCCAATACTAAAGTGGTATTAATGCTCGGGTTTATGAACGAAGAATCGTTTCAAAAAACATTGCAAACAAAACTTATCACATTTTTCTCTCGCTCCAAAAACAGGCTATGGACAAAAGGCGAGGGTAGTAAAAATTATATGCATTTGGTTTCACATGTTATAGATTGCGATAATGACACTTTACTTTTTCAAGTCAATCCGGCCGGTCCGGTTTGCCACACAGGAACGGATACATGTTTTGGGAATTGTGAAGATAGTCATGGGTTTATTTACAAATTAGAGGGAGTAATTGATAGCCGGATTGCTTTTCCAACTGAGCAATCCTATGTTAATAAACTCTTGTCTAAGGGAATTAATAAAGTTGCTCAAAAAGTTGGTGAAGAAGCAGTTGAACTGGTTATTGAAGCTAAAGATACTAATCGAGACTTGTTTCTGGGGGAAGCAGCAGATTTAATGTTTCACTTTATATTGCTTATAAAAGCCAAAGGTTACTCATTAAAGGATGTTGAGACCGTATTAAAAGAACGCCACAAATAACAAAGCAATCCGAAGTACTTTTTAAACTGACATCTTTTTTGTATTTTAGAACTTTGGATTATTAAGAAGTTCATAACATATTTACTGGTTATACCATTAATAATTTTTTCTCAGACGCCTATTTTTAATTTTCATTCTCTAGGGGCCGAGGAAGGATTGAATAATAATAATATATTTAATATTCAACAACATAAAAGCGGGTTAATATATGTTACCACGCAAAATGGTATTTATCAATATGACGGGTATAATTTTCAAAAGTTAAAATTAGGCAGAATCAACAGTAATGTTTTGCAAAATGCGTTTCTGAATAACGATGATTTGTATTTGTCAGTGAGAAATGAAGGTATTGCAAACTACAATGTTGTGTCTGGAGAATTGGCGCAAAAAAATGCGTTAAAATTTAAAAATAATGCTGACCAAATTGTAACTACCGATAAATATATATATGCATTATTAAGTGGCATTAGATTAACCATTTTAAACTTGGAAAATGGTCAAATCATAGAACAAAGTAATATTAATGGTATTGCCCAAAGAATTTACTGCATATTTAAAACTCAAACCAATAGAATATTAATAGGTAAGGATGATGGATTGTATGATGTAACAGATGGTAATGCAATTAAAATTAATTTACCACTTAAAAATCAACCGGTTTATTCCATTACCGAAAATAATAACGGAGAGTTAATTCTGGGTTCGACAAATAAAATATTTGTTACTGGTGGTAATAAAATTATAAAGGAAATTATTCCAACTTATGCAAAAAGCAGTAAAACTTTTTTGCTCGGAGGTGAAAAAAGCATTAATAAATTAGTCGTTGATAAGTACAATAGAATATGGTTTACCTCTTATCCTGACGATAATTTATATGTGCAGTTTGAAAATGTTACATTCAATGTATTTGATATTTTAGACATTCCATCAAACTTAATCAATTGTATTTATAAAGATAACAAAGAAAATATATGGGTAGGTACATTTAATGATGGCTTATTCTATATTCAGAATCCATCTTTTAATAGTTATAGTTTCAATTTAAATAGCAAACCACTCAATATTAATCAGGTATTGCTTAAAAACAAAGTGCTTATTGCTGCTACAGGTAATGGCTTGTACGGAATGAATGTTGAAACTAACGAAGCCAAGGTCTTGTCTAAGCCAGACGATATTTTCCCGGATCAAATTTTGGGAATAAAGGAAATTAATAACCTAATTTATTATTTCAAGAAAAGTCAGTTTGTATTAAATAAATCTACTTTTCAGTCGAAAACTAATCTGTTAAGATTTGAGCCGGTTATCGCTACTTTACACTTTTCGTTAGATGATCAAACTGCAATTGTAGCAGACAGATTTTCAAATCTTCTTTTAACCAATTCAAATGGCACAAAAACAATTGATACGCTGGTTTCATTTCCAAATTACAGAACGAACATTAATGCGTTATTCAAGTTAAATGACACACTTTTTATAGGTACTAACGAAGGGTTATACATATATGATTTTAAATCTAAGAATTATCGATTTAGTGATTTACCTAAAACTAATTTTAAGATTAATGATATAGCACTAATTAATGGTAAAATTTATTTGGCTCATGAGGGTGGAATTACTGATTACTCTGCCAATCAATTAAAGGAGCAGCTTGGAACTTTTGCTTTAAATAGTGTTAAGAAAATAAAGTATTTTGCTGATAGAATTTGGTTAGCTACTCAGAATGGTTGTTTGATATGCGACAAAAATTTAGTACCAATTCACTTATTGGACAAGGCTTTTGGTTTGCAATCAAATAATATAAACGATATTTTTTTCAATGAAAACAATGTTGTTGTTTCAACAAGCAGGGGAGTTGCCTTAATAGATACTGGTAGTGTTGGCATTAATCAACCTCAGTTACAATCTGTAAAAATTTCTTCAATACTTGTAGATGGCATTCAATTACCGGTAGAATCCAATGTTATTAAATTGAATGCAAATCAAAAGGATGTTGCCATATCATTTATAAGTCCATATTTTAACAAACCCAATAAGCAGTATTATCGTTACAGAGTAAATAATGGTTTATGGAAAAGTATAGATAACTCTGTGTGTAATTTAGGTAACTTAGAAGGGGGAATCAGCAAAATAGAAATTCAAAATTCCCTGAATAAAATTAAATGGGCTAACTCAACTACCGTTTTATTTGAAAAGGAGAAAGCATTATCTAACGCCAATATTTTATACATTATCATTATTTTTGTTGGGTTGGCTTTAATTGCATTTGCAAGTTGGATTATCTTAAAACGAATAAAGGTTAACGCTTTGAAGCGCTTACAAGATGAACAACAAATGAATTTATTGAAGCATCAGGCCATGAATTCGTTACTAAGTCCTCATTTTATTTTTAATTCATTAACGTCTATACAAAATTACATTAACACCAATAATAGTTTAAAAGCAAGCGAGTACTTAGCAAAGTTTTCGAGGTTAATAAGAATGATTATTGAAAAGGCATCGCAAAGTGAAATTAATTTGACCGATGAATTGACAAGATTGAAGTATTATTTAGAACTAGAAAAAGAACGATTTAAAAATAAGTTTGACTATCATCTTGATATAGACCCAAACATCAACCAGAATGAAGTCAAAATACCCAATATGATTATTCAGCCGCACGTTGAAAACTGTATTATTCATGGAATTCTTCCTAAAATGGAACATGGTAATTTGTTTATTAGAATTAAAAGAATTGACGCTGGAATTATGCAAATTCAAATAGAAGATGATGGTATAGGTTTAATTAAAGCGAAGGAACATGCTAAAACAGGTCATAAATCTCTGGGAACAAGTACCATTAAAAATATTCTCGAGATTAATTCAAAAATAAGCGGAAGAAGACAAGAGGTCTCTATGATTGACAAATCTACTATGAATGCGAACCAAACCGGTACTATCATCACCATTAATTTAGCACAATAAAAATTTATTTTACATATTTATTTATTTGTTTAGCACTTTGTTTAGGTGCACAAAAAAATCTTTTACCTGACACCACAGGATTTTGTGCAGGAGATACAGCAAAAATTGAGTTAAAAGAGAGGTTGGAAAAAAACGCCAGTATTGAATGGACAACCCCTTACCGAATTATTTACAATACTAAAAAAATTGTTGCAAACACAAGTGTTGGGAAATATTATGTAAAAGTAACCTCAGGTAAAAATGTATACTTCGACAGTACATTCATTAAAATGTACCCAAAACCAAAGCGTTTGTTAAGAGACACTACAGTTTGCAAAAGCAAGACGGTGGTTTTGGATGCTAAGAATCAAGGTGCACGATATTTCTGGAATACAGGAGATGTAACTGAAAAAATTAAGGTAGAAGCTAGCGGAAAATATTGGGTTAGAATTAATAATGGTGGGTGTGGTGTGATTGATTCGGTGAATGTAAAAATAATTAGCACGCAAAATCAGCTTAATTCTGAACACACATTTTGTTTGAGCGAAAGTAACAAATTGATTTCTATTAAACCCGGATCTTCAACTAAGATATTATGGAGCAATGGCTCAACTGGTAATGCGATAAATGTTTTAAAGGAAGGTGTTTACTGGGTTCAAACCGAGAGTAAACAATGTGGAAAACAAACAGACAGCGCCAGGGTTAAGTTTAAGGCATGCGACTGTGAGATGCTTATACCAAATAGCTTTACGCCTAATGAAGACAATAAAAATGATTATTTTTTTCCTTTATTGCAGTGTGAGTATACGTACTTTAATTTGGTAATTTCAGATCGTTACGGTAACACCGTATTTGTTACAAGTAACCCAAATGCGAAATGGGATGGAAGATACAAAGGTAATTTGTGTCCGGAGGATAATTATGTTTACACGATAGAGAGTATTGAAAAGGGTTCCGAGAAAAAAGCGGTAAGGAATGGTTATATATCCTTATTTAGATAGCAATAATTAAAATTAAATATATGATACTAAAAACATTTGAAACCGATACTTACATCATGAAAGTACACGACAATGCACTTGTTGAATTTTTAATTAAAGAAAATGTAGAGTTTAAAGAATCAGACATCTGGTTGTCAAAACAACAATGTTATGAATGTATGCCGAATGCTAAATTTTATGTGTTGCTTGAAAGCGAGGCAAGATTGAAAATCAGTTCTGATGCTAAATTGGCAGCGGCTTCTGAAAAATACGGCGAACATGTAGCTGCTTTGGCTTTGTGTAGCTCAAATTTAGAGCATAAAATTTTCGGAAATATTTATTTAAAATACCACAAACCGTTTGTTATTACTCGTTTTTTTGATGATCGCGAAACAGCTTTATTTTGGTTAAATTCTAAGATGTCCTAAATTAGCCATGTAATTATATCATGATGCAATTGAACATACTTTTTATTTTTTCTTTCTAGATTTACTTTTTCCTTGCTTGTAACAACAACCAATTTACTTACCTTACAATTCTTACAACTTTCATATCCTTGTTTAATCGCTTCTGTTAAGGTTATACCTCTCTTACCAGTTTTGGCCAGTTGACAGTTTTTAGCATGATATTTTTTTCCGCTTTCGGAAACATAAACTGTTTTAGCATTTGTTTTTGAGTAAAATAGACATATGAAAAAGATAAAAATAAAACCGAATTTCATCATAGTTTGGCAAAATTAAGCTATTTTTAAGAAGTAAAATGCAAAATTCATTAATCTTATTGCGTGGCTTGCCTGGGAGCGGAAAATCAACATTAGCTCATGTTTTAGAGGATGATCAAAGTGTTGTATTGAGTATTGATGATTATTTCACAGATAAAAATGGAAACTATAGTTTTGTTTTTTCAGAAAATCATAAGGCTTATGAAGCCTGTATAAGCCGGACCTCTGATGCAATTAAAAATGGTGTAAAAAAAATCATCATTCATAACACGTTTACAATGGATTGGGAAATGGAGCCATATTTTAAATTGGCCTCAATTGGAAGCTATAGAATTTTTGTTGTAACAGTTGAGAATCGATTCAATTTGAAAAACACCCATGGTGTTTCAAATGGGCAACTAAAAAAAATGGCGGAGAAATACAAGGTCGTATTATTTTAATACATTTGTAACATGGCACTTAATTTAAAAACCCTTGGAGTTAGAAGTATTAGCGCGTTAGTTTTTGTAATCGTGCTAATGGGTGCAGTTTTATACAGTTATTGGTCTTTAATCCTTTTTTTTCTGATTATTTCGGTTATTGGAATACATGAATTTTACAATCTTGCAAACAAATTAGGTGCTAAGCCTTTCCGTTTACCGGGGTATTTGCTCGGGGTTTCTGTATTTTTAGCTTTCGTTGACTTTGCAACAATATTCAACTATTATTTCAAACAGAATGTATTCGCTTACCTAAGCATTTTAACAATGTTATTTTTATTGACAACTTGTGTTTTAAAATTGAGGCAACAGCCTATTTTGGATTTGTGCTACACAGTATTTGGAGTTATATATGTTAGTATACCTTTTGCTTTGGTTGGTTATTTGGCTGGTACATGGAGCTCTCTGAATCAAACAGGAGATGGTAGTGCTTGGACAATTTTATCTGTCATATTTTTAATATGGAGTAATGATACTTTTGCCTATTTGGGTGGGAGTTTATTCGGAAAACATAAATTACTTGAACGAGTTTCGCCCGGAAAGACATGGGAAGGAACGGTTTTTGGTGTCTTAGTTACAATCGTGGTTAGTTTTCTATTGCAAACTTATCTACTGCATTCAGAAAATATGTTACTTTGGATTACTTTGGGTATATTAGTTCCAATTACAGCAACTATAGGAGATTTGTTTGAAAGTTTGCTTAAAAGAAAGGCTGGAGTTAAGGATAGTGGAAGCTTAATGCCCGGTCATGGCGGTGTTTTGGACCGTTTTGACAGTTTACTATTTGTAGTACCGGTTACACTTGTTGTTGTTAAATTTCTTTCCTAGAGCTTAACGCTGTGTATCCTGTGTATAGGAATCACTAAACCTTGTTTTAAAATAACCCTTTTATCGGTTACGCCCCAAACTGTTGTATTCACTACTTTTTTAGATGTGTCATCTTCAAAGTAAATTTTAATTTTTGATCTTTCTAGGTTCCCCAATGACAAGGCTCTGTTTAGTTCGCTTATTCTTTCTGAGATATTATCAGATGCGGTTAATACTTCCGCAGAAGGGAATTTGAGGTTTTCAATTCCTTCCTTTTCAATTGTTTCAAACTCTTGTAAATTCATGGTTAGTTAGATTATTAATTTATTAAAACGTTAAATAAATTAAAAGGTTGCAGCGTTTTAATTAAAAAGAAATTAATAATTATTGCTTTAGCTTACAATTGACAAATATTCGATTAAATTAGAGATTTTACTAATGAATGAAGACAAATGGAACCAATTGTAATTTAAAATATAAGTATTATTATTAAATTTGCTTGTCTGTTTCTTAAATTAAATATACTTACATTAGTTTGTTTTGTGGGTTCAATTTTTGGCCAAAACGGTCTATTTGAGCACCCAAATTGGCATATAAAAACGGCCTATAATCAAGGAATTGTATTAGTCCACCGTAGTTCCATAAATTCCCTGGTAGAAGGTTATCCTGCCATTTATGAAATTAATTTTATTAAGCCTACACTTGGTAATAAAATTTGGCAACAAGAAAATAATTTGCCTGACGTTGGCATAACAGCTCAATTAGTTGATTTTAAAAATCCTCAACACCTTGGTTATGGTTTAGTTGCTGCGCCATTTATTGAAATTCCACTTAATAAATTAGAGCGTAGTAGGCGATTACACATGCGGATTTGTTGGGGGATTGCTTACCTCACCAAACCATTTGATGTTCATGGTAATCAAAAAAACCTTGCTATTGGAAGCGCTTTAAATCAATATGTGCAATTTCGTTGGTTTTGGAAATTAAAGTTGGGTCAAGCTTTGGTTGCCGAGCCGGGAATTTCATTCAGTCACGCTAGTAATGCCAGAGCCAAGGTGCCTAATTTGGGTTTAAATATTTTAACCGTGCACACGGCTCTAAATTTTAAATTGCCAACTAAAAGGTTAGTACCGCAAAATTTAAAACAGGATAGTTCCACCAAAGCAAAAACCAAAAACGAAATTGTGTCCTTTATTTCTGTTGGGTTTAACCAACGCGAAGTGAATTTAAAGAAAGAAATGTGCTACATGTGGGCAGCCTATTATCAGCGTAATGTTAGGAACACACATAAATTTGGACTAGGCTTAAATGTGTTTTATGACGAAAATTATTTAACAGACTATGAAAATTCAAATTTAGACCCTAATAACACCATTGCTAAAAGTAGGATGAGTTTAAATTTTGTGTATGCTTATAATATTGGACGCATTAGCATTCCAACAGAGATCGGCTATTATTTTTTGGCAAAGGCAGAGGCGGATGGTCCTGTTGTAACAAGGATTTCAGTTAACTATTATGCAAAGAATGGATTATTTGTTCATGCCGGATTGAGAACCCATTTTGCAATTGCCTATAATTTTGAATACGGGTTAGGTTACCGAATGTATTTATAACGTGAGAAAATTAATTAAATATATACTAGTAGCAGCCACACTAATTGCTTGTAAGCCTGAGAACCAAAAAGATTGCTTCAAAGGTAACGGCAAAATTATTACAACAACACGCAGTCTTAGTGAGTTTAAAGAGGTAGTTTTAAATGATTACATCGATTATGAAATTATTCCTTCTACAGGGTATAAAATAGAAATTACCGCAGGAGAAAATCTGATGTCTAACATTGTGGCTTCAATAGATAATTATTCGTTAACGATTGAAAATAAAAATAGATGCAATTTTGTGAGAGGTTATAAACATTATCCAAGCATTAAAATTTTTATGCCAAAGTTAAAAACACTGTATCATCAGGGGGTTGGTAAAACTAAAATTAGTTCAGATTTTAATCAGGATTCTATTTTTATTGTTGGTGAAAATAGCGGAGATGTGTATTTAAGTGGCGCTTATAATTTTGTTAGAACAAGTTCACATGGTAATACGAATATACATTTTAATGGTACGTCTAAAGAATTAACTAGTTACCTAAAAGGAACTAATTTCCTTTATGCTGAAGATGCAAAAATATCTCAGGATATAAATGTAACGAGTATTTCAATTGGTGATGTGTATTTAAGAGCTCAACCAACTGCAAGTTTAGTTGTGAATTTACAGCGCGATGGTAACGTATTTTATAGTGGAAATCCTGTAATAATATTGGATAAAAGTGAAGGCAATCAAAAGGGTAAACTAATTAAAAATGATTAAATTTGTTTTTTTGAGGATAATAAAAAATACGAGTTTAATTTTTTTAGCCTTAGTCGCAAATATTTGTGGGCTTGCGCAAAATGATACAAACGCAATTGGTTTTCATTATGTGGCGATCAACTTCGGCGGTCACTTACCAAAAGGTGATTTAGAGAAACGATTTGGCCCAAACTTAAATGTAGGGGGTACTTATTTCTATAAAACGAAACGAAATTGGCAGTTTGGCGTTGAGGGTAATTACTTTTTTGGACAAAACGTAAAAGAAGATGTTTTAGCTAACATGAAAGTTGAATTCAATAATTCAAACACTTCTATTATAGATAATGAAGGTTATCCTGCAGATATTAGGATTACAGAGCGAGGTTTATGTTTTTTTGGCGTTGCCGGACGAATATTCAGATTGTTTAAAAACAATTTAAATACAGGTATTGTGTTTAATGTTGGAGTAGGGTACATGCAGCATAAAATTAATTTGTACGATGCTCAAAAGAAAATAGCTGCTCTAAACGGTGAGTTAAGGTATGGATACGATCGATTGAGTAATGGTTTTTCTACCATGCAGTTTTTAGGTTATCAATATATCAGTAACAGTAAGTTTATAAATTTTTATGCTGGTTTCGAATTCATTCAGGGTTACACCAAAAGCGTCAGAAAATTTAACTACGATACCGGATTGCCGGATACAGAAAAGCGAACAGATTTATTGATAGGTTTAAGGTTAGGTTGGATACTACCATTATATAAACGAAAACCTAAGGAATACTATTATTATTAATGCAAACTCTTTATAATTTAATTATAAAATTATATGGCATTGCTATTTTCTGTGCATCAGTTAATAAGCCAAAAGCCAAACAGTGGGTTAATGGACGCAAAGATTGGCGGAAGAAGCTTTCAGATAACGTAAATAAATTACCACATTCAAAAACAATTTGGGTGCATTGTGCTTCTTATGGTGAATTTGAGCAAGGCGCACCTTTAATTGAGACCATTAAAAACCAAAAAAGGGGTTATAACATGGTAGTGACTTTTTTTTCACCAAGTGGTTATATGGCATTTAACAAAACTCCTTTAGCAGATGGAGTTTTTTATTTACCATTAGATACAACAACGAATGCAAGAGAATTTATTGATATTTTAAAACCCGGCATAGCCATTTTTGTTAAATACGAGTTTTGGCTAAATTATCTTAAAGAACTGCGCTTTCGTAACATACCTGCTTACCTTGTTTCAGCAACATTTAAACCGCATCATCCATTTTTCAAATGGTATGGTTCCATTTTTATCGACTCGCTTTTTACATTCAAAACCATTTATTTACAAGATATTCAATCACAAAAATTACTCAAAAAAATTAATGTACATCATACCAAAATCACCGGCGATACGAGATTCGATAGGGTTTATCAGAATAAATTAACGGAATACGAAGATAGGATTATTCATAATTTTAAAGGAAATCAATATTTGTTTATAGCAGGCAGCACTTGGCCAAATGACGATGATTATATCCTTGAAACACTTAAACAAACTCAAAATATAGGTTTTAGATATGTTATTGCACCGCACGAGGTAAATGATTCCAACCTAGCGAAGCTTTATGAAAAATTAAATCGAGCGGGATTTCAATTCACAACCTATACAAATTTTCAAGAGGGAGCGCAAATACTTGTCGTAAACTGCATGGGTGTTTTAAGTAAGATTTATAAGTATGCTGATTTTTCTTACGTCGGAGGTGGCTTCAATACTAATGGAATTCATAACATGCTGGAGCCTACAGTGTTTGGTAAACCAAGTAGTTTTTATGGCAAAAATTATACTAAATTCAATGAAATTATTGAATTGAAAGCAATTAGTTGTATATTAAATTTAAATGAGAATTTAACCCTCACAAATGTGCTCAATAATTACGCTAAACTAAATTTAGTTGATATTGAAAATAAATTATCTGAGTATTTTAAAGCGAGAATAGGTAGTACAGAAGTTGTTGTGAAAGATATTTTTGCTATAATTAAGTCAGAGTAATTTACTAAATTTGAGGCCTTATGGATCCTAGAGCAGAATCATTTTTAAAGCTTCTCAAAATAATGGATGAACTCCGCGAACAATGTCCATGGGATAAAAAACAAACCATCGAAAGTATTAGACATTTAACGATTGAAGAAACATTTGAGCTAAGTGACGCCATTTTAAAAGGAGATTTAAATGATGTAAAGAAGGAGTTAGGGGATTTATTATTACACATCGTGTTCTATGCTCGTATTGCTTCCGAAACGCAAACATTTACTATAAAAGAAGTCATTGATTCGCTATGTGATAAACTCATTTACCGCCATCCCCACATTTATGGCGATGTAAAAGTGCAAAATGAGGAAGATGTTAAGCAAAACTGGGAACAATTAAAACAAAAGGAAAAAGGGGGAAATAAAACGGTATTAAGCGGAGTTCCAAATAGTATGCCTGCTTTGTTGAAAGCATATCGCATACAAGAGAAGGCAAGATCTGTAGGATTTGACTGGGAACAGCCGGAACAAGTTTATGAAAAAGTAAAAGAGGAATTGCAAGAATTCGAAGCTGAGGTTAAAACAAAAAATCAACACGAAATCGAAAAAGAATTTGGAGATGTGTTGTTTTCACTCATTAATTATGCTAGGTTTTTGAATATTAATCCGGAGGATGCATTAGAATTAACAAATAAAAAATTCATTCAACGCTTTAATTACATGGAGCAAAAGGTTAAGGAGCAAAATAAACAAATTTCGGATTGCAAACTTGATGAGCTTGATAACTATTGGAATGAGGCTAAATCTATTAAGTGAAGAAATTAGTGTTAAATAATAGGATTCCTTTTCTCTTTTATTTACTGCTACTTAGCGTATGTTTTTATTTTATTTTTAATTACTCTAAAGTAGAAATTCATTTGTTCATTAACAAGTTTGTCGGCAATGCTTATCTGGATGTTTTTTTTAAGTACATAACTTATATAGGAGATGGATGGTTTGTGCCCATGTTTATTTTGTTAATCACGATTATTAATTTACGATTAGCGTTAACATGCTTACTAAGTTTTTTAGTTGCAGTGATTATTTCTATTACACTAAAGTATATATTTTTTGACGATGTTGTTAGGCCTTGGCATACCTTTCAATGGACAGTGCATGAGAAAATAAATTATGTGGATGGTGTAAAATTATATTTATTCAATAGCTTTCCAAGTGGCCATTCCACACAGGCTTTTGCAATTTTTATTCCACTTTTATTGTTTGTTAAAAAAACCGGCTTAAAGCTTTTAATCCTATTAATTGCTTTGATGGCAGCCTTCAGCAGAACCTATTTGTCAATGCATTGGCTTGAAGATATTGTTGCCGGATCCTTTATCGGCTTCACTACTGCACTGGTTGTTTACTATCTGATTTTTGAAAAGAATAAGATGATTAGATTAAATATGGGAGTAATGAATCTCAAATCCAATAAAACAAATGAAAAATAACAATGCACTTCTTTATTTCTTTGTTTTATTAGTATCCTTTCTGCTATTCGTGCCGTTTATTGGCAATATGCATCTTTTTGATTGGGATGAAATTAATTTTGCCGAATGTGCACGAGAAATGGTCTTAACCGGCGATTATAGTAAGGTACAACTTAATTTCAAGCCGTTTTGGGAAAAGCCTCCTGTTTTTATTTGGTTTCAGGCTGTTTGTATGAATGTGTTTGGGATAAATGAGTTTGCTGCTCGATTACCCAATGCTATTTGTGGCATATTAACATTATTAATTTTGTTTCATTATGGTAAAAGATATTTTTCTCTCTCTACGGCTGTTTTATGGTGCTTGTTATTTACCGGGAGTATTTTACCACATCTTTATTTTAAATCAGGATTAATAGATCCATGGTTTAATCTTTTTATGTTTTTGTCTGTGCTGCAATTCATTTTTACCATCAATAATTTTAGGTCAAGATCGGTTATGTGGAATGCAATATTAACAGGCGTTTATCTGGGTTTGGCCGTTCTTACAAAAGGGCCGGTTGCAATTGTAATTATCGGCATGGTTATTTTAATTTCTGTTTTTATAACCAAACAAACTCAATTTTTAATCTCAAAGAATTTCGTATTGTTAATTGCTTCAGTCATTCTTATTAGTATGAGTTGGTTTGGTTTAATGTTTTTAACCGGACATAGTGACGTCGTGCATGAGTTCATTTCATATCAAGTTCGTCTTTTTGAAACAGCTGACGCTGGGCATGATGGGCCTTTGTATTATCACTTAATCGTACTTTTAGTTGGTTGCTTCCCTGCTTCTCTGTTATTCTTGCAAGGATTAAAGTCAACAGAGATACGTAGTCCTTTTGAAGTACTTTTTAAAAAAGTAATGCTGGTTTTGTTTTTTGTAGTATTAATTTTGTTTTCGATTGTTAAAACTAAAATTGTACATTACTCCTCCATGTGTTATTTTCCGCTTACGTTTATAGGAGCATTGTATTTATCAGAGCATTCCTATAAAATGGAATTGTTCAAGCGGTGGTATAAATATCTTTACGTTGTAATTTCTATAGTACTAATTCTTGCTATCATTTTGGTTTGTAGCATTAATTGGCTAAAGCCATTCATTATTTCTGGTGATTTCATAAAAGACAACTTCGCATTAAGTAATTTAAAAGCAGACGTGCATTGGTCCGGTTGGGAGTGGAGTGTTGTTCTGCCGCTGATTAGCGCAACCTTCATTTTTTTGTATTTAAAAAGATTTACTAATCAACAACAAATTATTTATACTGGAATTGGCCTATATGCTTTGTTTATAAGTTTAACTTTAAACGTAATTGTACCAAAAGTAGAAATGTACACACAAAACGCAGCGATAGTGTTTTATCAACAAGTTTCAAGTCATAAGTTCGATGTAGATTCATATCGATTTAAAAGTTATGCCTGTATATTTTATGGTGGTCGAACGCCTGAAACGTTTAACGACGCAGAACAAATCGATTTTATTGAAAAACAATTGATCAAAGCGGAACGAGAAGGGCATTCCAGATTTTCAAGTTATTCAACTGCTTATTGTGATTGGTTAAAGTATGGGAATATCAAGCAACCAGCTTTTCTGGTATCAAAAATCCAGGATGCAAATGAAATAGATGAACTAAAAACCTTTAAAAGGCTTTATGAACGGAATGGATTTGTGTTTTTTGTAAGAATGCCGGTAAATAAACTTAAAGTTGATTTCTAATTTTACTCATTGACCCACATGAATATTTTTTTATTTTCATGATACCTTGTAATGTCTTTATCAAGCAGTATAACACAAAAGTCAATAAAAGGTAAAATCCCAAACCCACCACCTACTGTACCTATATATACTACGGGCACATAAGGAGCGGTGCCTAAATAAATTCGATGCAATCCAACCATGCCAAAGGGGAACGGAAATGCCAATGCGGCTGCAACAGCTTTTTTGTTTTTTGCTTGTTTTTTCTTGAAAAGTAAAACCAAAGGGTTCGGTCGTTTATTTGAAAATTCGCTAAAAGACTTATTTTGGTTGTTTGAAACATTATCAATTTTCTTTATTAATTCTATCGAATCTGTTGAAATAACATAAACAGTGTCTGATTTCGCAGAGTGAAGCTTAATAATGCTTAGGCAAATCAAAAGTAAAAACAATATCCTCATGTCTTTGATACAAACATCCAAAATTTTAGAATTTAATGCGTTGTTTAATACAAAACAAATCAACAATTTTAAACTTAAAACTCAACAACGATTGAATTGATTAGCTTCATTCACTCAATAGAAAGTATGTTTCACCCATTTATAACATATTTTCACTCAGTTTAACAAATAATTTTGTAACTGATAATCAGTTAGTTAGTTATATCTATTGAGTTATTTGAAATTTTGGCGTAACCTTTTGATTGCATTAACCTTATAAAAGCTAAATGTCTAATATTTCAGCACATATGACAATCAACTCACATTATCATCACACCGACGTGCAGCTTAATGAGGAGTTAGTTATCATTGAAGCTGCTAAAAAAAATCCTGCTCAATTTGCTCCATTGTATAACAAATATTACAAGCAAATTTTTAATTACTTATACCAACGAATGGATTGTAAAGAAACGGCTTTTGATATCACGAGTCAGGTTTTTTTAAAAGCATTAAGCAATTTGCAAAACTATCAATTTAAAGGAGTGCCCTTTGCAAGTTGGCTTTACCGCATTGCGCACAACGAAATGATGTTAGTGTTTAGGAATCTAAAAGACAAGCGAGCTGTAAATGCTGATATTGGCGATTTAAGATTTATATGTGAAGAAACCAATGAACCCTTTTTTGAGGAATACATACCAATAATTAAAAAATTAATTACTGAGTTAGATGAAGAGGATTTAATGTTGGTTGAAATGCGTTTCTTTGAAAAACGTCCGTTTAAGGAAATTGCTGAAATTATAAATACAACAGAAGGAAATGCCAAAGTGAAAATGTTCAGAGTAATTGAAAAATTAAAAGTGAAAATTAAAAAATACAAAGTTTAGATCTTTATGTCTATTAAATTCAATATAAACAGACCTCCGGTTACAGAAGAAGAAATAAAACAAAATCAAAATTTTGACCAGCTATTAAAACAATTTAAAAATGCCAGTATCAAAAAGGCGAGGGAAGACCAAACCTGGTGGAAAAATAAAAAAACTATCTATCGGGCAGTTATCGGAGGCGTTGGAGTTGCCTGTACAATCACATTAATTTCCATTTTAAATACAAATACAAAAGCTAAACTAAATGATAAAATAACTACGAAAAAAGAAATCGCTACAAAAAAAAATCATACTACTACATTTATTAATGCACCTGCTCCGGCACTAAAACCTCAAGCAACTAAATTTAAAATTGATGCACAAAAGGGTGGTGAAATTGTTGTCAATAAAAGTAAAATTGTAATTCCTAAAAATGCTTTCGTCAATAAAAAAGGTGTCTCCATCACAGGCGATGTAACGATTGAATATAATGAATATCATCATCCAGTAGATATCATGTTAAGTGGTATACCAATGTTATATGATAGCGCAACCATTAAGAGTAATTTCGAAAGTGCTGGTATGTTTCAGATTAATGGTACCCAAAATGGAGAAAATCTGGCAATTCATCCAAATAAGTCGCTGGAAGTAAAAATGGCTTCTTTTAATAGTGAAGATAAATTCAATCAGTATTATTTAGATACAATAACTAGAAACTGGGTTTATTTGAAAAAGGATGTAATAACGCCTTTGAAAAGTGAAGAAGAAAAAAATGCAAATGATCTTTCAAATAATAATTCCAAAAAAATTAAAGAATTAAAGAAAAAAATTGAGATAGTAATACCTGCCAAAATAGACAGTGTAGAAAAATTCTACATGATAAAGTCTAAAGCGCTTCCGCTAATTCCACAACCATTGAAGCCTTCCAAAGCAACAGGTCGGCCAACATTTAAATTGGACGGTAATTATGATGAATTTCCGGAATTAAAAGTGTTTGATAATTTAGTGTTTGAGGTTGGTGATGAGAACTTAAACTATAATAAGTCTTTTCATGAAATTACATGGAGTGATGTAAAAGTGACCGAAGGGCCTTTGAAAGGAAAGAATTATATACTCAATTTAGTTTATAGAAGTAAAAGAGAAAAATTGATTGTTTATCCGGTCTTGAGTGGAAATGATTTAGTTAAGGCAGAAAACTTATATGCCGCCAAAATGAAAGAATATGAAGTGCAATTACAAAAGCGTGCAGATAAAGAAAACAAGTTGTTTGCTGAAATGCAAGCAAAACAAGCCGAGTACATTGCACAGAAAACGAGTGCTGAATTGGCTTTAAAAAAGGAACAAGAGGAACTTCAATTACGAGCTAAACAGCGTCAGGAATCAAATCTAAATGAAGGTTTTGGTAGCCTTGGTGCACAGCAAAAAGTGCAACGAATTTTTCAGATTAAAAACTTTGGTATTTACAATTCTGATTGCCCACATTTGGTAGTGTTAGATAATGCAACAAGGCCTGTTTTTCTATTAAATGGGAAACCTTTTTCAGCTCCTAATATTTATCTAATCAATTTTACAGATAATCGCGTTATTCAATTGGATAGAGCCAATGGCTATGCAACTAATTTATTGGAAGGGAAGAGTTATGTGTTTTGTTTATTCAGTTCAAATACACTTTACTATTGCGATAAAGAAACCGTTACGCAGTCTATGGCCTCTGGCTCTAATAAATTTGAAGTAATGGAAAGAACAGATGCTTTGAGCAGCCCGGCTGACTTAAGAAAGCTGATAGAAGGTTAGTTTTATGCTTAAACGATTTTTGATTACAGGAGTTCTCTTAAGTTGTTTTTCCTTTTATGTCAAGCGTCAAAAGAATCCACCCGGCACTGTAAAGATATTCGAACATTTTTTTGCTGATGAAACAGAAATTTCGAATTTTAGTTGGTTAGAATTTGAATATGACATTAAGCGTAGATATGGTGTATTTTCAAAAGAACACCTGGCTGTAATACCTGATACAACTGTTTGGATAACCTATGAGGCGGGAGATGTTTTTGTTAAAAATTACTATCGAAGCGTTGCTTATCGGGACTATCCTGTTGTTGGTATAAGCCAGGAGCAGGCACGCCTATTTTGTGAGTGGCGTAATTTCAGGGTAAAGCAATACTATTCAGTAGTTTACAAAAAAGAACTAAAGATCAATTACAGGTTACCAAAAGAAGTTGAATGGGAGTTTTTAAATGTTCCGCCATTCAGTCTCGAACACAAAGAACCAAGTAAATTGGTTAAAGATTCCGCCAAATTTCCTACACTTACCTTGCCTGTTTACAGTGGGTATCGTAATTTGCTTAAAATGTACAACCTGATAGGAAATGTGGCTGAAATGGTTGAAGAGAAAGGTATTTCCAAGGGCGGTTCTTTTGCGCATTCAGCTGATGAATCCTTGCCTGGTAAACAACAATTGTATCAAGGCGCGCAGGCGTGGCTTGGATTCAGATGTGTTTGCGAATACACAGTAAACATGTAACAATTACAAAACTGGGCATTATTTAATCGTATGCCAACCAGATTTTTATTAGTCTTTTTTGTATGTTTAACTTATAAACTCGAGTCGCAATCTTCATATATGCGATTAAACATTCTGCAAAGGTCAATTAATCAATTAAAAGATAGCATAAATACCAATAAGGACAATTTTAAACACCTGATTTTATTCAAGGATAGTGTAACAGTTAAGCAACTGTATTTAGACACTACAAACCATCGAGCTAAGTTGGAGCTATCTCACATTAGAGGAGCATGTTATTTATGGTATTATCAAAACAACTCGTTAATGATATTGGAAAATAGAGTCAATCCTAAGTTTAATTATTCAATCTACTTTAATAACGATGAACCTATAATTTTTAATGTAGGCGATAGAAGGCAGGATTTAACGGATCTTCAAAATTTTCCAAATATACAGCAAGCAATAAACTATGGTTTAAGGGCCTTAGAAGTTTTCTTAAGCCCATTAGGTTATTGGTAAACTGTAAATGTTCATTAACGGTTTATTCCTCGTTTATTCATTTCTGCTTGATATGCAGCAGCATATTTTAAATGTTTTTCATAAGTTTCCGAAAAGTCAGAGTACCCATTTAAACTTGGTTTAGCACAGAAAAAAATATATTTATGCTTCGTATAATTTAGCACTGCATCAATTGATTTTGTGTTGACTAAACAAATTGGTCCGGGTGGTAATCCTTTATATTTGTATGTATTGTAAGGTGAATCAATTTCTTTGTCAACATTTAATACCCTTTGAGCCTCAAAATTTTTATTCGCAAATTTTAATGTAGGATCGGCATCCAGCTTAATATTTCTTTCTAATCTGTTAATGTAAACTCCGGCAATTTTCTGCTGTTCGCTGCTTATACCACTTTCACATTGTACAATTGACGCTAAGGTTATTATTTCCGGAATTGAGTAGCCGATTTTTTTAGAGAGATTTTTTCTATTACTATTCCAAGTATTATCAAAATTAGCTTTTAATTGACTAAAAAAGTCATCTCGTTTAATTGCCCAGCTTACCTCGTATATACCCGGTGTAATCAATGCGAAGGCATTTCCTGGGTCTAGGCCAAAGTTCTTTTCGAGATAACTTTCATCCATTAAACGTTCTTCTAATTCATTTTCGTTGAGCTCAAGTTTATCTGCTGTATATTCAATGAAATCTTCAATCGAACGAATTTGTGAGTTATACGTCAGTTTAATTTTTTCTTGTTTATTGTATCGAAACAGGTTTATAATCTGTCTTTTGTTCATGCCATTGGTAATTCTGTACTTGCCCGGATGTAATTGTTTATCCAAATCCATTTTTTTTGCAAGCCATATAAAGGAAGCTTCTTCTTTTATTATGTCTTCTTTAAGAAGTGTGTTTGTAAGGTCTTCAAGATTATCATTACTTTCAATATAAATAAAGGTATAACTCTTGTTTTTCAAGTGTACCTTTTCACCAAAAAATTTAATGTAGATAAAATAAACACCTATTCCAATAATAGAAACAAGTAATAAACTTATTAGTGTTTTTGTTTTTCGTTTGGCCATCACATTCTCTTTAAATTACGAATCATTTCTTTTGCAATTGAGTTCTGATTATTTATTTTTAATATACGTTCAAAGTAGTTTAAGGCTTTTTTATTTTGTTTTAGGTTCACATATAAAGCTCCAATGTTCATCAATAATGGTATGTTATCCGGATCTAGTTTTTCGCCTTGTAAATAAAGTTGTTCGCATTTAGGTACATTGCCTTGAATTAAGTACAAGTAACCTAGGTTTGTATAAGCGGTTACAATTTTCGGATTTTCTGTTATCACATACTCTAATTCCTCAATAGCAGGCTTTATTTTTTTATTAAATGCTAAGTTGGTTGCGTATTTAACTCTAAAATCTAACTGATATGGCGCTAGTTTTATTGCGGCTTTAAAAAATATTTCTGCATTAGTTGACTGATTTAAATTAACGAAACTTTCTGCAATGCGGTATAATGTCCAAGCATGTGTGTTGGAATAACTTTGTTTAATTAAAATTCTATTTATTACAGTTTCCGGCTCTAATTCAGTGATTAATTGAGCTATTTTTCCATATGCTTGCTGGATAAAATATAATTGAACTAATTCATTAAGATAAGTTGTTTTAGTTTCTTTTAAGTGGAAAGGGATTAATTTTAATGCACTATCTAAATAAAACTCATTTTTTTCGAATTTTTCATATTGATTGAGGTAGGCTTTAACCTTGGAGTGATTGTCCGGATTTGATTCGTTTATTGCAATTAAGCCTAAAAATTCTTTAATGGAGGCTTTTTCCTTGTTTGTTATTGGTTTTTTAATATAATGATCATGTACGCTTACGTGAGGTATGTCTGTAGAACCGGAGTTAGGCATGTGACAGTTTACACAGTTTGAATTTTGTAATTGGCCACTCTTATAGTTTTTTGAAGTTGATTTTTCAGTACAAATAACATTTGAATTAATTTGATGGCAATTGATGCAAGCTAAGTTAAATTGATTGGTGTTGGTGTTTCTTACACTCACATGTGGGTTGTGGCAGGTAATGCAGGTCAATCCTTTTTTGTAAGGTTTTAAACTTGTTTTTTCGGATTGAATTTTTTCACTTGTTTTAATGAAACATGCACTTTGTTTTAAACGATCTGCATGTGAGGCCATGATAAATTCACTTTTTGAAGTTGTATACTTTGGTAAAAACACAGTCATAACATTACTTAATTTTTGCCCGGGTTTAAAGTCATAAAAACTTTTGCCTTCTTTCAATACTGCATTGCCTTGTAAATGGCATCTTTGGCATATATCAAATTGCAAATCTATTTGTAATTTGGAGGGATTAACAATTGAATAGTCAATGTATTTTGATGTGTCAATTTTTGTTCCACTGCTGCGTTCTCGAACATGTATGCTCCCGGGACCATGGCAGCGTTCACAATCTATCCCTAATGGTACCCGAGTGTATTTATTTTCACTCCCCATTACAAAATCAGGATAGCCATTATGACAACTCATACATTCTAAACCAATTTTCCTGGAGAATCTTGTATTAACACCATTTTCGAAACCTGGAGGGAGGTCCCATTTTTTTTTCTGAGTAAAAAAAGTCATGGGCATTTGATGAATGTAACCATTAATGTTTTGTAGATGTGAATTAGTGTGCTGCCCGGACCCAATTATGAAATTGACTTGCTCAACCCGTTTAAAGCTTGTGTCTTTTTTGTTTAATTTAAATTCTTTTATGAATAGGCTATCATCCTGCCATAAGGCTTGATAACTATAATCACTGAACTTATCATTGATGACCGAATTTTCAAACGAGGCAGAACTTTTTTCGCGAGTTGCTTTGTCGAATGAATGACCCATACCTGTTTGAATAAAAGTATTGTAAATTCCTTGGTGACAAGATTTACAAGTATTCATGCCAAGGTAACTCGCAGTATCAGAATGATTTTTATAAATCAGCGTGTCCTTTGATTTCACAAATGATGAAGGCGCAACCCCTTGATCGCATGATGTGAGATATGCAGCAAAAAAACCGAACCAATATGCAAACAGTACTCTCAAACTAATCTTTAAATCTTTGCAAGAAACTTACATCAAGAAAATTTGCAGATTCTCCTCGTATCCATGATTTAAAAACGCCGTTACAAATAAAATTATTTTTCGAAAAAATAGCAACACTCGAACTGTTTGTTATTGGAACATGAGCATACAGTTGATTGAGATGAAGCACCGAGAATGAATAATCAATGAGTAATTTTAAAGCTTCATTACCATATCCTTTATTTCTTTGCGTTTGATCAATGAATATGCCCACCCCACATTTACTGTTTTTGATGTCAAATTCAAATAAGTCAATACAACCAAGCAACCTCTTATCATTTTCGCGAATAATCATAAATCTAAATTGCTTCTGGCTATAAATATCATGGTTAGATAAAGCAAAGTCTATAATGGCTTCTTTGCTTAATGGCGTATGTTGATTATTTATTATCCAATTATCTGTGCAATTTTCCCATTCATAAATAGAATCAACATCGCTTAACTCTGGTACTCTTAAATAAATATGTTCATTTTTTAATTGCATTATTCTCGGTAGTAAGGTTGGCGTTCTTTTGAAATTAATTCTTGTAGCTCTTTATTAGTGTAACAAGGTAATGTTATTGTATTGGAATCGAATTTAGCAGAATTGCTCGTAAAACATTTTAAAAATTCATTGTCTTTTAGTCTTATTAAAAGCTCAAAAAACAGCTCATCACTAATAGTTTCCACACCATAAAACTCACTTAAAAATAATTTAATAGGGCTTAGGCATGTGGCGTAGTTTTGTTTTACAAAGTCAAATTGATTGATATAGTGCTGTAATATTTCAAGTTGAAAATGCGAGCTAAAAACAGGTTGTTTTTGCAGTTCAATGAAACATGCTTCTATTTTTTTTTGCGCAATTGTTTTTAATAACACTTGAAAGTCAATATTAGTTTCATGGCCTTTAATAGTTAAAGAGTTGTAGTTACCATCAATCATTAAGCCAATATGTGGGGGAATTCTTTTATAGTGCAATATAACTAACCAAACTTGCTTTGATAGTGTATAACTGTCAAAATTAATCTGATTGAGTTTTATTTGAATGAAGTTCTCAGTCATTGAGAAGGATTGTACCGGAATAGACAAAATTTGCCGGACCAATTAATCTTATGTTGTAAAAATTTTGTTCAAGAACCTTATCAAAACTCACCTCTAAATTACCGCCAAGGGTTTTAATTTGACAGTTGTTTTTACTTGTAGAGACACCATTAATTGCTGCAACCAAAGCTGCTGCGGTAACACCTGTACCGCATGAATATGTTTCATTCTCTACACCTCTTTCGTATGTTCTCACAAATAAAGAATCTTCCACTTTTTCTACAAAGTTAACATTGGTGCCTTCTAATGAAAATCTTTCATTGTATCGGATTGACTTTCCTTGATTGTAAACATCAAAATCTTTTAAATTTTCAACAAATTTCACAAAATGTGGTGAACCTGTATTTAAGTAAAAGTAATCGTTTCCAGCTTCGATGCTTTTAACATCCTGCATTTTTAAAGACACAATATTATCCTCGTTTATACTAGCTTCGTGTGGGCCGTCAATTGCCAAAAAAGTACATTTAGAAACGATTAGGTTTAATTTTTTAGCAAATGCTGTAATGCAGCGTCCACCGTTTCCGCACATGCTGCTTATATTACCATCGCTGTTGTAATAAACCATTTTGAAGTCGAAATCTGGTTCGCTTTCTATGAGCATTAAGCCATCTGCACCTATTCCAAAGCGTCTGTCACATAAGAATTTTACTTGATCGTTGTTTAATTGAATGTTGCCTGATAAATTATCTATTAAAATAAAGTCATTACCAGTGCCTTGATATTTATGAAAATGAAGAAGCATTAATTAATTTTAGCCAGCAGTTCTGCATCAACCACCCTCTCTAATGGTTTAAAATCACTGCTGTATTCCAATTTATAAACTTGATCACTACATTTTATGTAATAACTATTTTCCAGTTGATACAGGTCTATGTTAATGTAATCAACAAATCCATAAAGCATTACTTTATTTTTAGTAAATCTGTAACCTTTGCTGTTTAAAGGAGTTTTCCAAAATTCAACAAAATAAAGATTACTATTGGAAGAGACTACACCAGCTAACTTTGCAGGAACTGTGTCTGTTTGAATAATGTCTTCAAAACTAATTAACTTAACGTTTTTAACACTTATAAGCTCATCGGAAGCAATTTTTAAATCATCATTAATTAAACTATCCACTTCATGGTAATTAACTTTATTATTTTTTCCAAGATTAATTTTAAAACGATTCTCTTTACTTGTATAGTTGTTTTGGGAGACATCATCAACTTTTTTTTCAGTAATGATAACTTGTTCCTTTGCTGATGATTTAATAGAGTCAAAAATATCTGTAAGCTTAAATACAAAAAAAGCAACACCAAGCAATAACCCAATAGACAGGCCAAAAATAAATGATGGGATTTTGCGTTTAAGGTTCATTAATCTACCTTAAAATTAGTTATTTTTTTTGTAATTGGGTTAAGGTTTGTTAAAAATAAATCCACAATTATAACAACACATTTATCTTTGCGTTATAATAAAAAAACACGCTATGAAAAAGTTAATTTTAAATCTTGTAATTGCCGCTACAGGTGGCTTTATAGCACTTGGTGGCACTTATTTTTATTATTCAAAAATTAAAAGCAAAAATGTACAGGTCCAATCAGAAATGATACAGCCCAATTATAGTTTGGTTGGTAATTTTGTAAATAGTTCAGGGGCTAATTTTGATTTTACGAATGCTGCAGAAAAATCTGTTAACTCTGTTGTTCATATAAAAACAACAAGCGAACATGTTAACAATTTAAACTACGACCCATTTACTGAGCTGTTTTTTGGACCGCAAAGTCGCCAACAAAATTATTTACAACAAGGAAGTGGAAGTGGTGTTATAATAAGTGCTGATGGATATATTGTTACCAATAATCATGTTATCAACGGTGCAGATAAAATTGAAGTAATCTTAAATAATAAAAAAGCTTACGACGCTAAAGTCATAGGCACAGATCCAAGTACAGACGTTGCTTTGGTTAAAATTGATGAAAATTCATTGCCATTTCTATCATACGGTAACAGCGAAGCTGTAAAAGTTGGTGAATGGGTTTTGGCTGTTGGCAATCCATTTAATTTGGAGAGCACAGTTACAGCCGGAATTATTAGTGCAAAGGGTAGAAGTAATATTTTAGATAATTCTAAGAGACCGATTGAGTCTTTTATACAAACAGATGCTGCGGTTAATCCCGGAAATAGTGGAGGAGCGCTTGTTAATACAAACGGCGAATTGGTTGGCATTAATACTGCAATTGCAAGTAATAATGGAGCCTATCAAGGTTATTCTTTTGCAGTGCCCGTTAATATTGTAAAAAAAGTTGTGAGTGACTTAATTGAATTCGGCACAGTACAAAGAGCTTACATTGGTGTTAGTATTAGGGATATTGATAGTAAGTTTGCTAAAGAAAAGGGATTAAGTCAGTTAAACGGTATCTATATTAATGGTATTGCAGACGGTGGAAGCGCTCATGATGCAGGTATGCAGGAAGGTGACGTGATTACAAAAATTCAGAATGTTAATGTTGGTTCTATAAGTGCAATGCAAGAGCAATTAAGTAAATATCGCCCCGGAGATAAAATTAATGTTACGGTACTAAGAGAAAATCGTGAAAAGGAACTTAATGTTGTGCTTAAAACATTAAATAATACAACAAAATTAGTTAAGAAGAGCGAATTGGTAAAATCAACAATCAGTGCTTTAGGAGCAGATTTTGTAAATGCTGAAGAGGATGTACTTAAACGTTTAAGGTTAAGTAGTGGTGTACGAGTTGAAAAATTATACAATGGTAAACTGGCTCAAGTAGGAATTAAAGAAGGATTCATCATCACGAGTATCGATAGAAAAAAAGTTAGTCAACCAAAAGACATCGAACAGATTTTAAGTGATAAAACAGGAGTTATAAGTTTGCAGGGTTACTATCCTAACGGTTTAGGAATAACTTATCAATTTGACATGAAATAAGGAATTAATTTCTTTAGCTTTAAGAGAAAGTACAAAGAATGGGTTTAATTCGAACGGATTAGACCTTTTCTTTTAGTATTCGATAAACACGTAGTTTAGGTTGGTTATACCTTTAAAGTTTTCTCCAGCCTCCTTTAGTTCATAATCGTCCTTATCATGCTTCCATTCAATTGTAATATTATTTTTAATAGTTGGAGTTTTAGAAAGCGTAATAAAAAAATCCAGTAAACATTTAGAGCTACTTGAATTATAGTAATTTAATTCAAAGACCAGTTTTTTAATGTTATTAGTTTTGATTAATTGAACCAAATCGGGAATAAAGCTATCAAAGAATTCAACAGCATCCTCTGGTGTGCAATCACCCTCAAATAAAATAAAATTAGAGCTCAAATCATGTAAAATGTTTGGAGTATTTCTTGTTTTATTCTTGATGGCATTAATCATTTTGTAATTAAGTTTTGTTTTGAATAATTATTTTTTTGAGAATTAATTCAATGGTTTGCAAATTTAAACAATCTAAATTAAATTCATAAGCACTCTTACATCAATTAATTAAAATAATTTTTAGTTCCATTGATTATACCAATAACTTTACTTTGAAACGTTTTGTTCAAATATGGAGAATTGTCAGATAGCGAAAGATTAAATTTTTTATCAAATGAGAATGACGCATGCTGGCTAAAGATAGTTAAATTGGCTTCCTCATTAATTTCTATTTTTGGAATATTGATTTGTAGAACTTTTCTAGGATTAGTAGTAATAGCTTCAATTAACTGACTAAGGTCTTTTTCTTCGTACTTTTCCAATACGCTTGGCAATGCAGTTTGAAGATTCACTGCACCAAACTCTGCAAGGTCAAACTCTAAATCTTTACTTTCAACATCATGTGGGCAATGATCGCTTATAACAACATCAATAATGCCAGATTCTAAGGCACTGCGAAGCGCAGCAATGTCTTTTTTAGTTCGTAAGGGTGGATTTAATTTGAAATGACTATCAAACTCCAATAAACTTGAATCGTCTAATACGAGGTTGAAAGCGCTAACGCCGCATGTGACATTTAATTCTTTACTTTTCGCTTTTTTAATCAAATCAACACTTCCTTTCGAACTGATGGAATTAATATGAAGTTTGCCACCAGTTTCTTCGAGTATCGAAAGATTACGTTCCAAATTAATCTCTTCGGCAAATGCCGGCATTCCTTTTAAACCTAGTTTGGTTGATACTTCTCCTTCATTCATCATACCACCATTGCTTAAAGTTTCGTCATTACAATGCACCATCAGCAAACTGTTAATGTTATTAGCGTATTGAAGCGCTCTGTATAGTGCTCCGGCGTCTTTGAATGCATGTTTATAGTCGCTAAAGCCACAAGAACCACTTTGTTGAAGATCATACATTTCAGATAATTCTTTTCCTTTTTCGTCGATTGTTATTGTGCCGAGCGGATACACATCTACAACTTTGTTTTTTGTATTTGAAATAATGTATTCAATTTGCGATTTATGATTAAAATGCGGTTGATTATTACTATGAACTGCAATGCCGGTAAAACCTCCTGATGCAGCACTTTTAATTAAAGAATTGAGTGTTTCTTTATGCTCAAAGCCAGGTTCCCCGGATGTGGTTTGCAAATCAAACCACCCAATAGATACAAGCAGTTGTTCTCCTTGTATAACCTTGCCGGTAAGCTTCTCTGAGATATTCTTTTTGATTTCAGTAATTTTACCCGATTCAATTAAAATATCTACTACTTTATTGTGGTATTCTGATCCGGGACTAATAACCTTTACTTGCTTTAATAAAACACTCATTTTAAAAATCTGATAATTAATGATTCAATTAAAATAAAAAATAAACTTAAAATTAAAAATATTTTCCAAAGTTTTAAAGAGTCAATGTTTTCTATTGCTTCACTTACTTTCTCATTTTCTTCTAGATCGAGTAAATGAAGGTTTTTTTGGTTTAAATAAGAGATTTTTTTTGTAAGTTCAGTTTTGTTTAAAAACTCCAAATTGCTTTCTAATTTGTTAAAATTAAAAGCTATACCGGCTATAGTACTGTCTGCCTTTTGAATGGAGTAATAGCCCGAATTCAATTCCGAACCTCTGATAAACAATTGCTTTTTATTTTCAATAACTTTAAATTCTGGAATGAGTTCAAATTTAGAGTTTAGTTGTTTAATAACAGGAGGAATCTCTGTCTGATTAAAATCGTAGTTGGTTTGAATAGAAATGTTTTGGCCGCTTAAATAAAATAATGGCTCCGGCTGAACGCTGTTAAAGGACATTTTATAGAAAATTGGTACAAATAAAGCGTGTTTAACAAAATTGCTTGATTGAATATTTAAAGGTGAATTAAAAAAATAGTTATCATTGATCGTGTTTTTTGATCGGCTTAAAATTGCCCCACCATCGATGGAAGTTAATAGTTTTTCAAAGTTGGATTGCAAATTTTCCTTAAATGTATAACGACCTCTGAAGTTGGGTAAATTTAAATTGGTGTTTGTTTTTTCGAAAACACCATCAAAAAAGCCAGTTCCTATCTCAATTTTATCAGTCTTTATAGTTGCTGTATCAAATAAATTTAGGTTTGGTAATTTACATTGATTAAGTAATTGATTGTAGCCGGCCATCTCAATTTGTTTATTTGGAATAATAATCAAACTACCTTTCTTCTTTTGAAAGTTGGTAATTTCATTAATCAACCCGCTTGAAAAGCTATTTAATTCATTTAAAATTAAGATATTACTTTTCTTTATTTCTGCGTAGTTAACATTTTTTTCATTGTATGCTGTAAAATGGAATAGACTATCTGAGTTAAACAGCTTTGCAAATGCTTCTGAGTTAGAGTTGTCATTTGAGTTAATTTGAACAACTTTAATCTGCGGCGAAGCATTAAAAGTAAAGTAAAGTTCATCATCGAAATTTATCGGATAATCTTCGATGCTTACTTTCCCATAGTTAACACCATTTTTTTTGCATTCGAACGTAAAAATATTTTCAGCTTTACTATTAGCTTGTATACTGTAATTGCTGAGTGCTAATTGAACATCATTTAAATACAATTTAGCAGTTCCGTTTTCAATTACCTTATCGCCGGTGTTTCTTATTATCACATGTAGTTTTTGGATAAATCCTTTTTGTTGAATTGGTGTTTCAAACCAGCAAGTGTCAATGTAAACATTATTAGTTTTTTGTGGCGTTAATGGTATAAAATGAATAGCAATTGTGCTATCACTTTTAAGTGAGGACATGTCACTAACAGTGGTTTGAAAATCGCTTAAATAGTAAATTTGATTGTTTAACGAACCAGACGATTTCAAAAAATCTGTTTGTCTACTTATTACATCACTTAATTTTTTCGATGAAGCGCTAGTCTTTAATCCATCTATTAACTGAATGGCATCTTCCTTTGTATTAAATCTCTGATGTTTACCTTCAAAGTCATTTGTTATTATTTGAATTTTATCGTTTGAGGATAAGGTGTTAACTATTTCGCGAGCTTTGTTTTTTGCTATTTCAAAAATGAGTCCTTGCTTATTAATGTTGTTGGTGCTAAATGAATTGTCAATAAAAATACTCACTTGTTTTTTTCCAACTTTAATGTTTGAATCATTTTTCGGAACAAACGGCTGACTGAATGCCAGGGTTAATGCAATGATTGTCATGCACCTGCATATAAGAATTAAAATTTCCTTTAAACGCGACTTTGATTTGCTTTGATAGTGAACATCTTTAAGAAACTTCACATTAGTGAAATAAACTTTTTTATATTTCCTGAAATTAAATAAGTGAATGATTACAGGAAGACTGACTGCCAATAAGCCCCATAAAAACCAAGGATATAAGAATTGCATCGAGTTTAAATTTACTAACTATAAAACGATTGCAAAAGTCTGTATCTGAATACATTTAAACAAATTATCATAAAAATGGTTAATAGTAAAAAAAAGGATAAATTTGCCTATGAATTCAGCCCTTGCTACTGTGGGTAAAACCGTCAATCTTTTAACTGTTTTAGTCATAACACTACTCAATTATTTTTACGGATGGTTTAATTTTAAAACCATTTTATTAATTCAATTATTATTCGGTTCATTATACATATTCTTTTATTGCAGAGAATACCTTAATGCTTCAGTTAAAGCAAGCTTGCCGGTTGAACGGATTTCTTATTTTACAGCATCATTTTATATGTTTAAAATACTAAAAGCAGGTGTTTTTCTGATGTTTGGCGGTATGTTATTAACCGCTGGAGGCAGAATTAGTTATTTGGCACCAATTTGCTTTATAATTTCTGTTACTGAATTGGCAGTAATGCTGTTAATGAAGCGTCAGCAACTTTGTTACGTTAGTTTTTTTGCAAATTATTTAATCATTTCGGGAGTGCGTTTTAATAAATTATTTTGTCATCAAATAAAACAAACCGAATTCAGACATGATATTTTTCACTTCGTAAATACTGATAATTCTGTTCTTCAAATCAACATGGAGTATATTGAAGAGAAGGATAAATTCATGAAACTAATGATGGATTGGATTAAAAAGAATAAAGTCAATATTAGTGCCGAATCAGAGGCAAAATTGTTCAACTAAATATATCATTAATTCGTAGAGTAAGCAAATAAACAGCAATTCCGCCAATTGCTAATGATATCCATTTTTTAATAGATTCAAACTTTAAGCTAATTACTCTTGTTAAAACAAACAACAAGATTAAAACAAAGGCAACTATAACCAGTTGACCTGCTTCCAAGCCTAGGTTAAAATAAAATAAAGGTAAAGTAATACTCTCTTCTTTACCTAGCATGTTTCTCAGAAGGTACGAGAAACCCAAACCATGTATCAAACCAAAAAACAAAGTTAAGGCATAGATAAACTTAAGTTGACTTGACGCCTTATTAGTTTTGAAAACATGAAAAATTGCTGTAAGCAAGATACTTAAGCTTATCAAAAATTCTATTAATGGTTGTGCTAATACAACAATATTTAGGGTTGAAAGTGCTAATGTTATAGAATGTCCAATTGTAAATGCTGTAATTAACCAAATTAATTTCTTATAATTTTCAAATGAAAAACTGAATGCCAACAATGTAACAAATAGAATGTGATCGTATCCGTTTAAATCAAGAATATGGGTAAACCCTGTACTAAACCAAAGTGGAAAATCTGTCATTGCAGCACAAAATTAACAATTCCAAATTTCTTTAGCTAAAGCCGGCATACTTTTATTAAACATGATACATTAGCAATAAAAGCATTAAATTTGCTTTAGTGCTAATACAATTGAATGAAACATGTTTTGATTGATGCTAAGAAAAAGTTAATTGGGTTGCTAAAAAGATATACCGCCAAAATAGTTCTAGTATGCTTAACAACAAGCATTTTTTTCGCCTTTTCCGCAAAAAAAAAGCACCCTTTTTATTTCAGCTTTGCAGAGTTTGAATACAACTCGTCTGAGAAATCACTTCAAGGTAGCATTAAAATTTTCATCAATGATCTTGAACAATCATTAAAGAAATCTTCGGGGCAGAAGATAGATTTGCTCCACGTAAAGGATACAACTGCTGTTAACTCAATTTTGCATCGATACTTAAATTCGAATTTTAGCATTGATGTTAGTGGAGCAATATTAAAATCAACTTTTGTAGGTTTTGAAAATGAAGGTGACGTGGTTTATTTGCATGTTGAATTTCCTAATTGTGCCGAACCTAGGTTAATAAGTTTGGTTAATACTATTTTGTACGATTTTAGTGAGGTACAAACTAATTTTACAACTATTAGAATCAGAAATCAGAAAAAGACAATTAAACTAACAAACCCTGATAAATTCGGCCAATTAACGTTTTAATTAAATATTCATGGCTGTTGTTGATTGTTTGTACATCCAATAACTATGCTCAGTATCAGGATGATTATTCTTATCTGTTTAAAGTGATAGAGCGTAAACAACAAAAGAATGTGCAAAAGTATTGCCCAAATAGCATATTGGCAAAAACTTCTAAAGCAACCATTTACTATCACACTAATGCCGTTGATCCAAAAAAACCTAATTTGGTTTTGTTGCATGGTATGGGTTTAGATGCCAAAACCAATTGGAGTAAACAGATAAAGACATTCACTAAAAATTTTAACGTGTTCATTCCGGACCTTATTTATTTTGGTAAGAGTACATCTGACACTTCGAATTTTTCGGTTGAGTTTCAGGCTCAGCAAATTCATGAAGCAGTATGTCAACACTTTGGTAACACAGCCAAACTAAACATTGTAGGATTTAGTTACGGGGGGTTAACTGCAGCTATTTTCAATTACTTGTACAGTTTTAAAATTAACAAATTGGTTATTGCAGATGGCCCTGTCAAATTTTTCACTGAAGCGATGGCTGATAGTATTGCAAGTCGTAACAAAGTCCCCAAATTTACAAATGTCATAGTTCCTGAAACAAACGATCAATTAAAAGTTACTTTCAAATTATCTGTAAGCAAACAAATACACGTTCCAAACTTTCTTAAAAAGAAAATAATTAGATTTTTCTTTTTGAAGTATAAAAAGTATAGGCACGCCCAGATGAACTATTTACTTAACAATAAAGAATTTTATAATACATGTAACTATAGTTTAGATAAAACCAACACCCTCTTAATTTGGGGAGAAAAAGACGGAGTTATTCCAATTTCAGTTGGATATCAATTAAATCAGCAGTTTCCTAAAACAACCAAACTACTGGTATTTAAAAAGGCCAAACACGATGCGCATTTTAGAAATGCTAAACAGTTTAATAAAATTATTACTCTCTTTTTGAACTAATTGTTTTATTAGTTAAACTTAAAAACAATCCTTATTTTTAGCATTCAATAATTGCTTATACATATGAACAAGAAAATAATTATAGCATTAACAGTAGTTGCAAATGTTTCATTGTTTGCTCAAAAAAAAGAAGTTAAGGGTGCCGTTCCGGAAAAACCTTTCCTGCAAAAGTCGGAATCCTTTTCATCTTTAAAATTTAGAAACATTGGACCCGCAGTTACTTCAGGACGTGTAATTGATATTGCGGTAAACCCAAAAAACACCAATGAATGGTACATTGCCGCTGCCGCAGGTGGTGTGTTCAAAACAAAAAATGCAGGTGTAACTTTTGAGCCTATTTTTGATAATGCAGGGGCTTACTCTATAGGATGTGTTGCAATTGACCCATCTAATCCTAACATTGTTTGGGTTGGTTCAGGAGAAAATAATAATCAACGAGCTGTTGGCTATGGCGATGGAGTTTATAAAAGTGAAGACGGAGGAAAATCATTTAAAAATGTTGGATTGCCTAAATCAGAACATATTGGTAACATAGCAATTAATCCAAACAATAGTGATATAGTTTATGTTGCCGCTTATGGTCCGGTTTGGAGTTCAGGTGGAGAGAGAGGAATTTACAAGACAACTGATGGAGGTAAATCATGGAAACAGGTATTAAATGTTAGTGAAAATACAGGTTTTAATGAGGTTCATATTAATCCTTCTAATCCTAATATTTTATATGCATGCGCACATCAACGCCGCAGACATGAATGGACATATATTAGCGGAGGGCCGGAAAGCGGCATCTATAAAAGCACCAATGCCGGCGAAACTTGGACTAAATTAACCAATGGTTTACCAAGTGGCGATGTTGGACGAATTACGATCACTATTCCGCCACGAAATCCTGAGATGATATATGCAATGTGTGAAGGAAGAGATAACAAGGGTCTTTACAAAAGCTCAGACTTCGGAGCAAGCTTTGATAAACAAAGTTCTAAAGCAACAGATGGAAATTATTATCAGGAAATATTTTCAGATCCTAAGAATAGCGAAATCATTTATGTAATGGATACATACGCTACTGTATCATCTGATGGTGGAAAATCATTTAAAGCACTTGGAGAGAAAAATAAACATGTAGATAATCATGCAATTTGGGTAAATCCGAAAAACACGAAACATTTGTTGGTTGGTTGTGATGGGGGATTATACGAGTCTTTTGATGGTGCTGCCACATGGCGTTACTTTACGAATTTGCCAATCACACAATTTTACAGAGTATGTGTTGATAATGCTAAGCCCTTTTACAATATTTATGGCGGTACGCAAGATAACAATACCTTAGGTGGACCATCACGAACAAAAAGTGCCAGTGGGATAATTAATACAGATTGGTTTGTTACAACAGGCGGTGATGGTTTTCAGCCTCGCGTTGATCCTAAAGAGCCTAATATTATTTATAGTGAAAGTCAGTATGGCGGTTTGGTTCGATTTGATAAGAAAACAGGGGAAAACGTTAGTATTAAACCGTCAGAAAAAGTAGGTGAATCTGCCTACCGATTTAACTGGGATGCACCTTTGATAATAAGCAATTTTGACAACAAGCGTATTTATTTTGCAGGTAGCAAGGTGTTCAGATCTAATAATCGAGGAGATAGTTGGGAAGTAATTAGCCCAGATTTATCTAGAGGGTTAGATAGAAATAAATTTCCGGTGATGGGTAAATTATGGAGTATGGACGCTGTTGCTAAAAATCAAAGTACCAGTATTTTTGGAAACATTACTGCATTAACAGAATCGCCAAAAAATCAGGATTTAATTTATGCCGGTACAGATGATGGTTTAATTCAAATAACCAATGATGGTGGAAAAAACTGGACAAAAGTTGAAAATATTCCCGGAGTACCTCAGATAACAGCCGGTGTATACAAAATGCAGCCACTGGTTAATTTTATGTTGGCTTCTCAACACAATGAAAATAAGGTATTTGCTGTCTTCAATAATCATCGTCAAGGAGACTTTAAACCATATTTGATGATGAGCTTGGATAAAGGTAAAACATGGACAAATATTGCCAATAACCTGCCGGAAAGAGGATCTGTCTACAGTTTTGCGGAGGATACAAAAAACGAAAACCTGTATTTTTGCGGAACGGAGTTTGGATTTTATTTTAGTTTAGATGCAGGTAAAAATTGGGTTGAGCTAACATCCGGATTGCCTGAAAGTATCTGTATTAAGGATATCGCAATTCAAAAAGAAGAGGACGATATCATATTAGCAACCTTCGGTAGAGGATTTTTTGTATTGGATAATTATAGCATATTACAAACTATAAAGGCAGATGATTTGATTAAGGACGCTACGATATTCCCCATTAAAAAAGGGTTAATGTATTTTGAATCTACGCCTTTTGGTCATACCGGAAAGTCTTTCCAGGGGGCTTCGTTTTTTAATGCACCAAACCCTGAGATTGGCGCTACCATTTACTATCACATTAAAAATGATTATAAAACTATAAAAGATAAACGTAAAGAAATTGAAAAGGAAAAAAACAAGAAGGGGGAAAGCATTTTTTACCCTTCTGCTGATAGCATTAGATTGGAGGATAATGAAACGGCTGCTACCGGATTTATTATTATCACAGATGATAAAGGAAATGAGGTAAGAAAATTGAAGGCGTCCATAGCAAAAGGCATTAATCGTTTGGTATGGGATGGTCATCACGAATTAAGCGTGCCTATAAACTTTAATGTGCCTGATATTGAAAATCCTTATTATTCGCCCGATAGAGGTATGCCGGCTATTCCCGGTAAATACTTTGCTCAGTTGGTTATTATTCAGAACGGAAAGCCAAGTAGTTTAACAGATAAAATTGCTTTTGAAATTGAGGCATTAAATTTAAACACACTACCTGTTAAAGATGCTAAAGTAACTAATGAATATAATAAACAGTTGAGCGATTTTAGAAGAATAGTTTTGGGTACACACGATTACGTGGGTGGAATTAAAGAGAAAATGAAATACATTAAGCAAGGGATTAATACGGGTAATGTTAATGCTTTTGCTTTGCTGGATGATGTAACAAATTTAGAAAGTAAATTAAGGGTGTATGATTTAAAAATGAATGGAGACGCTGCGCTTGCGAAAAGAGAATTTGAAACATTAGAAGGCTTATTAAATGGAGTAGAAGAAATTGTGTATTGGAGTTGGAACCAAAGTTATGGTGCAACGGATGCACATCAAGAGCGTTTGAGTAGATTGAAAAAAGATTTTACAACTGTTTATGCAAATGTGCTGGAGATGAAAAGTATAATGGAGGGAATTGAGCAAAAAGCTGACAATTTAAAACTTCCTGCTACTATAGGAAGATTACCCAAATTGGATTAGTCAGTCTTCAAATGGTATTAGTCATTTTTGCGACTGATTAAACTCACGTTTTTGGTACTTTTTAATTGGATTTATTGTATTAGCTTTATACAAATTTATGGTACCAAAAGTCGTTTATGAGTTTTTTGATGAATTAGGCATGATCTCTTATTTTGGCTGGAGATTTTTTAAGGAAGGGATTAAGCCGCGCTATGAATTCAGGGAAATGATCCGACAGTGCTATTATGTTGGCTATAAATCTTTAGGACTCGTGGCTTTAACTGCTTTTATCATGGGATTGGTTATCACAATTCAATCACGACCAACCTTAGTTGAATTTGGTGCAGAGGATTGGCTTCCAAAAATGGTATCTGTATCTCTGGTACGTGAAATTGCTCCGGTAATCACTGCATTGATTTGTGCAGGTAAAGTAGGTTCTGGTATGAGCGCTGAATTGGGTGCAATGAAAGTTACAGAACAAATTGATGCCATGGATGTTTCGGGGACTAATCCTTTTAAGTATTTAGTTGTTACGCGTGTTTTTGCAACAACCTTTATGGTTCCTTTATTAGTTATTTTAGCAGATGCAATTTCATTATATGGCGGATATTTAGGTTGCAATATTCGCGGAGTTGTAAGTTGGCAATTATATTGGAACCAAGTTTACGAAACGTTAAGTTATGGCGATGTGCTGCCATCGATTATAAAGACTTTCTTTTTTGGTTACGCCATTGGTGTTATTGGTTGTTTTAAAGGTTATTACACCGATAAAGGTACCGAAGGTGTTGGAAAATCTGCAAATGCGGCAGTTGTATTATCGTCTGTTATGGTTTTTATAAT
Organism: Bacteroidota bacterium; assembly: GCA_020403265.1. Classification (GTDB taxonomy): domain Bacteria; phylum Bacteroidota; class Bacteroidia; order B-17B0; family Aurantibacillaceae; genus Aurantibacillus. Next base: position 72,338 of record JADBXZ010000022.1, read on the forward strand.
TGATTTAATTGCAGTTCAAATCATTGATATTTTAAATTTAACGTAATTGGAGTCTGATAAAAAAACAACCCTTTCTGAATTGGTGAACGAAAACAATGTTCAACGAAATGATTTAGCAATTTCTATAAAACATTTGCATAAATCGTTTGGGAATAATCAAGTACTAAAAGATTTTAATTTAGAAGTTAAAAGCGGCGAAAGCGTTGCTGTAATTGGAAAATCAGGTTCCGGAAAATCTGTTTTAATTAAATGCGTTATAGGTTTAATTAAATTTGAACAAGGGCAAATCCATGTACTTGGAAAAAATGTCTCTAAACTAAACAGTATGGAGTTGGATGTTCTTAGAATTAAGGTTGCTTTTTTATTTCAAAGTAACGCACTTTACGACTCGATGACGGTGCGCGAAAACCTCGAATTTCCACTAAGGCGACACTTGACAGAGACAAAAAAAGAGGAAGTGGATGCTCTGGTAATCGAGGCATTAACCAATGTGGGTCTAGCTCATACGATTGACATGATGCCTTCAGAGTTGTCAGGAGGTATGCGTAAACGTGTCGCCTTAGCGCGCACATTAATAATGAAACCAGAAATAATTTTATATGATGAGCCAACAACTGGTTTGGATCCAATTACAGCAAAAGAGATTAGTCATTTAATAGTGGAGATTCAAAAAAAATACAATACATCATCTATCATAATTTCGCATGATTTAAGTTGTGTTAAAATTACAGCCGATAAGGTGGTGATGCTTATTAACGGAAAAAATTATGCGGAAGGAAAATTTGAGGAATTAAGCAAAAGTGATGATGATAAAATAAAAAATTTTTATATTTAAAAGACAATGGATAATCTTTCGAGAAATACTAAACTAGGAATTTTTGTTTTCGCAGGAACGTTCTTTTTCATCGTACTGCTTTATTTTATTGGGAGTAAACGTAATTTATTCAGTTCCACAATAGATGTTTATGCTCGTTTTTATGACGCAGAAGGTTTAATGAAAGGCAACAGTATAAGGTATTCAGGTATTAATATTGGTACCGTAAAAAATGTCGCCATTGAGAATGATTCAACCGTTCTTGTTACAATGGTCATTCAAAAGCAAGTTATAAAATACATAAAAAAAAATTCATTAGCAAGCATTGGTACCGACGGATTAATGGGTAATAAATTGGTTAACATTACTAATGTAAGTGAAGCTTCAGAAACAATTAATGAAGGTGACGAGTTTAAAACCTTAAAGGCGATTAGTACAGCCGAAATGTTGAAAACATTAAGTGTTACTAATGAAAATGTCCGGTTGATCACTGATGATCTAAAAAAAATTGCCTCTAAAGTAAATAATAATAATTCACTATGGAACTTCTTATCTGATACCGTTTTAGGAAATAATTTAAAACAAGCCATTGTGAGTATTAAACTCACCGGAGATAGAACGGCATATATAGCCGGTGATTTTAGCAAAATGTTGAATGACGTAAGAGATGGTAAGGGTGTTTTAGGCGCCTTATTGGTCGATACTGCCTTGTCAGGTAAACTGAACCAATCCATTGTTTCTATAAAAATGATTTCTAGTGATTTAGCTGTCGTATCTGGAGATTTAAGTTACATAACTAAAAAAGTTAAGGGCGGAGAAGGTGCAGTTGGAACACTTTTAACTGATACAGAGTTTGTGCACAACATGAATAAAAGCATGGCAAATCTGAATACTGGAACTCAAGGGTTTTCTGAAAACATGGAAGCTTTAAAACATAGTATTTTTCTCCGTAAATATTTTAAGAAGAAGCAAAAAGAAAAAAATCCTGCAGCTAAGTAAATCCTTTCGTTAATCCTTTCCTTGTAACTATGCTGCATAGTCGTGTTATACTAGAGTTGCTTAGCTGGTCGGTATAATTAGTTGTAAATTTGATACTGTCTATCTATTTATTATTAACGGTAATACTAACTAATACTCTTAAGAATAAGGACTAAACGATTAATCGTGCTATTATTTCTTGTTGCACCTCAATTCTTTTGAACACGTTTAGAATAAATTTGGATAAACCCAAATTATGCATTAGAAGGCGAAGCATGAGCCGAACTAATTGTATTAGTTGGGTTTATTCCGATTTAGAAAATCACCCTTTGGGTTTCAGGTATTTCTGAACAAAGGGTTGATTTTCTTACATCGTTTATTTATTTGGTTTTCCAAATGAATAAAATGGGATAAAACATCAGAAATATTAAACCCAATTTATGCAATAGGAGTTTAAGAATTAGCCGAACTACTTTTTTTAATTGAGGTTATCCTGCCTATTGCAGGTAGGCCTGCCTATTGCAGGTAGACCCGATTTAGAAAATCACCATTTGGGTTATACCAATGTGAAAAAATAATTAGGGCAATAATTATTTTTGCTACAGTGGTTTATACCGATTAGAAAGAAGTTTGGCGCAATGAAGTGAAACGAAATTGGACCATTACTTATTTCACATCGGTATTTCATGTATTCCAGCACAAATGGTTGATTTTCTTACATCGTTTATTCATTTGGAAATCCAAATGAATAAAATGGGTTAAAGGGGATAAAATCGCAAATCCGTCACAACTAGCGAATTTGCGATTGTGGTCTCGACCGACATTTTTTCGAACTCTTTTAGGGAAGATTTAATCAAAATATGCAGTGTGTAATAGTTTTAGCTTCATAAATTCAGAAAGGATATAATTGCTCTGATTAATCAAAAATGAAACCATGGTATAATTTTTTTACCACATCATTCTCTGCCTATCAAATTTTGAAATAGGTTTGACGTGATTCGGGAAATTTGAAAAGAAAAACAAAGTTTTGCGTTTTGAAGAATTTTATTCTAAAAAAATCGGTAATTCAACAGCTAACAAAGTAAAATAATCCTTAATGAAATATTATATTTTTTATTCATATGACAGCCCCTTTCGCTTTAATTTTTTCTATATATTGATTATTAAGTTGATATATGTTTCATTTTAACTCTCTTTTATTTTTTTATCAAAAAAGTTATTAACAAATTACACAAGTGTTAATTTATTTAACATTTATATTTTATAATTGTATTAATAATTTTAGTCGAAAACTTAAAACTTGAATTAGAATATTTTGCAAATGAATAATGCTTTAAACCAAACCATTAAACAAGATGATTTTTTATTGTCATCAGATGTTAAACAGACTTTTTTCAGGGTAATATCTTGGCTTTCAAATAATCTCAGTAATAGACTGATTGTTTTGACCGTATTTTGTTTTACAACAACTATTTGTGCATCGCAAATTCAAACTAACATTCCTCATGAAACTATCAATAGTGCTTCGGTTAAATACCATTCAATTAATTCTGTTAATTCAAGCACTGCTATTAGCGTTGTTCCTAATTGTACTTTAACTCTCAAAAATCCAAACTTAATTAAGTCAATTAAGTTTCAGGTTCTGTCTAAACAAAATCAATCCGTACTATATTCTGCTAATCATCTATTAAATTCTCCACCTGTTATCGAAAATGGAAATTTAATTTTTAGTAAAAGCGGAGCCCAAATAATTTTATCATCTCCAACCAATTATCCCCTTGGCTCTGTTAAGTTAAGAGTTTATACTATTGACAATAATAATCTGGAATCAAAACCATACATAGTTAATTAATACCAAGATATGAATAAACGTCTTACCACCATAATCACTTTAATATTACTGAAGTTTTTCGCTTATGGACAAAGTTGTGGTTCTTGCAACATAAGCATTAATTCATTAGATAGTTCAAGTTATACTATTAATCAAGGTCAAACATTATGTTTGGATAGCAATGCTGTTTTTGTTGGAACAATAACAATTAATGGAGGTGTAGTTTGTAATAAAGGTTTATTATCACCTAAGCAATTGGCGTTCCACACAGGCGGCACACTTTATAACTATAGTAACATTAGTTTATCAGGTTCTTTTAGTCTTGGTAATAATTGCGTATTGGAAGTTAAAGATGGTTCAACTTTTAATATTTCCAATGGAGTTTTTAATATTAATGGAGGGCAAGTAACCAATGATGGCGTCATCACAGTAATAGGAGCAATTAATTTTAACGCTGGCATATTTAATAGTTCAAATCTTATCAATTGTAATACTTTAAGTGGCACTGCATCTATTGTAAATTCAGGCGTCATTAATAAACAATAAAGAATATGAAAAAAGTTTCGATTTTGTTTTTGTTGGTTATAACTTTGTTATCAGGTTACAAAGATTTAAACGCTCAATGCTCCGGTTGTACAACCAATGTCACCAATAATAGTATAACTGCATATACTGTTGTAGCGGGGCAAACCTTGTGTATTGCGAGTGGTTTAAACTACACAGGAACAATCACTTTAAACGGAGGAACTATTTGTAACCTCGGTACTTTAAATAATGTTACGTTGCTCCGGGGTAATTTTAGAAATTATGGTACATTCACAAGACCTTCAATTAATGCAGGCTTAACAGGTACCATTACACTTGAGAATTTCGAAGGTTCAAACATTTTAATTGGCGCATTAACCTTTTCCGCTTCTAATGCAGCTCACATATTTCAATTAAATGTTTATAAGGGTTCTATTGCAACGTTTACTGGCGCTGTGACACACAATTCCGGTAATTTTAGAATTGAGGTTGGAAAAGATAACCCGGGTGGCAGTCTAGTTAGCACCTCTACTTTGGAGGTGAATGGTTTGTTTACAACCAAAACAGCATTTAATTTATATGTAAATCAACTTGCAAGTTCAACCTTTAGTAACATAGTTAGTTTGGAAGGGACAGGTATTAAAGCGATCACAAATTACGGAAACATCGTTTGTCTGAATAATTTAAATATGATCTCGGCAGGATCAAGCGCATCCACGGTTACAATTAACAATCACGCTAACTTTAGCGTAGCACAGTTTGTAAACGCAAATTATACTGCTGGTAGAGTATTTATTAATAATTATGCGGCGAACGGTGATGTGTTTACAATCAATAAATCCTTAACATTATCAAGAGCAACTAACACGCTTAATAATAGTGGTAAATTAGAGATAACTGAAAACCTTAATTCTGTATTAGGACTCGCAACTAATAATGCAACCATCACAACTGGTATTTTATCTGCCACGGGTGGCACCATTAACAACAATGGCTTTATACGGGCAATTACAGACTTTTCTGTCCGAAACACCAGTACAAGGTTAAATAACAACAATACCATTGAGGTTGGAAATACTTTTACTAACACTACGATTGTTAATTTTGGCACAAATAGTTATTTATACACAAGTAATTATTACAACACCGGAACCTCCGCAGCTATTAATGGACCAACAGCAACTATTACACAGGCACAGCACCCTCGGATATATGTAAGTAATACATCAAGTAACTCGGCAACAATTAATAAAATAATGGTGTATGATGCCAGCTTAACAAGTACAACGAGTAACATAGGTTATGGTTTTGATGCCGTTTCCAGTCCAACCAGAATAGCTTCAACAGTTTTGTTTGGATCAAAGGGGGTAAGTCCAGGAAATGGTAATTCGCCTACTTACAGTTGCAGTATTTTAAACTACTACTTGGAGGAAAATGTATATTCTTGGCCTGCACCCTTGGTAGTACCGTATAGCTCACCAATCCAAGTTTCGACTTATTTATACTTAGTTAAAAAGTTAAACTCTAATCAAATTTATGAATCGCTGGAAGTTCCATCAGATTCTTATACTATTCAACCTGGGAATCATATAGGCAACCAAAGTATTTATGTTGCGCCATTGGCTAAAACAACGTATACCGGTTCAAGTACTTTTAATGGTTGTGTGTTTAACGACACCTTAACAGCACATTTAACCTTAAATGTGATTCCGAAAATTACGCATACCAGTAATGGTTTGAATAATGGTAGTATTGTTTTAGATGTTGGTGGAGGTGTAGGGCCATATACATATACTTGGATGCCCGGTAATATCCATACCAAGGATATAACGGGTCTTGCGCAAGGAACTTATTCTGTTGCAATAAAAGATAATAACAATGAAGTTTTAAACTACGTTTATGAAATTACCAATAAAATGGTTTGGACTAAACTTCAAAGCTTTATGTATTATCAAAATGACAGTATTGGTCCGAATACAGAATTGGTAAGTAAAAACACCATCCGTGCAGGTAGTAATGGTTGGACACAGTATAAAATAAACGATAGAAATTCTTCTTTAAATATGTTTTATGGATTTTCTGATAGTTTATCGCCTGTTACCTTTGATTATAATGATATTGACTTTGGGGTGTACAATAATTATGGCGGGATATATGTATATAAAAACGGTGTAATTCACGATTTTTTGTTTTACCCAACTAATGGCGATGTGATTAAGGTAGAGAAAAATGGAGTAAATTTTAATATTTATCGAAATGGTACATCCGTATATTCAGAGAGTTCAGCGTCCATGACCAAAGCGTACAAGATTAAAATCCACAATGCTGCAACAACGGCATCCTATGATTTAGCCGGAGCATCATTTACCGATTCAACGAATATGACTTTTCCAAATTTTGTTAGGACTAAGGCTGAACTTGTGCACAGTTCAGGAGTAAATATTCAAGATGGCAGAATTACTTTAAATTCTGTAAACAATGAGGCGGATGTAGAATATAATTTTCCTCAATTAGGCATTATAGGAAATCAGTTAACTTCAGTAAATAAAGGACAGTATATACACGTATCAAAGGATAATGATAACATAACAAGTTATTATACTACTAATCTCAACTATAAAATAGGTTTGCAAGATATAGTGAATGGCTCTTTCATTAATGATACCCTTTCAGCATCCGGATCCGGTTATGTTATGGCAAGGAGTATTAATAATTTAGGAGCCGACAAGGACGGAGAGTTTAACTATGTCATAGATAATGTTACCCAACTAAATGCTTTCGTTGGCTTTTTGAGGGCAACAGACACCTATACTGACAACGCGAATGACTTTGATTTTGGTTTTTATATTGCACCATACTCCAATAATATTTCTTATATCTATCATGTGAATATCACAGGGACGTATACATATTTATGGAGTCTCACCGTTGGAGATATAGTGACACTTAGCAGATCAAGTGGGTCCTTTCAAATTCTAGTAAATGGAAAATTATTATATTCTGAAGTTGATCCAAATGTTGGTATTGATAGAAAAATTGCGATAGCTAATTATTATACACACAAGGTTGCAGCTCCAGGTGTTTGGTTTTATGGTTGTATAGCACCACTTGATATAATAGTAAATGGTGCGCCAACTATAAATTTTGTTAATACTCAGCCGGCTAATTTAAACGCGTTTATGAGTGCTGGCGTTCCACCTGTGAGTTATGTTTGGACACCAAACTATTTTTTTAATTCTCCAACTTACAATAATTCTATGCAAAACACTCAGGTGAAACCGCCTGTTTCCATGATGTATACGGTTAATGCAACTGATGCGATTGGTTGTGTAGGTTCTGCAACAGTCGAATTGCTTTCACTTCCTTATGCGCATTTAAACAAAATTCCTGACGGAGGTTATTATCAGTGTGTGCAGAATAAATTGTTATTTAAGTTTGATGGGCAATATGCAACTACTGGTTTAAAATATAATGTTTATGATAAGGCAAACACACTTATTGCATCCAATACGTTTGCAAATGTTGCGAATAGTTTAATTGTAAATTCTGGCGATAACCGTTATTATTTAAATGTAAGTGGCACTTCTTTTTTAACTGGTGCTTATTACAATTTAGAAATAATAAATGAAAAAAATGAAAAATTGTACTTAAGATTCAAAAAATAATATGGTTAAAAATTTTGCAATAGTCTTATCTCTTATTATTGGCGTTTCTGCTTTAGTTATTTCATTAACTAATATGCAAACCAAATTAGTTTTTGTGGATATGAATGCCCTTTATTCAGAATTTGCTTTATCAAAAGAGTTAAACAAAAATTTAGAGACTGTAATTAAATCACGTAAAAAAATAGTCGACTCTCTTTACAACGTATTACAAGATAAAACCTTTGAAATGAAAACAAAAAACATCACCTCTAAAGAGGCTATTGAGTATATGGCAAAATTAGAACAAGAATTCTATTATAAAGAGCAAGACTTCGAAAAACAAAATCAAGAATCTAACAGAGAGTATAACATAAAAATTTGGAATCAATTAAATCAGTATGTTGAGGATTATGGTAAAGAAAACAAATGCACCTTTGTGTATGGCGCTAATGGTCAAGGCAGTATAATGTTTGCCGATGAAAAAAATAATCACACAAAATTAATTATACAGTACGTAAACGATAGATACAACGGCATTATTAAAAAGTAATTTTGAAAATTTATTTTTACATATTTATTTTTATTCAATTGTTAGCTTGCAAATCAAAGGTATCGTTGCCGCCCGACCAGTTTATTAATTACATTAATTCAAACGAAAGCAATTTAAAAGAAGAAAAAGAAATGGCTTCGGTCTTGTTTATCGCCAAAATGCTTACACCAGAATATCTGGCGGCAAAGGCTTTAAGGGAGAGTAATGTATCAAAAGAAGAATACAACGAACAATTAGCATATTATAAAGATAAAATCAACTTTAATTTTATTATCAGAGATAATCAAGGCAAAGGTCAAAACAAAGTAATTAATATGTTATCCAAAGATGAGCAATATGCAAGTTATTTAGGTTATGCAAACACAAAGTTAAAAGACGATTTTAAATTAATAGTTGGTGCTGATACAATTTATTGCGCCATGGTGCATATGGAAGCTGCCAATTCAGTATCGCCAAGTATAAGAATTACCATAGGCTTTAAGGGAATTAAAAGCATACAAGAAAACGACATTACTTTAATTTATGAAGACAACTTATTTAACAACGGACCAATGAAATTTTATTTTAGTAATGGCACTTTAAAAAATATACCAAGCATTAATTTTTAGTTTTATGAAGAGAAAAAAATATTTAAGATACTTTGCCTTTTTTATGGCATTAAACATCCTGTTCGAAACTATATCTCCAAGCCTAGCCTTGGCCTTAAACAATAAATATGCACAACCGGAGTTAGTAGGTTTTGAGCAGGCTAACACAAGTGAGATGGTAGATTTGTTTACAGGCGATTTTAAGTATAATATCCCGCTAATGGATGTAGATGGTTACCCTTTAAATATTTCATACCATGCAGGTAATAACATGGAAAGTGAGGCAAGTTGGGTAGGACTCGGTTGGAGTTTAAGTCCTGGAGTATTAAATAAAGCAGTAAAAGGTTTACCCGATGATTTTAATGGAGAACAAATTAATAGTAATACATACGTTAAACCATACGCAAGTATGGGGGTTGGTTTTCAGCATAGTACGTCTTTTGGCTATGGAGCAAGCAGCCCGGATTTTGCTAATATTGGTGTTGGAGGAAAAATTGCTATTAGCGGAGCTGTAATCGTTACTTATAACAATTACAAAGGTTATGGATTAGATGTTGAACTTGACGGTCAGAATTCTACATCAGCAAGTATTGGTTTAATTAAAGGAACTGCATCACAAGGTATAGGTTTAAAGTTATCTTCACAAGACGGTGGTACGATTAGTAATAATTACTCCTATGGTGTTGGGGTAGCAGGCATTTCAGTAAATACTGGAGAATCAAACAGCGTGAATACCCGAAATGGAGCAATGAGTAAATCAAAAAGTTTAGGTGTCAGTGCTAATTTTAATGGTTTTGGTGGAGGTGCATCTTTGGTTCATTCCTTACCAGCCGGATCAATAGCTTATTCTCCGAGTATAACTAATGACTACAAGTCTTCTGGGTTTAGCATATCATTTAAACCAAGTTTTTGGGGAGCAACTAAATTATTTATCAATTTTTTTCCTATACCGGGTACCAACGTTTCTGCAAGCACTATGCTTGGTTACAAAGGGTTTTACAGTACAAGTCAAATTCAAAACAATATAAATAGATCAATTCCTGCATACGGTTACATGTATTCTCATAATGCACCAGAAGATGCTTTGATGGACTTTAACCGATTCAAAGATGGTGTCTTAATGCAAGAAACACCGAACATTCACTTAACTTCTAATAATTACGATATCTACTCAGCTTCAGCGCAAGGGATGGCTTTTGTTTTTCGTCCGTTTAGATCTGATGTGGGTATTTATCACGATAATATAGGTAAAACTACTTCTAAACAAAAGGCCACTGAGCTAGAAATTGGCGCAGGCAACCTACTTCATAATTACAATGCACTTTCTAGTGTTGTTTCAACTGGAAAGAGTGGTTATTGGAATACGATGTTAAATAGCCTTAACTTTAAAAAGATTTCTAATACAAATGCTAATCCTTTTGTAGAACAAGTCTATTTCAAAAAAATGGGTGAAATTACGGCAAGAGACGCTGCTTATGAATCATCTATTGGTGGTGATGCGCCAGTTAAAGCCCTATTGATCAAATCAGGTAATGAATACGAAGCTGCAAGTCCAATTTCTAACATTGGAAGAACTAAAAGAGATAAACGAAACGAGTATATTGAATCCTTGACTGCTAATCAAGCAACTATTTATGGCTTCGAAAAAACTTACAATTTATATAATAAAGGATCATTTGTTATAGATCCAACTAACAGAATGGTCACACCTAGCTCAACCATTAATAGGATTTTTAAAAATTCAACAAATGTTGGACATCATATTTCTGAAATTGGTATAACCAATACTGATGGTGCTAGGTATTATTATGGCATTCCTGTTTATAACCTATCGAAAAAGAGAGTTATTTTTAATGCCTCTTCGCGAAAGGAGACAGCATATTCAGCTGCAGGATGGCCCCCTATTTCCCCATATACCAGTAATCCGTTAACTATTAATCCAAACAATCAATTATTAACATACAGTGCTCAGGACATTGGAGCCAATAATTTAAGAGGTGCTGATAATTTTGTACAAAATGAAACTACGCCAGCTTTTGCAACTAATTACTTGTTAACCACAATAGTATCGCCTGATTACGTTGACTTAAGAGATGATGGCCCAACCTATGACGACTTAGGAAATTTCACTCGATTTAACTACTATAAGAGTGATGATGATTATAATTGGCGTGAACCATTTTGTGATAATGTTACAAATTCGTTTCAAGCATATGTTGAAAAGGGGTTACTTGCAGATGAATTAGATGATAAGGCTATGTATGAGCATGGTATCAGAGAAAATTATTACATGCACTCTGTAGAAACAAAAAATTATGTAGCTATTTTTGAGACTTCTGCTAGACAAGATGCATTTGGCGCTAATGATGAAAACGGGGGTATTTCTTCAAGTGCAGAATTGAAGTTGGACGCAATAAAATTATATTCTAAAAGTGAGATTATAGCTAAAGGCTCTGTAGCGGCTGCTATCCCAATCAAAACAGTAAGGTTTGAATATGATTATTACCTCTGTCCTGGCACATACAATAGTAAGGCTCCTTCTAAAGGAAAGCTTACTCTTCGTAAAATTTATTACTCCTATGCTAATTCTGAAAAATCTGCTCTTAATCCATATCAATTCAACTACACTAGTTCTGAAAACTTCTCATACAATCCCGTTGATGTCGACAGGTGGGGTAATTATAAATTAAACAATCCCGTTCATACTGGCAACACAACTTCGTTAAATAATATCGAGTATCCATATGCCGAGCAAGATAGGGCGCTAGCCAACTCATATGCTAACGCCTGGAATTTGAATGAAATTATTACACCAAGCGGCTCTAAAATAAAAGTTACTTACGAGTCTGACGATTATGGTTATGTCCAAGGCGAACAGGCAGGACAAATGATTAAGGTTCTTAATATGGTAGATAACCTTAACCCAAATTCTGACAACCCTTCCTCATACCCTTTTAATACCAATATAAAAGATTTAAGTTATATAATTGTGGATTTACAAGGTTTGCAAGATGCAGGCATCCCAACAGTCGATTACAACACTTTACCAAAAGCAAATGCTTTCGCAAAAACGAATCTCATTAAACTTAATAAAAAATTGTTTTATAAATTTTTCATGAAATTAGTTGGTAAATCTAATGCATCTGTAATAAATAAGGATTATTACGATTTTGTGTCTGGTTACGCAACAGTTGAGGATGTCGGTTTGTTTGAAGCTTCAATTAGCGGAAATACTTATGTTTCTGGACCATCCTCTCAAAGTTTTTATAAATACGCCTATATTAGAGTAAAAAAAGAAATTGCATACGAATCAAAGGATGTGAACCCGATAACGATGGCCGGATGGGATTACTTGCGCAATTATCACCCGCGTTTGGCCTATCCTGGTTCTGAACCTGCTAACATGGGAGATGCTTCTCATAAACCAAAAAAATTATTCAAAAATATTTTAGCCGGTTTGGGCACCTCTTTAGCAGATATGGTCAATGGAATTGGTGGTAAACCTAACAAACGTTTTTACAACAAAAACTTTTGTACATATTTTGTGCCAAATAAATCTTTTTTAAGGGCATATGTGCCTCTAAAACGAAAGATGGGCGGCGGATACCGCGTAAAATCAATAATAACCGAAGATAACTGGGATGTAATGACGAATAATCAAGAAGCTAAAACTTCATATGGACAAGTATTTGATTACACCATAAAAGAAGGGAAGCATGTTATTAGCAGTGGTGTTGCCTCTTACGAACCGATTAATGGCGGAGACGAAATTTCCCTTCGCCAACCTATTGAATTTACTATTCAAAAAACAATGGCTCCGAACGATCATTTTTTTCAAGAAGAACCTTTTGGGGAAATGATGTATCCAAGCCCAGTAGTTGGTTATTCAAGAGTAACTGTTACTAATATTCCCGATCCAAGTGCATCAGTGGCTCCTAATGTATGCAAAATTGGAAAAACAGAATACGATTTTTATACAGCAAAAGATTTCCCTATTAGTTATTCCACAACCGGTTTAAATACTAAATTATTAGAAAACGATTTAATAGAAGACTTTATAGTTAATCCCGTAGCTATGAAAGTATTCCATGCTTCTCAAGGTCACGCCCTTAAATTTAATGATATGCATGGTAAATTAAAGGCGGTATCAACTTTTGGTGAAGATAATTTAAATGCTCCGATCTCTGGCGTACGTTACAATTATAAATCTTCTGGCCCATCCAACGGTCTTAAGCAATTAATTACAACTTTACCTACGATTAACGAAAAAAATATAATTAGCAACGCTAACATGTGTAAGGATGTAGATATAGCCATAGATACTCGAGAAAATTTAAATGAATCAACTACTTTAGGTTTTAACATGTTGTTTGAGTTAGGAGGTGGTACGAATATGATTATTGTTCCCGCTGTACCTCTTCCTATTATTTCATTTTATTTACCGTGGCCATTTGTAAACGCAATGAATTTTGATGCAATATATGGCGAACAACAAATCGGCGTAAAAACAGTTTCAACCACAAAAGTTATTCAGCAATATGGTGTATTAGAAAGTGTTTATTCTTTCGATAATAAATCAAGTTCAACAACTCAAAATTTATTGTGGGATCAAAATACAGGAGAAGTAGTTTTAACCAAAACCACCAATAACCTTAATCAAGAAATCTTTAATTACAATTACCCTGCATATTGGGCTTACCCTGATATGGGTCATGAATTTAAACGGGATGGTATTGAACTCTTAAGGAATGAAGGAGATAATACAATATTTAATCCTTCAACAGGAGTTATTGACAGAGTCAATGTTTCTACTCCGATGTTATTAAGACATGGAGATGAGGTAAGAATTATTGATCTTGGTACCACTAGTTCTCCATCTTCTAATTATATACCAATAGCCAGCTCCGATAAACGTTTTTGGGTTATGACACTTCAACCTTCGTCAGGTATTTATAACTATCAATTCTTCGATGTTAACGGAAATGCATTAAGTGGATTACCTGATCATAAGTATATTATTCAAGTAATTAAACCAGTAGATGAAAATAACCTATATGCATCTGTTGGGAACGTGGTCTCTAAATATACACCAATTGTTGGAAGTGCTGTAAATTTTAATTCTACTAACAAAATAATCGACGCCAATGTACAAACCTTTTGTACTGGTTCAGCTCTTACTTTTTCTGATGGAGCAACACAACAAAGTTACGACAATGTATTTGTTAATACTTCTCCATTACCTTGGTATTTTAATCAAATAACCTCTGGTTTTTACGGAACACACAGGCCTAATACGATATACAAATATAATGTTAACAGAATCTATAACACTCAGCCAACGATAAAAGAAGATGGTTATTATTCTAATTTTTTACCTTATTGGGTTTATGTATTGCCAAGTACTGCATATTACTATCCGAGATATAAACCTAATCCAGCGGCAACATCAAATTGGATGATCATGAGTATCAATACTTATTACTCTTCTTTCGGTGAATTATTAGAATCAACGAATGCCATTGGATTAAATAGTGCACAAAGAATGAGTTTTAATCATACTTTGCCTGCCTACAGCGTTTCAAACTCGAAAGTAGATGAAAGTGCCTTTGATAGCTTTGAAGATTATAGTATTTATCCGAATTTAAATAACACGAATATTGTATCTAACGACTACATTGGTTTCTATTCACAACTAGGTTCTAGTGGGCCGAGTTTAATTGCTAATGCTCATACAGGGAGATTTGGGTTATTATTTAATTCAGGAAATAGTGCGCATTTAACTCATTACTTCAATAAAGATGGTGGCAGTCTGTTACAAATTGATGGAAATGATAGCAAAATTTGTAATTCATTTCAGCTAAACCAAAATAAACTAAATTTATTACCGGATAAAAAGTATATTCTTTCCATGTGGATTAAAGGTACAACCAATGCTTTAGACTACTCTGGTTTAGTGACATTAAGTATCAATGCTAATTGGATGAATCCAACTACGACTAGTGTAATTACACCAAGTATAATTAAAAAAACAGGCATTATTAACGGTTGGCAAAAAATTGATTATCAATTTAGTACGCCAATTTTTCCGATTGCAGCTACCAATGGAGCTTTCCATTTGAACATTTCTAATGGTTCTGGTACTGCTTTTACTATTGATGATTTTAGATTACATCCTTTCAATGCCAACATGGTTTCTTCCGTTTATGATCCGTTACAACTTAGATTATGGGCTCAGTTGGACGATAGAAATTACGCAACAATATTCGAATATGATAATGAGGGTATGCTGGTGCGTAAGAAAAAAGAAACAGAAAAAGGAATATATACAACACAAGAATCACGTAACTCCTTAGCTAAATAATTTGAAAAAAGTACATAACATAATTTTAGTTGTCCTTCTATTCAATTTGAATTGTAAAAGTCAAAACTACAGGCAGTTAATTCTGGATGCCAGCAAAACACTTACATCCTATAAAACCTATTCTGTTACAGTGAATTACAAACTATTTATTGACCGTACTTTTCTCAAACCTTTTCAGGAGCGTAACGTGGCTATTAAAAAGCATAATGGAATGGTATTTATTAAACAAAACTCAGGTACAGAGGTGTTAGATGGTAAAAAATATGCCATCCTATTAAATCCAAAGAACAAAACTATCACTGCTCGTGAAAAAATAAAAGGTGAAGATACGCTCAACAAAATCGAAATGTTGGATTCTTTTTTTAATTCAGATCTCGATTCTCTTTTTGAGGCCTATAAAAAAATAGATTTATTAAAGGATGATTTACAAAGCTGCAAACTCAAATTAACTTTTATTGACAACGAAGATCTTGAGTATACAGTGGTTGTTATTAATAAAGTTTCAAAAATGTATGAGCAGTTAGAAATGACTTACAAAAAACCAATTAAGATTAATCAGTTGGATGGTAAATTTCATTACATTAATTTAATTGTTAAGTATTCTGATTTTGTGCCGAATTACGATGTAAATCTCCTTGATTTTAATGAAGGAAATTATATTTTAGTTGATAAAACAGGCCAAGTGAAGGCAATTAAAAAATATGCCGATTATAAAGTGAATTTTTCAGAAGTAGATTACAACGAATAAAAAGATCAAATATGACAAAAAAAACTTTTTTATTATTTTTAATTGCTGTATTAAGTTTGCAACTTAAGGCTGGTGATGAAACCAGAAGTGCGAGAGTTTATGCAAACAACATGGTGACGGGCTCTTTTATTTATAGTGCAGATGATAAGTATAGTGCATCATCTGGTTGGGTATCAGGTTTTAGTAACTATAAAAATCGTGCAGTAGTTGAGTTTGGTTTGGATGAGGAACTTCACTACCTAAGTTATGCTTTCAATGCATGCATTAAATTTGATGTTGCAGTAACAGATGCATCACAAAACACGACAGTATATTCAAATCAACAATTGAATATTTCTTATAATCCATCAGAACAAACTAGATATAAAGATAAAGCGCAATTAGTATTCCAAAATGTATATAAAATTAAGGTTTATAATATGATTGTTACAAGTTGTGGTTTAACAACGCCATGCGGTACTTGTACCTTAACAACAAATCAACCTGATTTGTATATGCAGGCAGAGATTACAACTGAGAGAATTTACAACTTTAATTTCGCAAGTCAATTAGCAAGCACAGACGTAACACACTTATTCAATTCCACAAACCAGGAGCTGGCAATTAACTGGAATTATATACCGGGCGCTGAGCAATATGAATTAGAATATACTTATGTAGATGACTATGTTAATCCTCTGACATCATCACCTTCAAGTTTGACTTTTGATTTAGACCATGATGCGACTCGAATTAACACAACGAATAATTTTTACAATATTCCACTTACCTATGAAAAAGGGTACATTGTATACCGTATTAGGCCGATAGGTTTAAGTCCAACTAAAGAGCGAATAGAGGGTGCTTGGCAAGGCGCAGTTACAGGTAACGCCAGTTCTACACCATACTCCTTCAACATTAGCACTCCCTTCGGCGCAGATAAATATAATTGGAGCAGTATAAAAACCTTTGCCGAAAATGGTAAAACCGGAATTGGTGTTTCATTTACCGATGCTATGGGTCTTAACCGCCAAAGCATTGCACGCCTTAATACAGATAAAAAAGCGATTGTGCAAACTACGCTTTATGATTACTATGCGAGACCCACAGTTAACATTTTACCTGCCCCGGTTAGCGGTTTAGATTTTAATTATCGTTTTAATTTGAATATGTATAATAACGGTAGTGGTCCAAGTGTTATTTTTGATAAAAGTATTTTTAATTTATGTACAACTGCCAATAATATTTGTAATGCCAATGCCTTTAATTTAGATGCAGCAACCTCAATTGGAGCAGCAAACTATTATTCTTCGCTTAACCCTAATAAACAAGGTTATCAAGGATATTTACCGGATGCATTTGGTTTACCGTATACACAAATAAAATACAAACCGGATGGTTTGAGCCGAGTTACACACCAAAGTACACCAGGTAACACACATTATTTAGGTTCAGGAAAAGAGTTGAAATATTTTTATGCCCAACCTACACAGGTAGAGTTGGATCGCTTATTTGGTGCCGAAGCCGGCCGCGCAAAATATTACTTCAAAAATATAACAATTGACCCTAACGGACAAGCTAGCGCAACATATCTAGATAACTTAGGTAGAACTGTAGCTACATCCCTTTTAGGTTTAAATCCCTTAAATGTAGATCCTTTGCCAAATATGGCTACAACAGCTTTAATGACAGAAAGTTTAAGCGTATCACCTACCAACGATGAGGATCCTTCAACGAGATGTAAAGAAGTTAATTCTACATTTTTCGTAGCCAATGCTAGTACAGAGGGGTACGTTTATCACACTACTTTAGGTAGTTTTGCTTCAACTTGTAATATTGGCAGTTGTTATGATTGTGTTTATGATGTAGAACTGAGTATTAAAGATGATTGCGGCAATGAAATTTTTGATAATGATGCTAATAATTCAACGGCACCTGGCTTTACCAACACAATTGGCAAACAACCACCATATATACCTGTTACTTGCGGCTCCGGGCCAACAGGTACCTTTATAGCAGGCACAACTCTTACAACGCCTGTTAATATTGTTTTCCCTAAAGCTGGTCTATATACCGTCTATAAAAAGATTTGTGTTAGTGAAGCACCAATTGTTGATTACACAGCGGATTTTATTGCTAATGATTGTAGCGATAAAAAATGTACAATTTTCGACAGCATAATTAATGACACAGATTTTGCAGGATGTAACGCTTTATCAAATTGTTCAGAATGTATGCAAAACGTTCTGCAAAATGCAGCAACAATCTCAAACTCAACCGGCACCGTTGCGGTTCTTGGTAACACTTTGCCCAACCAAGCAGGTGGAAGTCTTCCAACAAATACAACTGTTGCCTATGTGACAGCTTTATCTCCACAAGAAATAAGCGCCGCTTTGGAAAATTGTGCCAATCTTTGTATTGATAAAACACCATGTGGTAAATTTGAAAAAAAATTACTCGCTGATTTTTATCCTAATTCCGGACAATACGCTTCGGCATACAGCATTGCACAGCCGGGCTGGAATTACTCAATTTTTAACCCTAATAATCTCTTAAGTTCAAATGTGCCGCCACATTGGGCTTTATCACCTCCATCTACATATCTGAATGCAGCCGGTTCACCTGACGGAATTCAGATAGGAGGTACCATTTATCCTCCACAGTCTGCTCCAGGCGGTGTAACAACTTATACTAACATGTATAAAAAAAGTTGGGCAAAAAGCTTTTTAACCATGCATCCAGAATACTGTAAGTATTATTTTTACTGCAATGTATTAGGGAGTTCTTTATTGTACGATGAACAGTTTTCCAGTATAAGACATTTTGATACTGCGTGTTACGCTGGTTATATTAAACCTGTTATTTACAGTGGCACTTTAGACGATCAACCAACTTGTATTCCAACACTTAGTAATCCGGATCCAATTGCTTCTGTTCTGACGGTTCATCCTGCTTTTAATACACTCATTACTGCATTTTATAGTGATATTACATCCAACTTTAATAGCACTGGTATTAATATTTACGATTTTGTCACTGCTCAATTTGATGGCACGCAAGGTCCTTCTAAGACTTTCGGGGCCGATCCTTGCACAGCTGATGAGGAGTGGAAATTATTTAAGACTTATTACAATGTAAGAAAACAAAAATTATATAGTGACATGTTGGCTCAGTTTTTGTCGAGTCCAAGTACATTTGGTTACAATGGTCCGTGTGGTACAGTTCCTTCTGGTTATGTTGAGCATTTCCCAAGCATAAGCACTATAGCAACTTCTGGCTTACCGGCCGGTATTTCAGGTGGGGCCGCAACGGTTGCCTCATTGCTATCACCGCCAGCACCATTCAGTTCTGCCGCAGCAGTAACTGCCTACACCAATTCTATAGCAACTTTCACATCTAATATTGCTGCTGCACAAAGTGCTTATGCAGTTAATTCTTGCGACACGGCTTGTAATGATTATAAACCACTTTGGAACTCATACCTAAATACTGGTTGTCCTGCATATAGCGCGGCAGGGCCAGTCACACAAGCACAAATTTTAGCAGCATTGGTACAAGTTTGTAAACGAGGTTGTGATTACAACACTAATCTTGAAGGTGCAAGTTCGGTTTCGCCGGGGAATGGTTATACACTGCCAAGTTCCGGCGGTGTAGTGGTTAATAACTTTCAACAGGTGTTAAATTATTACTTAGGAAATAATGTTTGTAACGCTATTATTCTTACCAATCCATCACCATATCCTAGTTCGGGTAATAATAATAATAATCAAAGTTTAACTTCTTGCAAATGTGACCAAATTTTACAAGTAGCGCATAATTTTACAGCTAATCCTTTACCTCCGGGAATAATGTTTGAGTGGCAATTGTTTAAACAAATGTATGGTTTTGATTTAAGTGAGTACAACGCATTAAAATGTTTATGCAAACAAACCACGGGAAATACTTGGGCTCCCGGTCATTTATGGACTGTTACTGAAATCACTTCCTTGGCAAGCAACACCTTTATTGTTAACCCTCAACTTGAATGTAATTCCTGTTTAAAGTGTACAGATGTAGTTGCCGCTATCAACGGTTTAAGTTCTCAGTTTTTATCATCCATATCTTATCCAAATGTTATTGATGCAATCACTCAAGATTCTACTAATCAAATTTTGGCGCTCGCAGTATTAAATAATCAGTTTGGTGTTCACTCATTACAAGATTATATAGACCTATATGCCGATTGCCAACAATTCAACAGTTCTGGAAGTGCAGCACTTACTTTTTCTAACACAATTTCAACAGAAGCCTTAGATTTATTCCATTATCTTAATCAGCTAGTAAGTAACAAATTGCTTACTAAAAATCATTTGGTTAAATTGTGTACCGACGATAAATATTATTTATCTTCCCTTTACAATGGTGCTTTACCAACTACCCCTGCAAATACATATGCTTACACCATTTCTGGTAACAGTTTAATATTTACAATTACAACACCTCCTAGTACAACAACATTACAGGTAACCTTAACTTTCCCATCTTCTTATTCCGGAACCTGGCAAGGTTTAAGTTATTTAAATAATTTAAATGCTTATTGCCCAAGCCCGGCACCCGGCCCTAATTATGGTTTTATTGTTAATGCGGTAGATGCCAACTTAAGTGTAGTAACACTCACCGGTAGTATTACTAATTTGGCATTCCCTATTTGCACTTTAAGTGGTGGTAGTAGCCCGGTTCCTTTGCTTTGCCCAAAAAAGCCAAAAAAGAAAAACACCTGTGCCACCAGTTTAATACAGAATGCCTTAACGCAGGCTAATTTATTAGCTCAGCAATACCTGCAAAACTTGGCTATTGCTTTTCAAACAGCTTACCAAGATGCTTGTTATAACGCTATTAACGAAACATTTACGCGCACCTACAATGGAGCAAATGAATACCAGTATACGCTTTATTACTATGATCAAGCTGGCAACTTACAACGCACGGTTGCACCCAAAGGAGTTGATATTTTACCGTTAACAGCTGCTTTACCTCTAAGTTCAACAACATATCCATTGCACAGCAGCGTAACTGGGGTAGATAAAAATTATGTGAACGATTATCAAAGCCATAGTTATAACACGCCAATTCAAGAGAGTACAATTGACGGTGGCAAAACTAAATACATTTACGATGAAATTGGTCGCATCATATTATCTCAAAATGCAAAACAATTAGCTAAAGGAACTACCACAAAATCATACTTTAGTTACACAAAGTACGACAATCTTGGGCGAATTATTGAGGTTGGTGAGTTAGGAATAGCACCAACGGCCATTGCTTCTCCACATCCATTATTTTCGACTGGAAATTCCATTCCCTACACAAGTATTTATGTGCCTTTTGTTCTTGGAGCTTCAGGTAACACTTTTAGTGAAGTTGTTCGTACGTTTTACGATGATGTACCGTCTAATATCATGTCGCCTAATTCGATACTCTATTTTTCTGCGCTTGGTAATGGTGCTGAAAACCTTAGAAACCGTGTTAGCGCCATAATGTATTATAATACTTATGTGCCTGGCAACCCCACACCTTTTTATCAAAATGCTACTTTTTACAGTTATGATGACCATGGTAATGTGAATTTTGCAGTACAAGAGAACAACACACTTCCTAGTAGTTTAACCGGCCCAAGTATTAATAATGCGCCAAATTTCAAAAGAATTACATATGATTATGACTTAATCAGCGGCAACATGATTCAAGCCAATTATCAACCAAATAAAGTGGATCAAATTAGCCATAGATACTATTACGACGAAGACAATCGATTACACGAAGTTTTTACAACCAAGGATGGTGTAAATTGGGATCGTGATGCAAAATACTTTTACTATGAACATGGTCCACTGGCTCGTATAGAAAGAGCGGATAAACAAGTGCAGGGTATGGATTTTTATTACACTATACATGGTTGGATTAAAGGGATAAACAGCGATGCTTTAAAGATTAGTAACGATGCAGGTAAGGATGGAGCTTTTAACAATTCATACTACGCCGTGTTTAACAATTTGCACGCATACTTTGCTAAAGATGCAATGTCCTTTGGTTTAAATTACTACAATGCGGGATCGAATAAAGATTTTACTGCAATCAAAAATGGTAACTATAACTCAACATCAGATATTAACCCAGTTAGCAGTTATACTAATCTTTATAATAGCACTGCACCATTGTATTTGGATAATCTTGGTGCAGGAGACGGCCCTAGCCTTTATAATGGAAACATTAGTAGCATGGTTACCAGTTTTATAGATAAAGACGCGAGTAATACAGCAATAAACAACCAACCTTTTCCGCAACTAACCACCTACCGATACGATCAGTTACACCGGCTAACCAAAACAAAATCGTTTAGGGCATTAACTAACAATACCTGGGATGCACCAACCACGGCCAACTACACTGATGCCTATTTAATGAACCTAACCTACGATTTAAATGGTAACATTAAAACCCTTAAACGCAATGGGCCGGGCATTAGTGTATCGCCGGGTAGTAGTTTAGATATGGATGATTTGTTATATTCCTATTATGAAAAACCTACAAATGGTGGTGTAGTAACTTCAGGAGCATATAATTCAAACAAATTGGCCTGTGTTAAAGATTTTGTTAATTTTACAGATTTTGGTTCAACTACTTTAGTGCAAAACAATTATAATACTGATATAGATGATTTAACTGATTTGGTATCAAGTCCTGGGACTTGTTCCGAAAGTACTCCTCGATATAAGTACGATGAAGTTGGTAACCTGATATTTGATAAGGGTGAATATATAGCCAATATTGTTTGGACAGTGGATAGAAAGGTAAAGGAAATAATAAGAGATCCGGCTGCCATGCTATCGGCACCTCCTGCAATTGGTCCTGTTACAAAATCAGATATTGAATATCAATATAATGCAATGCGCCAAAGGGTTGTTAAAATTGTGAAACCAAGAAACCCAACTACAAAAGTATTAATGCCTCCAATAAATTGGATCTATACGTATTATGTATATGATGCAAGTGGCAACCTAAGTGCAACCTACGATAGAAAAACAACCCCAATTGGTACAAGCGGCACACTATTTGTTGACGAAATTACGCTGAGTGAGCATCACATTTACGGCAGTAACAGACTTGCAATTGCCAGACCAAGCAATACACTGGCCACTTGGAGTTATTCATTTAGCACCTGTGCAGGAGATTTAAGTTGTAGAACGGCCATTACAACATTTAATCCTTTAAATCCTTCAGGGTATCCTTTTGAAACAGCCCGGCATCTCGGATTTAAAGAGTTTGAATTAACCAACCACCTTGGCAACGTGATTGCCACAGTTAGTGATCGTAAAGTGCAAATTAGACACTGTGCAGTAATTTACGAAGACTTTGGTGATGCAATTATAGACGGTGTAACTCCTTCTAACGCTTTAATTGAAGTTGAAAATAATAGTTTGAGAGTTCAACCAACCGAACTCAATGGAGGTGTAAATGTAACTTATAGCACCGTTGTTGGAACACCTTATCAAATGAGTTTTGAAATTGATTTAGGCACAAGTACTCCAGACAATGGGCGTACATTGAATATATTCAGCTATAATCCTTCAACAGGTGATACCACAATTTTAGGTACTGCTCCAATTAACCAAAACGGAACATATACGTATACATTTACGGGTCAGGCGGGGAGTATAGGAGGAGCGAAATTATTTTTTAGATCGAATGTAAATGCCGGAAGCCAACAGTATTTTTATTTAGATAATTTTAAAGTTATTGATGCTGAGGATTTAGAGGGAGCTGATCCAATAGGACTTGATCCGTGTAGTAATGCTTTATCTACCTTTGGTGGTTATTTCCCAGACTTACTAATGCACACCGATTACTACGCCGGCGGACAGGAAATGCCCGGACGCAAGTGGGTGAGTTCTGTTGACAAATATCGTTACTCTCACAACGGACACGAACGTGAAGACGCCATTTTTGAAGGTGCACAAAGCGCTGAATACTGGATGTATGATAGTAGAACTTTG
>JADBXZ010000023.1 GCA_020403265.1 Bacteroidota bacterium
AAAATCAATGACGTCAATCCCTTCGAGTGGCTCAAGAACACACTCGAAACTATACCTCAACATCCTGTCAACAAATTATACGAGTTGATACCGCGCAAGGTGTAGTTTACCGTGGGCTTACTTTACAATGGTTGAGAGATATTCCATTTCAGCCTCAGCAGCTCCGCCTCTCATGTCTGTCGGGATAGGTTTTAATTCGTCACCTTGTTGTAACTGAATATTGAATTCTCCTTCTCGTTGAAGCCGGTAACTGTCCATGTCAATATTGTCCAGAATACCTTGTGCTAAATCCTCGTCTCTCTGTTTCCCTAATTTGTTTTGAAGATGATTTAAGAACAAATAAAGTCTTTCTAAATATGGATTTACAAACGGAACTATCTGCGCAAGGAAAACATACAAGCGAACATAGGTCTTACATTTAGCTCTAAAGTCGTCTTGCTGTTCTTCAGTTAGCGATGTTTTGAAAATTTCTGCTGATTGGTCTAATATGATGTGCAAATGGTCAACAGGAACATTTGTAACAATCTTTTGAGAAAAGTCTTGAACTTGTTCGGGAGTGTAAACTTGAAGGCCATCTAAGGCACTTTGTAGGTCAAACAGCTTATTTGGGTCGGTTGCTTCACCTAAAATAGTGGTTTCAAAAAATGGGTCAAATGATTTCTTGATTTCATCCGCACCATTGGCGAAGTCTAAAACAAAAGTGTCTTTCTTTCCTGCGGTTGTTCTGTTCAACCTTGAAAGTGTTTGAACGGCATTTACACCGCCCAATTTCTTGTCAACATACATGGTATGTAAAAGCGGTTGGTCAAATCCTGTTTGGTATTTGTTTGCTATAATTAGAAAACGGTATTCAGATTTTTTAAATTCGTCAGGAATGGCAGCACTTGAAAAGTGATTTAATGCAGCTTCGGTTTGGCCATCTATTTCGCCCGAATTAGCAACGATTGCCTTGTAAGGGTTTCCAGTGTCCGCTAAATATTTGTCAAATGCCTTTTTGTATTTCACGGCATTTCTGCGACTGCTTGTAACAATCATTGCTTTTGCCAAACCGTTGATTTTCGCTTTACGGATTACATTATCCATAAAATGGTCAATCATCAAAGTTGCTTTCTTTGCAATGGCGTGTGAATGACTCTCCACAAATATTTTCAGTTTCTTCTGTGCCTTATTTTTGTCATAAGCAGGGTCATCTTCAATTTTCTTTAGCAAAGCATAATAGCTTTGGTAAGTTATGTAATTCTGTAATACATCTAAAATGAAGTTTTCCTCAATGGCTTGTTTCATTGAGTAGAGATGAAATGCCCTGAATTTCTCTTTTCCGTTGTCGTTGTATTTCTCTCCGAACAGTTCAAGGGTTTTATTCTTTGGTGTGGCTGTAAAAGCAAAGTAACTGGCATTGGTCAGCATCTTTCTGCCTTTCACAATATCCACTACCAAATCTTCGGAAGTCAGTTCGTCATATTGGTCTTTGTCAACAAACAGAAATTCATCATCATCAACTTGCACTTTTTCAAAGTCCTTGGCCAAAGTTTCATTCAATTTACCTGCGGTGTTTCCGCTTTGACTGCTATGTGCTTCGTCTATGATGATTGCAAACTTATTTCCGGGCAATTCGCCAATTTCATTTACGATGTATGGGAATTTCTGAATGGTGGTGATGATAATTTTTTTTCCTTCTTCCAAAGCAGTTTTCAGCTGCTTACTGCCCTCTGTAATGGCTTCAACAACGCCTTTCACTTGCTCGAACTGTCTAATGTTGTTCCGTATTTGAGCATCCAAAATTTTACGGTCGGTTACAACAATTATGGTATCAAAAACAGTGTTAGCGTTTTCGCTGTCAAACAAGCCAACCAATTGGTGTGCCAACCAAGAAATAGAATTTGATTTTCCTGAACCTGCCGAATGTTGTATCAAATAGCGCTTTCCAGCTCCGTTCTCTTTGGCATTGGTGAGGAGTTTATCAACGGCATCAATTTGATGGTAGCGAGGAAAAATGAGTTTCTTTACTTTCTCTTTTTTTACTTTTCCATCGGGCAAAATCTTTTCTGTTTCTTCTTCAAACAACTGAACATAGTTCTGAATAATGTTCGTTAAACGGTCTTTGGTTAAAATATCTTTCCAGAGATAATCGGTTTTGATGCCGCTTGGATTGGATGGATTTCCCGCTCCGTTATTGTAACCTTTGTTGAATGGTAAGAAATAAGTGCTTTCGCCTTTCAGATGGGTCGCCATCCAAATTTGCTCGCTGTCCACTGCAAAGTGAACCATGCAGCGACCTAAACGAAATAATTCTTCTTTCGGGTCACGATTGGTTTTGTATTGCTTGATGGCATCTTTTACCGTTTGTTTGGTCAGTTCGTTTTTTAATTCAAAGGTGATGATGGTCAAACCGTTGATGAAAACCACCAAATCCAAAGAATTTTCATTTTGTGCGCTGTAATGCACCTGCCTTGTTACGGAGAAAATATTTTGATGGTAAAGTGCTAAGTCCTTTTCGTTCAGGTTAGAAACTGGCTTGTCAAAAAACAGTTTGAGTTTGATGTTATTGTCGGTTATTCCCTTCCTTAAAACCTCTATAATGCCAAAGGTTTTTATTTGATTGTTTAAGCGATACAATACTTTGCTTCTGTAATTGCTGCCGTGAATGGTTTGCAATTTCAATACTTCCTTTTCTTGGGTGGTTTGCAGAAAGTTGAAAAGCAAGTCTTCATCTACACAATCCACACGATTGTAATTGCTGAAATGCCTTTCTTCAAAAGCATTCATCAAACACAAGTGCTGCGCTATATGAGCTTCTAATCCTTTTTCTGTTGTGTCTGTTTTCATTCAGTCTTATATGTTATTCCTGGTAACTTTAAAAAGCAACTCAGGTTTTTGCTATATCCTTTAGCTTCCTTTTTACTGGCAGAAAAGAAAACCTGCTTTCTTGCTCGTGTTACAGCAACATAAAAAACACTTAATTCTTCAAGAAATTTAGATTCATTTTCATTCTTGTCCGACTAAACTAGTCTAAAAAGTCA
>JADBXZ010000024.1 GCA_020403265.1 Bacteroidota bacterium
CTATCAAATTTAATGTTTCAATACTGTCAATAGTTGTTAGGCCCTCAGTGCTCAATTCCCTCTCAAGCGACTCAATATCTTGACTCATTGATTGATGGAATAATACGAAAGTCAAAAATATTATCTGGGTAATTCTCATTTTGTCAGTTCGATATTTTATGTTCTGATTTGCAATGACCGCTAACGTTTTGCAGCTACCCGAAGGGCGGGACTTTTACCACAAAACTTGATTTGAAATCCGCCAGCTGGCGGATGATTAACCATCAGCCGAGGCTGATCTGCAGAGCAAGCACTGAACCGCCACTTTTGCCAAACGGCTGTTGGCTGTAGTGTTTACTACCACTTCAATTGATAACTGTCTTAGCCACTAATAAATCAATATCATTGGATGCATTCACTCGAGTTAAAGTAACCTCTTCCACTAACTTCGTGTCTTGTTCTCTTGTCGAGTAAAACACAATTTTTTCAATTACGTTTGTCTCCTTTTTTGATAATGTCCTCACAAGAATAACATTAATAGTCTTTCTGTTGTTATTTTGAATAAATTCCACAAAATTAGAGTTCGTAAAATTATTTCCCCGAATATCGTCTCTAAAGTCGCCCAACTTACCTTCAGCAAAAACAAAATATCTGATGTTGTAAAGTTCAGAATCCCTGACGTCAGAAAAAACAATATTAGGTTGACAAATTGCTTCATTTGGAAAAGCAAAGAAAAGAAATGAACAGAAAAATGTCTTGAGTAGATTATTCATGTTTGTCTAATTTATTTATGTAAATAGAGTTTGTTGTTCTGGATAATATAACATTCAAAGGCTGGTATTTTGTGAATTGCAGTTGTGCCTTTATTTCTGATTTTCCTTTTGGAAATTTCACATAAATAGCTTTTAAGTGAGTCTTATATACAGCATCTTCAATCATCATATATTCTAGAATCGCCTCATCACTTTTTAAAGTTGTTTCATGATAAGGAACACGAAATGTTTCATCAGCTTTATTTATGAAAAATACTTTTTCTTGGATATTTTCTTTTGGCATTATTTTGTCAGTGATTAGAAAAATAATAATCCATAACACTATTGGTCCTGCAATTTTTACAGATAGATTTACTAAAGGTATCTTTTCTAATGTGGCATTGTGTGGCCACAAAATAAAAAACATCAAGGAGAGATACAATGATATAATAATTAGCGCAAAAAATCTGATTATTTCAAAGTCAAGGTATCCTGGAAAAATAATTAAAAAAAAACAATAATCAGCACTAATAAAAAAGATATGAAAACCAACCAGCGAAAGTGTTTTGGTTCAAAAATAGATGTATCTAAATTGTTAGGTTTGGTGTTTTTTATTCTTTCTTCCATAATTGTCAGATGATTTTAATCTTTTAGTGTTTGTTAACATTACAGCTAACGGTTTCGGGCTTGGCGAAGATGGCGATTTTCACCATCCGCCAGATGGCGGATTGATGCGGAATCTGCCTAGCCGGATGATTAACCATCAACCGCGGCTGATCTGCGGAGCACTGAACCGCCATTTTTGCCAAAACCGTGTTAGCGGTTCGTTGCTTGTATCTTTTGTCCTTCCGATTTAGTTTGAACAAAGTCTTCATATTTGGTAAAATACTCTAGTCCTAAAACTAATAGCATTGAGCTTACATTGTATACTTTCTGCAAGATCATTGCCAACCCCAAATAACCAAACCCAAAGAAGAAAAAGAAACAGTAAAAAGTCAATAAGCAAATAATACAGCAGAATTTGAATAAATGAAGTTTTGACTTTAGGATAAAGACAGTAATGGTAAATAAACCAAGCAATGTTAAAATGATCGATATTGTTCCCAGATCATGCAGGGGTGTCGCGATCAAAAAAATAAATATAATGTTGGTAACACCTATAAATTTTAAAATTTTAGCTCATTTTATGGAAGGAATCTTTTTTGACATATTGATAAAAATAATCCCATAACCAACCGAGTGGAATGCCATTCCTATAAGTGCCCAAATCCAGCCAGGGTTTTCTGAACCATTTATCGCTTTTGTTTCAAACAAATTGCTTATGAAATTTTTTGACCAGCCAAACCCTATGGAATTTTTGTCAAGCAATGAGCCACCAGGATAAACTAAGATTGCTATTGCCAACAAAATCACGGAAATGACCATGCAAATCAAAACTGAATACTTCCTAACCATTTGTTTGATTGTTAAACTCTCCATTTGTATGCTAGTGATGTGTGTTTGGTAGCAAGTTAGATTATGACGAGCGCTAACGGTTTGCAACTCTGCGTTCGGACGGGATTTTTAACACTTTACTCGATGCGAAGCACCGCAGTTCGAATATAGCAAAAAGCGTCATACGAAGCACCGAGCCTCGCCTGACGCAAAACCGCTGTTAGCCGTTCGTTGTTTTTACTTAGCCTTTCGTTTCCTAGAAGATTTGGCGACTTTGTTGAAATCAAGGCATAAATTTAAGAAAAATTCAAAATCATTTTTGTTCTTAAACCCGTCCGGATTTACATAGCAGTAACCTTTGTATTCTTTACCTTTCATCAACATTATCTCATAACCATTTTTTTCTGAAAGTTCTTCTTGTCGGCTTGGGTCAAAGCGCAACATTAAGTTTTCGCCACTTACACAAATACAAGTTTTTCCGTTAACCATAAAATTTAGAACATTAAACATTTCTTTTTCTTCAATTTCAATGTTTGGAATTTCAGCCAGATATTCTCTTACTCTGTCAACAAGATTTGTATCGTAAGCCATGACTGAAATCTACTTTCGTGAATGAAGTCCAACAGTGTTGCCTTCTGTGTCAATGAAAATAGAGATATAGCCGAATTCGCCAATATTCATTTTAGGTTGCACAACTTTTCCACCTGCCTTATCAATTCTTTGTTCTTCTGCAATGTTGTCTTCGGTTTCAAAATAGATAACCGTATTATTGCTACTTGGAACAAAGTCAACTTTCTCCACCAATGCACCTGATATGTCGTGGCTTTCAGGGCTAAAAGGAAAGAATGATTGCTTACCCCATTCAATGGGAGCATCAGTTAGCTTTAGGTTGAAAACTGTTTCGTAGAATTTTTTTGCTCGGTTTAAGTTTGCTACATAAAGGTCAAACCAACCAACTGGATTTACATTTACCATTTTAACATGATATTTAAGTTTTTGCACTATTGCGAAGCAAAGGTAGCATCGACCTATGCGGCAAAATTGTAAAAATGGGACAATGCTATTTTTTGTCGAAGATCAGAGACATTTTTAGGTCGTCTCCGAAAAACTCCTTTGGTGTCAATCCTGTAAATTCCTTGAATTCTTTAATAAAATGTGCTTGGTCAAAATATTCGTTTTTATAGGCTAAGTCAGTTAGGCTAGTAATCTCTTCATTCAGTAATACTTTTAAGGTTGTCTGAATTCTAATTGTCTTTGCGAGCTGCTTTGGGCTTAACCCTATGGCTGAAGAAAATTTTCGAGCCAATTGCCTTCGGTTTATGTTATTGTTCTTTGAAAATTCATTCACAGAGAACTGTCCATTTGTATTGAAGATGGTTTCAACCGTTGATTTTACTATACTGTCGATTCTGCGTTTATCGGCTAATTCTCTGCAAAGAAAGGACTCAATAATTTGAATTCTTTCAGATGTAGAGTTTGCGTTTAAGATTTGATTGCCAAGTTTTGTACCATCTTCTCCAAATAATACTTCTAATGGCACCGCAGTGTTTTCCATTTCTTTGATTGGAATTGAAGTAAATGGTAAAAATCCATTTGGTTTGA
>JADBXZ010000025.1 GCA_020403265.1 Bacteroidota bacterium
ATAAACGATGTAAGAAAATCAACCCTTTGTTCAGAAATACCTGAAACCCAAAGGGTGATTTTCTAAATCGGGATAAACCCAAATAATACAATTAGTTCGGCTCATGCTTCGCCTTCTAATGCATAATTTGGGTTAATTGATTTTAGTCTAAAAGTACCATCCAGGCCTCTTTTACTTTATTTAGTTCAAGGAAGCTTTGCGCAAATAAATGCTGCTCTTTGTCTGAATTAAACTTTGGTATCGATTTTTTAAATGCTGCAATTTCCTCCGGTGTAGGTAATTGCTCTACACTACCCAATAAACCTAAATTATTACCGGTTAAAATAGAGCTGTTTTTTATATTTACCGGAATAGCATCGTATCCAATTCCTATTGAAGTGATTGGCTTTTCAACTTCAAATAATGCAGCGCCTGAAGCACGGCAATACCAATTATCACCCATACGCGCTACTAAATCAATTTTATGTGTGTCAATCTGCTTATCTGCTTTTAATACAGATTCATCTATATGAATTTTAATGATTTCGCAAATGATTAAGTTGCCCGCTCCGCCTTGTTTACCCAATTCTTTTACTTCAATCACTTTACATTCAAATTGTACAGGGCTTTCTTTTACTCTTGGAGGCTGTATCAAATCAGAAGGTACTTGCGTAAAGCCGGCTTTTTCAAACTCATTAATCCCTTTGGCAAAAGGACTGCTTGCTAAACTCATTTGATAAACCATGTTATAATTAACTACGTTAATCACACATTCCGGCACCTCTAACACATTTAACAACGTGTCTTTTGGCGCACCGGTTCTTCCGCTGTATGCCGGCGAAAAAACAGCAATTGGCGGGTTGCTTGAAAAAATATTAAAAAAACTAAATGGCGCTAAATTAACTTCACCTGATTTGCTTATAGTGCTTGCAAAACAAATTGGGCGGGGTGCTATGGCGTTTTGTAAATATTTTTGTACAACTTGTACGGTTAATTCTTTTGGGTTAATGGATAACATGCTAATATTGATTTAAGCTTAGTAATACTAATGTGCAGGCCTCTGTATATTCAATCCCATTTTCTTCAAGAATGGGATAAAGTATAGGGTTTTCGGTCCCCGGATTAAAAATAATTCGTTGAGGTTTTAAAGTGAGAAGATAGGGTAGCCAATTCTCCTGATGTGACGGATTAATGTATAATGTAATGGTGTGAACGTTATTCAAAATTGCGCGATGGGTTAAGATGGTTGTACCTTCTATGTCTCCTTCGGTTATGCCAATCGGATAAACAGTGTGACCGTGTTCTTTTAGTTTTTTGGTAGCCAAATAACTATATCTATCAGATTTTGGAGAGGCGCCTATTATAACGGTAGGTTTATTCATCTGCGCAAAGATAAACAATTACTGTAACTTATTTTTAATGTACTTATTAGATGGCAAAAGTGCCTGCTGTATGCGCCTGGCGTATTTTATACTGTCTAAAATCTCCTTTTGTTTTTCGTCCACCAGTTCTTTTTGTTTTTCTACTACAATTTTTTGGTCTTCAATTATTTGCTTTTGATTTTGGGTAACCTTGTAACGGTTAAACATAAATAAGCCAAAAACAGCAATTAATCCTATGCCGACATAAAGATATTTTTTTTGTGTTTGTTCTTGTATCAACTTTAACTGATTAAGCTTCTTGTCTTCTAACATTTTAATACTATCAGCTGCGGCCTTTAATCCATATTCATGTTTTAGTTGTGATTTTAAAGTTGCATTTCGGCTTTCTTGATTACTAATGCTATCTCTGAGTTTTAAGTATAATTCGTAATGAGCAAGTGCTTCTTTTGCATTGTTGTTTTCTTTATAAATTTTGTAAAGGAGCAATGCTGGTTTATAAATTGTTGTTGGAATACCAATTTCTTCAGCCAATTTTATTGCTTTTTTGGCATGAAATAACGCTTCTTTTATAGATTTTTTTCGCCAATAGACTTCTCCGATATAACAGTGCGACTCTGCTATTCCTCTTAAATCTTTAATTTTTATGAACTCTTCGTTGGCACTTTCGAAATAGGAGAGGGCTAAATCCAAATTATTTTCTTTCAAATAAGTTTGTCCTAACCAGTAATATGTAATTGGTAATCCATTTCCATCTTTCGAATTACTTTTTTTAGAGATGAATAAGGCTTCCTTAAAGTGTTTTAAAGCTTCAGATGTATTTGTTTTCAGGTAAAGTGCGCCAATATTATTGAGGGCATTTATTGTGCCAACAATATTTTTTAACTTTCGCATGATTATTAAGCTCTTTTCATAATAAATCAGTGCGCTTTTAATATCTTCGTTTTTCTTATAGATACCACCAATGTTAATTAGATTGTATGCAATCCCAACTTGATTATTGTTTTTTTCATGTAACGCCAAACTTTTAAAGTAGTAAGTTAATGCTAATTGATTGTTTGATTGATTGTCATAAACAAAAGCCATGTTGTTATAAATGGTTGGTAAATATTTGGTGTCTTTTAGCTTTATAGCAATATTTACGCATCTTTGGTAGTACTCGAGTCCTTTTTCAGGAGCTGATCCACGCTGCATAAGGTAACCCGCAGAGTTAAGTGCATTCAATAAAAAAAGTTGGTAGAAATAGGAATTTACTGTATCATTTGAGTTTAACTTATTTTCACAGAATTTAATTAACTGCTGAGTTCTATTGAATGCATTGGTGTCAGCTGTTGATATTTCCTGTTCCAGTATTAAAAGTAAAGCTCTGCATTTGGTTGTGTCGTTGGCAGCAGTGATAAAAACTTTATTCAAAGAATCTAATCGTTTAGTTTGAGACCAACTAATTTGAGTTAAAAGACAGAGTAGGATTAAGCGACTAAAGCTTTTCATTTCTTAAATTTACATATTAAATATGTTTATTTATTTTTTCTTTAATGTATTTTTCTTTAACCATTAAACTATCCTGAATTCTCTTGGCATAACGTATACTATCGAGTATTTCTTTTTGTTTTTCATCAACCAGTGCTTTTTGTTGTTCAGCCTCTATTTTTTGAAATTCAATTATATTTTTTTGTTTTTTAGTAACTCTAAATCTATTAAACATAAATAATCCAAACACTGTAATAATTACTAAACTAACATATAAATAATTTTTTTGAGTCTTTTCTTGAGTGAGCTTTAAGTCACTTATTTTTTTCTCTTCAGCAACTTTTATACTGTCTGCCGCTACTTTTTTTTCGTATTCATATTTTAATTGAGATTTAATAGAGGTACTTCGGTTTTCAGAGGATAAAACACTATCTCTAAGTTTAATATACAGCTCATAAAATTGTAGGGCTTTTGCCGGATCTTGTTTCGTTTTATAAAGTCTATAGAGCCCATTAGAAGAAGACTGGAGACAGTCAATGTTCTGAATTTTATTGGCGATAGAATAACTTTTGGTGAGGTAGCTCTCAGCCATTCTAATTTTATTAAGCGAAAGATATAAATCTCCTATTTTATAGAGTGCTTTTGCAACTCCAGAATTATCATGTATTTTCTCTCTTATTGCCAATGAACTTTCAATATAATATAAAGCACTATCAATTTTCCCTTTCTGTTTATAATAAGTAGATAAGTTACTTTTTGCCAGCGCTTCACCTTTCTTGTTATTTGCTGACGTACTAATATTCAGAGCCTCAAAAAATAATCTCAAACCTTTTAATGTATCATGTTGTAGTAAATGTAACATACCAATATTGTTCAGAGAAGTAACTATTCCCCTTTTATCATCCCTATGTCTGCAAATATTTAAGCTTTTGATATGGTATTTTAATGATATGTCCAAGTCCCCTTCACTTCCATAAATATTTGCGAGATTGCCAATCATTGTTGAAATTCCGTCATTCAATCCATTTGACTCTCTTATTTTAATGCTCTCAGAAAAAGCATTAATGGCATTCTTTACATCACCTTTCCTTTGGTATATGTTTCCTAGGTTATTTAATACTGTTGATTGAATGACGATGTCGTTAATTTCTTTACTGAGTTTTAAAGCTATTTTATTTGCCTCGAGAGCTTCTTCTAATTTATCAATGTTTATGTATAAATTACCAATATTAAGATATGTTTCTGCCTCGCCTGATTTATTTTTCAATTCTTTTGAGATTTCTACACTTTTGTTATAATAAAATAAAGCTGAATCGTAGTAGTGTTTTTCTTCTTTCAAAAATCCAATGTTGTTTAGCGCTGACGCGTATGAATTTTTATAAATATATTTTTCTCTTGGTGTTAAGTGTTTGATGTTTAATTTCAATGAACATATTTTATATAATTGCTCATTATACTTTTGCCAATCTCCTTCATCTGCAGTATCGCAAAGTTTTGAAAGTAGTGACACTTTTGTAGTATCATGTTTGGCTTTAGAAAGTAATTCGATTAACGAATCAACAATTGGTTTTTGAGCGAAACAATATGTGTTTGCAAAAAAAATGATGATGTATAAATATTTTATAAATATTTTTATTGTATTTTCTTTTTTATATATTTTTCGCTTGGTAACAATGCTTTTTGAATTCGTTTCGCGTAATGTATGCTTTCTAATATTTCTTTTTGTTTTAGATCGACTATTTCCATTTGCTTCTCCGCAACAACCTTCTGTTGCTCGATTATTGCTTTTTGTTTTTTGGTAGTTCTAAAGCGGGTATACATAAATAATCCAAATAAGGTAATTAAAGCTAAACCAACATATATATAATGCTTCTGATTTTGTTCTTGTTTTAGTTTAAGCTCACTGATCTTTTTTTCCTCTAGCACTTTAACGTTATCTGCGGCCGCTTTTTTTTCGTAGTCGTATTTTAGTTGTGATTTGATAGTTGCTTTTTGAGTTTCTCTGTTCAATAAACTATCTTTAAGTAATACGTATAACTCTTTATTTTCTAAAGCAAGTTGATAATTACCTAGTTGTGAATAGATCGTATATAATAGTTCAGCTGCATCTTTCATTCGTTCAGCATTAGAAATAGTTTTGCTAATTTGTAAACTTTGTTTGCCACATGTTAACGCTTTTTTGTATTTTTTTTGCTCAAAGTATACTAAACTTAAGTTATACAAAGCATTAGCAACTTTAGATGGATTGTTTTGTTCATTGTATAAGCCCAAACTTTCGGTATAATATTTTTCGGCAGCTGTATAATCTTTTTTTACATAATAAACCGACCCAATATGAGCAAGTGCATTTCCAACGGCCAATTTATTCCTTGAGTTTTTAGCAAGTTCAAGTGATTCCATAAATACAAGTAATGCTTTATCTAAATTTTGTTTATCTTTATAAATACTACCAATGTTAGTTAAGGCAATGGTAATTCCTTCATTATGATTTATAGATTTGCAAATATCTAAACACCTTTTAAAATATTCTATTGATTTTTCTAAATCGCCTTGTTTTTTGTATAGTCCTGCTATGTTATTTAATGAGTTGGCTGTACCACGCTTATCATTTATCTGTTCTCTTATTTGAAGGCTTTTTTCGCTAAATTCTATAGCTTTAATGATATCACCACTATTAAAATATACCATTCCGATACCACTCATGGTATTGGCTATTCCTATTTGGTCGTTAATTTCGGTTCGTATGGTTTGGCTTTCATTATAATAGGTTAAAGCATTTTTGTAGTCGCCTAAGTCGTCGTAAATTTTTGCAATATTATTTAACGTTGATGCTGCTAGTTTTTTTAGATTCAGTTTTTGTTCAATTTCTAAACTTTTGATTGAATAAGTTAAGGCACTATCAGAATTCCCGTCTTTTCCTTGTTTATAAGCAATGTTGTTAAATGCGATGGATAAATATTTTAAATACGTTTTTTCATCGGAATTTGGTTTTTTTAGGTTAGTATTTGTAATCTTAATGATTTGATCATTGTATTTTAACCAAACAGAATCGTCATTTTCATTTTCAATTAGTTCAGATAAAATTTCACATTTTAGCGTGTCGTGGTTTGCATTTTTTAAAGCTAATTTTAACGAATCTGAAAAGTTGGATTGTGCTGATTGTTTCACATAAATCAATAATAAAATGATGATCAGGTATAGTTTAAAGGATAATTTCATCTGGGTAAACGCTTTTCAAGATATCTTTCACTTGGTAATAAACTTTGCTGAATACGTTTAGCGTAATGAATGCTGTCTAAAATTTCCTTTTGTTTTACATCAACAATATTTTTTTGAAATTCAACAATTTTCTTTTGATCTTCTATTACGTTTTTTTGATTTTTAGTAATTCTAAAGCGATTAAACATAATTATGCCAAACAAAAAAGTTAATGATAAGCCAGCAAATAGAACGTAACGTAGTGTTTTTTCTTGTTTTAATTTAAGAACGGTTATTTTTTTTGTTTCTTCCGTTTTTAAACTATCTGCAATCATTTTTTTCTCAAACTCATAATTCATTTGTTTTTGTGTAATGAGTTTACTATTGTCTACATTAATCAAGTTATCTTTCAGTTTGATGAAATCCTTATAGTACTTTAGAGATAGAGCGGGCTTACTTGTATTTTCGTAAAATTGACTTAATTCTAATAATACATCTCTCTCCCTTGCTTCAATGCCAACTTTTCTTGCAATTGATAATGATTTGAGAAAATTACTCTCAGAATCTTTGTATTTTTTTTGGAGGAAGTATAACTCTCCAAAGTGACTGTAAATAGAGGCTAAACCAGGTATATCTCCAAGCTCTTCTCGCATTTTACGACTTTCATTTAGAAGCTCTTCTGCCTTTGTTAAATTCTTTAATTTTAAATATACAAGCCCACAATTCCCAATTTCATTTGCCAAAGTTTGTTTATTACCGGTTTTTTTTGATAATTGAATGGCCTTACTTATAAAATACAGAGCCTGCCAGTAATCGTTATTTGCTTGAAAATTAATACCTATGTTTCCGTAACAGATCAAAATGGTATTATCATTTTTTAATTCTTCGGCAATTTTTATACATTCTAAGTTATAATAAAGAGATTTTTTATAATCCTTCAATGAGCCATAAACATTGGCAATATTTCCAAGACTACTTGCAATTCCTTGCTTGTTGCCAATTTCTTCCTTTATTTTTAGGCTACGCAAATGAAAATCAAGTGATTTTGGAAAATCTCCTAGATTCCAATATGACGTTCCTAAATTGCCTAATGTTTTTGCGATCCCAAGTTTATCATTTATTAGCTCTCTTATTATTAGGGCTTTCTCGAAATTTCCTATTGCTCCTGTAAAATCACCGCCCATGGCACATTTGGTCCCTTTAATATTATAGGTATTTGCAATGTGTTTTTGACTTTTGGATAAAATAGCAATTTTCAATGCTTCATTAGCATATTTCACGCTTATTTTTGAATCTGATTTTAAATACTCAAAAGATAATTCATTTAAAATGTTAACTTTATGAGTATCGTTTGGTAGTTTTGTTAAAAGTGCTTTTAAAGAATCAAAATAGCCGGTTGACTGTGAAAAGTACCAAAATGGCAAAAGTATTAATAAGAATGGGGCAAATTTTGGCACCTTTAAAGGTATAAAATTTAATTTAATGTCAAACTAAACGTATTTTTTTTCAAAATTATTTGTTAATCCAAAAAAACTAACTACATTTGCACCCCTTATTTAGGGAAAATACAAAAAAATACGTAAAAAAGTGGACGCATTAAGTTATAAAACAAAGTATGTAACCAAAACAGGTTCTAACAAAGAATGGTTATTGGTTGATGCAGAAAATGAGGTAGTTGGCCGTTTGGCTTCAAAAGTAGCGATGTTATTGCGCGGTAAGCATTTACCAAGTTATACGCCGCATTCTGATTCTGGTAGTAATGTTATCATTATTAACGCTGAAAAAGTGCGTTTTACCGGTAAAAAGTTAACTGATAAAGTATACACACGTTATACTGGTTACCAAAGTGGTCAGAGATTTGCTACTCCAAAAGAATTACTCGCTAAAAAACCAGAAGAGATTTTGTTACATGCCATACATGGTATGTTACCAAAAGGGCGTTTAGGTCGCGTTTACAACACCAATGTTCGTGTATTTGCCGGAGATAAGCATGGTATGGATGCACAACAACCAAAGAAAGTAGATTTAAGCAAAATAAAATAAATAAAGATTAAATGGAAGTTATCAAAACATCTGGTCGTCGTAAAACTTCAGTAGCTCGTGCATATGTTACAAAAGGCAGCGGAAAAGTTGAAGTAAATGGTAAAGACTATAAGGAGTATTTTAAAACACCAACATTACATTATTATGTATTGCAATCATTAAATGTAGTTAATGCAGCTAATGAATATGATGTAAAAGTGAATGTAAAAGGTGGGGGCACAACCGGTCAGGCTCAGGCTATCAGATTAGCAATTGCTAAAGCTTTAGTTGAGTACAATGCGGAAAGCAAACCGGCTCTGCGTGCTGAAGGATTAGTAACACGCGATCCACGTATGGTTGAACGTAAGAAATTTGGTCAAAAGAAAGCTCGTGCACGTTTCCAATTCAGCAAACGTTAATAGATTTAATAAAAAGGATTATAACAAGATATGTCAAACAGATCATCATTTAACGAATTACTTGAAGTGGGTGCACACTTTGGTCACCTTAAAAGCAAGTGGAATCCAGCAATGGCTCCATACATTTATTCAGATAAAAACGGTATTCATATTATCGATTTAAATAAAACAGTTGCTAAAATTGAGGAAGCAGCAACTGCCATCAAAAACATTGCTCGAAGCGGTAGAAAAGTGTTGTTTGTTGCAACTAAAAAGCAAGCAAAAGATATAGTTGCCGAAAAAACAAAGGCTATTGGAATGCCATATGTTACTGAGCGTTGGCCTGGTGGGATGTTAACCAACTTCCAAACTATCCGTAAATCAGTTCGTCGTATGAGCCAAATTGATAAAATGGCTACTGATGGAACTTTTCAAAATATATCTAAGCGTGAGCGTTTACAATTATCTCGCGAACGTGAGAAATTAGAAATCAACTTCGGTTCTATTTCCGATTTATCTCGTTTGCCTGCGGCCTTGTTTATCGTTGATATCACAAAAGAACATATTGCAGTTGCTGAAGCTAAACGACTAAACATCCCAACTTTTGCAATCGTTGACACAAATTCTAATCCTAACGAAGTGGATTATGCGATTCCTGCAAATGATGACGCATCTACTTCAGTTGCATATATTGTTGAAGTAATGTGTAAAGCAATTGCTGATGGTTTAAGCGATCGCAAGATGGATAAAGAAACTGCCGGTGAGGAACAAGACACTAAAGCGTACAGCGCTAACGAAGCTGAAGAGTTAGTAGAAGGAGCCAAGGTAAGAGGCGTTTCTAAAAAGGACGAAGAGGATGGAGCTAAAAAACCTCGCAAAAGAACGACTACAGCTAAAAAATAAAATAAATTTAAATTGAATTAGCGGTCATTCTGTTTATAGCAGCTTGACCGTTTTTTTTAAACTAATACAAACAAAAATAAAAAACATTAACATGGCAATTACAGCAGCAGATGTAAACAAATTACGCCAGCAAACAGGAGCTGGTATGATGGATTGTAAAAAAGCACTAGAAGAAACCAATGGCGATTTTGAAGCAGCGGTAGATTTTTTGCGTAAAAAGGGAGCTAAAGTAGCTGCTAACCGTCAGGATAGAGACGCTAAAGAGGGAGTTGTACTATCAAAGGTAACTGCCGATAACAAAACAGGTGTTGTTGTTAGTGTTAATTGCGAAACTGATTTCGTGGCAAAAAATGCTGATTTTATCTCTTTTGCAGAGTCAATCACCAATATAGCATTAGAGAAACAACCTGCAGACATTGAGGCTTTAAAGGCTTTACCTTACAATAACGAAATTACCGTAGGTGATAAATTTATGGAGCAAGTAGCTAAAATTGGTGAAAAAATTGATATCGGCTTTTATAGTTTAGTTAAAGCTGAAAATGTTATCGGATATATTCACCCAGGAAACCGTTTGGCTGTTACTGTTGGATTTAACAAAGCAGTGTCAGCAGAAATTGCTAAGAACATTGCAATGCAAGCAGCTGCTATGGCGCCTGTTGCTTTAGATAAAGATGATGTTGATCCGGCAATCATTACCAGAGAATTAGAAATTGCAAAAGAAACTACTCGTGCTGAAGGTAAACCAGAGGACATGGTAGAAAAAATTGCACAAGGAAAATTAAATAAGTTTTATAAAGAATCTACGTTATTAAATCAAGAGTATTTCATCGATAACAAATTTACTGTTCGCCAGTATCTTCAAAGCGTTGAAAAGGATTTGAATATCACGGCATTCAAACGCTTCTCTTTATCATAAATTATTTGTTAAATCCCGCTTTTTTGGCGGGATTTTTTTTAAACTAATATTTACATAATCAATGAACTACAAAAGAATTCTTTTAAAACTAAGTGGTGAAGCTCTCATGGGAGAAAAGGGCTTTGGTATTGATCAAAACAGATTAATGGCCTATGCACAAGAAATTAAGGCTGTTTATGATGCCGGTTGTCAGATAGCGATTGTTATTGGCGGTGGTAATATTTTTAGAGGAATTCAGGCAGAAAAAGGAGGCATGGATCGTGTGCATGGTGATTATATGGGCATGCTTGCAACGGTTATCAATAGCATGGCCATTCAAAGTGCATTAGAGGGCTTAGGTGTGCAAACACGTTTACAAAGCGCCATTAAAATGGAACAGATTTGTGAACCTTTCATCAGAAGAAAAGCTGTACGACATTTAGAAAAGGGAAGGGTTGTGATTTTTGGAGCCGGAACCGGCAATCCTTATTTCACAACCGATTCAGCGGCAACTTTACGCGCAATTGAAATTGAGGCAGATGTGATTTTAAAAGGCACCAGAGTAGATGGTATTTACTCTTCTGACCCTGAAAAGGATAAAAACGCAGTTAAATACGACACTATTACTTTTGAAGAGGTGTATGAAAAAGGTTTGGAAGTGATGGATATGACTGCTTTTACACTTTGTAAAGAAAATAATTTACCAATTATAGTATTTGATATGAATAAGAAAGATAACTTATTCAATTTAGTTCAAGGTAAAAAAGTTGGGACCTTGGTTGAAGTGTAATATCACTTCACTTTAAAAATCGAAAGGTTTTCGCGTTCAAAAATTTTATTCGTTGTCTGAACTTTTATATCTTCTTTTTCCAGTAGTTCGGGCTCGATGCAAACAATATATTTTATTTGAGGTCTGTTTTTTAAAAATTCAGATAAGTTTTGGCCACTTCTATTAAAGTCCGTGTAACCAAGTCTTCTTAAAAGAAACAAAGTTCTGTTGATTGTATAATCACCAATGCACAGTATTGTGTCATTTTTGCTTATGCCAATTGATTCCAAGGCAGGTAAATTTTTTTCAAATACATGATGTTTTTTCTTGTCATTCCAATAAAAGAATTTAAAAGCTCTTATTTCTTCATGGTTAAAAACTAAAGCTGTTTCAGTGTCTGTTTCGTTATAATTTATTTTTTTCCATGTTTTAATGCTTGTTAGATAAGTATTAATGACAACAAATAAACTCAGATTAAATAATATTATTTTTTTAAATCTTAGAACATGTGTTTTGTTTATTTTGGCAATAAAAAACAAGGCTATTGAAATTATTCCAAGCATATTGAGCATATAATAATCATGTATGTCTAAAACTTTAAAAAACAGAATGAAATAAGCAAGGAAGAATGAAACGCAAATACAACTTAAAACAATGTACGCTTTATACCTTGCCTGAAAATAAAAAAACGAAGTTACAATAAATACAGTCATTAAAACAAGGAGAGTTGGATTAAGAATGGAAGGAAAAATGTTGTAGACAAAGGCTGTTATTACAGTGGTAAGTTCTTCTGGGGTGGCTTCCCATATAGGTAAAATGCCTATTAAAAAGAAAGAATTGTTGTTTTTAAGATTGTAATTCTTAACATAACTATACCAAATTAACCAAACCAAAACCGGTACACTTAAGGAAATTAAATAATTTAGATTGAAGTATACCCACTTATTTGATTTTTTCGATTCTGATTGATTTTTAAAAATAAAATGCAGGATACATATCAAAAATAGCATAACAGAGGAAATCTTTAACAAACCTGCGATTAAAAATATGATTCCGAAAAGATAAAAGGATTTTATTTTTTTTGTGCGAGACCAATTAAAGTAATAAAAACAACCAACCAAACTCAAGGAAAGGGATTGAATATCACTGATACAAGAGTTGCCATAATAAGCCAAAATAGGTGAGGTGAATAAAAGGGAGGAAATCAATGCAGCAATTGTTTTTGATTTAAACTCTAATAAAAACAATTTGTATAAAAAAAATAAGCCAATAATTAAGAATAATAAATTGGTTAATCTGTAAACCGTTACATTAACTCCGGTTATTTTCCAGATCTTCCCAATCAAATATTGAACCAGTGGAAATTCAGTAGCTGCTTTGCCATTATTAGCTTCACCTAAGTTATTGAGCCTTGGTTCAATTAAACTTCCTCTATCCGAATAAAAATTTAAGGCAAAAGATAAACAATCGTATTGCCTGAAATTATGATGATTTCTTGGATTTAGCTTTAATGAGTAGGGGTAATTATAAATCAAAAGTTGTGCTGTAATCAATAAAAAAAACAACCAATGTTTAGTATGAAAATATGATAAAATTTTTTGCAAGGCCTAAATACTGCGATAGCGCCTCTAAAGATATAAATTTTAAGTTATGTATTGTTGTTCAATTAACGCCTGTAATTTTAAATTGGTATTGATAATTTGAAGTATCTTTACCAAGTGAAATTTTTATTTCTATATACCGAAATTGCTGATTATTTTTTGGCCTGTTGTCAGGAGTTGTCTGTAAAAGGCGAAGTTCATGTGATAAGATATCCGGTTAATAAAGAAGCGCCTTTCCAATTTAATCATGCAACTTCTGTTAAACTATATAACAGAAACGATTTTTCATATCAGCAATTACAAAAATTCTCTAAAGATTTAAAGCCGGATATTATTATTTGCAGTGGCTGGATTGATAATGATTACCTTAAACTATGCAAAACTTATTTTAAGAAAGTTCCAACTGTGTTAACATGTGATACACACTGGCGCGGAGATTTAAAACAAAAAATTGCAACTGTTTTAAGCAGATTTACATTGTTAAGAATTTTTTCAAACGCATGGGTACCCGGTTTAGCGCAAAAACAGTACGTTGAGAAACTTGGATTTAAAGAACAACAAATAAATCTGGGTTTTTATTCATGTAACCATGCAAAATTTAACGCAGCTTATATTCAAACTAAAAAAGAAAAGGAATTTGCTTTTCCTCGTCGCTTTATCTATGTTGGGCGCTATTATGAATTTAAAGGATTGAAGGAATTATGGCAAGCATTTATCGAGTTGCAGGATGAACAACCAAATGACTGGGAATTATGGTGTCTTGGAACAGGCGATTTAAAACCAGTTGAGCACCCAAAAATTAAACATTTTGGTTTCGTGCAGCCATTAGAGTTAAATCAATTCATAAAAGAATCCGGGGTTTTTGTTTTACCAAGTCGATTCGAACCTTGGGGTGTGGTTGTACATGAATTTGCTGCTGCCGGTTTTCCTTTACTGTTAAGTGATGCGGTTGGCGCTAAGGAGCAGTTTTTAAAAATAGGGCAAAATGGATTTTCGTTCAAAGAAAATAGCGTTTCACAGCTAAAATCAGCTTTAACAAAATACATTCAGCTTAGTAATCAGGATTTAGTA
This sequence comes from Bacteroidota bacterium, assembly GCA_020403265.1. GTDB lineage: Bacteria > Bacteroidota > Bacteroidia > B-17B0 > Aurantibacillaceae > Aurantibacillus. The sequence goes on from JADBXZ010000025.1 coordinate 13,686, forward strand.
AAAATGGCTCAGGTTTCTAATGAATTATCCAAATCAATAACCCCGGAAACTTGGGTAAAAACCATTTCAAAAATATTGAAAGCCAAGTAGGCATAAAACTAAAAAAGCTTCACAATAATGTGAAGCTTTTTGCGGACTGGACGGGACTCGAACCCGCGACCTCCGCCGTGACAGGGCGGCATTCTAACCAGCTGAACTACCAATCCGTTTCCCAAATGAATAATTGGGAGTGCAAATTTAATACTTTTTTTTATAATTCCAAAAAAATATTAATTAGCTAAAATTTGTTTTGCATGATTGGCTGTATCCACGTTTTTAATAACGTTTTCAATAACACCATTTCCATTGATGACAAAAGTAGTTCTGATAACGCCATCAAAAATACGTCCCATGAACATTTTTGAGCCCCAAACATCATAGGCTTTCATAACTGTTTTGTTGGTGTCTGCAATTAAAGGAAATGGTAAGCTGTATTTCGACGCAAATTTAGCGTGAGATTTCTCATCATCCGCACTAACACCAACTACCGCATAATTTTTATTACTTAAATACGGGTATTCATCTCTTAAACTGCATGCAGTTGCGGTGCAACCCGGGGTATCATCTTTAGGATAAAAGTACAATATAATGGTTTTTCCTGCTAAATCACTTAAACTTATGTGTTTACCATTTTGATCAACTCCACTGAAAAATGGAGCTTTGTCGCCAACTTTAAGTGAAGTGCTGTGTGCAACAAATTTAGATGTTGTCGCCTTTGGTTTTGATTGGTTCGTTTTTTTCTTTGTTGAAGCAGAAACTTTTTTTACTGCCTTTGCCACAGTTTTAATCGGTGCTTTTTTTACAGATTTAGTTGAGTTTTTGCTTAGTTTTTTTGTCGTTTTTTTTACAATTTTTTTAGCTACCTTTTTTACTACTTTTTTGCTAACTGCTTTATTTGCCTTCTTTGCTGTTTTTTTAGCTACTTTTTTTACAGCCTTTTTAGCTGTTTTAACCTTTTTTACTGGTTTTTTTACTGTTTTTTTTGCCATGTTGTTTTATTGTTGTGTTTTGTTTAACATTTTTCTTATTGGATTGTTTAGCGTAGTATTTACACAAGACTTTTAAGCCACAATTTTCACACTTCGGATTTCTGGCCAAACATACATAACGGCCATGCAATATTAACCAATGGTGCGCTCTGGGAATAATATCTTTTGGGATGTATTTGATGAGTTGTTTTTCGGTTTGAAGTGGCGTTTTAGAATTGGTTGTTAGGCCAATCCTATTACTAACTCTAAAAACGTGTGTGTCAACTGCCATTGTTGGCTTGTTAAAAATCACGGAAGCTATCACGTTGGCTGTTTTCCGACCAACTCCGGCTAATTTAATCAGTTCATCAACTTCCGATGGAACAATGCTGTTGAAATCATTCACTAACATTTTTGCCATGGCAAGTAAATTTTTGGCCTTGTTATTCGGGTAACTGATGCTTTTGATGTAGCTAAAAATGACATCGCTGTTTGAATTAGCCATAGCTTCGGCATTTGGGAATGCTTCAAATAATTTCGGTGTGGTTAAATTTACTCTTTTATCAGTACATTGTGCGCTTAAACTAACTGCAACTACTAACTCATAAGGGTTTTTGTAATGAAGTTCTGTTTCTGCCTCTCCAATTGTTTTTGACAGATAATCAAGTGTTAGTTTGTATCTTTCTAGTATGAGCATTGTTATAAGTAAATGTACTTAATAATTTTTTACTTGTTTTTTATTTATATTTTTGTTTATGCACAGTTTTCAACTTATAAGTTTGCTTATTTGTTTTATTTTCGTTTCATGCGGTGAAAACCCAAAGTCTTCTCAAAAGCCCGTAGTAACTGAATTTGATCAAACAAAAATTAAAAATCAGTTTGTTGAAGCAAATAAACAATTGTTGAAAAAGGAAAATGATGAAATTGATTATTATGTAAAGACTCACACTGATGTTTATAAATCTACTAACAGCGGTATACGATTTTCCATATCAAAATCTTCTGTAAAAGGGGATAGTATAAGAATGAATACTTTAGTTTCAATAAATTACACGTTGAGTTTACTCACTGGAGATGTTTGTTATTTTTCTCAACCAAGTGAACCAAAGCAGCTTGTAGTTGGTAATGATGAGGCTGAAAGTGGTCTTCACAGAGGTCTTCAATTTTTTAAAAAAGGTGACAAGGGTAAATTGATTATACCATCTTATTTAGCGCATGGTTTACTTGGCGATTTTAAAAAAATTCCGCCTCAAATGCCGATTATTTATGAAATTGAAATTTTACCAAATTAGTTTAGTTTTAATTATTCTTGTATTTGTTTCTTGTAATAACCAAACAAAACAAACCTACACGCATCATGCTTCTAATTTTTGGTACAAATTGCTGGCTTTCTCAACGGATACATGTAGTTCTATGACTTCAGTGATTCCTTATGTTCATCTTAATGCGGTATTCAAAACCCAAAACGATTCAGTTTTTTACGATACTTACAATAATCTAAACAGCCAATTTTTTCTTAATGTCAATAGTTTAGATAGCAATAATCTTATTTTAAAAGCTTGTGAGGGCAAATGTATTGGTGATTCTATGGAGCTTCTGATTCCGGTGAGCATTTTCTTCAATCAAAATTTTAATTCAAATCAAATACCTTTTTTTAGCTTTAACGACAGCATTGTTAAAGTACAAATGGGTATAAATGATTACCTTCATGCACCTCCTAATATTACAAAAGTTGATTTGGAAATTCTTGAGAAAAAACGAATTTTAAATTACTTTGGTGATAGTACATCCATGAATTCTTGTAAATTAGAGGAAGGTATTTTTTGGATTTCAAAACCAAGCAAGTTGTGGAAATCTGAGATGACTGATTCCACAATTGTTCTCCATTATAAGGGTTATTTTTTAAATGGGAGGCCAATGGACGAATCACCTGTTGATTTTAAATATAAGCCAGGAACTCCGGATCAACTTTTAAAAGGCTTAAATATTGTTATTAATTACCTTAAAAGAGGTGAAAATGCAAAAATAATATTACCTTCACACCTTGCTTTTGGTGAATTAGGTTCACGGGATTTGAAAATTCCTCCTTGTACACCATTGCTTTACGAAATAACAATAAAATAAAATGAAAAAAATCTCTTTATTAGCTACAAGCTTACTTTTATTTAATGCTTGTTCAAACGATGGTTCGCAATTTGATGGTTATAAGCGTGCCGAAAACGGGTTACATTACAAATTTTTTAAACAAGACGAAGCCGGCACTAAAGCGCAGATTGGCTATGGTGTTATTTTTAAAATTGAATTAAAAAATAACAGAAACGATTCAACAGTATTTAGTTCTAAACAACAAAGTCAGGATGGAACAGGAGAAATACAATATTTAATTCAAAAAAGTTCTTTTAAAGGGAGTTTAGAAGATGGAATGATGATGATGGCTAAGGGAGATAGCGCTTCATTCATTATTTCTGCAGATTCTTTTTTCTTAAAAACTCAAAACATGCAAGCTTTACCTCAGGGAATCAAACAAGGTGATTTTTTAAAGGCTACGATTGTTATGAAGGACGTATTGAGCAGCAAACAAGTTGAAGAAAAACAAGCCAAGATGAAGGCGGAGTATGAAGAAAAAATGCGTTTAGCTCAGGAAGGTGAACAAGCTAACAGAGATAAATACTTAGCAGATAATAAAATTACTGCTAAACCATCCGAAAGCGGATTGATTTTCATAGAAACTAAAAAAGGGAACGGTAATCATCCAAAAGCAACTGATATGGTTAAAGTTCATTACACAGGAACTTTGTTGGATGGAACCAAATTTGATAGTTCATTAGAAAGGGGCGAGCCGGCTAATTTTCCTTTAAACCAAGTTATTGCAGGTTGGACAGAAGGAATTCAATTAATGAGCAAAGGTAGTAAGGCAAAATTAGTTATCCCTTCAAGTATTGGGTATGGACCTCAAGGAAATGGCCCAATTCCGCCTTTTTCAACATTGGTATTTGAAGTTGAATTATTAGATTTTAGCGCGGCACCGGCTATGCCTGAAGGACATAGCGCAGGAGATGGACATAATCATTAATTAAATTAACCAAAAGTAAATAGTCATGAAAAAATTAATAGCAATTTTAGTTGTTTTAACTGGTTTGAGTTACAATTTACATGGACAAAAAAAACAAAAACAAAAATTAAGTAAAATGGATAAAGAATTTTTAAAAGCACAAGCTGACGGTATTTATGCAAAGTTTGAAACATCAAAAGGAGATATTTATGTTGTTTTAGAACATAAAAAAACACCAATGACGGTTGCTAATTTTGTGGGATTAGCCGAAGGAACAATAACTAACACAGCAAAGCCTGCTGGTACACCTTATTATGATGGGTTAAAGTTTCATCGTGTGATTCCTAATTTTATGATTCAAGGTGGCTGTCCTCTTGGAACAGGTACAGGAGATCCTGGATATAAATTTGCGGATGAAATAGATGAAACTTTAAAGCATACCGGACCGGGTATTTTATCAATGGCCAATGCAGGCGCAGGGACAAATGGTTCACAGTTTTTTATAACGCATGTTAAAACCGATTGGTTAGATGGTAAACATACAGTATTTGGACATGTAATTGAAGGACAAAAAGTAGTAGATTCGATTAAACAAGATGACAAAATAAATAAAATAACCATTTTAAGAAAAGGTAAAGAGGCAGAAGGTTTCCAAGCTGCCAAAGTATTTGTTGAGGCGCAAGCCAATGCAGTTAAAGTAAATGCGGAAAAAGAAGCAAAACAGAGAGCAGAGTCTGATAGAATTAGAGCTACATTTACTAACTCAACACCAAGTGGGTTAAGATATAATGTGATTACCGAAGGAACAGGAAATAAGCCAAATGCAACAAGTAACGTGAAGGTTCATTATACCGGAACGTTTTTAGATGGTAAAGTTTTTGACAGCAGTGTTCAGCGAGGACAACCTATTGATTTTGGTTTAAATCAAGTGATTCCAGGATGGACAGAAGGAGTTCAGCTAATGAAAGAAGGAGCCAAGTATAAATTTTATATTCCCTATAATTTAGCCTATGGCGAACAAGGATACCCCGGAGCCATACCTCCTAAAAGTGATTTAATTTTTGAAGTTGAATTATTAAAAATAAACTAATTAAAGACCCCTCCAACAGAGGGGTTTTTATTGATGGCCTATGCCAGTTTGTTACCGGCAGTTTCGTTAAAGCATAACTTCATTAACAATTCAATATTTGTTTGATTACTAAATTGGGCGATTTGTTTACTTCGTTCAAGGATTTCTTCTTGTCCAAAAGTTTTATTTTTAAGTTCCTCTATATAATTGATGAACTCTTGATTAGTATTGGCAATAAACAAGCCACCGGTAGCTATAATATCTGTACCTTCCAGCATGTTTTGATTGCAAATAATAAATTTGGAATTAAATAAAACATTCAATAGTTTTAGTTTTAGGCCTGTTGCCTGTTGGGTAAACAACAAGTTAATACAAGACTGTTGAATTAGTGTGGCAAGTTCCTTTTCACTTGGATTGGCAATAATTTGACTATTAGGTGTTTGCTTAACTTTATTAATTAATTTTTCTGGTGGGTTTAATCCTGCAATAATTAATGGCAACTCGCATTGGGGAGCCACCTCATGTAAAAACCATAAAGCAGCATTGTAATTTTCTGAAACGCTTAAATTACCATGAAATAGCATTTGTGGCTTAATTTCACAGAAGCTTTTAAAGGTATTGTGCGGATGAAAACTAGGCAAATAGTGAACATTACATTGAGGGTAATTTGCTTTAAAATAGTCAGTATCCTTTTTGTTTACGGTCAAAACTAATTGTGCATATTTAATTATCCGTTCGAATTTTTTCAGTTTATAAGCTTCTAGTTTAAAATATACTTTTTTAAGTAAATTAGATTCTGCTTTTGATAATTCATTGTAATAATCATGCTCAATATTACTATGTCTATATATTTTTAATCTGGTTCGAAATTGAGGATCTTTTAGTAAATAGCAGGTATGAAGAACTTCAAATAAAATGGGATAGTTGTTAGAAAGCAAATTTTGTTTAAGTTTATTATTTATCCTTGATTTTACTGTGTAAGGCAAGAAACTTAGTTGATTCAAAAAGGAAGTGTTTCTTGGATAATAGTATACCTTCTCACATAGTTTATTTAATTCCTGTGATTCGGCTCGGCCATACTTAAAACAATGTAGGTGTATTTTTACGCCCTGTTGTTTCAGTTGATACAGTTTATAATAAACATCAATTACACCACCATAATTGGCCGGGAAAGGAACATCAAACGATACAATATTAATATGCTGACTAATATCCCAAAGATGCAAAAAAAATCAACAACACAAAAATGACTTACTAAGGGAGATTACAAAGAAGTAATTTAACCGCAATTAGACATTAGAAGTCAATTGTTTTGACGAACTATCTGTCTTATTGCGGGTAATTCCTGACCAAAGGTCAGGACAGGCTCCGATTTAGTGTTTGTTAGCGTTTCTTACTATACTTGTAAGTTTGAAACGCCTTCATACACTTACATCGCAGACAGGTGATTGTTTTTAATTGTCTGTTTGGGATTTAACATATATATCAATTAAATAATTGGTTGAAATGATCTTTAAAACGAGGTTTGCTACAATTGATTAGGTTGGAGATGTTATTTTCCTCTTCCTTGCAATACAATTAAAACTGTGTGCACTAAAATTTTAAAATCCAAAAGTAAGCTCATGTTTTCAACATAAAGAATATCGAACTTTAAACGTTCTATCATTTGGTCAATATTTTCAGCGTAACCGTATTTTACTTGTCCCCAGCTTGTAATACCGGGCCTTACTTTGCTTAAATGTTTATAGTGTGGCGCTTTTTCAACTATTTTATCTATAAAAAATTGGCGTTCGGGTCGAGGGCCAACAATACTCATATCTCCTATAAGTACATTGAAAAATTGCGGAATCTCGTCTAACCTTGTTCTACGCATGATTCGGCCGAATCCGGTAACGCGTGGATCATTGTCACTTGATAGTGCAGGCCCATTTTTTTCAGCATCAACATACATGGTTCTGAATTTGTATATATTAAACGGTAAACCCCATTTACCAATTCGTTCTTGCTTAAAGAATACCGGTCCTTTTGAGTTTATTTTGAGGATAATCGCAATTATTAGATAAAGCCAACTAAAACAAACGAGAACAAAAATAGAAACGCTAACATCGATGAACCGTTTAACAGAAACTTGCCATACCGGTATAATTTGGTTTTTAAGCTCAATTAAAGGAGTTCCCAAAATTGAAGTCATTTTTACATGACTACTTAAGATATCATATACATCCGGGATAATTTTGATTGTAACGCCAAGGTCATTTAACTCATTAATAATGCTTTTCAAATAATTGTGTTCCCATGATTCGATGGCAATTATAACTTCTTCAACTTTTTCATTGATGATAATACTTCTTATCTCAGTGATTTCTCCTAAATGCTTTAATTCTTTCTTCAATTCTTCGCTATAACCGTTTTTACCTTCAATGTGCACAAAACCAATAAACTTATTACCAATCCCTTTTTTTAAAGATTCAATTTCTTTATACATTTTATGAGCTCGTTCGTTACTGCCGATAATAATAGTATTAAAGCCAAATTGACGTCGATGTATCTTGTGATTTGTCTGTGTTGAAAGTATCAGCCGAAAAAAGGCCGTAAATCCAAATTGGAGGGCAAATAATAAAAAGAAAAGTTTGTAATAAATTTTATAATAAGGAACATAATCATCGAGTATAATATAAAAGAAGAGAATTGTAACACCAATAATTGATGTAACAAAAGTTTGTACAAATTCATTAACCCTTGATCTTCTCAATACATTACTGTATACACCAGATAAAAAATACATTAACACCCAGATGCTTGGAAGCAAAATAATGTTGATGTAATATTGCTTGTCAAAGATGATGATTTCACTTATGTCAATTTGAAGTGCATCAACTCTAGTTTTGCGGTAATAGTTAAATAAAGTCCAAGCAAATGCAGCCGATAAAAAATCGAATAGGATATACTTAATCGTTGTCAGCTGCTTATTCATTAGAAGTGAACGATTTTTATGTTGTCAATATCCAGCTTAAGTTTGGGCGTTTCTGTATTTGTGACTGCCTTGATGTATAACTTGTGTTTGTTGTATTTTGGTTCGCGGTTTACTGCATCCGCAAGTGAAACATAAATTTTTGACCAGTTTTCTTTTGGTGTAATTCTTATGGTTGATTTTTCCTCATTATTTTCTCCTAACACGCCAACTTCAAATTCAACATTACTTCTGTAATCAAGTTCTAAATAAAGGTTGCTTTCACCTTTTGGGAGTGTATATTGTAAAGCACTTTCCATCCTGGCAAATTTGTTGGCAGAGGATAGCGTAATTCTGCCAAAATTACCATTTACGCCAGTACCGTCATTGGTTACTATCAATGTAGTATCTGATACAGGCGATTTTATTAGTTTAATTCCGGTATCAAAACCTTCAATTAAAGGAAAATCTGCGCCTGATTTGTAACTAAAAGATATGTTTTTTGTAATAATTGTAGCTTGGTTAACCAAAGTATCGAGCGTATATAAATCATAAAACGGATAATTAATTCTGGTAGTTGAAATGCCATTATTTTTGATTCCGGCCACCAGGTTGATTTTTACGTTTTTACCAGGTTCAACCATTGGAATTGGGATATTATTTCCTTGAGGGTATGCGCCTTGAAATTTGCCGTTAACATAAACATAGAGTTCAGTAATGTTATGTGTGCCTGTACCTTGCTGTATAACATTAGTGTTAACTGTAACCTGATCACTTTTTAAATAAAATACGGGATTCGAAGGCTTGTATTTCTTACAGGAATTACCTGTTATACAAATAGTTATGATGGCTAAGCTCCATAAAAGATACTTTTTAAGATGTGTGGTTGTGTAAAGAACTTTTATCATGCAGATGAGCCCATTTTAAAAGGTAAAATTATAAAAAAAACATCTTCAATTACTAAAGTAAATCCCATTTACTATTAAAACGAATAAAAATCATTTTTCGTTTGGTAATTGTTAAAAAAATTGGCTTATTTTTCTTAATGGCTTCAAAATCAAAGTGAAAAAGTAGGGTTTAACGTAATTATCCTCCCAAGCCTTCCTGTCTTCAATGTTAGCGTTCAGTCTGTTTTTTACGCTTTCATTACTCTTACCGCCAACACGCATTTTTATAACGTACTTATCAAGATAGGCAAGTTTTATTCTGTTTACGTGTATGAGCCTCAAAAGACATTCATAATCCGCTGCTGTTTTATAATCCAATCGATACACTCCAAACCTATTATAAATACTTTTCTTAGCTATAAAAGTAGGGTGGGGTGGCATCCATCCCCATTTAAACAAACCATTTTTATATTTACCGCTATTCCATTTTCTAATAATTTTATCAGTGCTGTGACTATCAACATAATAAAGATTGGCATAAACTGCATCAGCATTATCCGTATTGAATGTTTTTACATATTCTTTTATAACATCTTGATGAATATAAAAATCATCGGCGTGTAATAAAGCAATAACATCACCAGTTGCCAGATTAATTCCTTTATTAATGGCATCATATAATCCATTGTCTTTCTCTGAAACAATCTTACTTATTTTTTCACTGTACTTAGAAATAATATCCATCGTACCATCTGTGCTTTTACCGTCAATAATAATGTATTCAATATTATTATAAGATTGATTAAGCACAGACTGAATTGTATCTTCTAGCGTTCCTTCTGCATTGTAAGTAATGGTTATGATGCTGACCTTCAAGCTCATATAGATTTACTAAACTCAAATAATGATTTAAACTGAAAATTAATTAAGTTTGAGTTGTTGGGTTCAGAACTTATATAAACGGTTTGCATACCAGCATTTTTACCAAATGCCATGTCGCTTATACTATCTCCAACAATTATTGATTTTGTAAAATTAATTTCCGGGAAATCTTGCTGGGCCTGCAAAGCCATTCCTATACCGGGTTTACGGGTTGGATGATTTTCTTTTTCAAGAAATGGTGAGTAATATACCTTATCAATTTTACCGCCAAGATAATTAACTTCATAAATCATGTTTTTATGAATTAATTCCAAATCTTCGTGTCGGTACAATCCTTTTCCAATACCTTGCTGGTTAGTTACTACTACTATTTTGTAAAATTTTCCATTCAAAAATTTCAAAGCATCCGTCACTTTTTCAATAAATTCAAACTCTATCCAATGTTTTACGTAGTCATTTTCAAGTTTTTTGTTAATCACGCCATCCCTGTCTAAAAAAAGTGTCCAGGAAGTATCAATATTTAAATTTTTTAAATTCATGTTGAGCTTTTAAATAATCTTCAGGAATTCCAATATCTATAAAATAACCATCGCATTTGTATGCGCCGAATCTACTATGTTGACATTGTTTTTCAAAGTAGTCTTTTTCAATTGAGAATGCTAAACTTGTCGGTGTATTTTTCAGGTAATGCTCCTTATTTAAAAGATACACTCCACCATTAATTAAACCTAGTTCATTAGTTCCTGTTTTTTCCTTAAACTCAACAATTTGGTTGTTGTTAACTTTAAGCGTACCATATCTACCTGCATTATCAACTGATCTGCAAGCCAGTAAGCCTTCAAAATTATTCTCTGTATAGAAACTACTAAATGCAAAGATATCCAGGTCAAGGAAACTATCACCGTTTAAAACCAAAGTATTTTCATCGGAAACTTCTTGCATGGCTTTTTTAATTGCACCTCCTGTACCGAGCGGTTCCTCTTCAATACTGTATCTTAATTTTATGCCATTGAAATTATTCCCTAGGTAATTTTCAATAATAGATGACAGATATCCGGTTGATAGCACCACTTGCTTTATTTGAAACGCGTTTAAATACCCTAGTAGATAGGTTAGAAAAGGTTTTTCCAATATAGGTGCCATTGGTTTAGGCACGTCACTTACTACAGATTTTAAGCGAGTACCAAATCCGCCTGCTAATATTATGGCGCTAGTTGTAATCATATCATAAATCCTATAACGGTTACATCATCTGTTTGTTCGTATTTACCTTTCCATTCATAAAAATCATTTAATAAATGATCAGCCTGTTCTAATAGTGGTAATGAATTATATGTTAGTATTAAATTGTATAAGTTTGTTTGCTTAAATTTTTTTCCTTCCGGTTTGTTTTTACCGTCTTTCGATCCTCCAAATTGATCGCCAAAGCCGTCAGTTGACATGTAAAATGTACTTCTTGCCGAATAGTTAACAAATTGGTTGCTAAAACAATTATTTTCAAAATCAAAACTACTTGAAATAGAAATTCTATCCCCTTTAATAATCTCTATTGTAGAATTATCAACCTTAACTAAATTTAGTTTAGCGCCTGCAAAAACAAGTTGATTTTTATTAATTACACAAATACCTATATCTGCTCCATCATTAATTTGTTTTCCTCGGTCTTTATTTAAATTTGATTTTAATGCAACACACATTTCTGTTAAAATTTGAGCTGGATTGTTGGCTAAATTTTCTGATTTAATAATTCTAATTAAGTTAGTGTGCATAAACACGCTCAGCATGGCACCTGGCACCCCATGTCCTGTGCAATCCACAACGGCTATATAAGTTGAATCATTGTGATGTTCAACAAAATAAAAATCACCGCTTACAATGTCTTTAGGTTTGTAAATAATGAAGTATTCTTTTACATATTGCTTTAAAACAGAGGCAGAAGGCATTAATGCCTGTTGTATATGTTTGGCGTAATTGATGCTGTCTGTAATGTCTTTATTTTTATTCTCAATAATATCTTTTTGGAATTGAATTTTTGAGTTTTGTTTTTGTAATAAAAAATTCACTTTTTTATTCTTTATAATTTGTCGTATTAAAAGTATAACAAAACCTAAAAATAAAGCAGATGCAATAATGAAAATAATTATGAGTACGTTTTTCGATTTCACTCTGTTTTCAGAGGCTTCAAGTTCAATGTTTTTAAGTTTTAATTCGTTTTCTTTTTCTTTGGTTTCATACTGAGTGGCCAGTTCACTCGTTGTTTTTACTTTTTCAGCATTAAAAACAGAATCGTTATACTGTATATAAATTTTATAGTTTTCAACGGCCGATTTTAGATCATTTCTGCTTTCGGATAATTTGGCGAGTAAATACGCAGTTTCCCGGATGTTATCCAGGGCTTTTCTTTCTAGATTTAATTTTAAGGCTTTAGTAAGATTATTGACTGATTCTGTTTTTTTACCAAGCGTATCTTGTACTTTACTTAAACTCATTAGCGTCATTGCCATACCGTATTTTGATTCTATATCGGAAAACAACTCGTTAGCTATTAGTAAATTTTTCTCAGCTTCTTTAAATTGACCAAGGCCCACGTAAATTTCAGATAAAATGGTATAGCCTGAAGCCAAATATTCCGTATTCCTGTTTTTTTCAAAATAGTTTATGGCAGCTGTAATGTAGTTTTTGGCTTCTTTAAACTTTTGCTTTTGAATGAGTATGTTACCTAAACCAACACCGGAAATTATTTGCATGGTTGTTAAATTGTTAACTTTAGAAAGCGAGTGGGATAGTGTGTAATAAGTGTATGCTCTATTTGTGTCGTTTATGCCCATGTATATATTGCCAAGCGTGTTATAACAATTGGCAACGGTGTATGTTTTTTTCAATTCTTTTAAATAGGGCAATGCCTTGTGAATATATTTGATCGCCAGATCATATTTACCGGCAGTGGTATAGATGCTGCCGTATAATTGTAGACTATAGGCTATTCCATTTGCGTACTTAATTTTGATTGCAAACTTGTATGCGCTATCTGCGTAAAATAATGCTTTTTCTAATGAGTTGAACTGGTATGCGTCGGCAACCGTTCCGAGGATTAAAACTTTAGTAGTATCAGGTTTTTTTGGTAATAAACTTAGTAAACTATCTATGTTTTTATTTTGACTTGATAGAACAATTGGAAATAAAAATAGAAATATTATTCTTGAAAAATTCAAACTAGATATTTTTTGGGAATAATTTCATTTCCACCAATTCACAAATGGTATGGCCGAGTAACATATGGCATTCTTGAATTCTTGGTGTATCAGTGCTAGGAATGTTGATTAAATGGGTCGGTAAATCTTTTAGTTTACCACCTGTTTGCCCTGTAAAAGCAATTGTACAAGCTCCTTTGCTATTGGCTTCATTAATCGCGTTAATAATATTAGCACTATTGCCGCTTGTAGTTAAGCCAATTAATACGTCTTTCTCGCTAACCATGGCTTTCACAAGTCGACTGTATACGACATCATAACTATAATCGTTAGCAACTGCGGTTAAATAACTGGTGTTAACATGCAAAGCTTCACTGTAAAGCGGCGGCCTATCGTAATAGAATCTACCACTCAATTCAGCTGCCAGGTGTTGAGCATCTGCCGCACTGCCACCATTACCGCACCAAAAAACTTTACCGTTATTTTGATAGCATTTAATTATTTCTGAGGCACATAGATTAACTTTATTTAATAAATCACCTTGGTTTAATAACTCAGTTTTTAGCGCTATACTAGATGAAATTGTTTGTTTAATTAGTTCAACCATGCGTTAAATATAGGTTTTTTTGAATAGTAATTTTTTACTTTCTTAAGAAATATTTCATTAATTTATTCAAATAAATGAGTAAGTTTACCTTATGAATATCGAAGTTTGTTTCACCCCCCAAGCCTATTCATTATTTCATAAACCAAATACAGTTGTTGTTGTAATTGATGTTTTAAGAGCTACTTCGGCAATTGTTACTGCTTTTTTTAACGGTGTTGATAAAATGATACCTGTTGCTGAAATAGATGAAGCATTAGATTATAAGCAACAAGGTTTTTTGGTTGCCGCAGAAAGAAATGGTGAAATAGTTGATGGCTTTGATTTGGGCAATAGCCCATTTGGATATATGAATGCAAAAGTAAAAGGAAAAACAATTGCAATAACAACCACTAATGGTACCCAAGCTATAAATGCAGCTAAACAAGCAGATAAGGTAGTTATTGGTAGTTTTTTAAATTTGGATGAACTGATAAGGTTTTTGAAAGAAGAAAAGAAAGATGTTTTGTTTTTATGTGCAGGTTGGAAAAATAAATTTAATCTTGAGGATACTTTGTTTGCCGGCGCTGTAGCTGAGGCATTAATTTATAAATATGGTTTTTTAACTTCATGTGATTCTACAATAGCTTCAATTGAGTTGTATAAAAATGCCAAGCATGATCTGTTTAAATTTTTGGCTAATTCCTCTCATCGAAACCGTCTAGCAAAATTAGATCTTGAAAGGGATATCAAATACTGTTTAACGCCGAATCAATGCCCTGTTATACCTATTCTTGATGGTAAGTTTTTAATTAAAGCGAATTAATATGGTAGTAACACTCCGTCAAATGCAGTATATTTGCGCAGTTGCCGAAACGCAGAGTTTCAGTAAAGCAGCAGAATTATGTTTTGCTGATCAAAGTACCGTAAGCCAGCAAATAAAACAATTCGAAGAAAAGTTAAATATTAAAATTTTTAATCGAGAAACTATTCCTTTAAAGGTTACAGCAGAGGGTGAAGAAATAATTAACAAGTGCAAGTCTATTTTAACTGGAGTTGAAGAGCTGATTAAACCAATCAAGAAAGACATTTATCGTTTTCAATAGATTGTGCGTTATGGAAATATACCATAACGCTTGATTTTTCTTTAGAATGATTATAATTTTGTATTAAGAAAACGTTCTTTATCAATTAGGGTCATTGTTATGCTAGTTATTTTTTCATGGGGATGTTTAATTTTTTCTACATAACGTTATAATGACCCTTTTTGTTTTTTCTCGTTTTCTTTCTTTTTCTGTATTATTTACAAACTTAGTTTTTCTCATTTCAAGATTGTATATTTGCACATGAGTGCTAACAAACTTATTATTTTCTCTGCGCCATCCGGTTCCGGTAAAACCACCATTGTTAGGCATTTGTTAAAAACGTATCCTAATCAAATCGAATTTTCAATTTCTGCCACAAGTCGTCCTAGACGTGGGGTTGAAGAAAACGGTAAAGATTACTTTTATCTTACATCGGAAGAATTCAAGCAAAAAGTACTTAACCATGAGTTCTTGGAATGGGAAGAAGTATATGCAGGGACACATTATGGCACTTTAAAGTCAGAGGTTCAAAAGATTTGGAACAAAGGAAAGGCTGTTATTTTTGATATTGATGTTGAAGGTGGATTAAATTTAAAAAATCAGTTTAAAGAAGACGCCTTGGCTGTTTTTGTTATGCCTCCAAGCATTAAAATTCTTGAAGAAAGACTTAGATTAAGGCAAACAGATAGTCCTGAAAGTATTGCAAGAAGAGTTGCAAAAGCAGAAAAAGAACTAAAAACTGCAGAGTTATTCGATGTTTTTATAATAAATGAGGTTTTGGAAGAAGCGTGTTCAAAAGCGGAAGAAGTTGTTCAGAATTTTCTAAAGCATTAATTTTTAATTTCTTAAGTAACAACTTTGTAGCAGTTCTTAATTAATCGTTCTACTAAATAGTTTTGAGCTTGTCAATTTTATTAGGAACAAGTTTGAAATAGATAATTCCTCCAATTGCTGAGGTAAAGCCTGCTATCGTTATAATTAACTTAGCTTGATTAAGTTCATCAGTTTTTGAAAAGGAAAGCAAGGCAACAAAAATGCTCATTGTAAAACCAATCCCTGCAAATATACCGGCACCCAATAGTAAACGATAGTTTAATTCTAATGCCAATTTTGCAAATTTTAATTTGATACTTAGCCAACAAAACAAAAGTATTCCAAGTGGTTTACCTAAAGTTAATCCAAAGAAAATGCCTAGTGTATAATTATTAAGAAAGTTATCAAAAATTACATTTCTAACGTCAATAAGCGCATTAACCAATATGAAAATTGGAACAATGCCATAGGTTACAAATTTATGCATTGGAAAAAGAACACGTTCTTCATTGTTAAATTCTTTAAAGGGGATGCTTATTGCTATAATTGCTCCTGCAATTGAAGGATGAAAACCTGCATTGTACAAGATTATCCAAAGAACTATCAAGAACAAAATATAAATAGGGATATATGTTACTTTTTTGTAACTAATAATTGCGATAATGATTAAAAGTAGAAATAATATTACCAAATAAGTTAATTGAAATTGATTAGTGTAAAAAAAAGCAATTATTACAATAGCACCTAAATCATCAATTATAGCAAGTGCTGCTAAAAACAACTTTAAAGAGGCAGGTATTTTGTTTCCCATTAAAGAGATTATTGCCAAAGACAATGCAATGTCAGTAGCCATTGGAATTCCAAATCCTTTGGTGTAATGAGTATTAAATGTAAAGGTGTAATATATTAAAGCCGGAACAAGCATTCCGCCAATTGCACCAAAAATTGGTAGTCCGGCCACTTTTAAATCTTTTAACTCACCCTCAACCAATTCCCGCTTAATCTCGAGACCAACTTGCAAAAAGAAAAGCGTCATCAGTCCTTCATTAATCCAGTCTTTAACACTTAAATGAAAGAAATGAAATTCTAAAATCTGATTAAATTTTCCTGCGAAATTTGAGTTAGCAATAACAAAGGATGTTATAAACGCAGCAACTAGTAATAATGAACCGGTTTTTTCAACCTTTATAAAGTTTTTAAAAATTCGGGTAAGTAACATTATCCCGGGTAAGTATTAATCGTGACTATCATCACCAGAAAAGTCTTCTTGGCTGTCGCTTTCATTAAAATCATCTTCGCTTTCTTCTTGGCCAAATTCATCTTCTCCCTCTTCTCCTTCTAAATTATCAAGATCATCTTGTTCAACACCTTCCTCACCCGTATCTAATTTCTTGTATATTTCATCATCGTTCAATTCAGGGTCGTTGAGCAAACCGGCCATAGCTAAATCCGGACTTAACTCCTCTTTAGCCATATTAGTTTGTTTATATTGTTTTGGCGGATTGCCGATTGATTTTACGCAAGCTGGATAATTAACTTTAGGATTCTCGTCAACCATTTTGACCATTTCAACCAAAAAATTCCATTGTACTTTGGCGTCAAAAACGTAAAAAAAACGTTGATGAGGTTGTTCAATGAAGGAAGCAATTTTTGTTTCCGACATTAATTTCTTTGGTTCAACACCAAGTTTTATTTCATCAGCATCTAAAGGTAAGTCTTCTTTTCTTAAGGTAATTTCTCTGTTTTTTCGCCAATAATCATCACTTACAAAAAACGATGCTTCATGTTTATTATCAAATTTAAATGCTTCCTGAATGGCATTGTGAAAAAGTTCAAAGCTTTGAGAAGATTTAATGTCAATGTCTCTGACAATATCTTCATTATCTTCTAAACAAACTCTAAATCTATATACTGCCATAATAATTTTTTTGATGATTACTAATTACGGGTTTTATACATCTCAGATTTCATTAATCCAAGTTTATTGAAAAAATGAATAAAAGAGACACCTAATACACCTAAACCATACTTCATACTTCTTCTAAAGTTGATACTACTTGCTTCAGGGAAATATTTGGTAGGACAAGTTACTTCAGCAATTTCAAATCCTGCGTAAAAAATCTGTGAAATCATTTGATTATCAAAAACGAAATCGTCACTATTGGCATGATAATTAATTTTTTGAATGACTTCCTTGCTAAAAGCCCTGTAACCGGTGTGGTATTCTGATAATTTTTGATTAATTAATAAATTTTGAGAGAAGGTAAGCATACGATTAAAAATGTATTTATACATTGGCATACCGCCTTTTAGCGCACCTTTACCTAAAATTCTGGAACCAAATGCCACAGGATACAAGTCATTAGCTATGAGGTAACTTAAACTTTGAATTAATTTAGGTGTATATTGATAATCTGGATGAAGCATTATAACAATATCAGCTCCTAGCTCCATTGCCTTATCATAACAGGTTTTTTGATTTCCACCGTAGCCTTTATTCTTTTCGTGTCTGATAACGTGTTTAATGCCTATTTCACGCGCAACATCAGATGTATTGTCTTTACTGTGATCATCAACTAATACAACATCATCTACAATGTCAAATGGAATTTCATCGTATGTCTTTTTTAGCGTTAGTGATGCGTTGTAGGCCGGCAATACGGCTACAATTTTTTTACCGTTAATCATAGAAAGCAAAAATAACAAAGTTTAATGAATTGCAAACACAAAAAGTTATCAAATAAGTGTATTTTTAAGGCTAATTTATGCATTTAAAGAAATTACATTCCTTAACCTTAAAGACATTCATTCCACCTTTTATAATGACTCTTTTTGTGAGTGTATTTTTGTTTTTCTTGGTGCAGATAGTTATTACTTACCTAGATGATTTTATAGGGAAAGGTTTAAGTACATTTGATTTACTTACTTTGTTTTTTTACGCCTGGATAACTATGATTCCACAATGTATTCCACTTGCAGTTTTATTAGGTGCGATTATGTGCTATGGTAGTTTGGCAGAAAACTATGAGCTAGCAGCCATGAAATCAAGTGGATTATCTCTTTTTAGCATTCTTAAACCTGTTTTTATTTTCATATTAGGCCTTGCTTTCTTTACTTTTATTTTCAACAACTTTATTTTACCTGTTGTGAACCTCAAATTCTCAACTCTACTATACGATGTAAGGCAAAAAAAACCAAGTGTTAACATCAAAGAAGGTATTTTTTACAACAAATTGGATAATTACAGTTTACGTGTTGGTCAAAAATCAAAGAATAAAGATACACTCAAGGATATTTACATATATGATCATAGTGCCAGAATGGGTAACGTCATCCAAATGTACGCCAACTCTGGGAAAATTACCACAACTGCCGACAGTAGCGCCTTGGTATTAATTTTAAAAAATGGAAATCGATACGAGGAACTTAATTTACAAGAGAACATTGGAAGGAAAAAGAAAACATTGTCTCAATTAAATTTTAAAGAATTACAAGTTAACCTTGAAGTGGAGGATTTAAAACTTAAACGAAGTAATGAGGATCAGTTTAAGCATAACGGTGACATGATGAATGTTTGGCAGTTGGATTCTGTTGCTGATAGTACAAAAAGGTTAATTAATAAAAGATTGATTGAGTTAAATAGACAGGCTAAAGAATATTTTTATAACAGGATTGCCCAAAAAAATAGAGAGCCTGATTCAATAAAAGCCAAAAATAAGAATCCGGTTGTGCACATGGATACATTTTTAACCAAATTAAAAAAGGAAGAAAAAGAAAAATTGATAGAAGGTGCCTTAAATCAGGTTAGGAGCAATGCCAGCTATATTGATGGTTGCGCAACTAATTTCAGAAATGATCAAGAAGAATATAATTCCTATCTAATTGAATGGCATAAAAAAATTGTAGTATGTTTCGCATGCATCGTTTTGTTCTTTGTTGGAGCGCCTTTAGGAGCCATCATACGTAAAGGAGGTCTTGGTTTGCCGGTTGTTGTGGCTGTAATGTTTTTTTTAGCATATTTTATTTTAACCGACGCATTTATGCTTTTGGCAATTGATGGTACAGTTGCTCCATGGTTGGGCATGTGGAGTCCAGTATTAATATTTTTACCAATTAGTATTTATCTAACATATAAGGCAGCTAATGATAGTGCGTTATTCGATTTTGCAACTTATTTTGGTTGGATTTATAAACTTAAACTTAATAAAAAGAAGAATTGATTCGTGTTCTTCAAATATCTAATAAAGCACCTTATCCGGCTAATGATGGCAGCAGCATAGCGGTTTATAACATGGCCTTAGGTTTAGTTGAAAATAAGGTTCAATTAACTTTGTTATGTATCAATACGAAAAAACATTTTAAACCTGATAATGCGGTTGATTCAAATTTTAAAAAAGCAACAAATTATAAAAGTGTATTTGTCAATACGGATACAAGTGTTGTAGGTGCATTTTTGAATTTGTTTTCTAATCAATCTTATTTTGTTAGTCGTTTTCATACCAAAGATTTTGAATTGGAACTAGTTCAGTTGTTAACTTCCGGAGAATATGATATCATTCAATTAGAAGGGGTGTTTATGGCGGTGTATCTTCCGGTTATAAAAAAATATTGCAAGGCTAAAGTCGTTATTCGCACACATAATGTTGAACATAAGATTTGGGATCGCCATATTCAATCTGAGAAAAATTTAGTAAAGAGATGTTATTTAAACATACAAAATACACGTTTAAAGAAGTTCGAACTATCCAGCTTAAATGCAGTTGATGTTGCTGTTACTATTTCGCCTGACGATTTGACTAACTTTAAAAATTTAAAAGTTACATGCAAATTATTTAATAGTATAACCGGGGTCAATTTTTCAAATTATCAATTAAATAAATCCATAACTATTCAGGAAAATACATTGTTTTATTTTGCAAGTATGGACTGGTTGCCAAATCAAGAAGCTGTTGATTGGTTTTTGAAAACGTGTTGGCCAATGTTATCTTCTAAAAACGAGTCTATAAAATTGGTTATTGCCGGAAGGAATATGCCCGGCAGATACAAACAGCTTAATTCTGAAAGAATTATGGTGATTGAAAATGTTTTAAATCCGGTTGATTTTTATAGTTCTTATCAAGTTCTTATTGTTCCTTTGTTAAGTGGGAGTGGCGTTAGAATTAAAATTATTGAAGGGATGTCTTATGGAAAACCAATTATAAGCACAAGTGTAGGAGCCGAGGGAATTGGTGCTATTGAAGGTGAACACCTCATGATTGCAGATTCTCCTGAAGATTTTGTTCGAACCATTATTGAAGTATTAAATGACCCAGTTAAACTGAATCAATTATCAAGCAATGCACTTAATTTCGCTAAAAAGAATTTTAATAATCAACTTATTGTTGCAGATCTTTTGAAGTATTATCAAAAATTGTTAAATGAATAACCTATTACAAATACTCTTTTTTTCTTCTATAGGTTTAATTGTTTATTCTTATGCTTTGTATCCTTCAATTATTATTGCTTTAAATAAACTATTCAGGAATAAAAAGCAAGAGTTAAAGCAAAGTCTTGATCCTGTTACAATAGTAATTGCAGCTTTTAATGAAGAAAAAGTGATCGGAACTAAATTGAAAAGTATTTTTGAGTCTAAATTCCCAATGAATCAAATTCAAGTGTTAATTGGAAATGATTCCAGTACTGATAACACTGAAGAGGTTGTAAAATCATTTCAGTTGAAATATCCTACCATTAAATTAGTAAATTTTAAATCGCGTACAGGAAAAATAAAAATAATAAATGAGCTGGTAAAATTAGTGAATACTCCGGTTATTATATTTACAGATGCAAATGTGATATTTACTCCAAATACAATTCAAAACTTAATTAATCCACTTACTGATAGAATAGTAGCTTGCGCTGCCCAAATCATAAAAAGAATTCCTGCCGAAAAGGGGATTTCAACTCAGGAAATTAATTATTTGAATTATGAGAATCGTATTAAGCAGGCTGAAAGTGAATTGTTTAAAACGGTTATTGGTATTGAAGGAGGATGCTTTTCAATTTATAAAAAAAATTTTATTGCAATACCTGACACCTTTAACGTCGACGATTTTTATACAACGTTATCAATCATTCAACAGAATAAACAAATTAAGTTTGTTGAAGATGCAATTTGTTTTGAAGATGCTACCACACAAAGTAATGTTGAGTTCAAAAGGAAAGTGAGAATTTCGACCGGAAATTTCCAAAATTTATTTGCATTTAGTTCTTTATTATTTCAGTTTTGGCGATTGCCGGTTTTTGCTTATTGGTCGCATAAAGTTATAAGGTGGTTTGTGCCATTTCTTTTAATTTTATCAATTGTATTTTCATCTATACTTGCAATTCACTCACGATTTTATTTCGTCGTTTTCTTTTTTCAGTTAATATTAGTTCAATTGGCCGTTATAGTTAATTTGTTTAAGATTCAAAATAAATTTCTAAAATTTATAAGTCATTTTTATTATATGAACATGGCACTTTTGCTTGGATTTGTAAATTTTTGCAAAGGCGTAAAAACTAATGTTTGGGAACCAACAAAGCGATCGGTTGAGTAAATATTGGTACATATTTTTTTTATTTAGTTGTGTTTTGATTATTCAGGCGCAAAAGTCAATTCAGGTAAAGCCGTCCAAACCATCCAATAAGAACCTTGTTACAAAGGCTGATACAACTATTAAAACAATAAAAATTGTCAATGCAGATGTCGCACGTTACGATAAAAATTATAGTGATGCAAATTCTTTAATAGGAAATGTTAAGTTAGAACATGATGGTGCGTTTTTAAACTGCGATACAGCATTACTATTTGAAAAAGAAAATAAATTAGAAGCTTTTGGACGTGTTTTAATTTCAAAGGGAGATAGTATTACTGTTACTGGACAAAAACTATATTATGATGGTAAAACCAAAATTGCTACACTAACTGGTAGTGTTGTTTGCACAGAGAAAGATATGGTTTTAACCACAAATCTTCTAACGTTTGATGTTGGAAATTCAATAGCCAATTATTATGAGGGTGGAACAATTGTAAACAAAGATAATACCTTAAAAAGTAAAAATGGACACTATTATTCACAAAGCAAGGAGTTAGCTTTTCATTATGATGTTGAGCTTGTTAATCCTGATTATACGATGAACAGTGATACATTGCTTTATAACACTGTAAGTAAAACAGCTTATTTTTTAGGCCCATCAATTATTACTTCAAAAACGGATTACATTTATTGTCGTAATGGATGGTATGATACAGAAAAGGATCAGGCACAGTTTAGTAAGGATGCTTTGTTAGTTACCAAAGATCAAAAATTAAAAGGAGATAGCTTGTTTTATGATCGAAATAAAAAATTTGGTAAGGCCTTTAAAAATGTCATGCTCGTTGATACTGGACAAAAATCTATTCTTTTTGGCGATTATGTTGAGTATCAACAAAAAGATTCACGGGCATTGGTAACTAAAAAGGCTATGTTCGCCAAAATTGTAAATGTTGATACATTATTTTTAGCCGCTGATACTATCCAGCATTTTAATGTGGATTCAGTTCATAATTTTTTAAAGGCTTATCATCATGTTAAAATGTATAAGCGCGATATTCAGGCACAGGCAGATTCAGCGATAGGAAGCACAAAAGACTCACTTATACAGCTATTTAAATCGCCTGTTTTTTGGAGTCATCATTCTCAAGCAACTGCGCGAACAATTAAAGTATTTTTGAGGGATAGTACAATCAAAAGTATCCGGTTTGAAGGGAATGCATTTTTAATTCAATTGGTTGATTCTTTAGATTCTGTGCCTAAATTCAATCAATTATTGGGTAAACGTATTGATGCATTTTTTGAGAACGACACCATAAGAAAGGCCACAATAAATGGTAACGCTCAGATTTTATATTTTGTTACAAATAAAAATAAACCTATTGGTTTAAATAAAACAACTTGTGAAAATATAAATCTTTGGTTTAGGCAAGGTGAAATTATTCGTGTAACAACATCATCATCAACAGACGGAGACATTCTGCCATTAAAGGAGGTAGATATAACGAACGCGAGGTTAAAGGGCTTTAGTTGGTTATATAAAAATCGCCCTAGGAGCAGATTTGAACTTCATGCGAAAGAAACAACCAACACTAATTTACTGGAAGTAAAACCCGAAATCAAAAAAGCCGAAGGTATACCAATTAAAAAAAATAAGAAGAAAAGCATTAAAAAGAAAAAATAATCTGTAAGGTCATGAAATTAAATTTAACAAAGCCATTGGTATTTATGGATATTGAAGCAACCGGATTAACGATTGGCTTAGATAGAATTGTTGAAATTGCACTCATAAAAGTGCTACCTGATAATTCTACTGAAGAAAAATCGTGGAGAGTTAACCCTGAAATACCCATTCCTGAAAAGGTTTCTAAACTTCACGGGATTTATGACAAGGATGTTGCTAACGAACCAATTTTTAAAAAAATAGCGACTGAGGTTGCTAAGTTCATTGGAAATGCTGATTTAGCCGGATATAATTCCAACAAATTTGATGTTCCATTGTTAGTAGAGGAATTTTTACGTGTAGAGGTTGAATTTGATTTGGAAGGCAGAAAATTAATTGATGTACAAAATATTTTTCATCTGATGGAACCAAGAAATTTGGTTGCTGCATATAAATTTTATTGTGAAAAACCCTTGGTTAATGCACATTCAGCAATGGCTGACACTTTGGCGACATTTGAAGTATTTAAAGCCCAATTGCAAAAGTACGAATCAACAAGAATAGAGGATGAAAAGGGAAACATCGTTATTCCAGTTAAGAATGACATGGAGGTATTAAGTAATTTAACTACTAAAACAAAAAATGTTGATTTAGCGGGGCGTATTGTGTATAACGATGACGGGGTTACTGTTTTTAATTTTGGAAAGCATAAAGATAAACCCGTAGCGGATGTGCTTAAGAAAGAGCCCGGTTACTATAGTTGGATGATGAATGGTGATTTCCCACTTTATACTAAACGTATACTTACTAAAATTAGGTTAAGTTTAAAGAACTAGGAATTTTTATTAGATTCTGAGTTAGTTGCCAAATTAGGTATCTCGTGTCGACCAATTTTATATGATCTTATAACAAAAATTAGCCCCACTATAATAAATGGAATACTTAATAGCTGCCCCATGTTTAAGCTTAAGTTATTTTCAAATTCTGATTGATTCTCTTTTACGAATTCATCAAAAAAGCGTTCAATGAACAGTAGCATACAAAAGAGCCCGAACATAAAACCCTTACCAAATTGCTGACGTTTATTTTTCCAAAGCCATAAAAACAAAACAAAAAGCAAAATACAAAACACTGCTTCGTATAATTGTGCAGGATGTCGACCCGGAATAGGAGTGTTATATACCTGTAAATTTTCTAGATCCTCGTCATTTTTCATGAATCGGAAGGCCCATGGTAAATCACTTGGTTTACCAACAATTTCATGATTCATTAAATTACCAATTCTAATTAACGCTGCGGATAATGGAACAACTACAACCATTCTATCGAATAACCATAGCCAACTTTCTTTTTGCTTCATGCAATAAGCTATCATCGCAATTAATATTCCAATAGCACCACCATGACTGGCCAACCCACCTTCGTGTATTTTTAAAATATCCAAAGGAAACTTCATGTAATAATCGAAATCATAAAAAAAGCAATGACCAATTCTTGCGCCCAAAACAGTTCCAATTATCATGTAAATGGTTAAACTATCCAATTGTTTATCTGTTCGGTTCTCAGCTTTAAATATTTTTGATAAAAAGTAGTGCGCACCTAAAAACGCTAATGCCCAGCAAATACCATACCATCTTACAGGCCAATCAATTATTGGAATGGTAAAAGCTTCTTTGCTGACGTTCCAGTTAATTAGTAAAGATATAAGCATAAAATGATTTTATTTAATCTTTCCACAAATATTTGAATAGTAAAATATTCAAAGCAATATTAATGATATTTAGGGCAAGTAAGGCATAAAGTAAGTTAAAATTAACACCTGCCCATTCTATACCATCTACTGCTTGTTTACTTAATTTAATGATTACAATTAAAAGAGGTGTTAACAAAGGAAAACTTAATATGCTAATTAATGCAAAGTTCCCACCAGCTTTTGATGCAAGGGCGCTCATAATTGTTAATACACTTGCTAGGCCGGCACTACCGGTTATAAGTACGATTAAAAACAAAGGTAAATTATCAGCCTGGTTTTTTATAAATAGCGAATAAAAGAAAAACGTAAGTAAAGAAGCTCCAATGATAAAAACGATATTATATAACATTTTGGCTATGATTAAATCGGTAGGCTTATAATAGAGATATGTGAAAAGATTGATTTCGTTGCTTTTGGAATTGAAATTTTTTACACTAATATTTACAGATGTAAATAAATGTATAATCCAAAATAGGGCATTCCAGGTTGGTTTATCAATTTTTCCTTTCAAACTTAAAGCCGTTATAAAAATTGTACCTATAATATAGATCACAATGCTACCCAATAAATTTTTTTGACGGAACTCCATCAAAACCTCTTTATAAAATAGTGTTTTAATCATGCTTAAATTTACTTATTTAATAATGAGTTTACTTGTTTTGTTTTTTATAAGGTACTTGTTAATATCTTCTATTTGATTGAGGTGATTCCTTACTAGTTCTTTAGAAATTATAAGGGTTGCGTTTCTGTTAAGTTTTACTTTAGAGCCAGGGTATAAAAACAGCTTGTTTTTTAATTCTACTTTAGCCTTTCTGGCAATTTCCAGCTGCCCATTTAATGATATTTCCTTTTTAATGATTGCCGATTTGAACCGAACATTATTTGTTTTATCTGAAGGCATATAACAACGCCAAATACCTCGGGCATGTGTTGTTGCGTATAATAAATTGGAGTGGTAATTAAAGTCAAGATCGTAAACAAATACATTTGGTAGTGATTTGTTTTTGAAATTTAGCTTTGTCCATAAAGTATCTTCAGTGGTTTTGTAATAAACTCCAGTGTGAGTTCCAAGATATAAAACACCTGTGATTTGATTAATTTTTAAGCAAGGGATGCCGGTTTTAGGTAAATTATAGTTAATTTCTTTTAGCTGACAAGTTGCACTGTCAGGGTTAAATAACACTTCGTATATATAGGCAGATTGGTTGTCAAAGTAATCATGTGCCGTTATGTAAAATTTGTTTTCAACAGTTAAATCAAATTTTATGGTGTTTATTTCAAACCAACGATTAATGACTAATCCTTTGCAATGTATTTGCTCTGTTAGGTCAATAGGGTCAATGTCTTTTTTTTCTATTGATTTAAAATAAAGTACTTTTCCGATATTTTTTGGATCTTCCCAATTTGGCAATCCAAATGCAACTATCGCTTCGCTATTAGGCCTAACATCAAAGCTATTTAAATGTTGATTTCTAATTACGTTTTGCTGATTTTTAAAATCTTTAAAATTGGTTAAGTTTGTAAAATTCGTTTTTCCATTAATCAGGTCTTTAATTTTTGCACGCCAAATGTTTCTGTACCCTGTATAAACGAATGAATCTTGTATAAATATTTCTCTTTTTCCAAAGTATGGATCCGGAAAACTGAGGTAAA
The DNA here is from genome assembly GCA_020403265.1 of Bacteroidota bacterium. Lineage (GTDB taxonomy): Bacteria > Bacteroidota > Bacteroidia > B-17B0 > Aurantibacillaceae > Aurantibacillus. The sequence goes on from JADBXZ010000025.1 coordinate 40,828, forward strand.
CCTGGTAGCCATTATACCTATGGTAAAGATAACATGAAGAGCCATTACAATTTATAATTGCGTGTTGTTCATCTAACACTTCTGCTTGATAACCGTCTCCACAATTATACATGTTGTTTTGAGTTTTATGATCCGTTATAAAAAAGCCTCCATTATCTTGTGCGCCGGCTGCAATAAATAGGCTGTCACTCTGAAGCACGCCCGCACCAAAAAACTGATTACCATCTAACCCATTACCATTTAAGCTTCGCCATTGTATATCTTTAGAATTTTTTAGTAAACTAATACCGCCATCATTTGCAATGTAGAGTTTATCATTTGGTAACAAGAACATTCCGCGAACATCGGCATGCATATTGAGCATGTTGTAGTTTGCTATTTTTTCAAAGGTCTTTCCGCCATCCTTGCTTCTCGAACATTCTGTAAGTCCAACATACATAATATTAGTATCAACTGGGTTTACCTTAAATTCAAAATTCCAGTATGTGCCACCTGCTGCGTGGGAAAAAGGTTGATTAAGGTCTTTAGAAAATTCTTTACCATTAAAATAACGAATTCGAACATTTTCACTGCCATACGCAATGTAAAATTTGTTTGCAAACTTTGGGTTTAAAACTGTTTCAAGTTCTATCCTTTCTGCTTTTAAATCAAGAGGCGTAATATCCTTAAAAGCATTATTGATTAAGTTTAATTCCAATATTTTTGCCTCATTCCTGCTATTGGTTCGCAAACAAACATACGCTTTACCTTTAACATATGGTGCAAATTCAGCATCACAAAAAAACCAGGTAATATCCTTCGCTAATGGAATGTCAATGCTTTTAAAAGTTTCCCAGCCATCGTTTGTAACATAAACACTGTGTTGATTATAGGCAAGCATTTCCGATTCGTTTAAAGGATTAGCAACTAATCCAAAGAATGGATTGCGATTTCCTTTTTGAGGACCAACATTAGCCCAGGTTTTACCGCCATCTGTTGTTTTTAAGATTCCAGCACCTTGCGGCTGGTTTATGCCACCACAATAGGTTAAAGTACTTATATAAATTGTTTGATGATTAGTTTTAGGAATTACAACAATATCATTAACGCCATTTATTGGTTCATCTATGTGATCCATCAAATTACGCCATTGCGGTAAACTGTCGTTTGCATTTTCTGTAACAAACAAACCTCCTGCCGAACTGCCTGCTAATGCAAAGTTAGTGTTGAATTCATCAACCCAAATACTTCCAAAGTACCCTTTAATTTGTTGCTCTGTTTTTTTTGGACCAACGTATTCCCATCCGTTAAATTGAGAATAGCTTGATGAAGAAATAAATATAATTAATAAAGCAGCAAACTTTTTCATTCAACTAATTCAAACGTTTGTTTATAATTTTCATTATGTTTCCAAAAACTTGACCCGGACTAAACTTTCGCCAATTAAATTCATCTAATTCACCTCCACTAATAAAAAAATAATCTAATCTTGCTTTAGTAAACTCTTTTAAAACATGTTCTCTAAAATTTAGCAACACAATCCAACCATCATTTTCATTATCATCAAACCATTCTTCGTAATAACTATCATCGCTATTGTGAAAATTAAGCACATTTTCTCCAATCAAAATGTATTTATTAATGCCTTGTAAATTAAGTTCATCAATGTAGTCGCGCTTAAGTAACATAATATCATTATTAATGGCATCATTCCATTCACCAATGAGCTCTATAATGGCATACTTTTCGTCATAATCAACAAACAGTATTTTTATGTATAATGTGTCACTTCCAATATCATCCCATTGCGGATGGATGTAATAATTATATATGGTATTACTATATTCAAATTCACTGTATTCTCTACCGTAAAAAGGAGAGTTGGGGTCTTGATTTGCCTGATACAAATGTTGCCAATTATAAAAAGGTTCAATAGTGTGCATGTGAAGGTAAAGTTACCACTAAAAATACTATTTTTAGCACTAAATTATGCGAAGTCTGATTTATATTTTTATTATTTTGTTTTTTACATCATGCAATCATTCGGCTGAAAAAACAGGATCAACAAAAAGTTTTTGTGATAGTATAAAAGTTCAAGAAACAGGGTTATTAGATTTGGCATTGAATGATGTTGACTCTATTTGTCAAATAAAGTCGGGGGTTTTTGTTTTGGAGCACGGCGATGATGCAATGATTTCGAGGGCTTGGCTAAGTAAGAATGCAACAAAGAGCATTGATATACAATATTTTATTTTTAGTATTGATAATGTTGGCTTAATTGCATGCAATTATCTGTTGGAGGCAGCTGATAGGGGAGTGAAGATACGTATTTTAGTAGATGATATTATGGTGGAAGCTGAGCCAAGTCAAATCGCCAATCTGAATGCACATCCAAACATTCAAATTAAGATTTATAATTCAGGCGTTAACCTTGGTAAGAATATTATACAAAAATTAAAAGCTTTTAAAAAAGATTTTCAAAAATCCAATCAGAGAATGCATAATAAAACTTTTATTATTGATGATAGAGTAGTGATTACCGGAGGTAGAAACATAGCCGATGAATATTTTGATTACGATCATGAATATAATTTCAGAGACCGCGATGTTTTGCTTTTAGGAAAGGTTGTGAAAAATGTATCGCAAAGTTTTAATACATTTTGGGAAAATGCGCTAAGTGTTGATGTGGATAGTATATTGAGGGATGAAAAATTAAATATTGATACGTTAAAAGCTTATTCAACTTTAAGAAATTATGCTTGTAATCAGGATAATTTTTGGCCTTCTGTTCGTAACCGAGTTAATAATCTACATCATCATTTTCAAGAACTTAAACAATCCGGTCAATTGTATTGGTTGGATGATATTCATTTTGTTAGTGATGAACCCGGGAAATTATCGGATAAGCAAGTATTACCGAATACTACAGCTGCTCTGGAGCAATTGATAAAGCAAGCAAAGAAAACACTGTTAATAGAGTCACCTTATTTAATTACAAACAATGAAACTGAGAAGTTATTTAAAGAAACAATTACAAGAGGAGTTGAAATAAAAATTTTGACCAATAGTTTATTAAGCACAGATAATATTGATGCTTTTGGTGGTTACCAGAAATGCAGAAAGCAATTGTTGGAAATTGGAGTGAAAATTTTTGAATTTAAGCCCGATGCCAAAAGTAGATTTAGTTTGCTCACAGGCGATTTACAAAAGCGAAAGAACTTTGTGCCTATCTTTGGACTGCATGCTAAAACAATGATAGTAGATGATAGTATTAGTGTAGTTGGTACTTTTAATTTGGATCCAAGAAGTGAGAACCTTAACACAGAATGCATTACAATCATGGCAAATAAAAAAATGGCAAAACAGATAAGTGAATTTATTTTAACTGATATGAAAACTGAAAATGCCTGGGAAACAACTAAGTTATTTAATCCTGATCATTTGGCTAATAAATCAAAGCAGTTTAAAACAAAAATACATCATTTAGTTCCTAAGGATATACTTTAAAAATGATAATTTGAAATATGGAAGTGCGTTAATTCAGCATATACCTACTTCTCGGGCCGCTAAATATTCTGTAGATAGATGGTGCTTTTATGTTAAATCTTGCGCCAGCGGAGAAACAAACATCCATAATATTTAATTGTCTGCCATCAGCAAAACCAACTCTCATTTTATAATCAAGAAATAAACTGATTTTTTTAATGTAATATTCGTAACCGGTACCAATATTCAAACCATACCAAACTGTTTTCACCTGTGTGTTTTTTGCATACTTATCACTTAAATTTAGAAAATCATTTTTGCCTGTAAAAAAACCATTAAATTCATTGTAGCTTAAGCCAACTACGGGATAAAAGAAAGCTTTCGTTCTGGTAAATCTGGCTATAATGTGCAAATTACTTTCGATTGTTCGTGCATTAATATTTTGCCATGTTGGTTCAATATTTATTGGAAAATAATGACTATACTCCGTACTTAGCCTCAATAGCCTGCTCCCTCCATAAACTATCGTAAAATGTAATCCGGTAGCATCATTATTTTCTTTAACATTTCTATTTAAGTATAGCACGCTTCGTGTTCCTCCAAATCCTAATGCAAAATTAGTTTCCTTGGGGCGTGTTTTAACTGGTTTACTGGTTTTAATTTGTGAATGAACAGTAAAACAAGTAAGGATAAAAATAATTATGATTAGTCTAATCCGCATAAATCAAATTTACAAATTAAAGTGATCTATACCTAACAAAACAAATATTTTAGTCTTAAGGTTTTAATTAGTCTGAATTGTTTTACAAATGGTATTTTAATTGATGTTGATTTTAATAAAATAATTGTAAATTAGCCTTTTTAAAATCAATAACTATGAATTTTGATATTATAGTAATAGGAAGTGGTCCGGGTGGCTATGTAACCGCAATTCGTGCGTCTCAATTAGGCTTTAAGGTTGCTGTTATTGAAAAGGAGAGTTTGGGCGGCGTTTGTTTAAATTGGGGTTGTATTCCAACAAAAGCACTATTAAAAAGTGCACAAGTATATGAATATCTTAACCATGCAAAAGATTACGGAATTAGTGCTGATAATATTAAAGCTGATTTCAACGCAGTGGTTAAAAGAAGTCGCGATGTGGCAGATGGAATGAGTAAGGGCGTTCAATTTTTAATGAAAAAAAATAAAATTGAGGTCATCATGGGCACTGCAAAGTTAAAAGCAGGAAAAAAAGTAAGCGTAATCTCTGCAGATGGTAAAACTACTGAATATACTGCAAATCATATTATTATTGCTACTGGTGCAAAATCCCGAGTGTTGCCTAATTTACCTCAAGACGGTAAAAAAATTATTGGTTACCGAGATGCGATGGTTTTGCCCAATCAACCTAAAAGTATGATTGTAGTTGGTAGTGGTGCCATTGGTGTTGAATTCGCATATTTTTATGCAACTATGGGAACAAAAGTAACTATTGTTGAATTTATGCCGAACATTGTGCCTGTTGAAGATGAAGAAGTTAGTAAACAACTAGAAAAGTCGTTTAAAAAAGTTGGCATCGAAATAATGACCGAAGCAAGTGTTGAAAGTGTGGATACAAAAGGCGTAGGATGTAAAGCTTCCGTAAAAACGAAAACCGGAACGGTTACACTTGAAGCAGATATTGTATTAAGTGCTGTTGGTATTGAGGCTAACATTTCCGGAATTGGATTGGAAGAGGTTGGGATTAAAACAGATAAAGGAAAAATTGTAACAGATAAGTTTTATGTTACTAACGTTCCGGGGTATTATGCAATCGGTGATTGTACAGGCGGGCAAGCGCTTGCTCACGTTGCCAGCGCTGAGGGTATTACTTGCGTAGAGAAAATTAAAGGATTACATGTTGATCCAATAGACTACAACAATATTCCCGGTTGTACATATTGTCAGCCGGAGGTTGCAAGCGTTGGTTATACTGAAAAAAAGGCTAAAGAGGCCGGTTACCAGATTAAAGTTGGTAAATTTCCATTTAGTGCCTCTGGTAAAGCCAGTGCCGGTGGCAACAAAGATGGTTTTATTAAATTGATTTTTGATGCTAAATATGGAGAATTGCTCGGCGCACACTTTATTGGTGCAAATGTAACTGAAATGATTGCCGAAGCTGTGGCTTTAAGAAAATTAGAAACAACAGGTCATGAATTAATTAAAACAGTTCATCCACATCCAACTATGAGCGAAGCAATCATGGAGGCAGCTGCAGCTGCTTATGGAGAAGTGATTCATTTATAACTATTTTAATTTACAATTTAAAAAGAAGTCCGTACGTTGTGCGGACTTTTTAATTATATTCAACCGCAATTAGACAGTAGGAGTCAATTATTTTGGCGAACTATCTGTCTTATTACGGTTAATCCCGATTTAGTGTTTGTTAGCGTTTCTTAAATTAATTAAAGGCTTGAAACGCATACAAACACTTATTTCGCAGACAATTGAAAATATTCAACTGCCTGTTTGGGATTCAAATTAATTTTTTGTTAAGAGTTTAAAAGATGCCAACATCACACGAAAAAACTGCAATCAAAGCCACTATTTTCAGTATTATTGGGAATACGCTGCTTGCTTTAGTAAAAGGGTTGGCAGGCATTTTTGGCAATTCTTACGCGCTTATTGCCGACGCAATAGAGTCTACAACTGATATTTTTGCCTCTTTACTGGTGTTATTTGGCTTAAAGTATGCCAATAAACCAGCAGATAAAAACCATCCTTATGGTCATGGACGTGCCGAGCCATTAATAACATTCTTAGTTGTTGGATTTTTAATTACTTCAGCCGTAATTATAGCATACGAAAGCATTACGCATATTTATACTCCTCACGATTTGCCAAAGAAATGGACACTTTTTGTACTTCTACCACTCATTGTTTGGAAAGAAATATCCTTTCAATTAGTAATGAAAAAAGCTAAAGAAACTAATAGTTCTGCATTAAAAGCAGATGCATGGCATCACCGCAGTGACGCTATTACCTCAGTTGCCGCCTTTATTGGCATTTCTGTTGCACTTTATTTTGGAAAAGGATATGAAACAGCCGACGATTGGGCAGCTTTGGGAGCTTCTGTTTTTATACTATACAATAGTTATAAAATTTTCAGACCGGCCTTAGGTGAAATTATGGATGAACATTTGAATGATGATCTAATTGAAGATATTCGAAAAGTTGCTTTAACCGTCAAAGGAATTGAAGGAACTGAAAAATGCTTTATCAGAAAGGCGGGCTTAAAATTTCATGTGGATTTACATGCCTTCGTTAATTCTAATTTAACGGTAAAGGAAGGTCATGCTTTGGCTCATAAATTAAAAGACACTCTAAGGTATGAGATACCACAACTTGGTCATGTTTTAATACACATTGAACCATTTAATTAAATCTTATCTAATCCTATCAGCACTTTTTAATAGTTCAATATCCTTTTTGATGAGCTTGGCCGCTATGAATGCGTCTAGCATCATAATAGCAGAAAAAATGGGAGGATAATAACTTTTTAGTATATCAGATGGGTTTGTGTTTTTAGTAAACGGACAGAAAAGCAACATCAATAAAAGTATCAATGAAAAAATTATTAAAGCATAACAAATATTTAATTGTAGACTTCTTTTTTTATAGAGAAAAATACAAACAAAACTTAAAACTAAAATAAGGAAGTTGACTGCGATTGCAGCTGAGAATCCTATTGTGGTAGGTATTTCAGAGTTAGGTGCTAATGATAGGGCGTGGCTTAAACCGTTGGTTGTAATAGTTACATTTGGCAAAAACAAAAGCATGCAACTTAAGATTGCTAGTGATAGTAAAAATAAACTTTGTTTGCGTTGTATCATTTTTAAAACTTATAATCTTTATATTCACGGGTAAACTCGGCATCTTCAAATTTCGGGTTTACTTGAAGAAAGTAATAATTATACTCTTCAAATAAACCAATATCATCCATAATTTTAACACTAATTGGTACCATATAAAATTTATCAATGTAAAGTGTTACTTGTTTGCAATACCAGGTTGGAATTTTAATTACTTGACCTTTTTTAAGTATATCAAAATAATCCTTAAATTTTTTGTTTTTTTCAAGTATCATATATTCGCTTACAAAATGACGTCTGGCAATAGAGGTGATACTTTCGTTCTCGCCAACAGTATAATCTGTATAACCAAAACTTTTATTATTTATAGTTATTTTATAACATAAACGGTTATTAATTTTTTCTTCACCTTCTAAAGTAAATGCTTCATCAAAATTGTCACCCATTTTTTTAGCGCTATAGTCAATAATACTGGCTAAATAATCGTATCCCATTTCGTTTAATGTATGGTGCTGATCTTGTCTCATCAAATCACCCATAGGGTCCAAGTTCAGATTAAAGTATGGGAAAGAATTTGGTTTAACGAGTGCTTTACCTTTGTTTGTGCCTTCAACCCATAAAACTTCAATTCCTTTTATGTAGAGATAAATTTTTCTTGGTTTCTTCTGAAACTTAACAGCACTCTCGTAAAAGTTAAACGTACCTTTTCTGCTTCTTTCAGTAATTTTTAAATGATATTTTAACCCCTTCACCTCATGAATTGCCTTTAATGATTTGGCAATCAAAACTTTACAATCATCATCTGTCCCGGTTACTTTTGATTTAAACGAAAACCCTAAAAAAAGCAAGCCGGTTATTAAACTTACGCTTATCCACTTCATTGTTGGCAAAAATAGCATTTCATTTGGATAAACGAGTTTAAAAAATGTAAAAAAATTTAACTCTCAAGATGGATTAATTTAGCTATATTGGTTCTTTAAAATTATATTTGCGGCCCTGTTTAAAATGAATGTGAATCAATATATCAGTAACTCAATACCAAGTTTGTTGCATGAACATCATTTTTTGGTAGTACCTGAATTTGGAGCTTTCATTTTAAATTATAAAAGTGCAATTGTCAAAAAAACACAAGGTGTAATTTTTCCGCCTGGTTACTGGGTATCATTTAATTCAAATATTCAGCAAAACGATGGGCAGTTTGCAACATATCTGGCTAAGGAGTTAAATATAGCATTGAGTGATGCTAATTCACATTTACAAGGTTTTGCATCATACTGTAAGGCTGTATTAGCAAATAGAGCAAGGATTACAATAGATGGTGTTGGTTTTTTTTATTACGACTTTGAAAATAATCTTTGTTTTGAACCTAATTTAAATGATCAGTTTAATAAAGAAAATTTTGGATTAACGTCCATAAAATTAGAGGAGATAACGGAAGAGGAACCTGTTAAGTTAAATTTTGATGCTAAAGACAAAACGTTGATTTCGCTCTCAGAATCTAAACATCAGCCTTTAATAACCTCTGCAAGAAAATGGCGTAAATATGCCTTTGCTGCAGTAATTACGGCTATTTCATTAACGATGTTAAGCATAGCAATTCTAAATAATCCAACAAAAGGAGGTATGTTGGCCTCAATGTTTAATAGCGGATCAGTTAGCCAATATTCTCCGGTTCAATATTCAGATATTCAGCTCGTCTCCTCTAATCAAGGTGGTAAAGATTTAGTTTTTAATTCCAATGGAATTTCTGAACTTAATGTAAATGGTATAGAGCTTTCTGTAGTCGATGATAAAGCCTTCATTAATAAGTCTTCCGGAGTTGTTAAACATAAAATTTTTGAGGGTCAATTTCAAATCGTTGTTGGTTGTTTTAGTCAGGTTTCCAATGCCAAAAAATTGGTAAAGCAATACACACAGCAAGGAGTGCAAGTTTATTTAAGCGGACTTAACAGCAAAGGAATGCATGTAGTGAGTTATGGATCTTACACTACTAAAGAAGAGGCTTTAACTGAATTAGCCTCCATAAAATCAAATTTTCCGAACGCCTGGGTAAAAACTCAGGATTAGGAAACTGACAATTTTACAACATTAATACCTGAAAAGTGGGCATTTTGTCAATTTTGACAACTTAAATCAACATGGCATACTTTATGATTATTGCAATCGAATTTTAAACTTAAAAAAACAAAATATGGCAAAAACAAGTGTAAATGTGAAGCCTTTGGCTGACAGAGTGCTGGTTGAATCAGCTCCGGCTGAAACAAAAACAGCTGGTGGAATCATTATTCCGGATACTGCAAAAGAAAAACCAATGCGTGGAAAAATTGTGGCAGTTGGTAATGGCAAAAAAGATGAACCTTTAACTGTAAAAGTTGGGGATACTGTGCTTTATGGAAAGTATGCCGGAACCGAAATTTCGATTGACGGTAAAGATTACCTTATCATGAAAGAGAGTGATATTTACGCAATTATCTAAATTATTAATCAAAATTAACGAAATCAAGTACTACCAATTAATTAAATAATAACAAAACATATGGCAAAAGAAATAAATTTTAATGTTGAGGCGCGTGACGCTTTAAAACGTGGTGTTGACGCATTGGCAAATGCTGTAAAAGTTACCTTAGGTCCAAAAGGCCGTAATGTAATTATCGATAAAAAATTCGGTTCACCGGCCATCACAAAAGACGGCGTAACAGTTGCTAAAGAAATAGAGCTTAGTCATCCTGTAGAAAACATGGGTGCTCAATTATTAAAAGAAGTAGCAAGTAAAACAGCTGATTTAGCAGGTGATGGAACTACAACTGCAACCGTATTAGGTCAAGCAATTGTAACTGCCGGTTTAAAAAACGTTGCTGCCGGAGCAAATCCAATGGATTTAAAACGTGGTATTGATAAAGCTGTTGCAGCCGTTGTTGAGCAATTACAAAAACAATCAACGCCGGTAGGAAACGATAATAAAAAAATTGAGCAAGTAGCTACCATTTCTGCTAATAACGATAGCGCAATTGGTAAATTAATTGCAGAAGCAATGCAAAAAGTAAAAAAAGAAGGTGTTATCACTGTTGAGGAAGCTAAAGGTACTGAAACAACTGTTGAAATTGTTGAAGGTATGGAATTTGACCGTGGATACATTTCACCTTACTTTGTTACGAACGTTGATAAAATGGAAGCTGTTTTAGAAAGCCCATATGTGCTTATTTACGAGAAAAAAATAAGCAGCATGAAAGAATTATTACCAATTCTTGAAAAAGCTGTTCAAACGGGTAAACCATTATTAATCATTGCCGAAGATTTAGATGGCGAAGCATTACAAACTTTAGTTGTTAACCGTTTACGTGCTAATTTAAAAATATGTGCAGTAAAAGCTCCTGGTTTTGGCGATCGCAGAAAAGCGATGTTAGAAGATATTGCCATTTTAACCGGTGGTACTTTTATCAGCGAAGAGCAAGGTCGTAAGTTAGAAGATGCGCAATTAACTGATTTAGGTCGTGCGGAAAAAATAACGATAGATAAAGAAAATACAACTATTGTAAATGGTGCCGGTAAAAAAGCTGAAATTACAAGTCGTGTGAATCAAATTAAAGCGCAAATTGAAACTACCACAAGCGACTATGATAAAGAAAAATTACAGGAGCGTTTAGCTAAATTAGCCGGTGGTGTTGCCGTTTTATACGTTGGTGCTGCTACTGAAGTTGAAATGAAAGAAAAGAAAGATCGTGTGGATGATGCTTTAGCTGCTACGCGTGCTGCTGTTGAAGAAGGTATTGTTGCGGGTGGAGGAACAGCTTACATTCGTTGCATTAGCAGTTTAGATAAATTAAAAGGTGCAAATGATGATGAAAACACTGGTATTCAAATTGTAAAACGCGCTATCGAAGAGCCTTTACGTCAAATTTGTGCTAATGCCGGTTTAGAAGGAAGTATTATCGTTCATAACGTACGCGAAGGCAAAGATGATTACGGTTTTAATGCACGCACTGAGAAGTATGAGAACTTATTAAAGGCGGGTGTAATTGATCCAACTAAAGTAAGTCGTATTGCTCTAGAAAATGCTGCTTCTGTTGCCGGTATGTTGTTAACTACTGACTGCGTAATAAGCGAGAAAAAAGAAGAAAAAGCACCTGCCATGCCGGGCGGAATGCCGGGTGGAATGGATGGCATGATGTAATTATAATTTGAATTTCTTAAAAAGCCGAAATTTTGTTTCGGCTTTTTTGTTTTACAATGTTTTATATATTTGTTTTTAAACAAATCCCTTTGAGTTTTTCAACAGAATTAACATTCTGTTATTAATTTTATAACTTTGCGCAACTTTAAAATTCATTCAAAAATGGAAACGCTAAATAAAAAAAGCTCCAATTATCAGGCCCAGTTAAACGACTGGATTAATCATGAAAAAGCTGCAATTGACTTAATTAGTGCAGTTGGTAAGTTATGGTTCGAAAAATCAATTGAACTTATTTTGTTTAGAAATCAATTATTTGATAGAAGTGCCAGTGAGATTATGAATCTGCACCTTTACGCAAAGGATATTGTGAAAAAGCCAATTACGGTTTTTGACACGGTGGCACTTGCGACCGATATTCTAAAATCAAATGTAGGTCCTGGACGCATTGATATTGGTAAATTAGCTTACGAGTGGTTGCAGGAAAAAACAAATTATAAAACCAGTTCAGACTTTATTAATGATAAATTAAAAAATTTAATTGGTAATGATAATCCTGTAACGCCAAAGGATGTTGTATTATATGGTTTTGGTCGCATAGGTCGCTTAGCAGCTCGCGAAATTATTGCGCAAGCGGGTAAAGGCGAACAATTACGTTTAAGAGCAATTGTTACGCGTGGCGGAAGCAATGAAGAGATTGTGAAACGTGCTGATTTGCTGAGAACTGATTCTGTTCATGGACCTTTCCCAGGAACAGTGATAGAGGATTTAGAAAATAAAGCCTTAATTATTAATGGTCACACCGTTCATATGATTGATGCTAAAAATCCGGAGGATGTGGATTACACAGCTTATGGGATTAATAATGCGCTTTTGATTGACAATACAGGAGTGTTCAGAGATGACAAAGAATTGAGTCGTCATCTGGCAGCCAAAGGAATTGATAAAGTTTTATTAACTGCACCTGCCAAAGGTGATGTTCCAAATGTTGTTCATGGAATTAATCATGAAACAGTAGATTTAAAAAAGCAACGTATTTTTTCTGCAGCAAGTTGTACAACAAACGCCATTATGCCTATTTTATATGTAATTGATAAGGAATTAGGTATTCAAAAAGGACATATAGAAACTGTTCACTCTTATACGAATGACCAAAACTTACTGGATAATTATCATAAAAAATACCGTCGCGGGCGCAGTGCAGCGTTAAACATGGTAATTACAGAAACCGGTGCTGAAAGTGCCTTGAAGAAAGTTTTACCTCATTTAGCAGGTAAATTTACTGCCAATTCCGTGCGTGTACCAACCCCTAATGTAAGTTTAGCTATTTTAAATTTAAATATTAATAAAGAGGTTACGCGTGATGAGGTGAATGAAATCGTTCGCAAATATGCTCTAAATGGGTCTTTGGTTGAACAGATACAATACGCATTTAGTAATGAATTGGTTAGTACTGATGTGATTGGCAATCCCTGCCCAAGTGTGTTTGATAGTCAGGCTACCATAATCTCTCCGGATAAAAAAAGTGTTGTGTTGTACGTTTGGTATGATAATGAGTATGGTTATACCCGCCAGGTGATTCGTTTCAGTAAACACATAAGCGAAGTAAGACGACCGGTGTATTATTAATTGACCAATGAATTCAAATTAAAATTCCACCACCGTGTGGAATTTTTTATTTAAGATGATAGGAACGGAACTAAATAAAGCAGTTAAGCATTTGAAGGCTGGTGAATTGGTTGGCATACCCACTGAAACGGTGTATGGTTTGGCTGCTAACGGTTTGGATGTGAACGCTGTTTTAAAAATTTTTGAAGCTAAGGAACGTCCTTTTTTTGACCCTTTAATTTTACATGTGAATAACCTGGAAAAGGTGAACGTATTAATTCTCTCATTTGATCTGAGGTTAAAAAAATTAGCTGATGCTTTCTGGCCCGGACCATTAACCTTATTGCTGCCCAAAAATCAGTTGGTGCCGGATATTGTAACCAGCGGATTAAATCAAGTAGCCATTCGTATCCCGAATCATCCTTTAACGTTAAGTTTATTGGAACAACTAAATTTTCCATTGGCAGCACCAAGCGCCAATCCCTTTGGTTACATCAGCCCAACAACTGCATTACATGTTAACAAGCAACTGGGGGAAAAGGTAGCCTATATATTAGATGGCGGTGCTTGCGAAATTGGTTTAGAAAGCACGATTGTTGGTGTAGAGGAGGGAAAGGTTTGTGTATATCGCTTAGGTGGATTAAGCATCGAGCAATTGGAGGCGGTAGTTGGTGAAGTTACCTTAAAAGTAAATTTGTCCGGCGATCCAAAAGCCCCCGGTCAGTTAAAAAGCCATTATGCACCAACAAAGCCTTTATTTCTTGGCGATTTGGAAAAATTGTTTAATCAGCACCGTGGTAAAAAACTTATTTGTTTATGCTTTGGAGAACCCCCACCATTTAAAGACCGTGTGCGTATTTTAAATTTATCGCCAAATTGCGACTTACAGGAGGCCGCAAAAAATTTATTTGGTTTTTTAAGGCAAGCTGATGAATTGGATGGTGATGTGATTATAGCTCAAAACTTACCAATGTTAGGTTTGGGATTAGCAATAAATGATCGCTTAAAACGGGCAGCGGTAAATTAGTTGGTGTAATATGTGTTAAATCTAAACTAAGTTCTTTAAAAAGTATATATTAATGTTCAATTCAGTTGCTATATACTATAGTCCAATTCAATTTTTCAAGTTCATTTAAGTTTAAAACATAATGCTTTGAGTAAAGTAATTTTTTCTTAAGTTCGTCATCAGTATACTTCGAAACAAGCGAATCTGTGAAGATATAGAATTGTAACTCATTATTTTTGCAGCTTTTAACATATTTTTCCCATGCTTTGTAACCCAATTTTTTTATTTTATGTATAGAGCCTTTAGATACGAAATCTGAAGATTTGACAAATTCACTATCACCTTTTGAATTCTTATAATATCCATTTCTGAATATCTTTAGTTCATTTAAATCTTTAGTACATGTATAATACAAATAAATATCTGATTTTGACTTATTGATTATTTTTAACCTTTGATCCCCCGGATCACAAGAAATAGAAGCTATAAGAATAGAAATATTTAGAATTGTTTTGATTATTTTCATATACATAATTTGTTATTTAGAAAGTGGAAAATCACTATGCCACCAAAGTGGTTTATCTAAAAAATTATATCCTCTGTTATTAGCATCAATTTCTGTCCAATCATTGCTTGTAATTCCTAATGCAAAACAAGAACTATATGTCCCTATTATCATGTAATATAATTCACTACCTAAATCCTGAAATTGTAACCAATGCCCGTATTCATGAGCTAATAATGATTTGTCATAGTTGTCATCAGAGTTAAAAACACCAACTCCAACTATGATTCCGAATGGAGGTAAAGTTATACCGCCACTACCCATTTTAGAACTTTCAAATACAGGTACTTTGAAATAAAAACCAACAAACTTACCTTCTTGCGGAAAATAATTAATTGAAGAATGATTTTCTGATTCAAATTCTAGAATTTCATTGACAAGAAAATAACTTTCAAGTATTTTGCCAAGCCTCTTTGCCGCTGAACTCCCATGACTATAAGTTCCTGCTCTTCTTTCTAGTGTATTTTGATGTTCCTCTAAAAACCTTGCCAAACTTTGCATACTGCCTACAGCGTTTGCTATGGCTTCAGATTCTTGCTCACCCTGTCGCCAACTTTTTACCAAAGAGGTGTTA
>JADBXZ010000026.1 GCA_020403265.1 Bacteroidota bacterium
CCGGTCTTATAACTACTTTACCTTCTCTATTGATAACTTCATTTTTCAATTTCGGCAAATAGTCGGTTAGAACTTTCCATAAATCCCAGGTGTCAGAAACAATGGAAATAATTCCTTTTGGATAAATTTCGCATATTAATCTTCTAAAAGTTTCCATCTCATTTTCATTTGTTCCCATACACATTACACTGTGTTCGGTTGCAGAAACTGAACCACCAATTAATTCTTTATCTGAATCTGCATGATAATATTTTTCCAGTAATGAGATTGCTGGAATGGTATCTGTACCGCTAAAACTCAATAAATGGCCACATGCTGAAATTAAACTAGCTTCAATTCCTGCCATTCCACGCATTGAAAAATCGTGTCCTTGCCAATCAACAAATTCAGGAATTGAAGAAGTTTCAAGAGCAAACTTATCCAAAACATTTCTATACTGTTTTGCAATTGTTGCAGAAGTACATGGCATCCAGATTACGGCAGAAACCAAAGTCTCAAAATAGTTAGTCAACCAAAAAAATTCAGGTAGTGTGTTATACATCGTAAACATGGGTACACGTATGGGTACACTTGCCCCTTCGGGCAATGCTTTTATAACCATTGGGATATAACCCAAATCGTACAGATCTTCAATATGTTTTGTTCCTACTTGGTTTTCGCCTAAATAATTGTTGATTCTTCTAGCGTATTCTGCTACAACTTTTTCTTTTGGTTGTGAGAAAAAATACTTTTGAAAATCTTCTAAAATATATTTTTTGATAAAATATTGAAGTCCAAAAAATACCACTTGCTCTACGCCATCAATTCTGCTTTTTCGTGGTGTCCAATTGGAATAAACTAATGTTGTACCATCAGGATATTGTCTTCTATGGTCAACCTTGTAACCGTCTGTTAACAATAAGGGGTTCATATTATTTTTGTTTTTACAGTTATTACTAATTTATATAATTCATCAAATACTTGTTTTAAGCCCCCTCTGTCGTCTAAATAGGCGTTGGCGTAGATTTTTCTACTGGTTGATTGGTGGAAAGGCGGATTTTCGTTCAATGCATCAAAAGGAATTCTATTTTCATTCAAATACTTTTTTACAAAACATGCATCATTATTGCCTGTCCAACATATTAAGTAACAATTGATAGTTTTTAATTCGCGTAAAAGATTTATTACGTCACGGTACATTCTACCTTTTTTATGATAATCGTAAACGGTGTCGTCAAAATCGAAAGCAACGACTAAAGTGCCGTATTTGTTATATTCTTCAATCAATCGACTCCAAGAATTTTCTCTATCAAGATAAAAGTCCATTACTTAAATTTATTTGCGTTAAACAAGCATTTTCTAAACCTCTTATTGAATCTGTAGTAAAAATTCTATTAAAACATGTCAATTCATCAAATCCTTTGCTGAAAATACCGTGGCTAACTGCCAAGTATAAATTTCCGGCATTTTTCTTTTTAAGTTCTTTAGCTAATCCAATAAAAGTACCACCCCCATCGCAAATGTCATCTACCAGTAAGCAATTTGCACCCCTTAAATCATCCGCATACACTTTAAAACCTGTTAATTTACCTGTTCTTACATCTCGACTTTTGCTGCATTCAACAACCTCAAGGCCTCCCAAAAATTCAGCCACTTTGTATATTTTTTTCAGTGCTCCACCATCTGGTGAAATCAATAAGACATTATCTCCAATAGCTTGAATTACTTTTTGAATAAAACGATGATTTGTAATCACTTTGCAATTGTTTACAATAGCAGGTGTTACTTCTGAATGAGCATCAAAAACTATTACCTTCTTGAAACGAAAACCATTGATGATGTCTGCATAAACTTTTACAGAGAGTGGTTCACCTTCCATCATGATCCTGTCTTGTCTTGCTGAAGGGAAATAAGGGATTATCAAATTTTCTAATTTGGCTCCCAATCTTTGCAAGGCATCCACCGCTAAACACAGTATTCCCAAATCATTAAATGAGTTTAATCGGTGTGTTACAGTAACTTCTTTTGATTTGTCAAAATTTGGGTTTATTTTGATATGTGGTTCACCACCTGAAAATATAAAGCTTTCAAATGGTATTTCTTCACCATCTAATGGTTTGAAGTTGCTGTCTAAGTTGAGTAACATGTTTTCTTATATTGTGTAAATAATACGCAAAATAAAATTAAAATATTTTTACCGCCAAATTATTTGTGTAAAAATTACGCAAAATTAATATCAAACAAAAACCCTTCCTTGACTAATTGATTGTATTTCAACCTATTAAACCTGTAAAGTTTAGCCGGTCTGCCTTTGGTTTTATTCCCAAATTTTTCGGTTTCTTCCACAATTCCAAAACTCAGTATCTTTTTCCTGAAATTTCGACGGTCAATTTCTTTTGCTAAAATGGTGCAATAAAGATTTTCAAGTTCGGAGAATAAAAATTCTTTCGGAATCAAATCGAAGCCAATAGGTTGATACGTAAGTTTACTTTGAAGTCTGTTATATGCTTTCTTTAAAATTTCTTTATGGTCAAAGGCTACATTGGGAAGCTCATTTATTGAAAACCATCTGGCATCTGCTGCATCGCTGTCTGCCTTTAGCACCATTTTTGACGAATTCACTAAGGCAACATATGCAACTGAAATTACCCTAAATCTTGGATCCCTGGTTATATTGTCACCAAATGTATAAAGTTGTTCTAAATAATTTACTTTAATCCCTGTTTCTTCTTGTAGTTCTCTATTAACTGCCTCGTTTAAAGTTTCATTGTCTTTTACAAATCCTCCAACCAAAGCCCATTGGTTTTTCAGTTCTCCAAATTTTTGTTTGATAAGTAGTACTTGCAATTTGTTATCGGTGTACCCAAAAACAATAGCATCAACGGCTACTTTAATATTCTGTTTTAGTTCCATTTGCTATATGTCTAATCCACACGAAAATATACTAAATTTTGTCTGGTTTGTAAGTTGTTTCTTACACGAGGGTTTCAGACTTGGCTAAGGTGGTGATTTTTACGATACCACGATCACAAGATTGATCGGGAGAACCAAACATACATTTACATCAAATGTGTCTACATAGCACTGAACCGCTATTTCTGCCCAACCCGTGTTTGAAACTGCATTACTTATTCTCTTCTTTAATTTTCTTTCCATCTTTGAATGTCTCTACCGAATAAATTTTTCCGTCCTCCGTATAGTAGATTACTGTTCCATTTTCATCTTTAATTGTACCCTTCTCTCTTGGATTACCCATATTGTCATAACTTCCAATAACATTCATAAGAAGCCCATTTTTATACTCCATTTCAATCCAAAATTGACCGTTTTCGTAGTAGTATTTGTAAATACTATTTTCCGTTCCCATCAGATAAATAAAGCTTTCTTCTACATTACCATTAGTGTAAAATGCTTGGTACAACCCGTCTAATGTGTCCTTTACAAAACTGTGTTCTAATCTTAGCTTCCCGTTTGGATGAAGATAAGTATGCCTGCCTGTTTTAACCCGTTTCTAAAAAATCTCGTGCCATGTAACTTTCCGTCCTCATAATAACTTTTAATTTCACCATCCAACTTGTTCGAAACATATTTACCCTCTACCGCAATATTTCCACTTGGGAAAAAGTATTTAAATAATCCAACCTGTTCGCCTTTGATGAATGAACCCACTTGTTGTAGTATTTTTTTAAATGTTTTGTCTTCTAACAAGTAAAATTTCCAATTATCTTCTCTCTTCCCATCAATGAATTCACCCTCGCCATATAACAAATAATGTCCAAATATCTGTTTAGGTTTTCCATTTATCGTCACATATTCAAAGTCATAATTGACCTCATAATCCTTCCACTGTCCTTGTCGAAGATTGTTTTGATCTTCTTTACCTTTCGGTTGAAAATGTATTGTTGCATAACCACTTTTCATATAGTCATCCATTATACTGTCTTTAACAAAGGTCAATTGTTGGCAATAAGAGTTTATTGTCATTACAATTGTAAAAATGAAAGTAAATGCTCTTTTCATCTTGTTACTAGTAAAGTTTCCGCTCTAAAAGAAGTTGGGGATATAGAACCCGTTAATTTGTCTGCTAAACGTAATGTAGATTAAAAGACAATAGTTAACACAAACACAAAAGCCCAAATTGATTTTTAGCGCGTCTTACATGTAGTTTTACTTGTCAGTCAAATGTGTCCATATAATTTTGTAATTGTCAAACTGCTTTTCAAAATTGTCTTTCAAATTTTTTAAAGTGTCTTTGTGAATATTTTTATACTCAATTTCAATTCCGATTAAGTGGTCGCCTAAACACCAACCTTTACAATTAAGTAATTCATTTGTATTGTCAGTTATCAACAAACTATTTTGTCCAAACTCTTGATCATAATTCATTAGGTTAATTTGACTTAAAAACTTTTGTATTCTAATTTTTATTGCTCTTTCAGTCGGAAGTTTTTTATTGTCAACACTTATTCTATCGGTCTTAATGACGTAAAATCCGAAGCTTTTAGCAACCGATTTAATTTCGTCGTCAAACTCTTTTGTCCAAGTATAATTTCTGTCATAGGTCATGAATTTATAAAAACCACAAAGACATACAATTAGAACTAAAAAAGATGTCAGTATATTTCTAATAAGTGTCTTTTTCATTGGTATCGTTTAAAAATTGTCTGTAACGGATAACAGATTGTTGCGTTGGGCGCTCTTTTCAGCATCCCGATAGCTATCAGGATTAGTTCGGAGAACTGAACTTTCCACTACTACAAAACTGTCAAGCGGAGACGATACCCAGCCTATTGCCAAATTTAGGTTCTGCAACGTTTTTATTGTCATTGAATCTCAATGATTCTTTCTTCGATATTCGTAACGTTGTCTGAAGTTATAGTAGTAGTCTGAACACTATAAACCACCCAACCTGTCCCGTGTATTCTAGAAGCAGTTAATGTCTCGTTTCCTAATGCCTTCAAGTCCTCCCTTTTTGGAGGGTCTACTTTCATATTTTTTGCCATTGTTGTAAAGTAATTAAACATAGCATTTGTCAACTGCTCCTTATTTACAATTTGAGTTGCTCTGATAATGAAATTATTATCTTTTTCATTAATCTCATCCAGGTAAATGGTTAAATCAGAGTCAAAGGGTTCTGTCCCAATTATATTAGGTACTTTGAGTTTCTCTTCCAAAACTTCTCCCAATTTATATTTTGCACCGTGAAATGTGTGAAATTGTTGAATGTCTTTTATTGACACAGATTCAATAGCTTCTTTTGTCGAATATATACCTTCAATTTGCTTTAATACATTATCCATTTCTGGAATTCCTTGAAAGTCCTTTCTTAAAATTGAAGTCGTTTTTTGGATATAATCTTTAATTTCTTTCCAATTCGTAACTTCAATAAATGTACCAAGCTCATCTGTCTTAAAAATCACCTTCATATCTTTATTAATATTCAATAATTTTTGGACTTTTGCGTTTTGACTATTGGATTTGATATCCTTATAAAGCCATTCAATAGTGTATGACTTTTCACTTTTGCTTAATACGGTTATTTGTACATTATAAGTTGTTTTTTCACGTGAGGCAGTGTCAGTACCTTTAATTTTTATCTTTTCTGCTGTCACTAAATAATTTTGTTTATCTCCTTTTTCCCAATATGTTATGACTTGAGCGGTCGAATCTTTCATATTAATTTGTCCAAAGGTTGTCAGTCCTGATAACAGGCAAACGGTTGTTAGAATTTTGTTTTTCATCCGTTGTATAGATTTTATAAAAATAGTGTATAGCTTGTTTATATACGTCACACCATCTTGCATGCGTATCAGAATAAGGTAGTTCGGCTTTTATATGTAGTGCATTACTCAAATTTATAATATTCTTAATAAGTTTATGCCTCGATTTAACTTTATTTATCATTGCCTGTTCTTATCACGTTTCCTCTGTGAAATAAATGTGTCTTTCCAGATTTGTAAGTATCCCTAAAAAGCAGACAGTTGCAGCGTTTTATTTATTTACATTTCTTACACATCTAACGTAATTCCTTACATAAACCAAGTCACCTTGGGGACCAAATGATATTGGATATGAAGTATGTTGTTCATATTTGTATTCGCTTCTGACAGCACCCGTACCATGTGCATCAACATATTGTCCATTAAAATAAGCAGATGCTTTTCCAAAGCAAACATAAGCTGCTTGATTGCCGGGTTGTGGTCCATCCAACAAGGTAGTAGACGACCAATAGTAAGGATAATTGAATGTCCCGTCAGGATTATTTCTCTTACTTGATTGAAATAACGGAGAAATACTGGCTCTCCCTGATTTATCTATGTTGTTTTCATATTCCACAATACTCTGTAGTTCCTTAATGGTAGGAAGTCGCCAGTCATTGTGGTTGCCTACATTTAATTTTTTGGCATATGCCAAAGAAGATTTCCAATCAAGAGCGGATTGGCTGTCTTCCTTTTGCCACATTAAACCGGTCGACTCATCCGTTATTGTTCCATCACCATTATCAACAAACTTATTGATTCCATAATAGGGATTTCCTCTCACGAAACGAAAGTGCATTTTGTTGGGTTGTCCGGAAAATGGTTCCACTATCGGGTAGGCCTTCAAACGACCATCAACAAAATTGACACCATATCTTGATTTATCCTTTCCCATGGTGATTGAATTACATTCGGTTGATGACCAGGTCTGAGCATCTATTTCCCTTTCTCCGTTTCTTGTACTTCCTAGAGATTGATTAAAATATGTTGTATTGATGAATAATCGAACAGACTTATCACCCAATACCTGCCCGGAGTAATCCGTCAAAGAAAATAATTCTTTAATTCCGGGAATGCGCCAGTCATTATACTTCCCCTTATTCAATTGAATCAAATAGTGATTTGCTTCTTCCAGGGTGCATTTTGGGGTCAAATATTTTGTCCACATCAACCCTGTAATGTTGTCCGTAATTGTACTATCCCCATGGTCAACAAAATCTATTGACTCGGTATAATTGGCAGCATCCTGGATCAAAA
>JADBXZ010000027.1 GCA_020403265.1 Bacteroidota bacterium
AAGCTTGATTAGCCTTTCACCCCTAACCTCAACTCATCCCAGCATTTTGCAACATACACGGGTTCGGCCCTCCGTTAACTAAAACATCAGCCTGGTCAAGGTTAGATCGCTTGGCTTCGGGTCTGCTTCCTTTAATTAAAAAAAATTATTTACGTCGTGAAACTCACTAAAAGAAACAAGTTGCTGACCCATTATGCAAAAGGTACACTAGACTTTTAAGTCTAATTGCTAAAAATTCTTTAATTTCAAAATCTTTTTCACTCCCAACCATTAGGGTTCTTTTCATCTTTCCCTCGCGGTACTGTTACACTATCGATCAGAATAGAAATTATAGGCTGGGCAGGTGGTCCTGCCTTAATCGAATAGAACAAGCGTAAACCAGTCTAAACGTTTAAAAACTATATTTTTTATCCAGGGGACTTACACCCGCTTTGGAATTAGAAAAAAATATAAAATTTTAATAGGCCTAAAACGCTTTCGCTCACCACTACTAACGTTGCACATTTATTTGTTTTATAAACTGCTACTGAGATGTTTCACTTCGCAGAAAAAATTGTCTATAAAGACCGCATTACTGTCAACAAACCATACTGTGAAATTTACCATACAGTATGAAAACCCATTGAAATGGATGTTCAAAACTATTCTGTCTAGATATTCGTTAAAGAACTAAAAAATTAAGATAAAAACTAAATCTCTTTAAAAAAAACGCATTAAGAAAGTAAAACCATTTTGCGCTAAATAAATCTGCTATTACTTTTTGATCAAATCAAGAGCAAGGGCAATGTAATAGTGAAATGCAAACTTTGGTTCGGGCTTGGGAAGAGTGCTGTTGCTGAGGAGATAATCACTGTAAATCTTAGCATTTGTCAAAATGGATTCAGTCAGTTCCGGGTGTCTAGAAATTCGTACCAAAGCTCTAACAAGGCCAGCTCGGACCTCCGCAGACATGTACGGTGCTGCCCGATTGAACTTGTCGTTGCTCGAATTACAATAAAAAACATCAAAAAGTGATGACAACTTATCAACGTTATCATGGGCTTTCAACGCTTGCCCAAGATTTTCAAAAAACGCCTGCTTAGTTATACCCAATTTAGTTGCTAGAACCTCAGGAGTAAGAGTACTGGCAAGTTGCGTAGAAACAGTTGAAAAAACAGGAACAGTTTGCTGAACAACAGGAACAGTTTGCTGAACAACAGGAACAGTTTGCTGAACAACAGGAACAGTTTGCTGAACAACAGGAACAGTTTGTGAAACCTCGGAAGCAATGGAATAGTCATACATACTTACAAAAGCGTAGCCAAAGGAGACAAGACAAACAACGAAAGCGGAAACGCAAACGGCGCGGCGCACATTTACAGAAACTACCTCTTCGGGGGGAAGATCTTCCAAGTTTACTTGCATTGAATCACTGGTTTTATAGGTAACGTACCCAGAAAGTATACCTACCAATAGAAAAGAAGAAATAATAACTAGACTGTTTGACAAAACACCTTTTTGCTTTTTTGGAATGAAGTAGTTTTTAAACAAAACAAAAACTACAAAAATAAAAATTATAAAAATTTGAAATAGAAACATAACTTATACAAAATTAGTGTTTAGGGTAAAATTTTTTTTATCTGAAATCAATAAAAAATTGGAAGATTTAACAATTTAAAAAAAATAGAATCAGAAATGTTTTTTTTAAATTGTTTTATAAGCTCTACCAGCAAAAAGTAGCGCAAAAATGTCCTTATACGACTCACTACGCCCGGTCTTTTAGCAGCGGACGGAGAATCAAGCTTACTTTTATATTTTTTAACTAGTATTTTGAGGCGAGTTAGCTCATCGTAAAAAGATTCAAATTCAGGCTGGCGATAATTATAATCGAGGTAAGGATTTTTTTTTGACCTAGTTGCTACCAGACGTTTATTGGTAGAATCAATCAGGGACTCCAAAGAACGGAGTTCTTTTTGGAAAAACTTGTAATCTTTAGAGATTTGAAGAAAAAATTTTTTAAACTGAACCCAATCAGCCTCCTTAGTGCTACTACCAACTTGATTGTTAAAATTACGCGCCTGAGAATAAATCTGATTTCTAAGTTCCCATGGTATTATATGATACGATTCGTGAAGATCAACGAAGTAATCCGGGAACCAGCTAGTCAAACGATTTTCAAGTTCTGTTTTTTCCAGTATAAGCTGGGCTTTAGCAAGTCTGACATGACTAAGCTCTGCTTTTTTGTTTCTTTCGGCGCGTTTTGTTTGTTTAGTAAATTTCATTTTTTTTTCAGATATAAAATTAACGTGACAGCAAACTTAGCTCGCCAGTCCTCTTCGCCGCAAATTTTTTACCAAAATAATTAGAATAACCAGCAAAGGCCATGTAAATGTTAAAAACAAATACAAAGGAGCCAACCAAAGTCAAAAATGAACCAAAAGTACACCACCAGTTCCAATAACTGTAAACATCTGGATAATCCGGAATACGACGAGGCATACCCATTAGGCCCAAAAAGTGCATAGGAAAAAAAGTCAAATTTACACCAGCAAAGGTAACCCAAAAATGAACCTGACCTAGATATTCATCCAATTCGAAACCCAAAATTTTATCGAACCAATAGTAAAAACCTGCAAACAAAGCAAACACTGCACCCATTGAAAGTACATAGTGAAAGTGAGCTACTACGAAATAGGTATCGTGAAGGGCAATGTCCAAACCCGCATTGGCTAGAACTACTCCAGTAACACCACCTACAGTAAACAGAGTAATAAATCCAAGAGCAAAAAACATAGGAGTACGCATTGACAAAACCCCACCCCAAAGAGTTGCCAACCAACTAAAAACTTTAATTCCTGTTGGAACAGCAATAATCATTGTTGCAGCGGTAAAGTAAGCACGAACGTCAATGTCCAAGCCTACAGTATACATGTGGTGCGCCCAAACAATAAAACCGAGAACACCAATGGAAACCATGGCGTAAACCATACCCAAATAACCAAAAACTGGTCGACCGGCCAACAAGCTTACAACCTGACTAATTACACCAAAACCCGGCAAAATGATAATATAAACCTCAGGATGACCAAAAAACCAAAACAAATGTTGATAGAGAATAGGGTCACCACCACCAACTGGATCAAAAAAACTAGTATTAAAATTTCGATCTGTCAAAAGCATGGTAATGCCTCCAGCAAGAACAGGTAGAGACAAAACAAGCAAAAAAGCTGTAACAAAAATTGACCAAACAAACAACGGCAAACGTGTATAAGTAAGCTTCTCACAGCGCATGTTCATAATCGTTACAATAAAGTTAATTGCACCTGCAATCGAAGCAGCACCCGCAATATGCAAACTAAAAATTGCGAGATCAACCGCTGCGCCATTATGGGCAGGAACAGAACTCAACGGCGGGTAAACAGTCCAGCCAGTACCTGCACCTACCTCCAACAAAGAAGACAAAACAAGCAAAAGCAAAGACGGAACCAAAAGCCAAAAGCTAAGATTATTTAGCCTTGGGTAAGCCATATCAGGAGCACCGAGGTAAAGTGGTACAAACCAATTACCAAATCCACCAATCAAAACCGGCATAACCATAAAAAAAATCATTACGAAAGCGTGAGCAGTAATGATTACATTATAATAGTGATAGTTGTTACCCATAAAAAGAGAACCAGGGTACATAAGCTGAATACGAATCAACATAGAGTAAAACGTACCAGCAAGGCCTGCCAAAAATCCAAAAATAATGTACAAAGTACCAATGTCTTTGTGATTAGTGGAGAACAACCATCTTTGCGCAGCCGGAGACAAATAAAATTTTTGAAAAACTTTTTTCAAAGAATCCATAAATATTTTTTTTTGAAGACTGCCGTAAAGAAAAACAGTGTATCAAACCTTTGCAAATATAGTAAAAAAAATTCAAATAAAAATTCATAAAGCTAAACTCGACCAAAGGAATAAAAAAACCGTAAAATCGAGCTAATACAGCTAAAACCACAAGGGAATGGGGGGGTAAAAAAATATAAAACTACCAAACAGAGACAATTGTAAATACAAAAATAAACCAGCCAAATGAAAGTGGAAGCAAAACTTTCCAACCAAGTTGCATAAGCTGATCATATCGAAGACGCGGAACAGTAGCGCGGACCCAAACAAAAGAAAATATAAAAAAGAGAACTTTAGCCGCAAAAATAAATGAACTATTCCAAATAAAAAAATTTGAGCCGCCAAAAAAAAGAATAGTTATCAGGATGCTGCTAACAATAATATTTAGGTATTCACCAATAAAAAAAAGCGCAAAAGTAACCGCAGAGTACTCAACATTATAACCCGAAACTAGTTCAGCTTCTGCTTCCGGCAAATCAAAGGGCGGTCTATTTGTCTCAGCCAAAGAAGAAATAAAAAACAATACAAAAGAAGGAAATAGAGGAACGACAAGCCAAATATAAGTTTGGAATTCCAAAATATCGGTTAGGTTGATTGAGCCCACAACTATCAAGCAAGTTTGAATAATCAAACCGATTGAAACCTCGTAAGAAACCATTTGAGCCGTAGAACGTAGTGAACCAAGCATAGCGTATCGAGAATTACTAGCCCAACCGGAAAGAATAATGCCGTAAATACCAAGGGAGGAAATCGCAAAAACAAACATCATACCAAACTCAAAGTCAACAAGAACTTCATAAGAAGAAAAGGGAATGACAGCTATTGAAAGAACAGCCAAAAAAAAAGTAATCATAGGCGCAACATAAAAAACAACTTTGTCGGCTGCGGTTGGATGAGTGAGCTCTTTAAGCAACAACTTAGCACCGTCCGCGAGGGGTTGCAAAAGTCCAAAAAGTCCGACGACATTAGGACCTGTACGAATCTGAACAGAAGCCAAAATTTTTCTTTCAAACAAGGTCAAATAAGCAACTGCCAACAACATAGGAACAATAAGCCCGATGGCCCGTAGTGTATCAAAAATGATAAGTTCAACGAAAAGTTTCATTTTTTTGTGTATTTTAATATACTAATTATAATATGTAAAGTTTGAACGAGAATTAAACTGCCTTTTCACAGAAAGAAGAATGTTGAGGGATGAGCTTGAAGAATCCGAAAAATTAAAATGTGAATAGTAGTTATCATACATATAAACGGATGAATTAAAAGCAAAACTAATACGATAATTAGAAGAAGAGGTGAAGGTTGCCAATTTTTTTGAAAAAAAATAAAAATTATAAGAGTTTTCTTGACCCAAAAGAGGAGAATCAAATCTTTGAAGCTTATTATTACGAGGAAAAACTTGACTAGAAGCAAAAAAATGTGGTATATAAAGAGAGAGAGCGGGGGAAAAAACAGAGTAAAACTTTGAGAAAACCTCAGCAGAAATAAGATTCTTAGGATTATCAAAAAAGCTGTAGACATAGGGGGTGGTGTTAGTAGGGATCAGAGGATAGATAAACGGATTGGTAAACACAACTGAACTGGCTGAATAGTAAATTCTTGAAATTTTGGACTTACCGCGAATAACGTTTTGGAAAATTTTAATAGAAGAACCAAAATTAATATCACCAACAAGATTATTCGTAAAATACCCAAAATTAAAAAAAAAAGTCTCATTAAGCGTTGATAGCTTTCGGAGAGCAACAGTAAAGACTGGAAGTTGGTATCTTAGATTAATGCCCAAAAGAAAATAATTTTTAAAAGACGATTTTTGAAGAATTTGGGAATAAGCAAAACTATAGGAAGTACGGCTATCAAAATTAAGGTGAGACAAGTCAGAATAAAATCGACCTGAAAAGCCGGAAAAATCAGTAATTGCTCTAATTTGCTGAGCAGAAACGAAATCAAAAAAGTAAGAACCCATGTAAAATCTTTTAAAAAAAAAATGCAAAAAGCTTTGAGAAAGCTTTGAGATACG
>JADBXZ010000028.1 GCA_020403265.1 Bacteroidota bacterium
AATCCTGTTGTAGATTGCCTGCGGTATCGCCAGGGGAAGAATTTATTGGAAAAGATGAAAACCCCGGCAGGTGCGATTCCCGATAGCTTTGCCATCGATTTTACCTATCTGCACCAAGGGAAGAAAGTTACTTTCGATGCAGATCATTTTCCCGATGATTTCGATTCGACTTACGAATTTGTGGAAAGAACAGACCGCTTGGTGAAGAAGGGCAATGGTTTAGAAGCAGCCATCAAAGATTTTAGCTTACAAACACTCGGTGGAACGGATACAACAACAGCTCTGCTGAATACATCGGGCAACTATTTGCTTGTTTTTGCGCAGAACTGTCGCGATGTGGCAGAATGGAAGGACAAATATGAACAGGTTAGGTCTGCAGCATTGCAGAAAGGAATTCCTGTACTTCTCGTAACTGCAGATGCCAGTGAGGCAGCCACTATTTTTAGCGGACACTCGATTTTAAAGGGAGATGCTACTGTTATTAAAACAGCTGCCCGGGTAGTGCCAACCTACTTCCTGATGGAAGGTGGTACCGTGCGTAAAAAAATAGCCGGGGCCAAAGTAAATACACCTGCCGATATTCTTCCCTGAGCAGGAGAAAATAGTAGTAGATGCATGGTTAAACTATCTTATGAGGTGGTTTTCATGTGTTTTTCGGATAAAAGTCAACTTCTCTTCTATTTCAACTTTGATAAATTGCCACCCGGAAAAGAAGGCTAGAACGACGATATTTAAGTCTTTTTCTATTTTTTTTCAGTCAATTTTAATCTCTGCCATATGCTATACCCTCTTCATTTTTGACGGGGTTAGCAAATCAATCAGAAGAATGAAGGATAGATAGCGTTTCAAATATGAAAATGCTATTTATTTAAGGTGGATATTTTTCATTTCTGTTGATCAAGCAGAGCCGAAATCCTCCCTGATAGGAAAACGAAGTCTCATTGAGGTGCGATAAGAAAAGGTGATTGTACATCCAATTCAAACAATACATAGTGCTGAATTTACTTATCTTTATTATAAGATGTGAGACTAATAATTATTTAATATAAGTTTATAGACTTATATTTTTATATTATCAGTCTAATAGCTAATATTGTATCAATTTTCGACTAATGAGAAAAGCTGTTATCACGGGGGATATAATTCACTCGACTCAAATAAATGCAGAGCAGAGAAATATTTTATTCGAAAGAATAGCAAATGCACTTAAGCAGTGGGATAATGATTTTAACATGCGAAGTGAAACATTCCGAGGTGACAGTTTTCAGTGTGTTATTGATAGGCCTAAACTCGCGCTTAGGATTGTTTTGATACAAAAAACATTTATCCGAAGTTTGAATCCAAGTGAACTTTTTAAAGTAAAGACGCAGGGTAAATCCAATTCTCAAAAAAAGAAAATTTCTCCACCAAGAATTTTTGATGCAAGAATAGTAATTGGGATTGGCGAAGTTGAATATCTCTCCAATAGATTAGCTTCTTCAGGAGGAGAGGCATTTCAATTATCAGGAGAACTTTTGGACTCAATGAAAAATAAAAAACAATCAATTGGAATAGCTACAAATGACAAATACAATGATGAGTTAACAACTGAATTCAAATTATTAGATGCCTTAATTTCTAAAACTTCGGCATTTCAATGTCAGGTAATTTTCCAAAAATTACTAGGGTTTAAAGAGCAAAAAATTGCAGAGAAATTAAATATTCATCAGTCTGCAGTAAATCAAAGAAGTATGACTGGTAACTGGAATGCCATAGAAACAATGTTAAATCGATTTGAGAAAATATATTCTGATGAAGAATGAAATAGTATTATTCACAACTGACCAAGGCAGTTTACTAATTCGTTTGCTGTTAGCGCATTTTATAAGCGATTTTATTCTGCAAAGCAGCAACATTGTAAACAATAAAAAATGGCTTACAAAACAAATGTTAATTCATGTAGCTATAGTTTTTGTTTCCACCTTAGTCTTAAGTAAAATGCTATTAATAAGTGCAACAATTGCTCTTAGCCATTGGCTCATTGATTCAATAAAAATGCACCTTTTAGAGAAGAAGAAAAGTTGGGAAAGTAGGCTATTTTTTATTGATCAGGGTATTCATATCTTTATACTACTTGTGATTTGGACAATACATTTTAATATATTTCCCAAAGTATTTTCGGCAATCGAGCTGCCTTTTTTTAATTATAAAATCAGTCTGTTATTATTGGCTTATATTTTTATAATGTATCCAACCGGGTATATAATAAAACATTCAATAGCCAAAATAGCACCTAGAATAACAAATGTTCATTTACAGGAAGAGGATGAGTCTATAGAAATTTTAAATGGTGGAAAATTAATCGGACAATTTGAAAGGTTAATCATACTGACATTTGTACTTCTAAACCAATACGAAGCCATTGGATTTCTAATTACAGGAAAAAGCATCATACGATTTGCAGAAAGGGATGGGAAATTAAGAAGCGAATATGTTTTGGTTGGCACATTGATGAGTTTCGCTATCGCTATAATTACCGGTGTAGTTATTAAAAAATTGCTTTTTTTATAGCGTTATTGATAAACTATCTAAAACGTTATGAATTAATTCTATAATGTCTGAGAATCTGACGCTTCATTGCTAACAGATGATAATAATCCAGGCAATAAAATCTCCGGATAAACACAAGCAAGCAGAATAGCTTTTTCGATTGATTTGCTCAAGGACAGCAATTCCGAGATTGACTTAACAATTTAGTCAGTGTTTTCAATTATCGAAACGGAATATCGAAAACAAAAATATTCCTGCATTGAATTTTATTGTTGTAGATAGATTTCTAATTACATAAATGATACATTTATATAATTAAAGCGGCTGCAGGTTTAGTTGTATGACTTCCTGCAACCGCTTTTGGCAAGCACCCGTTAGGTAACGAATAGGGGGGTATTCTTATTTCTTTAACATACCCTTTACAATTCCAATGATGGCCATTAATGCGCCACCGCCTGCACCG
>JADBXZ010000029.1 GCA_020403265.1 Bacteroidota bacterium
CAACCCAAATTTGTAATTTAAGGTGCCTGATAAAGGAATACTGGCGCCATGCGTAAAAGCACCTTGGTTGTGCCACCAAATATTATAACCGGCTTGGTCAATATAAGTATCGTGCAACAAAGTGCCACCCCACTCAACAATACTTGGGCTAATCTTACTTAAACCATTTTGTGCCGTAACGTTTGTGGTACCGCCACCGCCACCCGGGCCATCGGGAACCAACACCACATCACCGTTTGCATCTACCGAAAGGACCTTATTGCTAGGATTTAAAAGGGTTGGAGAAGTAGAATTTAAATCTGTAAAACGTAAACCTGCAAAACTTTGTGCGGTTGTGGCAGCTTGTGAATTTATTTCTAAAGTATTGCCTGGCGTATTTGTTTGAATACCAACGAAGCGTTGTTGTAAATTGCCGGTAAGTGTTGTGTTTGTTGCAAGCAAGCAATAATCGCCATTGTTATTTACATTAATATCAGTAAAATGTGTTCCTAAAAAACGAGTAACTCGCATTTGAGGTACAGCACTTGGCACAAATACATCTAACTGGCGTGAAGGCACATTGGTACCAATACCTGTAAAACCCTCAACAATAAGGCCACTAACAGGGGCATTAAGGGTGCTAAAACCGGCGCCGATACTTTGGTTGCCGCCCACACCCACTGTGCTTGTTGGATTTGTAACGTTAAAACCGCTGCGCCCATTAACAAATAGCTTGGCACGGGCGGCACTATAAGGGCCCAAAAATTGTGAGCCAATTGAAATATTTATACTAGGAAAAGTGGCAGCAGCAGTATTTCCAAAATTAATAACTCCATTTGTTGATTGTATGTTATCATTTCCAGGAAATGGAGTTAAACCCAATACAAGGGATTGACTGCCCACTTTCAATACTCTTGTTCTTAAGCTGTCAGCCGCTAAATATTTATTAACTCTGATGCTGTCGGCTTTAATACCCTTGTTAAATAAAGCGTTGCCATAAAAATTTAAATTGCCGTTTACATCAAATAATGCTCTGTTCACGTTATTTGTTTTAAATATTAGTGGTTGGAGGTTAGATGTGCCTACAAAATTTGAACTGTTAGTATTACTGTTCCCGTCAATTCTCCACTGTTGTTGAGCTTTAAGGCAACCTAGGCTTAGTAAAGCAATTAAAATCAGTTTTTGTTTCATAAATTTTTGTTTTTAGTTTTTAATTATTTTTTCAATTACCATCTCTCTATTTTTATATGTTGTTTTTATATAATAAACACCTTTGTTTAAATTTTTAATATTTATAATTTCATTTGCATTATATTCTAATATTGCATTACCAAACAAATCGTAAATTTTAAAATTAACAACATCACTACTAGTTTTATTTTCAACATAAATATAATCGCTACTTGGATTAGGATAAACTTTAAATAAATTATTTTCAGTTTTGTCATTATTTATTGAAGTTGAACCAAAACAAGGTGCTTGAATTGGTATGTTACATACATTTGAATCTAGTGAAACGCATATGTCATCAATAAAATAATACGCCAATTTAAACCCAGAGCCTGTAAATACTTTGGTAGTGTCTTGATTTGCATACGAGAAAAAACTGCCAATTGCTACGTATTTATAATTACTATCAGCAATGAAACTTCCTTTTATGGTTGTCCAATTTAAAGTATCATTAATAATCAAATTTGTGTATAAATGGGCGTTATTTGTGACATATTTATCAGGTGCTGAAAAAGCAGGATTTAAATTATCTGGTTTTTTTGTGAAAAACTTTAAACCCATTTTAGATGTAGCATAGTAGACACCAATACCCCCACTGTGCACCATTTTAAATGACATGAAGTATTTTTTATTTTTTACTAAAGAATCAGTTAACTTTGTAGCTGCCATTTCATTTGCACTGGGGTTAATACTGTTTAAGGTAACCAGCCCTAAATAACTTAATCCATTTGCTGGGCATTGATAACCACCAGATGTTTCTGGTGTTTTATAATTTAAGTTTATAGAAGAACATTGGGTATAATAATCAGGAGTATTTCTTATATCAAACCAATCCTTCGCGAAATTAGAAGGACTATCAATATAACTTGTTGTAGGACATGTATCAATAATCTCAAACGAATGATTAGGTACCAAATTTTGTTGTGCAAAGCCATTTACAACACAAAAAAGTAACAATATTTTAATTAAATTTTTCATAAACAAAAGGTACAATTTTTGTTTGTGTTAAACAAATATAAAAAATAAAATTTAAAAAGTGAAATATATTTCACTTTTAACATAGCATAAGCTAACACTTTTAGGTGTGGCTTTGAAAAAGGATAAAGATATTTTAATTTTATTAGGCAATAATATAAGAAAGGCTAGAATAAAATATAACCTAACACAAGCACAACTTGCTTTTGAAGCCAATTTAACCAGAGAGTTCATAAATAAAGTAGAAACTGGGAAATACAATATTTCAGTGAAAAAGTTGAGTTTAATTGCTGAATGCCTTGGAATAAAATTAAAGGATTTATTTTAAAATAAAAACAAATGAAACTTAATATGTTTAAATTAAACTATCATTCAGCAAAGTGCCACCCCACTCAACAATACTTGGGCTAATGTTACTTAAACCATTTTGTGCCGTAACATTTGTGCTGCCACCACCACCGCCCGGGCCATCGGGAACCAACACCACATCACCGTTTGCATCTACCGAAAGCACCTTATTGCTAGGATTTAAGATTGTGGGCGATGCGCTTGTCATATTTGTAAAGCGTAAACCACTGCTGGCTGCACCAAAATAAGGATCGCCTGCGGCGCTGCTAATGGTAAGGCGGTTGCC
>JADBXZ010000003.1 GCA_020403265.1 Bacteroidota bacterium
CTCACGAACTTTTTCATTTAATTATTTATCACTATACCGGTGTACTTCCAAAAGATGGTTTTACAAGTGAGGGGTTTGCTGTTTTTTCTGATGACAAATGGTGGGGTTATGATTTACATTCTGTCGCAAATTATATTTTGAATAATAAACAGATAAGAATTTCGGATGTTATACATGATTTTAGAAGAAATGAAATTGTTTCCTATCCTCTAAGTGGCAGTGTTATTAAATTGATCTATGAAAAATATGGCTTAGAAACCGTCCTGTATTGCTATAAGTTTGGTTTTACTAAAATAGAACAAATCATTAACAAAAAAATTGACGAGTTGGAAAAAGAATGGCGAAATGAAATAAAAGAATGGGATTACAAAACAATCGATTACCCACTGAACAGATAATACTAACCTACAGCTAACAGCAGTTTGGCAAAATGGCGGGTGACGTGCTTCTATGACTGATTAGTGCTTAACCAAAGTGCAGTTCTCCGATTGAACTTTTGTGCTGAAATGACGCCACTACGCCAAGCTGCAAACCGTTATGTGCCATACAGCGAGACCTCTTACGATGCATCAATTACCAGAATTGAATACAATTTTTAATCAAAAATAATGCAATACGCTAATTATAAGTCACAGATAGAAAGTGCATTTTCACCTATTGACTTTAGAACACTAGAGAATGAACTTATTACAGGTTCTATTGAAATTAAAAAAATACGAAAAGATAGTTTTCTTTTAATGGAAGGCAACATTTGTAATAATATTTCATTTATTATCGATGGAGCTTTTAGACAATTTTCAGTGGTTGACGGCACTGAAATCAACTTTCTATTCTATTTCGACAATGATTTTACTGCAGACTTTAGTAGTTACATTACCGAAACTCCGTCAAATTATTTCATTAAAGCACTTGAAGATAGTCTAGTGATTACATTTAATAAAAACAATTTTAGTTTATTAGCTTCAAGAAACAATGATTGGGAGGTAGTTTCTAAAAATATTTCTAACAGGGCTTTACTTACATTATACAAGAGAAATGATATCCTACTAACGTTATCTCCAGAGAATAGATATTTGAAACTATTAGAAGTACATCCATTAATTATACATAAAGTTTCATTGTCTAAAATTTCTAGTTTCTTGGGTATTAGTGGTCCTTCACTAAGTAGAATTAGAAAAAGAATCATATCGAGTTGATTTTTTAACTTAAGTTAAAGGTGAATGTTTTTTATTGAGTTTATTTTTGCTTCATAAATAATTTAAAAATTACAAAAATGAAATTAAATTCAAGAATTCACGGAATCATAGATTATGGTGTGGTAATCTTCTTATGGTTATCACCGACCTTTTTCGGCTTGCCTCAAATAACGGCATTATTTACTTATATTTTAGGAGGCGTACATTTGGCCTTGACAATTCTTACAGATTTCGAGATGGGATTATTAAAAATTGTTCCTCTAAAAGTCCACGGTTGGATAGAATTAATTGTTTCGATAATCTTAGTTGGAGTTGCATTCTATCTAGATACATTAGAAGGATTAATTGCAAAATATTTTTACCTAGGATTTGCACTGGCAGTATTTGTTACATATATATTTTCAGACTATAAACTAACAGAAAAGAAGAATGTATAAGTTTTCTCAAACTAGAAAAATTGCAAGATTTATACACTTAATATCAGGTGTTTTGATAGGCGTATATTTTTATTCACCATTATCGAATAATATTCTTCTGTTTTTAATTATCAAAGCAATTATCCTTCCAGTGGTCTCTATTTCGGGACTTTGGATGTGGAAAGGGTATCTTTTCAAAAAAAGTAAGTAAAAGAAACGTACGGCAAATAACGGTTTGCCTTTAGTTTATATTTATGTAAAAATACAGTAAATTAAATAAAAAGGAAACGGGTGAACTAGAACGTTTTGTAAGTCGAAGACTTAATAGCTGCATTAGTCCCGTTTCCTTTATCAAACTTGTAAGAACCAATTGGAATGATGGGCGTTCGGGCCCGATAAAGACAATAGTTAGTTTCATATCCAAAAATCTTATAGACCTTTTTTAATATTTCACGAATAAGGTTTGTATAAAGCGGTTATCTTGTTTAATAAGCGATGTAGATCGTGGAATAATTTTTTCTTTATCTTGTTAAAGGGAATCGTAGTATTGTTCAATCGTATTAAACATATTAATTCTCCTCAACTATTTTATTTTTTAGCATCTGTATTTTCGATGGCGGACACATTAGCCCTTTAGAAGAATCGTTAAAGGTTTTAGAATTAATTAAAACACTTATAGCCTCCAAAGGACAGTAGGCCCCACAGCTAACAGCAAATTCGCGTCCATTTTTTGCGGGTTAGCGCTCAAATGCATAAATTGGACAAGCAAAAAACGTCGCAAATTCACTATAAGTTATATGCCAACATTAAAAAATGAATTGTCACACTTATTGAGATTTATAATCTAATGAGTATTACAAACCTTTAAAAAGTAAAAATTATGAGCAAAAAATTGTTTCTGAGAAATCTTGGTCGAAAAGACAGGATTATTCGTTTTGTGATTGGTGTTGCAGCACTTGGCGCATGGTACTTTGGAGCCGTAGCTGGCACAATTGCTATTGTAATTGGAATAGCTGCCATTATGCTGATTGGAACATCGGCAGCCGCCAGTTGTCCCATTAATTCAGTG
Source organism: Bacteroidota bacterium (assembly GCA_020403265.1). Lineage (GTDB taxonomy): Bacteria > Bacteroidota > Bacteroidia > B-17B0 > Aurantibacillaceae > Aurantibacillus. The sequence continues at coordinate 2,682 of JADBXZ010000003.1, forward strand.
GCTAAAATTAACACAATGAGCCAAAAAGAGAAAGACGAAATGGAAGTAAAAGGAATTACTTATCAAAAAAGTAATTAACCTTAACAAAGGTGCCGTTTGATTTTCAGGCGGCACTTTTATTTTGCAACATGGAAAATCCTTTTTTATCAAATTATCGGAATAAATCAGATGAAGAACTGATTGAAAGTGCAGTAGCAGGTTCAATGGCTGCATTAGAATCTCTCATTTCCAGACATCAACATTATATCTATAATATCGCATTAAAGATGATTGGAAATGTGCAAGATGCCCAAGACATCACACAGGAAGTTCTAATCAAAATAATTACCAAACTATCGCAGTTCAAGAAAGAAAGTAATTTCAGAACTTGGGTCTATAGAGTAACATTTAATCACTTTTTACAAATGAAAAAAACGCCATCTGAATTGGCGACTATATCTTTTGAAAATGTAGGAAACAAATTAGACTTAATTCCCTATCAAGCCTTGTCTGAATTGGAAGAAGCCGAGATGCGACTAGAAATTGAAGAAACCAAACTAACTTGTATGAATGGAATGTTATTGTGTTTAGAAAGGGAACAGCGACTAATTTTCATACTTGGAGAAGTATTCAATGTCAATCATAATTTAGGAGCAAGTTTATTGAATATTTCAAAGGACAATTTCAGACAAAAGTTATCAAGAGCAAGAAAAGACATTTACAATTTTATGAATAATAAATGTGGCCTTCTCAGAAAAGAAAATCCCTGCAGATGTGCAGGAAAGACCAAGGGTTTTATTCAAGTTGGGAAGGTAAATCCTGATAACTTACAATTTAATAAAGACTATCTTAAAAACATTCAGGCAGTTGCAGGGCTAAAAACAGATGAGTTTGATGACTTTTTGACCGAACATTATGCAGATATTTACCAAAAACATCCCTTTCAGGAAAAGGAACATACACAAAAAATTTTCAATCGTATAATGAATGGTAAATCATTAAATAATATTTTTGACACAAATAATATAGATTAATGGATATCTAAATTCAACTAACATGGTAAGCCAATAAAGGCTGGCTTATAACAGGTGTTTGGCAAAAGTGGCAGATCAGTGCTCCGTATGACGCTTTTTTTATATATTTGAACATCGGATCTTCGTATCAAGCTCGGTTCTATAAATACCGCCTTTCGACAAGTACCAAAAAATTATCAGTAATGGTGGGTCAATTATAAACATAAATAGTTAAAATAACATGAACCCTTTTGTAAATTTCATATTGAATTTTGTTTCACTTCCTAATTGCGATAGGGATTTGTTGGAAAACGAGTTGACTTATAAAAAGTTCAAGACCGGCGACAAGATTCTTCAAGAAGGTAATATCTGCAAAAATATTTTATTTATCGTTTCTGGTAAAGCAAGGTCTTTCTTTATCAATCAAGAAGGACAGGACTTAACTTGGAACTTTCATTTTAATGACAACGAATCAAAATTTGAAAATTATTTCTTAGTAGATTATAATAGCTTCCTTACACAAACACCTACATTTTTATCATTTCAAGCACTTGAAGACATAGAAGTAGTAATGTTAAGTTACGACAGTATTCAAAAACTAACTTCCAACTCCCACATTCTCGAAAAGGTGGCTAGTAAAATGTCAGAAACGGCCTATCAGAACGTTCATAAAAGGGCATTTATACTATTGACATTGAATGCTAAAGAAAGATATATGCAAATCTTAAAAGAAGAGCCCTATTTGCTAAATAAATTTCAACACTATCTTATTGCTTCCTACATAGGGGTGGCACCTGAAAGCCTTAGCAGACTTCGCAAGGAAATAACAAAATCAAAAAAATAATTTCTTAACAAATGTCAATGAATGTGATTTTCCTGCTCCTCATCTTTGCATCATAATTTTAAAACTAAAAAAGATGCAAAAAATGAAATTAGCAACAATCGCATTAGGCTTAGTATTAGCCTTTGGGGCTCACGGACAGCAAGCTGTGAACACAAAAAAACTTTCTGTCAAAATTACGAACATCCAAAATAAAGGGAAAACACTTTACGTTGGGATTTATAGAGCTGGAGACGAATTCCCTGAATTTAGTAGGTATTGGAAAAACTCGAAAGTAATAACAACAGGCAGTGAAATGATAGTTGAATTTGACATTCCATACGGTGACTATGCTGTGGCTATTTCACATGACTTAAACGGGAACGGAAAGCTCGACAAAAACTTTTTCGGCTATCCAAGTGAACCCTTTGGTTTTTCGAACAACTTCAAGCCGAAACTTTCAAGTCCAGACTTTTCTGATTGTAAGTTTACCTTTTCGCAACAAAGCAATTCTTTAACCATTAAACTTATTGACTAAATATGAAAGAAGTAGCAATCATAACAGGTGCATCGGGTGGAATTGGGTATGAGATAGCCTTACTATTTGCCCAGCAAAATATTGATATTTTAATTGTAGCAAGAAACAAGCAGAAATTGGAACAAATTAAAATATCAATAGAAAAAAAATATGGTATTAATGTTTATTATGTTGCAACAGATTTGTCTGTGAGTGATGGGTTTGTAGACATTAACAACTGTGTAATTACAAATAAACTAACTGTAATTTATTTGGTAAATAATGCAGGGTTTGGAGACTATGGAATGTTTACCGAAAGAAGTATGGAAAAGTATACCGAAATGTTAGGTCTTAATATCATTAGTTTAACAGAGCTAACTTATTACTACGCCAAGGAAATGCTTAAAACAGGAAAAGGAAAAATTTTAAATGTAGCATCTACAGCAGGTATTCAACCAGATCCATATTTTGCAGTATATGGTGCGTCAAAGGCCTATGTTATTAGCTTAACTGAAGCTATTCACAAAGAGTTTGAAAACACCGGTGTAACAGCGACAGTATTGTCGCCTGGAGCGACCAAAACTGAATTTATGGCAAGGGCTGATATGCATAATGCAAAGCTATATGATAGTGGTGTTTTGTCTGCTAAAGATGTTGCTGCTGTTGGTTTTAATGGAATGATGAAAGGAAAACTTCATGTAATTCCCGGTTTTAAAAATAGAATTTTAGCATTTTTTTCAAGTATTACTCCTTCAAGCCAAATACGTTTGAATATGGCAGCAAAAGTTATGGCAAGCAAGTAAGTCATTTTTCTAATTGAATGCTGGCTATTTGCCTTTCTATTTTTGCATAAATAGAAAGGCTTGGTCAGTTTTTAGTGAAATCAGGGTGTCAGTTTGAGTGGGTTTTATTGCCTAAATGGCAAATCACATAAAAAAAACCTTGTTTTAAATGATTTCTATTTACGTTCATCAAGAAATTTTTGCGTACACAGCCAAAAGAAAGATGTTTGCGGTATATAAATATTGCTTTTATGAAAAAAACAATTACTAGACAAAGGCTACTAATTCTCTTTCTTGCCTCATCAATTTTTTTACAATCACAAAATTCGGACACTGTAAAAGTAAGGAACAAAGTACTTTTTGACATTACAACATTTGATTTTCCCCATGCACTCTACTCATCAAATCTACAGCAAACTAGTATTGCCAATTTAAATAAACCTTCCGGTAATTACAATTTTTTGAGTTCTTATAAAATTCCCAGCATGGAGCAATCCACCCAGGTAGATGTGAATACAAGACAACTCATATTTCTTGGAACACACAAGTTACTCAATAGAAAACCAACTGAACGGATATATAAAAAAGTTAAGAGATATGCCTCAGAACTAACTTTAAATCTACTCGCAGATGCCCTTTTACCCTTTGGTATGGGCTGGCAACATGAAGAGTTTCACAGAGCAACAATGTCTCGCTGCCATTGTTATTCAAATAATTCACTTAATAATTGGATTACGGGCAAAAATTCTGCTAACTACTCAACGCTTAAAAGTGTGGATCAGGTACTGGATACCAACCTAGTGCTGATCAAGTTAAAAAGTAATGCAGACCTTGTAAGAATAAGTGCTGCGGGTAACGAGGGCAACATCTTTAGTGCAGAAACCATGCAACGATACGATTTTGTTTCAGAAAATAGGTTGGTTACCATCCCTTATTACCTAATCAGATTTTTAACTGTATCTGGCTACTTAGATTTGTGTAGCAGAAAAGATCAGGCTACAAACACAACATTAGAAGTAATGGAATTAGAAAAGGACAATCAAAGCATAAGAGATTTTACCGGGTTGGATATGACAGCCTGGGCCTATGATTTGTTTAATCCCAACGAACCTTATTCCGCAAGGGGTTTAAATGTTTATGGGAACGGTTATGATCGTTACATTTATGGCGACAAACTCACAGATGAGCAATATGATTGGATAAAGAAACAAACAGTACTTTCGTACATCAATTTAATTTCACCATTAAACTACGGTTTTAAATCAATTTCATTAGGTAAAATAAATGAGAAAAAAATCAAAGGTAATTTTGCATTTAGATATTATCCAACTTCTTTTGGCAATCAATTAGGTCTCAGTATCTATTTAAAGTATTCAAAGTACAATATAGTTCTTAGTCCGTCATTAAATCAAAATTTCAAGCACAGTTTTCCCGCATTGGCTATGGAATTGATTGATTACCCTTTGTTAAAACATATAAATGCTAGCATCAACGCAAGTGCATGGCTTCAACCAAAAAATCAAGAATTTTACAGTGATAGAGGACAATTTGGCGGTTTAATCAATCTTAGATTAGATTACGCAATAAGTAAAAAATGTGCAACGTATATTGTCTTTAGCTGTAAAAGCAATGGTTGGGTAGCTGGTAATCCTTTTTTAAATTCTAATACGGGAATAAAATTTGGTTTTAGATTTTCTTTTAATCATAAATACTAAATCAAACCTTGTAATTTGGTAACAATCTCAAAACTCAACTCATATAAAAAAGCATATTTCAAACGAATTTAAAATTATGTCATCATTATTATTTTACTTGCAATTTTATTATGAGGAATTTTGTTGTGTAAAAAAACATTTAAACTTTTGAAAAATGAAAAAAGTAATTAAGAAAACTGCACTGCAAACGTTGTTAGCGTTGCTGATTGTATTTATCTTCTTTGGATGTAGTCCCAAAGTTTATAATGTCCCCTATATTAAACCAAGGACAACAACCAAATATTGGCAGCTACCGACAGGATCAAAAATTGCTTATACCTATTTGCCAGCCAAAGGAGACAGCGTTAAACCATATCCTGTTATTTATTTACATGGTGGACCTGGTGGTTATGTTTACAGCAAAAACATAGAATTACTCTCGAATCTTGCTGATGATGGTTATAATGTATATTTATATGATCAAATCGGTTGTGGCTTATCAAATAGGCTAGAAAACATTAAAGAATATACAGCTGAAAAGCACAAGCAAGACCTAGAAGCTATTGTCAAAGAGTTGAATGCAGTAAAAGTTATCTTAATCGGGCAGTCCTGGGGCGGGGCATTGGCCACGCTTTATACAGCTGATAACAATGAAAAAGTGGATAGAATTATCTTTACGAACCCAGGAGAGATTATGCCTCAAATAATTAAGGAACCTAAAAATAATTTTCCAGATAGTTTACAGCTAAAGGCTCCTTCCGATCTTTCAGCCAAATCAAATAAAAAAGCTTTAACTGCAAGAGGAATTTCTGTGGCAATCTGGGCTAACTTTTTTGGTAAGAAATTAGCAAGTGATTATGAAGCCGACGGATACTTAACAGATTTAGCAACTGAATTTACCAAAGCCCTGGTTTGTGACAGCACAAAAGCCCTAAAAGAAGAAGGTGGTGCGGGTTATTATTGTAATATCAGAACCAATAGAAGCTTTGGAAAATTAACCGACCCTCGCTCAAAACTTCAAAATAATACCATTCCAATTTTGTTGCTAAAAGGGCAGTGTGATAACATTGAGTGGGAATATAATGAAGAATATTTAAACATCTATAAGAATAATCAACTCATAGTAATTCCAAATGCAGGACACCAAATATTTGTAGAACAACCAGAAAGGTATATTGAAGAGATAAGAAAATTTTTAAATCAATAAAGAAGAACCGCCCAGTACGTTTTGGCAAAAGTGGCGATTTATTGCTCTGAAGAAACAACTGTTGTTTACCAAGCATTGGTTCTCCGCAAAAACATTTGTAGAGTAAACGCCACCTTCATCAGGGCGAAAAAAGTTGGCAGCATATTGACAAATCCAACTCACATAAGAAAAACCAAATTTCAAACGATTTCCAAAGTAAGTCATCACTATTATTTTAGCTACTATCTTATTATACGCAAGTTTGCAGTGTTCAATAACATTTAAATTAAGTAATATGAAAAGCAAGAAAAGAAAATATACCATAATTGGGAGTATCCTTTTTATGATAATTTGTATGTCAATTATTAGCTCTTGTGGTATAAAAAAATATACGACCACAATGGAACAAATGATGATCACAGAAACTAAGGACATTGAATATTCAGAGAAAGAAATCGCAGAGGACATCGATTATTTCATCAAATCAGTAGAAGAGGTTTCCCCTTTTTCATACATGAATGCCGATTCACTTTCAATTCAGAAACTGGCAATGGATTTAAAAGGTAAAGGAGCCAGAAAGGGAAATGAATTGTATCTTGATTTTATGAGACTTTCCGCAGCATTTAATGTTGGGCATATTTACACGTTTCCTCCTGAAGCTATGCTGGATGAGGCTATAAAAAATGGCTATCGCTTTTTCCCATTGTTCATAAAAAAGAATCAAGGAAAATGGGAAATATTAGGCATCATTGACAACGCTATTCCTGAAAAAAATATTGGAAATGAAGTAATAAGAATTAACGGGAATGAAATGAGCGAAATAATAAAAACTATCCAACCTCTTCTTGCGAATGATGGAAATAGCGATGAGATGGTTGGAGCTTCTTTCCCTTTTTTATTGTGGGCTGTAAACATCAGTCATCCATACTCTGTAGAGATCATGAATAAAAAAACCGGATTGATTGAGATTCTAGAATTACAAGGAACAAATGATCTGGATAAATACAGAACCCAAAAACCAATTGACACAAAAGTAAAACTGCAAGATTTCATTACGTTTGAACTATTGGACAAAAACATTGGGTACATCAACGCAAAGTCTTTTCTTTTTGTCCAAAACAATGAAATCACAAAATCTTTTGAAAAAGAGCTGGAATCTTATTTTGCCGAACTGAAAGAAAAAGGCGTATCAAATTTGATAATTGATCTCAGAGAAAATGGTGGTGGATCGAGTTATCCTTCTGAAGCTATTCTTCAAAAAATAGCACTCAAACCTTATCAACAGACTGGAGGTTCAACCATGCGGGTAAGTAGACAGTTTGGAGAATTTTTAGATGGCTTGCCTTGGGCTTTCCGAATGATCGCTAAAAAAGGATTGATGAAAGATTACCACAAGTATCCTATTGGAACAAATATCAAAGAAGAAAGCAAGCCATCATTACCCAAAAAAGTGAAAAATAGTTTTAGCGGGCAGGTTTATGTATTGATTGGACCCAACACCCATTCAGCAGCGATGATGATGGCGAATGCAGTTGAAGATTTTGATCTTGGCATCTTAGTGGGTGAATCGACCAAAAGTATTCCACGTGAGTTGAGTAACGCATTGCCCTTAAAAACACCTAATGCCAAAATAGCTTTTGTTGTTCCCGCATCTTTATTTACCCGTGCCAATGGGGATGCAAACAATTACGATCCAGTAAAACCGGACGTCTTCATTGAATCTATCGCAGAAGATATTCAGCAAAAGCTGGATCCTGTGAAGCAGTATGTTTTGGAAAAAATAATATTACAAGATAAAACCAAATAATAAAATAACTTGAGTATCCGCTATTATAACAAAAGGTTAATTAAAGTCAGAAAATCAACTTCTTAACCCCAAACCCTAAAGGGAGTAAGTTGATTTTCTTCACACCCTTTAGGGAACGGGGTAAATGAAGAAAATCAAATTGCAATATTTGTAATCAAAGCGGACACTCATTTAAAATAATTATACAATGAAAAAATTACTTATCATCACCGCAGTCATACTGACTTCAGTTGCAGCAAATGCGCAAAGCAAAGTTCAAAACCCGCCCAAAAAAGCCAAAGTGCAATATTCTGCCTTCTGGGGGCTTTTCAAGTCTGAGGGCTATACAAGAGATTCGGTAAAGTGCAATTTACCTGAGTATAAGACAGATTTCTACGATAATAGAATAGACACTGCAAAGTATGAAGTGAAAAGCATTCTTTGGGGTGCTGTAAAATGGACTGAAAAGAAAAAAGGGTCCTCACCTGTAAATCCACAAAGCGATGAAAAGTAATTTTATTGAAAATGCCTCATTAGGCAAAAACGAATGGTGGCGGTATGCACTTACCATTCTAGTAATGGTATTGTTTGCAGGGCTATTTACGGTAATATTTGGCAAATTTGTAATGCCCATTGTAAAATTAAATTTTGAAAAAACACCTTTTTCAGAAACTTTAGTAACCCTAATGGGCTTGGGAGGTACATTTGCTGCTTTATTGCTGGGCTTATGGCTAATGATAAATAAATTGCATAAAAGATCGTTTGCTACCTTAATTCATGATAAAAGCAAATTCTCCTGGAAGTTATGGTTTTTGGGCTTTTTGTTATGGAGCCCAATGCTTATTTTACTTTCATTTATATTTCAATATCAGGATTTTAATCGTTTTCTATCGTTGAGCTTTTCATTGCCGCAGATATTTTTTCTTTTTTTTGTAGGTATTATATGTGTTGGTGTTCAATCTACAGCAGAGGAAATAATATTTAGGGGATATGCTTTGCAAGGAGTGTTGTTAAAGATTAAAAGAACATTGTTTTTAGTTATTATTAATTCATTAATTTTTGCCTTACTTCATTTTGGGTATGGTTTTCAGTCATTATTAGAAGCCTTCGTTTTTGGTGTATTTTTCACCTTAATTGTTTTAAGAATCAAACGCATAGAATTTGCTGCAGGCGCGCATACTGTGAACAACTTAATATTGCTTTTATTTTTCCCCCCTGATCAAGAAAAATTTACTCAATTTCAATGGGCAATTGATTGGCCTGGTTTAGTTGCATTCATAATAAGCATTAGTCTTTTTTATTTTCTTGTCCTGGCTTTCTTTAACCGTAAACATAGTGGAATGAGCAAAAAAACACTATTCTTTATTGGCATTCTATTGCTGCTTTCGATACCATCTTTTTCACAGTCAAACAGTATATCAAATGAGTGGATTAAAAATAATGTTCACACAATAAATAATGATTCCCTAAGTGCTGGAAAATTTGATTTTTTGAAAGAAAAAATTTCAGATAAACGAATCGTGTTTTTAGGAGAAGCAACGCATTATGATGGTGCAACATTTGCTGCCCGATCAGAAATGGTGGATTTTTTAATAAAGGAAATGGGCTTTGAGGTAATACTTTTTGAAGCCGGAATGTTCGATTTGATGCAAGCCAACAAAGAGTTTCAAGAAACAGGACAATCACAAAAAATTAAAAGTTCGTTATGGGATTTTTGGCGAACACAGCAATGGGAACACTTTTATTCCTCTATTGAAAAGCACAAACAAAATGGCAAACCAATTCAAATGGCCGGGTTTGATTGCAAATTCAGTTCGTCCTATGGATTTGGCAATCATAACTACAGTACATTTATTGAGGGAATCTTTAAGGATAAGTATTCAGAGGCAACGAATACAGATGAGTATAAAGCATATATTTCGATTTGGAAAGATATAGAGAAAGGCTACCAACAAAACGGCATGAAAGGAGGATTGGCTAAGATCCGTTATAAAATGTCTGATAAAGACAAAATAAAATTCAGACAGTTAAGCCTATGGGTTGTATCAAAATTGAATAGCATAGGAGAACACAAAATTGCTCAAATGGTTAAAAGTAATGACGAAAGCATTATTGCGTATTCAGATATCCGCCTACTGAAATTGATCTTCAATAAAAAAAGCATTATTCCAATAAATAACCGTAGAGATGAACTAATGGCTGAGAATATCATCCATTTACTTAAGAATGTCTATCCTGATAAAAAGGTAATTGTATTGGTGCAACGTATCATTTTATCCGAAACAACAATTTTTTAGAGCCAATTAAAATACAAGGTATATCTATTCAAGAATCAGTAATTATGGGCAATCTTATCTACAATTCATTTCCAAATGAAATTTATACCATCGGATTTACTGCATTTGAAGGGAATTATGGAATAGTAGATAAAAATAAAAAAGGAATTCCTGTGAAATCACCTAGCGAAAACAGTTTGGAATTTCAACTTGCTTCCAGAAGAATAGAAAACGCCTTTATTACGTTAGAAAATTCTGGAAATGAATCATTCTTTAGCCAAGGTACTGTTTTAAGGTTGTTTGATCATCAATCTGCAGCAAGTTCTAAACAATGGGGCAAAATTCTTGATGCCGTGTTTTTTATTAAAACCATGAAACCTGCAGAAAAATAATTAAATTACTATTTTTGAAAAAAGATGAGAACTAAAGCTACTAAATTATTAATCATTTTGCCCCATATTTTCTTTTGGGGCTTCTTCACTTTTCTGTTTTATCGCCAGAACCCAGAAGCAGACGCACAAGATTATTGGAATTGGTTTATGATTCTAGGCCTCTGCGCTGTGGTAGTCTATGTTAATCTTTATATACTTTTGCCAAAGTTTTTCTTTCTAAAAAAGTATCTGGTTTATTTGCTATTACTTTTGTTGACTGTTAGCCTGACAGCATTTGTTTTAAAATTGTCAGCACCGGAAAGTACAGGTTCAATCGGTGCGTCATTCTTTCAGCATTTTATGAACCTTATATTCTTTGTTGTATTAACAAGCTCCTTCAAATTTTTCAGAGAATACTCTCGAAAACAAAAAGCCTTGATAAAAGCCGAAAACGAACAGCTAAAAACAGAACTTTCCATTCTCAAAGCACAAGTGCATCCTCATTTTTTGTTCAATACACTAAATAATCTGTATGGTCTAATAACTCAGAATCAAAATCAAAAAGCGTCAGAAGTAACGTTAAAACTTTCTGATTTGATGCGGTATCTGTTGGATAGCAGCAAAGCCGAAACGGTAAGTCTGAGAGCGGAAATTCGATTCCTAGAAGACTATGTGAGCCTGGAAAAAATCCGTTTAAGCAAAAATGCAGATATCCAATTTGAAGTTTCAGGAATTGATGAAGATGTTTTCATTCCTCCGTTACTATTTATTCCATTTGTGGAAAATGCATTCAAACATGGACTAAACACTCTTTCGGAAGAAAATTATGCTCACTTTGCATTATCCGTACAAAGCAATGAACTCTTTTTTGAAGCTAAAAATTCGTTGGGCAACAATCTGGATAAACAACCTCAAAGCGGAACGGGCTTAGATAATCTTAGAAAAAGATTACACCTGATCTACCCCGAAAAACACCAGCTGGATATTGAAAATACCGAAACGTTTTTTAAAGTAACTTTACACCTGCAATTATGAAATAGCCATGTTTACAGCCAGCACAACCACAAATGACTTAACCAGCTATACCATATGACAAATAAAAAAACAAAAAAATTAGACATATGAAATAGCCATGTTTGCCGAGACACAAACACAAACGACTAAACTGGCTATACCATATGACAATTAAAAAACAAATAATTTAGACATATGAAATATCAATGCTTAATAGTAGATGACGAGCCCATTGCTCAACAAATACTAGAGAGTTACATCTCTCAAATTGATTCATTACATATCGCCGGCAAATGCAGCAATGCATTTGAAGCGCTGAATGTTTTGCACCAAGAACATATTGATATTTTATTCTTAGACATTAAAATGCCTTCGCTTTCAGGATTAGAGATGCTCAAAACCTTGCAAAATCCACCAAAAGTAATCCTAACAACAGCCTTTTCGGAATTTGGTGCAGAAAGCTACGAATATGGAATAACCGATTATTTACTCAAACCTATTCCTTTTGAACGGTTTTTAAAGGCAGTCAATAAAATTGTGATGCCTAAAAACACCAACCTAGAAAAAGAAGAGAATGACGAAAAACTAAGTTCAGATCCAACTTTTATTTTCTTCAAAGCTGATAAAAAAATACATAAATACTATTTCTCAGAAATCCTTTTTATTGAAGGAAGTGGAAATTATGTTAAAATCCACACTAAGAATGACAAGCCTTTGATGGTTCTTGATAAACTTATTGAACTGTATGATAAGTTACCTCAAAAAAATTTTATAAGGGTACATAAGTCTTTTATTGTAAACGTTTCTCATATTCAAAAAATTGAGGGCAACATGCTTAAAATTCAAGATAAGTCAATTCCAATTTCAGCTACATATAAGCAAAAGTTAGAAGGATTAATAAATGATAATAGCTGAAATACATATCACTAAGTTTTGCCGTAGGAATGTTCGTTGAACACTAAATACTATGTGTTTTTTATATTATTTTATTGATTGGTGACGGTTTTTTGCTGTTAAACCTGAACAAACTAAAATCCTACTTCCATTGTAAATAATAAAATATTTTGTAGAAACTGTAAGAAATTTGAAATTGCTGATACTAATGGTATAAATAAAATTAAACCTTAAAAATCTAAAAAATGAATAAAATTGTAACAGCCTTAATTATTTTGGCTTCCTTAATAGGAAAAGCTCAAAACGAGAATTCTTTGCTTTGGAAAATTGAAGGAAATGGACTAAAAACTCCTTCCTATTTATTTGGAACTATTCATGCTACTTGTTCAAATGAATTAAAAATTACCAAAAGAATAAAAACAGCCCTAGATGCGTCTCAACAATTGGTATTGGAAACCGATATGGATGAGCCTGATTTTATGACAAGGCTAGAGCAAGGGTCAGTTAATCCTTCTATGAAAAATATTAGCACAGAATTGTCCGAAAAAGACCTTAAAATTGTAAATGAGTTTTTTAAAATTAATTATGGGGCAGATATGTCACAGTTAGGCATTGTTAAACCCTTTGCTTTGATGTCTATGATATTGATGAAATATTTTAAATGTTCACAGCCAGAATCATACGAAGCTGAATTAATGGAATATGCAAAAAAACATTCCTGGAGAGTTTTAGGTCTTGAAGAAGTAGAAGTACAAACTTCTTTTATGGATGAGGTATCTTTAAAACAGCAATTCACTTGGGTAGTAAATTACATATTAGAAAAAGAAGCAATAAGTAAAAGTATTGAAAAAACGATTTTAGCCTACAAAAAGGAAGATATTTTTGAACTAAATAAGCTTTTTGATTTATATCCTGAATATATAACCCTTAAAGGTTCTATTCTTGACAAAAGAAATGAGAGTTGGATACCTAACATTGAGAAATTTGCTTCCGAGAAACCAACATTATTTGCTGTTGGAGCAGGACATTTGGCTGGTGATAAAGGGATTATTAATCTGCTTATAACCAGAGGATATAAAGTAACTCCTATCTATAAAAATTAATTTAATTTAGAATGTTTAAGAAGAAGTTTTTTTACACATTGATAGGTTCAGCCCTCATTGTATAGATTAATTTCACTATTTAATAAACGATTTGGATATCAAGTTTGAGAATATTATTAAAGAGTATCATCCTATTCTTTTCAAAATAGGCAGATTATACTCATCTGATTATGATTATGAGGACTTATATCAGGAGATGCTAATAAACATATGGAAGGGATTTGAAAATTTTAAGGGTGACTCAAAATTATCCACATGGGTTTATCGAGTTGCCCTAAATACCGCTCTAACTTTCAAACGTAATAATTCAAAACATAATAATAATGAAAAATGGGTTCATCATTTTGATATTCCAGACAATAGCAGCAACAAAGAAAAAGAAGAAACTGAAAGGAAAGTAGTTAGGCTGTATGAGGCTATTTATAAACTCAAACCTGATCAAAAGGCTATCATCTTATTATATCTTGATAAAAAATCTTACAATGAGATTTCCGAAATAATAGGACTAAGCGAATCTAATATTGGGGTGAAAATAAACCGTATTAAGAAAGAACTATTTAATGTATTAAGTCAATCATTATGAATGAAGAAGAAATATTTAAAATATGGGATAGGTCCATGCCCAAGAAGTCTTCTTTAAATATAGACGTTGAAAAAATAGCAATGCGAAAAAGTGCCGATTTATGCATGAAAATTAAGAAGAATATCATCGTTGAATTAATTATTGCCATACCGTTATGTATTTCCCTCCCTGTTTTGTTTTATAATGATGGGATTTTATTTTTGGTTTCTATTGTGATTACAAGTTTAGCATTAATTACAGGGAGCATAATTTACAGTAAGTATCTTTATGATTTTGATAAATTGAATCAAGTCATTTTATTAAAATCAATTGAGAAGAAAATATCTATTTTAAAAAGGTATGTTCGGCAGCTAAATTTTTATTTAATCGTGTTTATGCCGTTAGGATTTTTAGTAGGAATTTTCTTATACCATGGGAAATCAGAGATAAGTGTCCATAAGATCTTGAAAGTTTGTTTAGTTACATTTCCTATTTTACTTTTATTTATTTGGTTTGGTAAGAAATATATTTACCAACTCTATGGAAGGTACCTTGAACAATTACAAGAAATTTATTCGCAATTAGTTGAATAAATACAATCTAAAATTAATAATTATTATCAAAAACAAGAAAACAATTTCTATTTACAAAGCCAGTATTTTCGGTTTAATATATGGAACCCTATTAGTTGCTATTTTAATATTTTTATATTATTTAGTTTACGGATTTGAAAGTACCGAACTATTAAAGCAATTTTTTAAATTTAAAATTTTTGTCCCTTCTATTGTTTTTGGAATTATTGTGCACGAGTTTATCTATGGATTAACATGGTCTATAGGCGATTTGATTATACTTTGGATAACGAGAAAAATTCCTAATAACAAGAATGTTAAAGACCATCCAACAGAGGGTGGTGTGACTATAGATAGCTAATTATTTAAGTAAAAACAACTAAAAGGTAATTTCTAATGATGTTGAGTAGAAAATGATATTCATTTAAAAGGTTTTGTTCAATTTGGATTAGAAGATACAGTTACTCCACATGAACTAACTTTCAATAGTGATACTGACATCGGATTAATCCAACAAATTCTGCACTACCTCGAACTTGAAAGAAAGTCTGTTTGGCATATTGAATAAAAACTTATATAAAAGGAAATTTCGTAGGAAGTAGCCCAGAATAATTCAGGAGTTCTATTATGTTTACAAAGGTTAAAACAGGTACATAACATTTTAATAATTTATAGAAACTGGTGTTCTTTACCTTCATAAAAGTTAATTTATATCATAACCTATATCTCAAAAGGCAAAGTTGATTTTGATTTTTACCTCCGCTGGGTTAACACATTGGCTTATTTCGTGTAATTGTATTATGTAATCCACGAGTTAAGAATAAAACACAAACTTGTTAGTAAAGAAAATTACAGAAGAAAAGCTACGAGTACTAATAAGATGCTTTGAAATGCTGCGTAAATGAAGAAAAAATTGTAATTGCTTCTTACAACTTTCGATGTTAAAGGTTTACTGAGTTGATTTAAGAATTAGTAATCCCATTTTATAAATTGATTAAAAATATAAAAATTGTAGGCAATTTTTGCGCGCATCACCATTAGCAATTAATTGGAAATTCCTTCCAAATAGACCCCACTTGACCGCATGAAAGCGAAGCGACCTGAAATTTGCTAGAGCCTTGCACGTCCGCCTGCAGTGAGCCATAGCTTGCTGTTAGTAGAAATAAGTGAATACAATCCTTCCCAAATTATGATAGTACTAAACTATTCTATTTTCATTAATAGTTATATTATCCTTCACCATTACAAAAAATGTTGGATTTGTTTGATTTAGATACTATCTACAACATTGCCTTTTTTTGATATAAATAACTTTTTTTAAGAGTGTATTTTAATTGAACTTCAGTGGCACCTCTATAATTACTTGCAGGTGTTAATTTTGATAAGTTTACATCGTAACTAAATCCTATTCCAAAATTATTTTTGTTTAATCCTACCGAAAATATTAAAGCATCGTTAAGTCTATAATGCGTTCCAAACTCAACAAAACTTTTTTGTTTAATACCTGTGTATTTTGAATTTTGACCATAATAATATTTAACATGACTGCCAATTGCTACTTCAAATAATTTACCTTGCATTTGAGCTAAAAATGATGGATTAATACTTAAATTACTCCCAGCTATTGGCATATTAAACTCGCCATGTAAACTATATCGTGGCATTACTTTATCAATACCCGAATCTAAAAAGTTGGCGCTCGGCTTATTTAAATGATAGGCTGATATTCCTAAGCTACCAGATTTTGATTGTTCTTTTTTATTATCGTTATATGTATATAACATACCTGTTGCTAATTCGCCATAAATTACTTGAGTATTTGCGAAATTTTCGTTTGATAAATTATTTGTATTGTAATTTAATCCGTCAAACTGATTTGGAAATATTAACTTATTTGTATTTATAGATTTTTGAACAAATGATCCTTGAACACCAATTGATAGTTTACTGTATCTATTTAATGGAACCGATGAGGCTAAAGAAAGATTACCAACTGTTATACCATATTGCCCATCGCCTGATTTATCTGAATAAACTGATGCCCCCATAGCCAACCTATTGGTGGTTTTTTCTTTAAAAGTCATGCTTCTGAAAGCATCCACTTTCTCCCAATTGTTTGATTTGAATCTGGTTTCCACAGATGCGCCGTATCCAACAAAACCATTCGTAAAACTATTCCATTGGCTGCGGTATGTTATTGAAGCTCTTAGGTTTTCAAACGCTCCAGTTAATGCCGGATTTACTAGTGATGGATTTTCTTTGAATTGTGAAAAATGTAAGTCTTGAGACTTAAAACCTTTTATTAGCATCAGACTAATAAGTACTGAGTATTTTAATTTCTTTTTCATATCATTTATTTTTTTAATTATTTACTATTTTATCTTAAAAGCGTAATGTTTCCTTTTTTGCTTATTTGTTTGCCATCAATATTGGCTTTTATGCTGTATACAAATACTGCTGTATTTAAGGCTTTGCCTTGGTAAGTACCATCCCAACAAAAGTTGGCTTTGTTGGATGTAAATACTTCTTGCCCCCATCTATCAAACACACTTATGGCAAAACTTTGCACACAACCCGCCCAACCTTGTAAGCAAAACTCATCGTTATTATTATCGCCATTTGGTGTAAAGGCATTGGGTACATCTAAGGTTTGCTCTGTAGTTACATTTACACAGGCTTTGCTGGTGCAATTATTACTGGTGCCGGTTACACAAAAATCAGTTGTTTTATAGGGGCTTGCTACTACCACAGAACATGTTGCACAATCTAATAAACTGCTATTTGACCAAGTATAGTCATCTGCACCGTTTACGGTTATTGTGGCACTGGCTCCGCAGCTTAATTTAATGTTTGTTGGGTTTAGTTCTAATACCGGGCTTTTGCTTAGTATTACCTGTGCAGTATTACTACCTGCTGCTTTGCAAAAACCTGCTGCAATGTTATAAGTTACAATGTATGTTCCTGCGGTGCTTGATGATAAATCAATATCGCCCGTATTTGCATCTATTATTAAGCCTGCATTGCTTGAGAAAATTCCACCAAAATTAAAGCCATTGGATAAAATTACCTTTGCAATACCATCAGCAGTGCAATACTGCGTTTGATAATTAAAATTAACATTGGGCTGCGCTATTGCTTGTACATTAACAGCTACTGTTGCGGTTGATGCGCAGCCAGGGCCAGCCTCAATAGAAATTGTATAAACTCCGCTGCTTGTTACTTGCGCATTATTTATTACCGCGTTTTGTGTGTTTGCTGTAAAGTTATTTGGCCCTGACCAAGTATAAGTGTTAGCCGCAACGGTGCTTAAGGTAAAACTTTGACCCTCACATATTGCATTACCGGGTAATACATTGGCTTGAGCAACGATCCCGCCGCCACCACTTATGGTGTAAGTTTCTACAACACTTTGCGTGCAACCGGCAGTGACCGTTAGGTTATATACACCATCACATAAATTAGAAATACTACTAATAGTTAATGTTGTATTTAATACACTTTGCCCATTGCTCCAAACATAGCTATAAGGTGCATCGCCACAGGTAATGCTAAAGGTGGCTGAGCCATTGCACTGGCAATTTGTTGTATTTACCTGTGATGCTTGTTTTTGAATTTGTAAAGGGGAGAGCTTTACTATAAAGCCGTCGTCAATTACACCATTAAACGTATTATCGAAATAGGCTCCACTGCCAGGGTTTGCAAGCGGATAAGAAGCATTATTAAAAACGTTATTCCATTCCCCTGTTATGAATGCATTATTATTAAAATCAACATCAATTGATGAACCAAAATCGTACCCATCACCTCCTAAATAGGAACACCAGTCAATACTTCCGTTATTAGTAAACCGTGTAATAATAAAATCTGATGAGCCACCGTTATAAGAATTATCAAAATAGGAGCAATTATTACTAATAGTATATGGAAAAGTTGCAGAAAAAGTATGGAAACAAAAAAATAAATTATTACAATTGTCTACTACAATAATATCATTGCTGGACACGTATTCTACTCCAGAACCACCAAAATAAGTAGCCCATAGGCGAGAGCCATTATTAGAGAATTTTAATATATACGCATCGCTAGATCCATTCAAAGCTCCTTGAAAAAACGTACCGGCATTTTGAAGTGGAAAATCACTTGAATTTGTGCTGCCAGCAACAAATACGTCGTCATTAGAGTCTCTAAGAATAGAAAAATAGTCTCCATCGCTATTCGAACCACCATAATATGTAGCCCATAGACGTAGACCACTATTATCAAATTTCAAAATAAAGATGTCAGATAATCCACCTCCAAAACTTGCTTGAAAAAAGGTACCAGCATTTTGAATTGGAAAATTAGTAGATTTTGTCGCGCCAGTAATAAATACATTATCATTCGAATCAAAACATATTGAATAGCCACATTCAAAATCAGAACCGCCATAATAAGTGGCCCAAAGGCGAACGCCGCTATTTGAGAATTTTAATATAAATGCGTCAGAAGATCCTGAGCCAAAAGTTCCTTGAAAAAATGTACCTGAATTTTGGAGCGGAAAATTAGCAGAGTTAGTTCTTCCTGTAATAAATAAATTATTGTTTGAATCAGTACATACAGAATAACCACATTCATCAACAGAACCACCATAGAAGGTAGCCCAAAGACGAACACCGCTATTATCAAATTTCAAAATAAATAAATCAGAATTGCTACTTTTTGTTGCTTGAAAAAAAGTGCCAGCATTTTGAACTGGAAAATTAGAAGAGCTAGCGCTTCCAGTAACAAATACATTGTCATTTGAATCTATACAAATAGAATAACTGGCATCATTAATTGAACCGCCATAATAAGTAGACCAAAGAAGGTTTCCATTATTTGAAAATTTTAATATTAATCCATCTGTGCCTCCACTCAAAGCTGGTTGAAAATAAGTTCCAGCATTTTGAATTGGAAAATCTACAGAACCAGTTGTCCCAGTAATAAATATATTACCTTTACTATCAGTCTCTATAGAATTTAGACCTTCTTGGCTGCTCCCACCATAAAAAGTACCCCACACCAATTGTGGGTCTATAACTAAGGTTGAGTTTTGGGTGTAGGTGTTTTGGTTAATATTAAAAGCAACTTCAACTTGGTGTTTATTTAGTTTAGTTGTTTTAAAACGGCTTTTTACTTCGGTGTTGGTTTCTTTAAGGTAGCTGTATGGAGCGTTTTCGGTTAAGGTGCCTAGTTTTGTTTTTAATTGTAGGTTACCGTTTTTATCAAGTTCTAAGGGGGTTTCGCTTTCGTAAATGAGTTTAATGTCGTTGGGTTTAGCGCCGGGATGTACTATAAAATCGTATTTCATGCCTCCCTTTTGGCTGTTGTAAAATACCCAATCTATGTTAGGGTACACATTTTTAATGGTTAGTTTTTTGTATTGGTACACATCGTAAATGCCTTCGGGGCAATGCCCATAAAAATAATTAAGGTGCTCAGCGCTCTGTTCTTCTTTAATTATGTTTTCGCGCTTAATGTGAGCGCCTTTTAAGTTTACGTTTATCCAAGCCATTTCGGCTTTTAGTTTTTCTTCATGCTTGCCTGGCATCATCAGGTCTTGGTGTTTGCCAGGTTTGCGTTCTTCTTTTTCTTCATCCTCATTTTCCTCTATTTTTACAAACACGTAGGTCAAGCCTTTTTCGGTGATGTACACATTCATGCCCGGTGCTTCGGCTTTAAATAATACAAAGGGTACGGGCTTGCCTTCGGTATCCATCATTTGCCCTTTGTTTTCTAAAAAACTTACGTTTTGTTTGGCATTGGCCATAAACTCTTTTGCCTTTTGTTTATCAGGTTCTTTATTTGCAGGTTTGGGGTTTAAATAGGCCGCTGTATAATCGGGCGCATTAGCTTGTTTCCAAAATGGAATGGTTGTTTTGCCACCTTCTTTTTTTGCATCACTTTTTGTTACAAATGAACTCAAGACAGTTATTAAGAAAATAAGAGTGATGAGGGTTATGTAGATATGCTTGAAGAGTGTTTTCATATCATTTCCTTTTTAAATTATTGACCATTTTATCTTAAAAGCGTAATATTTCCTTTTTTCGCAATTTGCTTTCCATCTATACTTGCTTTTATGCTGTATACAAATACTGCAGTGTTTAAGGCTTTGCCTTGATAGGTGCCATCCCAACAAAAATTGGCTTTGTTGGATGCAAATACTTCTTGGCCCCATCTATCAAACACACTTATTGCAAAACTTTGTACACAACCTGCCCAGCCTTGTAAGCAAAACTCATCGTTATTGTTATCGCCATTTGGAGTAAAAGCATTGGGTACGTCTAAAGTTTGTTCGGTGGTTACATTTACACATGTTTTGCTCGTGCAATTATTTCTAGTGCCTGTTACACAATATTCTGTTGTTTTATCAGGGCTTATTACTACTACAGAACATGTTGCACAATCTAGCAATGCGGTGTTCGACCAAGAATAGTCATCTGCACCGTTTACAGTTATTGTAGCACTGGCTCCGCAGCTTAATTTAATGCTGCTTGGGTTTAGCTCTAATACAGGGCTATTGTTTAGTATTACCTGGGCGGTATTACTACCTGCTGCTTTGCATAAACCGGCTGCACTATTATAAGTTACAATATAGGTGCCTGCGGTGCTTGCTGATAGATCAATATCTCCTGTATTAGCATCTATTATTAAGCCTGCATCGCTTGAAAACACGCCACCTGTGCTAAAACCGTTTGATAAACTGGCTTGAGCATTACCATTGCCTATGCAATACTGCGTTGGGTAACTAAAAGTAACATTAGGCTGCTCTATTGCCTGCACATTAATAGCTACTGTTGCTGTTGCCGCGCAGCCTGGACCAGACTCAACAGAGATGGTATAAACACCACTGCTGGTTACTTGAGCATTATTTATTACTGCATTTTGTGTGTTTGCTGTAAAGTTGTTGGGCCCTGACCAAGTGTATGTGTTAGCCGCAATGGTGCTTAAGGTTAAGCTTTGGCCGGCACATATAGTATTACCGGGCAATACATTGGCTTGGGCAACTAAACCTCCTCCTCCACTAATGGTGTATGTCTCAACCACAGTTTGCGTGCAACCTGCGGTAACCGTTACATTATACACACCTGCGCATAAATTTGTAATGGTATGGCTTGTAGCCACTGTGTTTAAAAGGCTTTGGCCATTGCTCCAAACATAGCTATAGGGTGCATCGACACTGGTGAGGCTAAAGGTGGCGGAGCCATTGCACTGGCAGTTTGTTGCGTTAACTTGAGATACCTGCTTTTGAATTTGCAATGGGGAGAGTTTTACGATATAGCAATCTTCACCTCCATTGTGTATGGCATCATAATATGAGCCATTTCCAGGGTTTACCAAAGGGTAGTTATTTGAATTCCCAATAAATGACCATTCACCTGTTATAAACAGATTGTTGTTTCCATCAACCGCTATCGCTTCTCTATAATCATCACCACCTCCCCCTAAATAGGTGCACCAGGTGAGGCTGCCTGCATTGCTAAAACGGGCGATAATAATATCATTTTGTCCACCATTAAAAGAATTATCGAAATATGGTGAATTACTTGAATTTATCAAATGAGGAAACGAAGTATCATAAGTCTCAAAACTTATATAGAGATTATCGCATTTGTCAATTGTGATATTATCCAAGGTGCCAAAAGCATCATAATCAATACCGCCAAAGTAAGTTGCCCATAAGCGATTGCCATTATTATCGAATTTTAAGATAAAGGCATCTGCTAAACCACCAAAAGTTGCTTGAAAAAAAGTACCAGCATTTTGAACTGGAAAATCAGATGAATATGTTAATCCAGTTACAAATACATTGCCAATAGAATCGGTACAAATTGAATAGCCCTCATCGTCCGCTGAAGAACCTCCATAATAAGTCGCCCATAGGCGTGTGCCGATGTTGGAAAATTTTAAAATAAACACATCACGTCCACTAAACTGTCCGCCATTATTGTTTCCTTGAAAAAAGGTTCCTGCATTTTGAACTGGAAAATCGACAGATTCGGTATACCCCGTAACAAATACATTGCCGTTGGAATCGGCGCAAATAGCATTTCCAAAATCATCACCTGAACCACCATAATAGGTTGCCCAAAGACGAACCCCGTTATTATCGAATTTCAAAACAAACGCATCTTTAGTTCCACTCAAAGTTCCTTGAAAAAAAGTACCGGAATTTTGAACAGGAAAATCGTTAGAATCGGTAAGCCCCGTTACAAAAACATTACCGTTTGAATCGGCGCAAATAGATTGACCAAAATCATCACCCGAACCACCATAATAGGTTGCCCAAAGGCGATTGCCGTTATTGGAGAACTTTAAGATAAACACATCCTGCCTAAAACTTCCACCATTATTGTTTGCTTGATAAAATCCACCGCCACCAGGGTTTTGAACAGGAAAATTTAAAGAGGTTGTCGTTCCGGTTACAAACACATTGCCGTTTGCATCTATACAAATTGAGTTACTAAAATCATAAGTTGGAATTAAAACATTACCTGAACCACCGTAATAGGTTACCCAAAGTCGAACGCCGTTATTGGAGAATTTTAATATAAATGGGTTTGCAATACCATTCAAAGTACCTTGAAAATACGCCCCTCCTCCAGGGTTTTGAACAGGAAAAGTATTGCTTAAAGAGTATCCTGTTATAAATACATTACCCATCTGGTCATTATCTATTGACACTGCTCCGTTAATACCATTATCTCCCCCATAAAAAGTACCCCACACTAATTGTGGGTCTATAACTAAAGTTGAGTTTCGATTGAAGCTGTTTTGGTTAATATTAAAAGTAACCTCTACTTGGTGTTTATTTAGCTTTGTGGTTTTAAAACTACTTTTTACTTCGGCGTTATTTTCTTGTATATAGCTGTATGGGGCATTTTCGGTTAAAGTACCAAGTTTAGTTTTTAGTTGCAGGTTGCCTTTTTCATCTTGGTCTAAGGGTTTTTCGCTTTCGTAAATTAGTTTAATGTCGCTGGGGTTGGCACCGGGGTGTACTATAAAATCGTATTTCATGCCGCCCTTTTGGCTGTTGTAAAATACCCAATCTATGTTAGGGTACACATTTTTAATGGTAAGTTTTTTGTATTGGTACACATCGTAAATACCATCGGGGCAATGCCCATAAAAATAATTAAAATGCTCAGCACTTTGTTCTTCTTTAATTATGTTTTCGCGCTTTATAGTGGCGCCTTTTAAGTTTACATTTATCCAAGCCATTTCGGCTTTTAGTTTTTCGTCGTGCTTGCCGGGCATCATCAGGTCTTGGTGTTCGTCTTTGCCATCCTTTTTTTTATATTCGTGTTCGCCCTCTCTTTCTTCTTCTTCTTCCTCTATTTTCACAAACACGTAGGTTAATCCTTTTTCGGTTATATACACATTCATGCCCGGTGCTTCGGCTTTAAATAATACAAAAGGTACGGGCTTGCCTTCGGTATCCATCATTTGCCCTTTGTTTTCTAAAAAACTAACGTTTTGTTTGGCATTGGCCATAAACTCTTTTGCCTGTTCTTTGTCAGGTTCTTTTTTGGTTGGCTTGGTGTTTAAAGATGCCGCCGCGTAATCGGGCACATAAGCTTGTTTCCAAAATGGAATGTTTGCATTACCTGCTTCTTTTTTTTGATTGTCCTTTATAGCAAATGAGCTAACTACATTTATTAGTAAAATAAATGTGATGAAGGTTATGCGGCTTATGCTGCGTTGCTTGAAAGGATTTTTCATATTGTTTGGGTTTATTAATTTTTAAAAATCATTCCTTCATTTCATTTTGAAATGAAGGAATGAAAATTTATTACTCTTTTATAATTTTTACTTGCTGCTGTGTATTTTCTGTTTTTACTCTTACAAAATAAACACCAGTTGCTTGATGTGTTATATCTAAACTATGTTTACCAGCCTGCAATTGTTTTATAAAAATTTGCTCTCCCAATAAATTATAAATAGAAACTTGGCCTGCTGATTTTAAATCAATTGCAAAAGCGCCATTTGTTGGGTTTGGGTATATTGTAATGTTTTTAGCTTCATCATTCTCTAATTCATTTACACCAACGTTACAAACGTTAATGGATATTGTTTTGGATACAATGGCAGAGGCGCCCCCCGAATTTGTTGACTTTAGGGATATTGTATACGTGCCAGCGTTAGTATATGTTATCACAGGGTTTTGAAGCATAGATGTAGCAGGCGAAGCTCCTGTTAATGTCCACGACCAAGCAGTTGGTGTATTAGTAGAATTGTCATTTAAAGTAATGGTTTGATTTTTACAAACATTTGCTGGTACTGTGAAGTTAGCTACAGGGCTGCAGTCAATTATTGCAATTGTCTTTGATACTATAGCCGAGGCACCGCTAGCATTACTTGAAACTAAACTAATTGTATAAGTGCCAGCATTGGTATAAGTAATGGCAGGATTTTGAAGCGTAGAGGTAGCAGGAGAAGCACCGGTTAACGTCCACGACCAAGCCGTTGGAGTGTTAGTAGAATTATCATTTAAAGTAATGGTTTGATTTTTACAAACATTTACTGGCACTGTGAAGTTGGCAACGGGTGGTGTAGCAGCAGCACCAGTTACTAAATTTACATTGTAATCTTCTACTTCACCTGCATAAAAAGGAGAACTAGGATTAGCTGGTGCAGTAAAGCAAGATGCGGCAGCTACCGGAGTATTCATACTATTACCATAAATTACACGCATTCTTGTAACACCTGGCAGTGCAGTATTAGGAATAGTAAGGTTAAAGGTAAAAGTTACTATTGGAAATGCTCCTCCCCCCCCACCGCATGGTGCAGTGAAAAGTGTTACAGGAGGTACAAAGCCTAAGTATTCAGTGGCAGTAAATGTATTATCACCATTAATATCAATATAAGCCCCTAAAAAATCTGGCATACAATCGTGGCGTCGCACTGAAACCGACATGTTTACCACTGAATTAATTGCTAAAGTTGGTACAGTTACGCTATTATAAAAAACATACCTTGATCCAGCAAAAAAGACAGTACTTGAATTATTAAGGTTGTTAAGCTTAACATTGGTAATTTCGTCAGCTAAAAAATTACCCGGAGCTGCCACACAATATGGTGCAGGGTTAGTTGTTTGTGCATTTAAAAAGCCACTGGTTATTGCTAAAGTACCAAGTGCTAGAAATAGTTTTGTTTTCATTTTATTTGTTTTAATTTTCTCTACTTATTCAGGCTTCGAGTTTCCTTTTATTTTAATTAATTAAAATTTTATTGTTACCGCTTTGTTTGGCATTTGATAATTTGATGATGTACATCCCTTGCGGCAAATCATTTATAAGAACTTTTTGCTCACTGGCGTTACTATTTAAAGTTTTGTTATAAACGCTTTTACCATCTACACTTGTAATTTGTAAATTATAGGCACCTTCATTTAAACCATTTAGGTATAAGGTGTTCTCATTAAAATAACTGCTAAAATTTAGTTGAGATGTATGTTTAGTAATGCCAGTAATTAAAACTTGTTTAACTTTAGTAGTGGTGGTACAAGCATTAGTTGCAGATAGAGTAACAGAATTAACGCCTGCATTAGGGAAAGTGTAGGTTGGATTTTGAAGCGTACTTCCAAAAGACCAATTATAGGTGTTGGCATATAATGTTAAGTTATTAAATTGAAACGAATTATTTCCAAGCGGGGTAAATGTAAAATCAACTTTTGGTTTGTTAGATCCTACGCCCCAGAGATTTAAACTATCCATTACGGTAGTAGAACCATAAGTTTGCAATTGATTTGCCACGGTGGTGCTTAAATTTGCAAGGTAACTAGAGCCAACTGATGTTTTTTGAAAAATATTAGAGTAAAAAACACAAGCTGCTAAATAACTTCCTTCAAGGCTTGGATGGCTTTGATCGGGATCATACAAATTAATGAGTGGTAAATTTTGACGTACTTTTTTCCAAGCCACACCAACTGGAGCTACAGCAGTTTTAAAATCAGTTTTAAACAACATATAACTTTCTCGCAACCTTGCCTGCATACCGGTATAAGTGCACACAGCAGGGACATTTGCGCAGTTAGACGCATCACCATTTTGCCTACCCCAGGTCATGTAAAAAATAACTTCGGTGCAGGCATTATGCGCTTTAACGCTATCTGTTAGTTGCTTAGCGAAAGGATAGGTGTCTTGCATAACCTGCCATAAGTCCCATGAAGGTTCTTGGCTTTGAGCTTGTAACACCACAGCATCCCATTGTTGGGATTTTATTTTTGACCAAGTTTGCGGGTTATTGCAATGACTCTGAAAAAAATAACCTCCAAATACGGATTGGTCAAAAACTAGCGTATCACCGAGAGGCAAGGCTAAATCCTTAATCATTTGAGGTAAATTATTTACAAAGGTGTAACTGTTCCCAATAAATAATACCTTCTTCTTTGTTTGCGCATTAATCGCTACCGATACAAGAACCGCAAAACATGTTAGTTTTAATTTTGTTTTCATTTCTTAAGTTTAAATTGTTTCTACAAAATTCGAGCATAAATCCCGTTGCATTATCCCTATAAATAGGGGTTTGAGTGAATGATAGATTTCAGTGAGCAAACTGATTACGAAGTAAATTAGACTTAAAGTTTCTGCGAATGGCTAATTTTAGAATTTCTAAAAAAAAACTTCCACAAAAAACAAATTTTACGAACTAGTAATTTCGTTACTTTATCACAAATTACTCATTCGAGAATTCGAAGGAATAATCGTTATAAGAAACCCCAGCCTTTTGGCTGACATTTCAATCCAACCAAAAAATAATTTTCTAAAATGGGTGTTTCCCGAACTCACTTCGAGGGTAAATCCAACTATTACAGTAGCGTGGTTGATTTGCCGCTTTCTACTGCTTCGTTGGGGTTTAAAGCAGAGCATATATTTAGAGATTAAACCATTATTACTAGAAACTTTGGTGTACGAACAAAAAATTACGTTTCCGTTTAATAGGTGATTTAGTAAAAATTAAAAATAAATTAATCGATTAAATTTGCATCAATAGCTTTTTTAACCAGGCTTGCTGTATTGTTAACATCAAACTTTAACAACAAATTTTTACGATGACTTAAAACAGTATGGTGGCTAATACATAGTTTATCTGCAATTTGATCAGTTGTTAAACCCTTTGAAACCAATTGCAATATTTCTTTTTCTCGGCCGGAAAGACTGGGAATAAACGATTTTGTTTTTGAAACGGATTCCTTATTGTTTTCTAATTTTTGCGTAACCTCGTTGCTCAAGTAAAAACCTCCTTTTGCCACGTGCAAAACTGCAGTTAAAATGGTTGTTTTATTAGAATTTTTGAATAGGTATCCATTCGCCCCCGCATTTATAACGTCGTTTATCGTTTTCGGTTCCTCATGCATACTAATAATTAGAATAGCTATGTCAGAGTTGAGCGCTTTTACTTTTTTGCAAAGCTCAATACCATTCAAATTGGGCATGTTTATATCACTAATTAGTACATCTATTTTATGATTATTTAAATAACTTAATATTTCTGTGCCAGAAACAGCCATGCTAACCACTTCAAATTCAGATTGTCCTTTAAACATAGAGGTCAGTCCGTCTATATATAAAGGATGGTCATCCACAATTCCTATTTTATATACTTTATTCAAACTATATTTTTTTGTTGAATTTTTATAGAGATATAAAATGCGGAGCCTCTGCCCAATTTGGAATCAATTGTTAAATTTCCATTGAGCGTATTAACCCGCGACTGAATGTTTCGTAAACCCATGCCGAATTTTTTTTCATTCATATCAAACCCGGTTCCATTATCTTCAAAAACAACTGTCATTTCCTCTTCATAGTTATTTATTGCAATTTCGATTTGGTTGCAATCGGAATGATTAACGGCATTTTGTAATAGTTCCTGAAGGATGCGATATACGGCCACCTTTAAATCATTATTAATAGTGTTTAATTTTTCTGTGTCTAAGTAATCAAGAAAAATCGTAACTTTAGAAACGTTACGATAATCATTAATTAAACTATCTATGACATTTGTAAAAGAATTATTATCTAAAACAGGCGGTATAAGGTTGTGCGAAATAGTTCTTACCTCATTATATGCTAAATCAACCTTGCTTATTATCTTTTCAAGATGATTGTCCATTTTTGAGTGATTTTCAAAAATAGTTGCTAAATTTAATTTAATTCCCGCTAATGCGCTACCAACACTATCGTGTAGTTCTTCAGCAATTCGCTTTCTTTCAAGATCTTGACCATTAATGATCCTTTGTAACGTCAGCAATTCTTGCTCCCGTATCAAATTTTTAGTATAGTTTTGATGGTTTTCTTCGATTGTTAACATCAATTGTTGTTTTGATTTAATTCTATTTTTATATGTCATTGCAACCAAAACTAAAATAATAATTATAAAAATCGCCAAAACAATAATATAATTTCTGATAATTTCTTGTCTTTTGATTTTCTGATTTAATTCTATTTGCATCATTTTTTCCTTCTCTTTCTCAAGAAAAATTGACTTTTCAAAGTCAAACAATTCCTTTTTTTTGATTATGTTTAACTCAGTGTTTGATGCTGCCAAACTGTCTAATCTCCCAATCAGATCTTTACTGTATACTAATGCCTCTTGGTTGTTTTTTAACTTTTCATAAATTTTTATAACGAGTTTTTGCTGTTTAATAATTCTGCCAATATCCGAGTTAATCTCGCGTGAAATGTTTAGTGAGTTTAGCGCATGCTTCAAAGCCTTATTGTATTTACCTTTTTTAAAGTAAATAGAGCCTAAATAAAAATGTGCATTTGAAGCTTCCCTTTTGTTACCTCCTGCCACGTTTAAGGCAAGAATATTATATTCTGTTGCTTTAGTTAAATTTCCTTCTTCTTCATAAAAAGCTGCTCGCTGTGTAAAGTAACCGGGCAAAGCACTAAATATTTTATATTTAAAAATTAGCTCATTGGCTTTATTAAAATAGCTTTCTGCAGTTGTTTTATTATTGTAGACTGCGTAGATGATAGCTAAATTTATAGTGTTAGCTACAAGTAATTGCTTGTTACCTAGGCTGTCATTTTGCAATAATTTGTGTGTGAGTAAAGTATACTTTAATGCATTTTTATTGTCGTTTATTTTATAATAAATATTGCCAATTAAATTATAAGTAGATGCATTTGAATAATGGTAAAGTAATTTATTTCTTTTTTCAATTGCCCTAAATGAATAATCGAGTGCTTGATTGATATCGCCGAGGGTACTATAAATTAATGCCATATTATGAAGTGATTTTGATATAATATGATCGTTACTGATTGACTTTCCAATAATAAGTGCCTTATTAATATGTTTCAACGCGTCAGCATTTTTGCCCAATTTTTGTTCGCACAAACCAATTCCGTTTAAAGCTTCGGCCAATTTGGCTTTAAAGAAGGTTGAATCTATAAGGGATGAATTAGTGTCTAAATAGTAAATTAATTTTAGTGAATTCTTAAAATAAAATAAAGATTTATTAAAATTATTTAAATTTATATGATAAAATTTTGCTAAGATTATATTTGCCTCCGCAATTCCAAGTAAATACTTAAGTTTTATTGATTCAGTTAAAGCCTTATTACTATAGTAAAATGTTGAGTCAGGAAATGAGTTCAGGTATTTATTGGCGAGCGAATTGTATTGGTTAACCTTAGCTGTATCAATTAGTTTAAAATCATAACTGGTTGAAAGACTACTTTTTTCAAAGGATTGTGCGAGACAAAAACCAAATGAGAAAAAAATAATTAGAAAATTTAATACTTTTAACATAATAACGTAATATTATTTTATGAAATACTTAAATATTTATTAATAATAGTTTGTAAATAATCTGGTTCAATAACTTAACGATACATAATAGTTTATATTGTGCTTAGTGAATTATTTTTTAGCCAGCAAGGTTAGAGCAAACTGTTCTTTACCTGCTGTACATCCAATCCAGTTATTTGATTTTTTTGGCCAGTTGAGAAAGTCGTCTATGTATTTTGCCAGCTTTATTTTTATTCGTCTTTCTTCACAATTAAGTCTATCAATTCACATTAGACTTCACTATTTTATTTCGTTGATAAGTAAAATCACTCTCGTGTTAAATTGACATAAATTACATAAATCCAACTCATTACTTCATGAACAATTACAAGAAGTATTGACTTATTCCTGTCCCAAGAAATAGCAGCTGCAACAATGCTACCAAGGGAAACTCCATCTTTAAGGATTGATTTGTCGGAGATACCGTCTACCGAGTGAACTTGTAATGTGATTAAAAAAAGAAATAATGTTAGTAGATGCGTTTGATTTTTCGAATTTAATACTTCATCACATCCAAACCAATCGCATATCCATAGACTTTTCCTTTCGCATCTTTGTAAATTCTGATTTTGTTGCACGCCATTCCTAAATTAAGGGGCTTCCAGGTTAATCCACCGTCTTTGGTTTCATAACCACTGTTCATAGTGCCTACAAATCCGTGGTTTTCATCAATAAACCCAATGCCAAATTCTCTTGCTCCTGCATCTTCCACCAAGTTGATTTCTTTCCATGTTTCACCACCATCAATGGTTTTGGCAACACGCTGTTGTTTTGCATTTGGATCTGGATTGTAGGATTGAATGGTTACATAACCAACTTTTTCACTCGGAAAGGAAACCTTCCAAGTGGTTTCAAACGGACGATTAGATTGATACACCTTTTTCCATGTTTTACCTCCATCAGTCGTTTTTAAAATTAACGCATTGGATTGGGAAACATCTTCGCTCGTGGCAGCGCAAGCAAAACCGGTATTCTTATCAAACATTTTGATGTCAAAAAGCATTTTACAATTCTTGTCCATGCTATTGGAAGTCCAAGTTAAACCCCCATCATGAGATGCCATCATGTTGGCTGGAGAACCAACCCGACCAACTGCGTAAATATGAACTTTGTTATCTGTTTTTCCGTGATTAATGAAGGGTTCTTTCACGATATCTATCGCGCAAAGCCCTTTCACGTATGGACCTTTATAGGGAAAAGGATTCCAGGTTTTTCCTCCATCAATAGTTCCGTATAGCGGAATGGTGTCGGTCACATTTGGGAAATAATCTGTTCCAACTGTTCCTACAAATCCTTTTAAACTATCTATAAAAGTAATACAGCGGAAAAATGTTCCTTTCTTTTCCAATTGTTTTTCCCATGTTATTCCCCCATCTTTGGTATGATAAACGCTCCCAAAACCGTTTACGTACCAGCCTTCGTTTTCATTGATGAATGTAATATCATCTTGTTTTCCTGGATAACGATCAGTTTTTAATTTTCGCCATCCTTGTTCACCAATTTTGTTATCTGATTTTTTATTCAAAACGTCATTACTCCAGTGAACAGCAGACAACCCAACTTCTTGGTTGTATTCGTCAAAGAGTAACTGAATCTGACCATTTGCAAATTTATTATAGGCCTCTTGCATTGTGCCTGACTTTGCGAAGAAGTGATCTGTTGAAGGATAGGTCTTCAAGGTGGCGTTCCCATGATGAAAATAATTAACAGTATTAACGATTTGCTGATGATCGGCCTTAGAGAACGCTTGAAAATCGGATTCACCAAATTGCACAAGCACTTTAGCCGTTGTATTCTTCCAGTTTTCAAGATGCGGATAATCTTGAATTTGCCGCCAGTATTCCGCATTTCGTGAATAAATCTTTCCTTTACCGTCATACTCCCATGCGGTTCTCAATACGCTGTCGGCCATCGGATCTATGGCCATGTCCTCCAATCTCTCTTTTTTAATAAAAAAGCGGTAGTTTAGATCGTATTGCTCGTTGACGGATTTTTCAACTTCAATGGGATTCATTCCGGCTAAAGCATTTTGAGTTCGGTACATCTCTATTTGGTATTCAAACCATGATTTAGAAACAGTACCATACACAACAACTCCGGCAAAAGCAGAAGTGAAAAAAGTAACTCCTGAAGAAAACAAAAAAAACATTGAGAATCACAAAAAAATTGCGACTCTTTTGGAATCGGCTGCGAAGCATCACATCGAAGCTGCAAATCATCATGAAAAAGAAAATCATGAAAAGGCGGCTCAAAGCACAATCGCAGCGCATGGTCATACAGCCCTTGCTCACGAAGCTCAAAAAG
Source organism: Bacteroidota bacterium (assembly GCA_020403265.1). GTDB lineage: Bacteria > Bacteroidota > Bacteroidia > B-17B0 > Aurantibacillaceae > Aurantibacillus. The sequence continues at coordinate 35,374 of JADBXZ010000003.1, forward strand.
ACGGTGTAAAAATGCACGCATTGAATAGTTAAATGTGATTTGCTTATCCACTTTAGATTCTTATAAAAAGCATCATGCAAAAGCATGGTGCTTTTTAATTATTTTGTACATTTGACCAACCAAATTTTGTACCTGAAAGTTCATTGATAATTACCAATTTAATGATGGATTTCCAATTCTGAGAATTCATCAAAATCCTAAGTGCTTGAAAATCAACATTAAAGTTTTATAAATTCAACCCTTTTGGTACTGAGAATCAAATAGAGTCAATGAAAAACATTGGCCTTTTGTGTTTTGAAAACCTTAAAGCATTAATTAAATTGGATTATAATTAAAAAGCAAAGCAACTTTAACGGTAATAACCAATTAATTTAAAGATAATAAAAACAATCCAGTTAAAATTAATAAATCACATGGATTGTAGATCTCACCCAAACATTTGATTAATGCATTTGTTTGTGTTATTTTACTCTAACTTATTCTTGGTAGGTTTAATTTGAATAATCTCCTAGTAGATCATATCTTAGGTATTTACTTCGATTGTTAGTTATTCGTAAAATCTGTCAGTTGTCCGACTAAAACTACAATAATAAAAGTATGATTAATCATTTAGGTTTTTTGATAGTTAGGTTAGGTTTTGAACCTTGCAGGCTGCTTGTACAGGAAATATTAACTTGTTAAATCGTTAAAGATAAGTCGGTATAGCCCCTTATCGATCTAGTTTATGTAGCATTAACAATGTTAGTTGCAACAATTCCTTTTGGTCCATGCGCCATTTCAAAGTTTACTGCATCTCCTTCTTTAACTTCGTAGTTTGCCTCGGAGATGTGAAAAAATATTTTTTCGTGTGTTTGTCCGTCTTTAATAAAACCAAAATTGCGGTCTCTATTGTATATTGCAATTCTTCCTGATCTGGTTACATTTGTTTGTTCCCGAAGGATGGTTTGCGGACCAAGTAATATTTCATCAACCGATATTTCAACTTTTGTCCGGGGGTCTGGCGGCGTGCTGCTTAATTGTCCATTGTGATCTACATAAGCCATCATACTTTCTGCGCCTTTACCCTTGCTTGAATTAACTTTTCTTAATTCTCGCTTTTCTAGTTTTTCCTTTTGTTTTTGCTTTTTCTTTTTTTCTTTTTCGTTTTTTTGAAACGTTTGTTTTGATTTTGACATTGAATAATAAATCTGTGATAAGCAGATTTATGAAGTTAAACCAACTCAGATTTTGCTCAAAGATAATCAAACGGTTGTCACCTTCTAAATTTTGTTTTCACCAACTTTCACTCAATGTTTTCAGAGTATTCATTCTCTATATCAAACAAATTAGGTTATTTCAATTATTCTAATTACATTTGTACATCCTTTTGAGGGTTGTATCACAATCTGAATGCCATAATCGGCTAACAATTCAATTTAACTTTACAATTTTTGAGGCAAACAAGGTGTAGTCACACTCAAATGACCCTGCCTATTCAAAAAAACATTTTTTATAAATGACATTTAAAGAACTGAGCTTGATAGAGCCATTATTGGCTGCTCTTAATTCTATCGGTTACCAACAACCAACTCCTATACAAGAAAAGGCCATTACTCCAATACTTAATAATCAAGATATTTTCGGCTGTGCACAAACTGGCACAGGGAAAACCGCAGCCTTTATGTTGCCGATTTTGCAACAATTAAGTATAAAACCAACATCAAAATCCATTAGAGCTTTAGTATTGGCGCCTACGCGTGAACTAGCTATTCAAATAGGAGAAAACGTTGAAGCATTAAGCGTTAATTTGAAACTAAAACACACCGTTATTTTTGGTGGTGTATCACAAAAAAATCAGGAAAGAGCACTTCGATCAGGAATAGATATTTTGATTGCAACACCCGGTAGGTTGCTTGATTTAATGCAACAAGGAATTATTAAAATAGATGCAATCGAACACTTTGTGTTAGACGAAGCTGACAGAATGTTAGATATGGGATTTATACATGACATAAAAAAAATCATTGTTAAATTACCGATAAAGCGTCAAACACTTTTCTTTTCGGCAACTGCGGCTCCGGATATTATGAAACTCGCTACCTCACTGCTTAAAAATCCGGTTCACATTCAGGTTGCACCTGTTTCTTCAACAGCTTCTTTGGTTGAACAAAGTTTATATTATGTGGCGAAAGAAAATAAACGTTCATTGCTAAAACATTTATTACAACATGAAAATGTAGAACATGCCTTGGTGTTTACACGCACAAAAAGAGGTGCTGATAGAGTAGCAAAAGAATTGAATAAAAACGGAATTACGTCTGAGTCGATACACGGCGATAAATCACAAGGAGCAAGAGTAAGGGCCTTAAACGGGTTTAAAAACAGAGTAGTTCGGGTATTAGTTGCAACAGATATTGCAGCACGAGGTATTGATGTAGATAAATTAACGCACGTTATTAATTACGAAATTCCTGAGGTTGCAGAAACGTATGTACATAGAATTGGAAGAACCGGCAGGGCTGGTTCAGCAGGAAAAGCACTTTCTTTTTGTGATAGTGATGAGTTAGCGTACATGAAAGATATAACCAAACTAATCAAACAAACTATAAGTGTTGTTTCATCACATCCTTACACAAACTAAATTAATCATAAACAATAAAAACAAAATCAAATGAACAAAGGAACAGTAAAATTTTTCAACGAAGCAAAAGGATTTGGCTTCATTAAATCAGAAAATGGCGAAGAAATATTCGTACATGCAACAGGACTTAAAAGCGACATACGTGAAAATGATGAAGTCGTTTTTGACATCGAAAACGGTAAGAAAGGACTTAATGCCGTAAATGTAAAGTTAGCCTAATTTAACATAAGTTAATGAGGCAATTAAAAATTGGTAAGTCTATAACCAACAGAGACGCATCATCTCTGGATAAATATCTTCAAGATATTTCTAAATTGCCGATGATTACTGTTGAAGAGGAAATAATTCTGGCTTCAAAAATCCGTCATGGAGATCAGCAGGCATTGAATGAATTAGTGTCGGCAAACTTAAGATTTGTAGTATCTGTTGCGAAACAATACCAAAATCAGGGTATTAGCTTGCAAGATTTGATTAATGAGGGAAATACCGGCTTAATCAAAGCTGCTTCCAGATTTGATGAAACTAGAGGATTTAAATTTATATCTTATGCTGTATGGTGGATAAGACAATGTATCATACAAGCAATTTCTGAACAGTCGAGAATTGTGAGATTACCCTTGAACAAAATAGGAGCACTCAATAAGATAAGGAAAGTAAAAGGTAAACTTGAACAGCAGCTTGAACGAAATCCAACGGATGCAGAGATTGCCATTTTTATGGAAATCAAAGAATCGGAAGTAACAACTACCAGATCTAATTCACCATGGCATGTTTCAACGGATGCCGCTCTTCCCGGTCAAGAACAAATTACCTTAATGGATGTGATGTTTAATGCTGATGACTTTAAACCTGATCATGAGTTGATGATGGACTCACTTAGAATAGAAATTGAAAGGGTATTGTCAAAACTAACTGAAAAGGAGCAGGATGTGATTAAACTCTATTTTGGTGTGGCGGGTTATCAGGCTTTAACATTGGATGAGATCGCCATTAAATTTAATCTTACGCGCGAAAGAGTCCGGCAGATTAAAGAAAAGGCTATCAGGAAACTTAGGTTTAAATCACAAAGTCAAAATTTAACCGGGTATTTTTCATAGTCTTTTTTGAACTTAAATTAAAAAAATGCAGAAAATTCAATTTATCAGTAAAGATCGAAACAAAGCTATTTTCTATGCGACACTAAGAAGTAGGATAGAAATGTATTTCAAAGAAAATAACATCTCCAAACATTTTAATTCTTCCATGGTGATTAAAACTGTAGTGTTGTTAACAGGTTATATATTGCCATTTTTGTTTATTTTATTTTTTAATTTTCCTCAGATAGTTAATTATAGCTTATGGTTAATGATGGGATTATTTAAAGCCGGTATCGGTATGTCTGTTATGCATGATGCCAATCATGGCGCTTATGCAAGGAGTCATAAAGTAAATTACTGGCTTGGACATACATTAAATTTAGTTGGCGGATCTGTTTTTAATTGGAAACTGCAACATAATCAACAACATCATACCTATACAAATGTTATTAATTTAGATGATGATATAGAAGATAAACTAATTTTAAGATTTTCACCTCATACAAAAGCTAAGTGGTATCATAAGTTTCAGTTTATTTATGCGTTTTTATTTTATGGCTTACTTACATTATATTGGGCACTAATAAAAGATTTTGTTCAGTTTCGTAAGTATATTCTAACAGGTGTGAATAAAGAGAGTTTTTCTAAAAACAGATCAATATTTATTAAAATTTTAATCTTTAAATTAATTTATGTATTTGTATTTATTATAGCACCTATATTTATATTGAAGCTATCAGCTATTCACCACATACTTGGATTTTTGCTGATGCATTTTGTTGCAGGTGTATTGTTAACTGTTATATTTCAATTGGCGCATACTGTAGAAAACACATCGCATCCATTGCCAAATGCCTATGGGGAAATTAACAACAATTGGGCTATCCATCAATTAAACACAACTGTAAATTTTTCAAAGAACAGTAAATTTTTAACATGGTATCTTGGAGGACTAAATTTTCAGGTTGAGCACCATTTGTTTCCAAATATTTGCCATATACATTATCCGTCCATTGCTCCAATAGTTAAGCAAACAGCTGAAGAGTTTGGTGTACCTTATTTGGAAAATAAAAATTTTTATCAAGCAATTCGTTCACATATTCGAATGCTCAAGGTGTATGGAACTTAAAATGTTTAATATAGCAGTTCTTGTTAAAACTAATTAAATTGAAGTTAGATCAATTTGAAAAATAGTTTATTTGATTAAGGGTGAGAAATGTGTAGTAAGATTTTCGCAATTTTATTTCAAAACTTTCAATGGCATCGTCAGAATGACTGGTGCCTTTTTAATTAATAGGCCTATTTTTAAATTGCAAAATTTTGTATTTTTGCAAAGTATTAAACAGGAAATGGTGTCTTCCTGAACCAACTGTGAGGATTAAATCCTGACTAATGGCGCCTACAAAAAGTATAATTACTTTGGTGTTAACATTTGTAGGCAATGAATAGTTTTAGTTTTTTTAATAAGTTTCCCAATCTTAAAAATAGTTTACGTTGGACCTTAATTCTGATTTTACTTTCGATATTAATTGCGCATTCAGTTGCCTTGTTTCTTTATTTACTTGATTGGGTAACAATTATACGTCAAAATAATAATTGGTTAATCTATTTACTCCCAATTGCAGGTTTAATTATTTACTGGTCCTATCATCGTTGGTGTGAGTCATGCGCTAATGGGAATTTGCTTATTTTAAATGAGTTGCAATCCTCAAAAAACTTTGTTAAACCATTACTTGCGCCATTAATATTTTTTACAACATTGATTACGCATTTGGTTGGTGGATCGGCTGGTAGGGAAGGAACAGCAATTCAAATGGGAGGAGGAATTTCTGGTGGTTTGATGCGTTTTTTTAAATTAAATGATGAAGAAAAACAATCTTTATTGCGAAGCAGTATTGCAGCCGGATTTGGAGCTGTGTTTGGAACACCGCTTGCCGCATCAGTTTTTGCATTGGAGATTCAGAAACCTTATCAATTCAAATTAAGTACTGTTCTGTCTTGTTTGTTTTCGGCTTACTTAGCACACTACATTTGTCTTTTAGTTGGAGCGGAGCATACCAATTATCAAATCAGTTCTATTCTTCCTAAGTTGGCGACACCAACTACAATTGTTTTGGTTGGGAAGGTTATTTTGTTTGGTGTTTGGGCGGGACTGGCTGCTACATTATTTTGTTTCATGACGGATTTTTTAAAGGAAAAAAGTAAAACGTATTTGGTTTATCCGCAGTTAATCCCGGTTGTTGGTTCAGTATTAATAATTGGTATATCAGCTTTATTAGGTAACAATGATTATTTAGGCATAGGAGTATACACTAGTAATTCAAATGGTATAAGCATAGTTAATGCTTTTACGAATCACAATCAAACATACTGGGCGTGGCTTTATAAATTAGTGTTAACTGTCATAACATTAAGTATGGGATTTAAAGGGGGCGAAGTAACACCATTGTTTTTTATTGGTGCCACTTTAGGAAATACCTTTGCAACTATTTTTGGATGCCCGATTGATTTATTTGCAGCCTTTGGATTTATCTCTGTTTTTGCTGGCGCAAGCAATGCGCCTGTTGCATCCACATTAGTTGGTGTCGAATTATTTGGGTACCAATTTAGTTTTTATTTTATGCTTGTATGCTTTGTTTCATACGTTTTTAGTGGTAAAAATGGAATCTACTATTCATCTGAATTCAATTTTAAAAGTAAAATAAAGTTAATTTTGAGCCGTTTGCGGATATAGACTTTAAAATTCCGAGCACCGGTAAACAAAATGAATTAACATTTGCTTTAATAATAGGAAATGAAGATTATAAAAGTTTTCAAACAGATTTAGCAGCAGAGGCCAATGTTAAGTTCGCAAGAAATGATGCCTCGGTAATGAAGGAATATGCCATTAAAAGTTTAGTAAACAACTCAAGGAATCAAGAAATTAACCGTTTAATTTTTGTTTTCACCAAAAAAGAAATTCCGTTTATAAAAATGAATAAGGAACAAATTACTAATTCGGAAACCATATTTAATTGGATATACTCTATTCCCCCAGACGAGCGCCATGTAGAGTATTTTACATTAAGTATTAATAAATGATTGTTAATACAAACATTCGTTAAATTACCATTAAACGGTTATATAAAAATTGGATAGTGTATCTTTGCAACCTGGTTTCACATGAAAATCCTTTTTAGTTATATTAAGCAGCATAAAAAGCATTTATTTCTGGCTTTGATTTTAGCAACTATTAATCAGTGCTTTAGTTTATGCGACTCAATTATTACCGGAAAATTAATTAACTACTTTGGTGATGCGAATGAGACCTATCAAAATAACTTTAATCATTTTTTTAAGGAAATAATTTTTTGGCTCGGATTATCTGTCGGTGCTGCTATGGTTTCTCGTTTAGCTAAAAATTTTCAGGATTACAATACAAATATAATTATTCAACGAACCGGCGCAGCAATGTATACGGATGGAATTAAAAAAGTTTTGTCACTGCCGTATAAAGATTTTGAAGATCAAAGAAGTGGCGAAACACTTGGTAAACTTCAAAAAGTTAAAAGTGATACTGAGAAATTTGTTACCTTATCAATTTCTTTGATTTTCCAATCTATTATTGGGATCATTTTTGTATTTGTTTATGCTCTTAAAATTAATATGTTGATAGGACCCTTGTTTCTGGCAACTGTTCCGGTAATAGGTTTTGTGAGCTCATTTTTAGGTAAAAAAATAAAAGTGATTTCGAAGCAAATTTTAGGAGAAACAACAGCCTTAGCAGGAGCTACAACTGAGTCCTTAAGAAACATTGAATTAGTTAAGAGCTTAGGTTTGGTTAATCAAGAAGAAAAAAGATTAAATGAAACCACCTTTAAAATTTTAGGTCTTGAATTAAAAAAGGTTCGATACATTCGAAGTTTATCTTTCATTCAAGGCACAACTGTCCATTTGGTAAGAACAATTTTGGTTTTCGCATTATACTATTTTGTATTTAAGGGAATGATAAAGGTTGGTGATTTAATCACCTTAATGTTTTTCTCTTTTTTTATTTTTAATCCCCTGCAAGAATTAGGAAATGTGATTACAACATACAATGAAACTAAAATTAGCATGGATAATTTTTCAAAGTTGATTTCTACTGAGAGTGAGGTCGTACCTGTTCATCCTGATGCTTTAGGCGAAATTAATCGTATACAGTTTAACAATGTATCCTTTAGGCATAGTTCAAAAACATCCTACGCTGTGAAAGATGTTAATTTAATAATTGAAAAGGGGAAAACAATTGCTTTTGTCGGACCTAGTGGGAGCGGGAAAACAACAATTGTTAAGTTGTTACTCGGTTTATATCAGCCACTTGAAGGCCAGGTAGCATATAATGCCATTAACTCTGATAAAATTAATCTGAATGATTTGAGGATGCAGCTTGGATTGGTAAGTCAAGATGCTCAGTTATTTAGCGGAACCATTAAGGACAATTTACAGTTTGTGAAACCAGATGCTACTGAAAGCGAAATTTTATCGGTTTTGGATAAAGCAGCATGTAGCGGAATTCTAAGCCGAACCAAAGATGGAATAAATTCAACCATTGGAGAAGGCGGTATTAAGCTAAGTGGCGGTGAAAAACAAAGACTGGCCATTGCAAGAGCCTTGTTGAGGCAACCAAAATTATTGATTTTTGATGAAGCTACCAGTGCACTGGATTCGATTACAGAGGAGGAAATTTCAGAAACAATTCGTGCTATTAGTAAAGATAAAGATCAAATAATAATACTAATTGCGCATAGGCTAAGCACTATAATGCATGCCGACGAAATATTTGTACTTGAACAAGGTTCTATTGTTGAACATGGTAAACACGAAGAACTGTTAAATAAAAAAGGACTGTATTACGCTATGTGGAGACAACAAATTGGCGAGCGTAAGGGCTAAAAATTCAATTCTCTTTTTTGAAGCCAAGGCCAATAAATAGCCATCCAAGCATAAATAATAATCCGCCAATTGGGGTAATAGGCCCTAAAAAGCTCAGCCAACTCAAATGAAGTAAATCTTTAGTACTAAGTAAATAAAGTGATCCGCTAAAAAAAAGTATTCCGAATACGAAAGACAAAAAAGCATAAGTGTAGTACTTATTAACTAATCTATTGCTTAAAGCAATCAACAGAAGTAATGCTATGCAATGATAAATCTGGTAACGTGCACCGGTATCGAATGCATTAAGTTGGTTCAATGTAATTAAACCTGCTTCATATTTTTGTTTTAAACCGTGAGCACCAAAAGCACCTATCCCTATGGCGCTTGCACCAAAAATGGACACAATAAGCGCATGAGTTTTTTGTTTTTTCATTGATGTAAAATTAATAGTTTCAAGTGAATAACTATTCAGTATTTTTTAAACTGTTTTAGTATAATTAATTAATTTGGTGCAATGCAAGTATTTAAATTTGGAGGCGCCTCTGTAAAAGACGCAACCGCAATAAAAAACGTAGTTAAAATTTTGCAAACCTTTGCCACAGAAAAAACAATCGTAGTTATTTCTGCAATGGGTAAAACCACCAATAAGCTGGAATTATTGGCTCAAGCCTATTTTAAAGGAACTGATGATTTGCACTTGATTCTTGATGATCTTAAAAGCTTTCATTTTAATATCTTAGAAGAACTCTTTCCGGACCGGAGCGATAAAGTGTTTGATGAGATTGAAAATTTATTTACTGAGATAACATGGTGTTTGGAAGAACCGATTTCAGAAAACTATAATTATCATTACGATCAAATGGTATGTATGGGCGAATTGCTGTCAACAAAAATCGTTTCTGCTTACCTAAATTATTCCGGAGTTGAAAACCGCTGGGAAGACGCACGAAACTTTGTTCAAACCGATAATAATTATCGGGAAGGTAAAGTAGATTATGATTTGAGTCAGCAACTAGTTAATTCTCAATTAATACCATTGTTTTCTTCGGTTTCCTTGGTTGTTACGCAAGGTTTTATTGGAGGCACAAGCGAAAATTATACTACAACTTTGGGACGAGAAGGAAGTGATTATACTGCGGCCCTTTTAGCATATTTCACGAATGCTAAACAAGTTACAATTTGGAAAGATGTTGAAGGCGTGCTGAATGCAGATCCTAAATATTTTAAAAACACATCTAAAATAGATGAACTTACATACCACGATGCAATAGAATTAACCTATTTCGGAACTTCGGTTATACATCCAAAAACAATTAAGCCACTGCAAAACAAAAACATTCTATTATATGTAAAGTCATTTATTCATCCACAAGCGCCGGGTACGGTTATTAAAAAGAGCGTAAATAGAGTTAATGTAACAAGTTACATATTCAAGGAAAATCAAATTTTAATCTCTATCCAACCTAAAGACTTTAGTTTTATTGCAGAGGATAACATGGGCGAAATTTTTAATGCATTAGGTAAATTTAAAGTGCACGCTAACATGATACAAAATTCAGCTATTAGTTTGAGTATTTGCGTTGATAATGATCCTTTTAAGTTAGATCCTTTAATTAGTTCTCTTCAACAAAGTTTCAAGGTTCTTTATAACAAAAATGTTCAATTAATGACCATTCGAAACTATAATCAGGAAATTATTAACAGTTTAAGTGAGGGTAAAATCGTTTTATTAGAGCAAAGAACGCGTAATACACATCAAATGGTACTTCAAGACGAAACTTCAGATTAGCAGATCTGAGTTTTATAATTAGTTTATTCTGTAAATTTTTCATTAAAAATTTAGCCTATTAATTATACTTGGTTATATTTGTAACTCACTAAACAAAGAATTAAAACCATGAGCAAAATTAAAGTAGCCAACCCAGTAGTTGAATTAGATGGGGACGAAATGACCCGAATTATTTGGAAATTTATTAAGGACAAATTAATTGTACCTTATTTGGATATTGATATTAAGTATTATGATTTGGGAATTGAACACCGCGATGCAACAAATGACCAAGTTACAATTGATTCTGCTGAAGCTATTAAAAAATATCAGGTTGGTATTAAATGTGCAACCATCACACCTGATGAGGCACGTGTAAAAGAATTTAATCTAAAACAGATGTGGAAATCACCAAACGGAACCATTCGTAATATTTTAGACGGTACTGTTTTTCGTGAGCCTATTGTTTGTAAAAATGTCCCTCGATTAGTTACAAATTGGACTTCTCCAATCATCGTTGGTCGTCACGCATTTGGCGATCAGTACCGCGCTACTGATTTTGTGGTGCCTGGAAAAGGTAAATTAACAATGAAATTTGAAGGTGAAGATGGTAAAACTCAGGAATTTGAAATTTTCAATTTTAAAGGTGCTGGTGTAGCAATGGGTATGTACAATACTGAGGAGAGTATTCGTGGTTTTGCACATTCTTGTTTTAATGTTGCTTTAAACAAAAAATGGCCACTTTATTTATCAACAAAAAATACTATCCTTAAAAAATATGATGGCCGCTTCAAAGATATATTTGAAGAAATTTATCAAGCTGAATATAAAGCAAAATTTGAGGCTGCGGGTATCGTATACGAACATCGTTTAATTGATGATATGGTTGCAAGCGCTTTAAAATGGAACGGTAGTTTTGTTTGGGCCTGTAAAAATTATGATGGTGATGTGCAATCTGATTCAGTGGCTCAGGGTTTTGGCAGTTTAGGATTAATGACATCTGTATTAGTTACGCCGGATGGTAAAGTCATGGAAGCAGAAGCAGCACATGGAACGGTAACCCGCCACTACAGAGATCATCAGGCAGGTAAACCAACCAGCACTAACCCAATTGCAAGTATTTTTGCTTGGACAAGAGGTTTGGAGTTTCGCGGTAAATTAGATGGAAATCAGGAATTAATCAGATTTGCACAAACTTTAGAAAAAGTATGTGTTGAAACGGTTGAGAGTGGCAAAATGACCAAGGATTTAGCGGTTTGTGCATATGGCAACAAAGTAAATCATGGAGAACATTATTTATATACAGAGGAATTTTTGGCAGCCATTGATACTAATTTAAAAGCTGCATTAGAAAAGTAAAAAGATTGTTACTTTTATTCGAACCCACGGTGCAATTACATCGTGGGTTTTTTATTACCTGAATTTTGCATTAAAATTCAGACGTCTGTTTTTCGTTCGTACTCACATTTGAATTAAACCCATTTTATTCATTTAGAAAACCAAATAAATAAACGATGTAAGAAAATCAACCATTTGCTCAGGAATATATGAAACCCAAATGGTGATTTTCTAAATCGGGATAACCCCAATTAAGACAAGTAGTTCGGCTAATTCTTAGCCTCCTATTGAATAAATTGGGTTAAACAAGATTAAAAAAAGTCAGGTAGTATTTCTGAGGTTTGTGGTCCAACTTGGGCACGTCCGCCGCGGCGGACAAGTACCCCCTGATTAATCAATTGAAGCAATTTACTAAATAAAAAACCTCAGAATAATTTCTGAGGTTTGTGGGAACTACCGACCAAATATCGAACCAATTTATTGAAAATATGAGGGTTTTAGCAAGTTTAGAGTCATATCTGAATATTTAAAGGAATTTTTAATTAGTAATTAAAGAATACTGAAAAGAAGGTTGTTTTGTTGAGCATGTTTGTTCAAAATATCTTTTTTGAGTAAGCTAATTAATTATGAAAGTTAAAATTTATAGGAAAAGTAATTTTACGGCATTATTTTATCTCGTTGATTTTTCCATATTTTAAGAAAAATAACTAATCCAGTAATACAAACCAATGGAATAAAAAATAGTAACGTATTTTTTAAATTATTAGAAGAGTCTGTAGAATAAAAGCAGAAAAAATAGATGGATAAAATTAGAGAAAGTATTAGAATTACCATTACAAAAAGTAATAAATAATATAAACCTGTACTTTTTAATTTTGGAATGTTGTCTTTAGTACTAACTACCTTTAATAATAATATTAATAAAGTTAAAAGCATCAAAAAAACAGATAGGCCAAATAAGTACGGTTTTGATTTTGCTAAAACAATTATTTTAGTAATTAGTGGTGAGTTGGTCGGAGTTATAACTGGAAGAGGTTGAGATGTAACAGAATAAGATTTTGTTGATGTAAATTTATTTTCTATTAAATCCCATAAATTATTACTACCCTCATCAAAGCCCAAAGCCCATATCGCAATTCCACCAAGTTTTTTATTTAGTACCAAATCATATTTTTTTCCAAGTGAATAAACGCCATCAAGCCAAAATTGACGGTATTTTCCTTTATCATATGGAAAAATATAATAACTACTATTAATTACAGTGTCATTTTTAAATCTATCGAGCATAGATAATGCATAGCCATATGATCTGTAGCCAGCAAAACTTAAAACATTTGAAGGAATATTTTCGTCATCGGTTTCCCAAATGGCTCCATAATAGGCAACTCCCAGTAGTAATAAAGAATCTGGAATGTTTTTTAAATAATATTCTGTTGAGCTTTCAATTTGATTTGTTATCCAGTTTGGCGACGATTTTAAAGGGGCAATGGGGCCTGTGATTTTGCTAAATGAGCCAAAATAATCATACCCCATAATTATAAATAAATCTACAGACTTAAGAAGGGCATTAAAATCAAAAGGTGAAGAATCAGAATCAACAGCTGGCAAAGTAATGTAAACTAGCAAACCATTTTGTTTAAAAGTGCTTTTTAAATTCGATATAAAATTACTAAAACTTGCTTTAGCACTGTATGGTATTCCTTCAAAATCAATACAAATACCATCTGCTTTTTTACTAATTACATTTGATAAAATAGTTTTGATAAAATTACTTTGCGCATTAGAATTGTTTAAAAAAGTTTTAATGGGCGATGCGCCAAAACAAGTAACATTTAAAATAACTTTGCATAAGGGATTTTGTTTTTTTACGTAATTAACGAATGAAGTTGTGTCCCAACCATTATATTCTATGTTGCCAGTACTTGGGTCAATTTTGCTCGAAAAATAAGAAACGTGTGTTAATAACGAATAATTGTAGTTGATGTAAGCGTTTTTCATCCAATAGGTATGCCAACCAAAAATTTTAACTATTGGTTTTAATTTGGATGAGTCCGAAGTTTTTTTTAACTGAATATGATTATTTGTTAATAAATGGGTTGAATGGAAATATTTTTTAACAGAATCCTTAATGTTTAAAAAAAAGTCATGAGATGTAATTGAGTCGGCTTTTTCTTGCGCATAGATAAACGTATGTGTAGTTGATATGCACAGCGATATAAAAATAAAAAACAGTTTATGTAAACGTTTCATTTTTTGCATTTTTACAGCTACCAATTTAATCCATTTAATTAACATTATTGTAATTTTTTCAACAAAGTTAAAATTCATAATTTTTAAGTATATATTTAGCCTAATTTACAGATCGTATATTCTATGGAAAAGCAAATAAATCATAATGTTTATCTTAAAGAACTTGAAACTGCTTTAGCTACAGTAAAAGCGTCTTTAATTAATAATGAAGAAGCTACTCAAAATACCTATAAAAACGCAATAATTACTGAAAAATCTTCTGAAAATCTGAAAAAAGATAAAAAGAAGTATTTAGATAAAGCAACAGAGTATTATAACCATCTTTCGGCAATGAGCGAAACTGCAGCGCAAGTTAAGTTGCTTTCCGGCAGAGCTGTTACAATGGCAAAAATTGCTGCAACCGACGAAGAAACTGTTGCAAAAAATATGGCCGCTGCCGCTAAAAGTATCGAAGCCGCTATGGAATCTATTGCCATACTAAGTTCTGATGCCGCAGCGATTAATGCAAAAGCAGCATCAGAAGATGCTAATACCAAAATTTCTAACATGGCAAAGGAAGCTTATACTAAGGGCTTAGATGCCGCTGAAGCTGCAGAAAAAGCGACCATGTCTTCATTACAAGCTACAATCCTTTCTGCAAAATCAAATGCTAAATTTATTAGCACCCTAATAACTGATTTTTCTACCAATATTGATGCGTTAAATACGGCTATAAATACTACATTAACCACTGCCAAAACAAACGTGGAACAAGCTTCAAAACAATACGCTGAGGCAGCTACCACTAGCGCAAATGATGAATCATTACTTGAAAAAGCTACTTTAGATTTTAATAGTGCAAAAGAGGCTAACCAAGAAGATAAAATTAAATTGGGTTTAAACGAAGCGCTTAAAATAGTTAAAGAAGATAAAAAATCAACAGACACTTCAAAAAAATAACATATGGGATTTTCAGAAACAAAAAACTCTATTCTAAAAGAGTTAGTAGCCAGTAAAAAATCAAAAGATAAATTACTTGTTTTAGCTACAACCGAAAAAGCGGCAAAAGAAAATACACTTGCTAGCAAAACTACTATTTGCGAAAATGATAGCGCGGACTTGGTAAACGCTGAAAATAATCAAGAAGCGTCTGCACACGCAAAAGAATCAGCTATCAATTTATTAGCTGACATAGAGTTGTCGTGTACTAACGCTTCAGAACTTCACGGCGAATCGCTAACCATGGTAGAGGATGCTCATCATACTGCTTCAAAGGCGGTATCATTTGCTTTAATTATTGATGAGTTAAACACCCATATTAATAACGAAGTAAAACACAATAAGGTAATTTTAAATTTATTGGTAAAAGATTCTGCTAAAGCAGTGCTTGATGCGAAAACGGCGGTTACTCTTGCTTCAAAAGCATTAGTAGATGCTATTACCGCCGCTACTTCTGTTATACATTTAAATAATTCGTTAAATAGCACAAAAACATTAATAGAAAATACATTACCATTAATTACAAATAAAACCGAAGGCTTGGATGAGTTGTTGGAAGATTTAAAAGCTAAGGCACAAAAAATGTACGACCAATCGTTAAAAGAGAAAAAAGCTGCGGAATTAGCCTTACGCGACACGACTAAGAAATTTAGTGATGCCACTACCGAGGCCAATGCGGCTGGAGCTGCGCTAACTGCCGCTAATTTGGCTGTTGGGCAGGCTAATTAATTTTTTTTAAATGAAAATTATACAAACCCAAATTAAATTTAATTTGGGTTTGTTTTTAATAAAAAATAATTAAAAATATAATTGTTATGAAGGAGACTAAGCAATTAAAAAGAGAAGAAGAATCGAAGCTTATACAAAAGCAAGAAAAAACTTCAACAGCTAAGTCATTCGAATCTCCAACTAACACTATAAATTTTACCGTACAAAAAAAAGCCAACACAACGGGCTTGCCCGATAATTTAAAATCAGGTATCGAAAACCTTTCCGGTCATTCGATGGACGATGTAAAAGTACATTACAACTCATCGCAACCCGCACAATTAAACGCTCATGCATTTGCACAAGGTAATCAAATTCATATTGCCCCAGGTCAACAAAAACATCTAGCCCATGAGGCTTGGCATGTGGTGCAACAAAAACAAGGCAGGGTAAAACCTACCAAACAATTAAAATCATCTGTAGCTATTAATGATAGCCCTGCTTTGGAAAAAGAGGCAGATGTGATGGGTGCGAAAGCCACACAAATGGTAGAAAACAAAGGTAGTAGCATCAAAAAAGGCAATAGTTTTTTACCCTCAGTTAAACAGTTTTTCTGGACAAGGTGGTATGAATTTGATGGTGAAAATTATATTGCCAGAACCATTGGCTTACCAAGTATGACTGGATGGATTAAGTTAACTCATCAACATGAAGGAAAAGATGCATATATATCTATTCATAATATAACTAAGATGCCTGAACTGCAAAGAGTTGAGCAAGGGGTGACGCAGATAAGAAACTTAGTAGACGAACACACACCTTTAATTACTGGAATTGCTCAAGGTCTCAGAGATCAGGAACATGGACTAAATTTGGTTCGACAGGCTCAGGCCGAATTTCTTCATTTCAATCAAGCACTTGGAAATTATCTTACTCAAACCTCTACTTTCGTGAAATTATTGGGACTTGTTTTAGGATTAACAGTAGGCGTAATAGGTGGGGTACTGATTTCCTATCTTTATTTACCTGTATGGGCTGTTGCAACTATCGAAGGGTTGAGTTTTCTTTATGGATGTGGACTTTTATATAGATGGGCTAAGTCAGATTTACTGCATCCTTTAGCAAAAATTGCTTTATTATCAGTAAACATAAGTGCAATGGCAATTGGTGCGGGTATACCTTTGGCTCAAATGATCGCATATCTAACGGGTATAATTTCCACATCACCATTTCACACTGTGCATTTTGCAGCAGTACCATTTGCACTATTAATTGAGCATGTATTAGTTGTTATGTTAGAAAAAGTAAACGCTTTGAGAATTGCATATAACCAGCATCATGGTCATAATAATGTTGATCATATGGCATAGTCTAAATTATTTCACAATAATGTAAATTTTATCATTATAAATACCCCTAAGAATTAAGAGTTGCCAAATAAATTATTAAATAAAACAATTCTGTATTTATAATGATGAAACAAAAAATACATAACCGCAATCCAATTGATTTAGGTAGAAGTTTAAATACAGTTTCGAGAAATAAAACCGGTACTGTAAATTCATTTAATGCTCCAAACTCTGATATTAATTTTTCAATACAAAAAAAAGTAGACGAAAGTGTAATTACTGAACAAACTCCAGCCTCATCTATAACACAATTATATGCTGAAGTAATTAACCCATTTAGCTTTCAAACTAACTCGACACAATTAAAATCTTATTCTTCGCCAAATAATGGTATAAATTTTATAATTCAAAGAAAAACAAATACCACCGGCTTACCTGAGAATTTAAAATCAGGTATCGAAAATCTCTCTGGATACTCTCTGGACGATGTAAAAGTACATTATAACTCTTCAAAACCCGCACAATTAAGCGCACACGCTTATGCACAAGGTAGTCAAATTCACATAGCCCCAGGCCAACAAAAACATTTAGCGCACGAAGCCTGGCATGTAGTTCAGCAAAAACAGGGTAGGGTAAAGCCTACCAAACAGTTAAAAGGTAAAGTAAATATTAACGATAATACAAAGTTGGAAAAAGAGGCCGATGTAATGGCAAAACAAATTCAAAATTACAAGCCTATTCAAGGAAAATTTAAGAATTTGACATACCTACCTAGTGTTACTAAAATAGTTCAAAGGGTACTTTTTGGCACTAAGGCAGATAAAAAACCCTTGAGCGAAGAAGAAATAAATGCTTTAATTGCAAGACTGGTAGCTCGGTACGGCGCATCCAATAGAGAACGAATAGTAGAATTAGTTAACCATTACAAAGATGATAAAAAACCAAGATCAATCAGAGATGTAGAAGATCTTGTTCGCGCAAATGTGAGAGTTGATGCCGCAAGAGCAGTACCTCTCGAATTTGGTGCAGCTGATGCCCCCATGTTACCAACAGGACGAACGGCAATGCCAGTTGGCGATAGAGCTAGAGAACCAACTGCAGAGGAAAGAAGAACCGCAATAAGACACATGGAATTTAACAGTGTAACTTTTTTAACAGCAAAAGTTTTTCTTTCGGATGGTTCAACGTTCGTATTGGAATTGAGAAATGAAGATGGTCGCAAAAATGAAGGGCATGCTGAAATGCTGTTATTGGCACAAATTAGAGAAAGACTGTCAGGGCAAAAGGGTGTAGGTGTAAGTCAAATTACGATTACAATCAATAACAGTCCATGTATTCTTTGTGGCCCTGATTTGGCCAAATGGGCTCAGGAAAATGGAAATCCTCGTATTGTTATTCATTTTACGAATGCTTATGGATCGACCGAAGAATTTGTACACTCGGCTGCAGCGATGAGAGGGGCAGGCATTCACCTTCATGATTTTAATCCAATGGATCATGTTGATGCCCCAACCGCAAGAGAATTTTCTCAAACAGAGAGGGGCGGATTATCAATACATGACCGTTTTAATAGACAGGCAATTGCAGGTAGAAATAGACTAGCTGACCAGTCCGCCACTGAAGCCAAAGAACAAGGCGCGTCTGGAAGTGAAGAACAAAGACCACATACTGCCAAAAGGCGTGGCCGGTCAGAGGAAGAAGCATCGGAAGAAGAGAGAAGGGTACATAGACGCGAAAGACCTCATGCAGAAATATCTGGAAGAAATTATTCTCCCAATGTCATAGGAATTAGAGATGGTGGAGAGTGCTTTTGGGATACATTAAGAGTAAGGTACGGGTTTACCGAACAGCAATTACGTGATGCTGCAAGAGCTACTGGTGTAATATATGAACAACATATGTTTGTGGATCAAATTGCAAATTTTGTGCAAAATTTATCGAGAATAATAGGGCGAAATATACAAATAGTTTTAGATGAATTTGATATCTTCACTTTAAGATATTTAAATAGTCGGACATATGGTGCAGGGGATGTTATAGTTCATATCGGTTTCTTTATAGATCAAGAAGGAGGAAATGGACACTTCGTTCCGCCAAACAAATAATTATATATGAGTATTATTCTAATTTGAAAACTTCGTTCTTAGTTAAAAAAACAACAAGTAAAACGTATATTTTAGTGTAGCTTCATATAGTGAAACAAAGATTAAA
Source organism: Bacteroidota bacterium (assembly GCA_020403265.1). Lineage (GTDB taxonomy): Bacteria > Bacteroidota > Bacteroidia > B-17B0 > Aurantibacillaceae > Aurantibacillus. The sequence goes on from JADBXZ010000003.1 coordinate 54,568, forward strand.
TAAAGAAAAAGATGCTGAAACCGGAAATAATTTTACAAATTTTTCCCAATCGAAAGAAGCCAAGAGTTTGACTCCAACTGATACTGGAATAAATTTTACTATTCAAAAAAGGGGGGGTGAAAATTATCATTCAAAACAGGAATTAGAATCAAATAATATTTCGACTCAGCTAAAATCTTATTCCGTTCCCAAAGCATATATCAACTTCACTATTCAAAAAAAGACTCTAAAAAATAATAAACAACCTTTACAATTATTAAATAATGGTAAACAATTATATGCATCAGAAAACCAAAAAACAATACAGTTAAATACTTTATTAAAAACGGAAGCTGAAAAAGAAATATTCTTAGCAAAACTAAAAGCAAATGTTACCTTATTAGCTGATGGTATTTTATCAAAAGTCGGACAAAATTCTTCAAACTGCCCTTATATAGCATATTGGTTTGCTCATTTTGGAACACTTGAAGCAAGTGAAGTTTGGAAAGCAATTACAAAATACGTTCCGCAGGCCAGCAGTGCTAAAGATGAGGAAGCTGTGATCGAGTTAGTTTCCAATAGAGTAAAAGTCGGCTTAGAAAAAAATATTGAATCGGGATCTTTAGAGGGGATTCCGGATGGTGTTCCAAAAGACTTGGAGGAAAAAAGCAAAGCAACAATTACTCCTGCAAATACAGAAACTGTAGCGCAATTGTGTACTGATTCCCCTGTTGATAATACAAAAGCAAGATTAGGAACATTTAGTAAAGTAACAGGGGCAGGTTGGGGTCGCTCAGCAGCTTTAAAGAGAATTGATGCTCAAATAAAGGAACTTGCAGTTACATTAGTTCAGGAACCGGAAAACCAGGATAAGGTGAGGGAAATATTAAATCTTATTGTACGTGCGGAGAATATACTAGAGGAGGAAAGCAGGGATAGAGATGCAGAAACAGAGAAAGAAAGATACGCAGCTTTTCAAAATTGGAAGGTTGAGCTAATAAATAACCTCAACAATGATCACATTAAGCAAATCGTAACCGAATTAGTAGATAATGGACAAATAGCCAATCCACTTCAAGCACATCAGCATGCTTCACTTCACATTGGAGTTGATGAAGAGAGAACTGGAATGGGAGGACTTAAAGCAAATAAATATGACGAAATAAATAATGGACTTAGGAAGGATAGAGAGGATAATACAGCCTTATATGAGGCATACAGAGCATTGAAAGATTATGGATCAAATCAAGGTAACAGCTTTATGGGCGACACGGGCCGATATCACAGTGTTGGGCAACAGTCAAGATATTCCAAGACTCTCTTAGGAGGTGTTATGCCTGCGGCGGCCATTCAGAATCAGGTGTACATTGAAAAAGGGTTTGCTTTTTTTGGTCCGAATGCACATGGTGGTTATGGCAATTTACGAATGAGTGTAAATTTAGTTAAAGTTATGACGATTGAATCTAATATGTATGGTGGGGCTGAAAAAGATTTGGAGTATATTTCTCCACCAGGATCAAGATTTCAGTATAATGGGTTTCATGGTGGAGTTTATACTTTTACACAAATAGCATAATTTTATTCGAAACCTTACTTCAACACCGCCCCTTGCACAGCAGCTAGTAACAACCTATACAGGTATATGCAACCAAAACTAACGGCAAATAAAAAAGCTACAAGTAATTTTTCGGAGTTGTTTAATTCACTTAATAAATTAGCATAAACATTGTATTTAGTATTGCTTGGAAAAATATACAACAAGCCCCACAGTATTAAAGTTAAAATGCTACAGCTAATGCCATAAATAAAAATAAAAAAAAACTCTTTGCTAATAAAAGCAAAGATTTTTTTTACGGCTTCAACTATTTTTAAAACTATGGCAAGCAATAGCTGCATATACTTTTTTACAAACTACTAAAGTAAACAATAATAATTGTGTAGCAATAAGTGCTTTTGGTCCACTAAAAATTAATCTCAATTTAAAATCCATGTTAACAACTATTAATTAGTGTTAACATAATTAATATCGCAAGGGCAACAACTAAAAATTAATTTTATACTTTGGTGTTATGATTAACGAGGCATTAGAGTTTATAACAGGGGAATTAAACAACCATTTTAAAAATGCCTTTCAGGTACCTGATGATAAAGCGATTGTTTCAAATTTGGTAGACGCGTCAGGTCATGCACCCCTTGCCATACACGATAAACTGGTAATTTGTTTAGCTAACATTGAGCAAGAAACCAGCATTGCCAATTTGGGCTTTACCCATAATACAGGGCAATCTTATCAAGTACGTAACCAACCCTTAAACATTAATCTATATGTGTTATTTGCTGCCAACTTTAATAATTATAACGAAAGTTTAAAATTTATATCGTCCACCATTGCATTTTTTCAATCGAATTATGTGTTTTTACGCAGCAATTATTCGTCCATGGGTGAGGGGATAGATAAGCTGGTATTCGAGCTTTTAAAAACCGATTATGAAAACGCACATTATTTATGGAATGCCATAGGGGCAAAGTATTTACCTTCTATGATTTATAAAATGCGTATGCTAACCATAAACGAAAATAATATACGTTACGAGGGGTCTTTGGTGTCAAAACCACAGGTAAATGCAAACGGCAATTTATGAAAGCAAGTTATAGTTTATTGTTTTCAGTTACTATCAGTCACAACTATTTTGAAAATAGTTTAATCCCATATTTAGTAATTGAACCAGATACTACAACAAAAAAAGCACTTGCAAATTATAACCTTGCTTTTAAACAAACAGATGTTGGGTTTAATGTATTTTACGACACGTTAATTTACACTACAAGCCAATCGTTTGGTTTTTTGCTGCAAAAACTAACGTTTATATTTTCTATACCTGAAACAGACTTTTTTAATTATACCGATATTACAAATTTTAATAAAACCACTTGTTTATACTTTTCAAATGCAAATCATACAAGTAGCAAAAAAAGTTCTGCCCTACCTCTATCAGTAAACCAATTTGCATCGGAAAAAGACGTCTTTGAACTCATCTCATCCACTTTAAATTATTCCATTTCAAAAAACAACGCTTTAACTGTTAAAGACGAAACACACACCATTATAAAGCCCACTAACTTAACCCCAACAAATGCCCTTTATACTGATTTAAACGGAAGATATACCATAACTTATAACAACATAAGTACAAATTATTTAGCAAATAATAGTTTGTTTAAAACAAAACCATTGGCGGTTATCGATATGTTTTTAAATGGACAAACTGTAAGTGAGAGTTATCAAATTATTACTCAAACGGAAATTAAGCCCAAAAACTTTTCATTAAATTTTAATTCAAGCGCATTAAAGTGGCGATATTATATTGTTAACAAAACCAATACAAAAGTTAATAATTTATTTATTGAATCTTCGAATAATAAAATTATGTTTGTCAAAGAGGGTAATACAAAAATTTTAAATTGCTTGACTTATGTACTGATATCAAGCTCGGAAATTAAGATGCAGCACTATCCTTTAACCGTTCTTTCACTCATAATTGATGGCGACTCAGGGAAAAAAGAATACAAAAATATAATGGTTCCCTCAGCCGAAACAATGCAACTTGAAAAAGAAACAACTTACTTAAACGCATATATTTATATATAATTAAAACTTAAACCTATGTTAGAACAAAGAACAGTTCCCGGAGTTTACATAAAAGAGCTTAACGCATTTCCAAACTCAGTAGTGGCAGTTGAAACGGCTTTGCCGGTTTTTATTGGCTATACGCAGAGAGTAAATTTTCAGGGAATGTCATTACAAAACAAACCAGTGCGTATTGAATCATTAGGTGATTACGTTGCTATGTTTGGTGCAGGGCCTGCAACCACTTTTAGTTTAAGTGCTATTACACCACCAAAAGCACCTACAGACCCAGTTACTCCTGTTGATGTAACCCTTAACGGTAAACAATACAGCATTTCTACACAAAAATTATTTTACATGTATAATAGCCTTCAGTTATTCTTTTTAAATGGGGGAGGTAGCTGTTATATTATGTCAATTGGTACATATGATGTAGAAGGCGCTAATGGTCCATCATTAGATAACTTTCTTAAAATCCCAATGTCAGGTATAACTAAAACCGCTTTTGAGTTATTAGAATCTGAACAAGAGCCTACAATGGTACTAATTCCGGATGGGCTGGCTCTCGCTCAATCTGATTATTTTACATTAATGTATGATAGTTTTGGACACTGTGCTAAAGTGCAAAGCAGGGTTACTTTAGTGGATGCTTACGCAGGTAATACTGTTACCGATGCATTAACGTTTGCGGCGAAAGTTGCTAGTCAATCTGACCCAATTACTGTTTTAAGAAATGGAATAACATCACCTTTCTTAAATTATGGTGTTGCCTATTATCCTTGGTTAAACACAAGTGTAGTTTCTGCTAATGATTTAGAACTTTACAGTATCATTTCTAATTTTAAAACTAATACTGCTTATCAAGATACAGATGCTACCATTGCACAAAATATTACTAAAATAGTGGCGAATTTACCGGCCGCTCTTGCCTCTGGTGCTTCAGCTTCTGATCAAAATACTTACAACATTAAACTGGTATCTGTTCACAACGCCTTACTTACAACTAGCCCTAATTATAAATTATATATTCAAGCAATTTTAGCAAAAATAAATTGTTTACCTGCAACACCAGCAGTTGCCGGCTGTATATCGGTTGTTGATGGATCAGAAGGTGTTTGGAAAGCACCGGCAAATATTTCCTTAAATGCGGTTCAATCGGCAGTATTAAACATTAATGATGATTTGCAAAGTAATATGAATGTGGATGCAATTACTGGAAAATCAGTAAACGCGATTAGACCTTTTAAAGGTTTTGGTGTGATGATTTGGGGAGCTCGCACATTAGATGGTAATAGTCAGGACTGGAGATACGTGAGTGTTAGAAGAACGTTAATTATGCTTGAACAATCCATAAAATTAGCGGCAAGAAGTTATGTGTTTGAAGCAAACGATGCTAATACTTGGATAAATTTAAAAAGCGAAATCGAAAATTTCTTAACGGGGATTTGGAAACAAGGAGGTTTAGCTGGTTCTAAACCAGATGAGGCTTTTAGCGTTTCTGTTGGATTAGGAAGTACAATGACTGCTCAGGATATTTTGGATGGATACTTAGATGTTGCAGTTTTAGTTGCAGTAACACATCCGGCAGAGTTTATTGAAATATCATTTAAACAACAATTACAAAAATCATAATTTAAAATTTAATAATTAATAATATGGCAGGAGAAGCACAAGGTAATGTATGGCCATTGCCAAAGTTTTATTTTTCGGTGAATATCGATGGTACAGATTATCCATTTCAAGAAGTTTCAGGTTTAGAAACAGAAACGCAAGTAATTGAGTACAGACATAGTAATAGCAAGCAATTTTCTACAATAAAAATGCCGGGTATTGCTAAGGTTGGGAATATTACACTTAAGAAAGGAATTTTTGTAAAAGATAATAATTTCTTTAAATGGTATTCAGCAATAAAAATGAATACTATTAAAAGGATTACTGTTATTGTTAAATTACTTGATGAAACGGGTAAACCAACAATGACATGGACGTTACAAAACGCTTGGCCAACAAAAATTCAAGGAACTGACATGAAGTCGGATGGCAATGAAGTTGCCGTAGAAACTATTGAATTTGCTCATGAGGGTCTTGTGATTGCTAATTCGTAAAAACTTTAAAACATGGGAGTTTATTATCCTCCCGTTGGTTTTTATTTTAAATTATCATTCACCGGTGTAAATTCTTCTATTGATTATGCGTTTCAGGAAGCTTCTGGATTAACTGCTGAAATGGGTGTAGAAGAGATTTCAGAAGGTGGTGAAAACAGGTTTAAGCATAAACTACCAACCGGAACAAAATATACCAATTTAATTGTAAAAAGAGGATTAGTAACAACTGATTCTCAGTTGGCTACATGGTGCTCTGATACCATAATATCTGATTTATCTAGTAAAATTTCTCCTAAAACCATTAACGTCATGTTGATGGATGCAGATGCGAAGCCAATCATCATTTGGAATTTTTTTAATGCATGGCCTGTAAAATGGAATTTTTCCGATTTGGAGTCTACCAAAAGTGAAATAGTTGTAGAATCCATTGAATTTGCTTATTCTTACTTTAGAATAATCAATAAAACAAAATAAAAATGCCAATTGAAATTAGAGAATTAGTAATAAAAACGACTATTGTTGATAATGAAGTTGCTGGATTACGAAATAAATCTCATTCAGTTTCGAAAAAAGACCTTGAAAAACTTAAAAAAGAAATTATTGAACTTTGTATAGAAAAAATTGAAGATAAAATTAATAAACACAAAGAACGGTAATGGCCACCCCATCAAAACTAGAAAAACTTACTGTTTATGCCTATAAAGATTCTGCTTTTTCACAATCGGCAGGAGATCCTTATCAGGTACTCATAAATCCTGAAAAATACAGTCATAATTATTCGGTAGGCTATAATACAGAGCAATCGCCAGGTACTGCTGCACCAAGCCCAAAATTTGAAAAAATGGGTGCCGAAAAGGTAGGAATGGAATTGGTGTTTGATGCAACAGGTATAATACCGGGCAGTAGTGGAGATGTGTTAAAGGATGTTGCAAAATTTAAAGCAATTGCTTACGAATTTAATGGCGAAATTCATAGCCCAAATTATCTCAAGCTCTCTTGGGGGTCACTTATTTTTAATTGCCATTTAATAAGTATAGATGTAAATTTTTCTCTTTTTAAACCTGATGGAACTCCACTTAGAGCTAAAGCAACGGTTTCGTTCGAAGGTTATATCGATGAAAAAACACTCGCTTTAAAAGAAAAAAAAGAGTCACCAGATTTAACGCATATTATTATTTTTAAATCGGGAGATACGCTCCCCAATTTGTGCTTTAAAACATACGGAAGTGTCTTCTATTACAGAGCGGTTGCCAAAGTAAATAATATTATTAACTATCGAAATATTAAACCCGGAACGAAACTTTTTTTTCCTCCAATAAAAAAATAACATGGCAGTTTCACCAGTTAACGAAAAAACAGATCTTGCCACAAATACTATTTTAATAAATGGTACCGAAATTAATACATCCTATCAAGTAATTTCTATTGAAGTTAATAAGGAGGTAAACAGAATCTCTTCTGCAGTTATTAAATTACTTGACGGAAACCCGGCAGATGAAAATTTTCCGATCAGCGATTCAAATGATTTTGTGCCCGGCACAGTTGTAACCATAAAGGCTGGATACCATTTTGAAGAAGAAATAATTTTTAAAGGCATTGTTATTAAACACAGTCTTCAAGTAAGAACGGGTAAAGGCCCTATTCTTACTTTGCATTGCAAAGATGAATCGGTTAAAATGACTGTGGGCAGAAATAATGCTGTTTTCGAAAACTCAACCGACAGTGATGCTATTGAATCTGTAATTGCAAAGTATAGTTTGGAAAAAAGTGTAACCAGTACGTCCTATCAAAATAAAGAATTAGTTCAATGGTACTCATCCGATTGGGATTTTATTATTGCCAGAGCCGAAACCAATGGAATGATTGTTACAACCGAGCAAGGGAAAATTACAGTAGCAAAACCAGATTCATCAAAATCAGCAGTTTTAGAATTAACTTATGGTGATACAATTTTAAGCATGGATATTGAAGCTGATGCACGTTCACAATATTCAAAAGTACAAGCCAGAAGTTGGGATTTAAAAGGGCAAGATGTTATTCAGGTCACTGCAAATGACCCCGGAGTTACCACTGCGGGAAACCTTACCTCGGCAACCATGTCTGACGTGATTGGAATATCTTCTTATAATTTACAAAGTACATCGCCACTTGAGCAAACAGAAATCCAAAATTGGGCAGACTCTTGTTTGTTAAAATCTAGGTTCTCAATGATAAGGGGCTCCATTAAATTTCAAGGGAGTTCTTTGGTTTTGCCAGGAAGTATGATACAAATGGCAGGTGTAGGAACACGGTTTAATGGCAATGCCATAGTATCAAGTGTTTTTCATATAATGGAGTCTGGTAATTGGTACACGACTGTGGGATTAGGACTTAATAATTCTTGGTACACCGAAGAAATGGAAAACATAGAAAGTCCATTAGCATCTGGAATTTTACCCGGTATTAATGGATTGCAAAATGGGGTTGTTAAACAAATTGATTCAGACCCAAACAATGAATTCCGAGTCCTAGTTACTATTCCAATAATGAATAATAAAACCGTGTGGGCAAGATTAGCCAATTTGTATGCTACGTCTGGATCTGGCACATATTTTTATCCAGAAGTTGGGGACGAAGTCATATTAGGCTTTTTTAATGAAGATCCCCGATTCCCTGTAATTTTGGGATCAATGTATAGTAGCAGTAAAGCACCTCCTTATACTCCTGATTCTAAAAACGAAACAAAAGCGATTGTAAGTAAAAGTTTAGTAAAAATTGTTTTGGATGAAGAAAAAAAATCATTAAGTTTAACTACGCCAGCAAATAATTCAATTGTGTTGAGTGACGATGCAAAATCAATAACTTTGTCTGACCAAAACGGTAATAAAATAGAAATGACGTCTTCAGGAATTACTATACAAAGTGCTTCAGATATTACGATTAAAGCTAATCAAAATATAAATACTTCAGCAACAGCCTCAATTAGTGTTTCTGCAACTAACGATTTAACGTTATCCGGCTTATCTGTTAGTGGAACTGCCCAAACTCAAATGACCATGAAAGGAACAGCTTCTGCAGAATTTTCAGCTTCGGGTGAGGTAGTTGTAAAAGGAGCAATGGTAATGATAAATTAATACAGAAACATGCCTTTAGCCGCACGATTAACAGATATGCATACCTGCCCAATGCAGACACCAGGTGTCCCGCCTATTCCTCACGTTGGGGGACCAATTGTTGGACCAGGTGCAGCCACTGTTTTAATAGGCAAATTACCTGCGGCAAAAGTTGGTGACATGTTGGTATGCGTAGGCCCGCCTGATTCGATAGTTAAGGGATCAGCAACAGTTTTAATTTCAGGAATGCCAGCAGCTAGAATGGGTGATAGCACTGCTCATGGCGGCTCAATAGTAGCAGGATGTCCAACAGTTATGATAGGAGGCTAACAATGGCGATGAACGATGATTTTTTAGGGAGAGGTTGGGGGTTTCCACCTGAGTTTGATAAGGAATATGGAGGTGTGAGAATGGTTTCTGATGAAGAAGATATTCAGGAAAGTTTGAAAATACTATTTAACACGTCGATGGGCGAAAGAGTGATGTTGCCAAATTATGGTTGTAATATTAGGGAGTTTTTATTTGAAAATGCAGACACATCGCGTGTTGCGTTTTTGAGAGATATGATATCAAATGCAATTTTAAAATACGAATCAAGAATAAAAGTAGATGATATTTTAATTGATGTAGATAATATTTCTGATGGAGTAATATTAATAACTGTTGCCTATACAATTACTATAACAAATAATAGAAATAACATTGTTTATCCTTTTTATCTAAATGAAGGAACGCTTTTATTTAAATAGAAATGAATTCAGATAAGTTAATATATATTAATAAGGGCGTATCACAAGATGAGAGGCTCCTATCTGCATTATTACCAGAAAACACAAAGATTGACGATAGAAGTTTTCTTAAACTAATTTCGTTTATCGAAAAATATGCATCATTATTAAATTATTATAAATACGATAGTCAAAGTGGTAGTCTAAAAAAAGATGGCGACTGGTCTTTTTTTGTAAATAACCCTTTTTTTCGTATCGCTGAAATTGCTAGTCGGCGTTCGGATAAATTTAATGAAGAGTTAATTCTTATTATAAAAACCTTTCAACAAGCTGAAGACTTATCCAAACCAAATAAAAATAAAACGGTGGAGCTTGAATTCCTTAAAAAGGAGTCGGTTTCGCAGATGATTTATGCGTTACGGTTACTGTTTGATTTAGTAGTAACTTTATTTACAGAAATTAATGATTGGGTTAAATCTGCGGAAAGACTCCCGGAAGATTTTGTTCAAAAATTAATAGGCTTAGTTGAAAGTAAATTATCTGCATTATTAATTGAGACAGAAGTATGGGCTAAGTTTTATGAAAATAATGCCAATCGAACAGGTTATGTTTATTTCAAAGCGAACACATTAAAATCTTTTGATAAACAATACTGGATAGAAGATCCAAGTATCAGGAATAATAAAAAAAGGAAAATTGAAGAACAGGATGGGTATGAAAAAAGTGATTTTGATCTTTTAATCAATAGTTATAAATATGTTGTTGAAATTGGTCAAAAGGTATTAAACTACTATTCTAAATTAGTAAGTATAGCAAATACAACGTTTAATAGATACCTTGAAAATAAAAGCGACCTAAAACCCGATATTGGTTTATTGGTTTCATTTTTAAAGTTATTTCAAAATGCACAGAATAAGATAAACGGATTAACGGAGAAGCATTTAGATTTTTATTATAAAGAAGCTTTAAAATTTGAAGAGAACGGTATAACGCCAGATAAAACTTTTTTAATTTTTAATCTTGTCCCCGAAGCTCAGGGATTTGAGCTTAAAAAAGGAGTAGCCTTTGATGCCGGTAAGGATAAAAATGGAAATTCCATTATATACAATTCTATCGAAAATGTTGTATTAAATCAAATACAAATTGCCGAATTAAAAACGCTATATATTGCCGCTAATTCTTTAGCTCAGCCACAACCACCTTCAAAGGATAAGACTCCTTCCTTACCTTTTATTACAGGAGTTTATAAGGCTAATCATGCAATTCCGCAACTTTCAAATGGATTTAAACTATTTGGAGAAGATCAGTTTATGTATTCTGAAAGTCAGCAAACCATGGAAACATCCATACTTGGATTTGCTATTTCATCTCCTGCTTTTTTTTTAAGTAATGGAAAACGGACAATAAGTGTTAGCTTAAATTTTACCGAAAGTTCATTTATCGAAAATTTTGTAAATAAGATAAATAATTTATCTGCTAACTTAATTGACGGTAATGGAAACAAATTAACGTTTGACGAGGTTTTTAATAAACTATTTTTTAAGTCGATATCTGTTTCAGCTACAGGTTCAAAGAATTGGTTTTTAGTATCTACATCAAATGTTTCTTACAGCATTAGTCCAAATCCCCAAATAATTATTACGTTATTTATAGATTCTTTTGAAGAGCCTATAGTGGCTTACAATACAAAAATACATGGAACTTCTTGTACAACTCCTTATCCCGTTTTTGAATTTAGATTAAATAACAACTATCCTTACTACGTATATAATTTTTTAAAAGATTTAGAACTTCGCACTATCTCGGTTGTATGCGATGTTAAGGAATTTAAAAATCTGGCGTTGTATAACCAACAATCACTTATCGATTCCAGTAAACCATTTGAGCCATTTGGACTAAGACCTGAAAAAAACTCGTCTTATTTATTAATCGGTAGTAACGAAATTTTTATAAAAAATGTTACAGACATAAATGTAAATATTGATTGGCAATCCATTCCTTTAACTAAAGACTTTAAAAGTTATTATGCGGATTATAAAATAGATCCTCCTTTTACAAATGATGCTTTTCAAATTAAGTGTTCTTTTTTAAACAAAAATAGATGGATTGTTCCGGATACTTTTTCTCCCATTTTTTATTTATATAATACAGATTCTAACGGAGCACTTACATCAAATTCGAACTTTAAAATGACCCCACTTTCGGACGCTATCAAAAAGACTTTAATAGATCCAAGTGCCCTTAATCTACCTTTAAAATACGATAAAAACACTTCAGATGCATTTTTTAAACTTGAATTATGTTCTCCCGATTACGGTTTTGGAAACAGTTTATACAGCAGTGTTTTATCATCTGTTTTGATGGAAAATGCGAAGAGTCAATTAACACCCAGCTTAAATTCCGTTATAAAAGATCTTGAAGGGGGAAACGCCGAAACAAATACAATTAAGCCTTTGCCTAACGTGCCATTTACGCCTGTTGCAAACAATATTTATGTTAATTATAAAGCTGAAGACAAAATTGACCTGACTCCTGGAGTTCCTTCAGTGGATGGGTACGAACCTTTTTATTATTTAGATACATTTAAAACCTATAGCACTTCCTTTTTTAAAAGACAAAATTTTGAGGATCATAAAAACATTAAGTCTAGTAGTGAAAACGATAAAAAAATATCAGGGTATCCATTAATACTGCCAGAGTATATGGCTAATAGTGGATATTTATTTATTGGCTTAAAAAACGTCATAGCACCTCAGTCTTTAACTATTTTTTTTAAGTTATCAGAAGAAAATGTTGAAGCATCTTTAAATAACCTTCCAAAACTGACATGGAGTTATTTATCGCACGATGATTGGAAAAATTTTACACCCGATTTAAACCTACACGATAATACTAACGGGCTCATTAAGTCGGGTATTGTGTCTTTAAAAATACCTCAAGACATAACAAATAATAACAATGTTATGCCGGATAATTTAGTTTGGATAAGGATACAATCAGATTTTGCAGATCAAACAAATGTCTTTGGAAATTTGACTTCGATATACACACAGGCAGTTGAGGTAATGTATGATAATACGGGAAATGTGCAACGAGATAGCTTGGTATTGCCGGCACAAACAATAAAAAAAGCGGTTGAACTAATACCTCAGGTTAAATTGATAACACAACCTTTTCCTTCAACAGGTGGATTATTAAAGGAGAGTAAAAATTTATTTTATACACGAGTTAGTGAACGATTAAGACATAAAAACAGAGCTATAATACCTTGGGATTATGAGAGATTAATTTTACAAAATTTCCCTAAAGTATATAAAATAAAAATAATCCCCTCCACCAGTCAACGTAATACGTGCAATAATGTAGCTGCTGGAAACATAGATATAGTTGTTATTCCAAAAATAAATTCAGAATTAATTAATAGTAAAGATATATCCATTCTTGAACCAACTTTTGGTTTTACGGTTTTAGAAGAAATAAAAAGTTTCATTAGTCAGTTTACCTCCATTCATGCTAAAATAACAATACATAATCCAATTTATGAACGCATTAAGGTTAAATGTAAAGTTGTTTTTCAAGACAATAATCCCTTTTTTCTTAAAAAATTAAACGACGATATAAACAGTTTTTTAACGCCTTGGATTGAAGGTAATGCGCTTGCTTATAATATTGGAAATGGCATCCAGAAATCTACCATATTATCTTTTATTCAACAATTAGACTATGTTAAGTTTGTAACTGGTTTTTCAATAATTAAAATATCAAAAATAAAAGGAGCATATCATTTTTATGATTCTGCTGTGGGAATAGAGCCATCTCAAGACGATGATGAAAAAGGTAATGATCCAAATATTTCAGATGACCTTTTATATGCATTAACACCCTATTCAGTTTTTGTTCCTGAGAAAAATCATTTGATCTATACTATTGATAAAGAAAAATACTTTAAACCAGAAGCTTTATTCATAAATGAACTTACTATTGAAGGAGATTTTATAATAGCTAAAAGTAAAAAAGAAACAAATGCTAAGCAAAAAACAGGTTTACTAAAAAATGAAAGATATAGTAAGCTAGATTCTGATACACAAGACGATATTTTATATTTAATTTAATATGGCAATAAAGGATAAAAACACATTAAAAGGATTTTTTAAAAAAGACAAGAGACCAACTGAAGGTAATTTTGAGGACTTAATTGATTCAATGTACAATAAACTAGATGACGATATTATATTGGCAGATGGAGAAGACCCTGCCTTTACTAGTTCACATTTTGCGCGGATAGATAATGAAAAAGATAATGGCTTGAGTCTTATTAACTTGACCTCTGGTGAATCTTTAATGAATTTAAAGCCTTCCGGAAATGTTGGTATTGGTGTTGTAGCACCACTTTATAAACTACACGTAAATGGAACTATTGCATCTTCGGCAAGAGTGGGAACCTATAGCGATTCAACTGTTAATCCTGATAAAATACTAGCAAATGGTAAATGGCAAAAGATTATTACAAATTTAGACGGATTGAATGTTTTTGAGATAGTTGCTTCAGCAAAAGGATTAAAAGGTAGTGGGAACTATGCACTATTGTATGCAACGGCTTTAAGTGCTTATGGAGATTCGAAGAATTCTATTGTTCAACATACAGCAAGATACAAAGGCTTTTTTCCTAATATTGAATTAAGATGGACTGGGTCACTAAACAATTACAACTTAGAAATTCGTACAAAAAACGATTTTGGAAGTGGCATTAAAATAAATTATAATATTACTAAATTGATTTCAGAATAGTATGAATAAAATATATACACTGCATCTAAACGAAAAGGAAATAAAATTACTATTAAATGCTTTAGGAAAAAGGCCATTTGAAGAAGTGTATGAGCTAATTGAAAAAGTGGTAACAAGTACTTCAAATAGTAATACTTTAAATATATCAAATAAAAAGAAAAAATAGATTACAATTTTATATTGGAAAAGCAATTAACAATAAGCCAAATACCCCTCAGTCAAAAAACTGATTATGAGCTGCTTTACAATGAGGCGATAGCTTTGCTTCAAAAATACTCAGGTAGTATTTGGACAGATTACAACGAACATGACCCTGGTGTAACCATTTTAGAAATATTGTGTTATGTTATTACCGAATTATTTGATCGTACAGAAATCCCAATCAATGGTATTTTAACTAAAGAAAATGGAGATACTTATTATAAAGAAAATGCTTTTTTTACTGCTACAGAAATATTACATAATGCACCACTTACCTTAAACGATTATAGAAAATTAATTATTGACAATTTTGAAAATGTAAATAATGCGTGGGTTTTTCCATATTATTACAATAGTGAGAATTATGAAAATATTGGAATACAGGGTCTATATGAAGTGTTGTTGGACTTGGAGGATAAAAATGTAAATGAATTAGCTTTAAAGCAGGAAATATCAATTTTTTTAAATAGCTATCGATTATTCTCTGAGTATTTCCCTAAAACAAAAATTACAGTACTAAAAGATATTGAGTTTTCAATTTCGTTTATCCTTCGTATTGATGAATCAATAGATGTTGAAGAAATTCTTGCTGAAATATTTTTTGAAATAGAAAATTTTATTAATCCAAAAATAAGGCATTATTCTTATCAAAATATGATAGATTTAGGATTTAATTCTGATCAAATTTTCGATGGACCTAAATTAAAAAATGGATTTATAAATAACCAAGATTTAAAGGAAAAGACAACTAGAGTTTACGTTGATGATTTTGTAAAAATTATTAGTAACGTAAAAGGTGTAAAAAGTGTAAACAATTTGAGTTTGTTCTACATATCAAATGAGAAAACAGACGATATAAAAAAAACACTTTATATAAAAAAAACATTAAATAGCGAAAAGCCTTTTATAGACATAAGTAAAGAGAACGTTCTAAATTTAAATATTAAAGAATCCTTATCTCCTGGCGAAGAATTATTACATGAGTTCCCGGCTAATAATCCTAATAATTTAAATATATCTGTAATTCAAGATAATATTACTATGCCGTATAATGGTAACAACGTTATTTCAATATATAATAAATTAGTAAACCATAAAAGAAAAACAGATAAATTTAGTTATGCTCCTTCTAAATTGGATATAGAAATACCTAAAGAGACGTATGTTAATCTTTCTCAGTATGATTCAATACAAAATGACTTCCCCTTAATTTATGGAATTGGTGAAAGTAAATTATCACAAAATGTTTCAGACACCCGAAAAGCTCAAGCATTACAATTAAAATCATATCTACTTTTTTTTGAACAAATTTTGGCGGATTTTAATAAACAGGTTTCAAGTATCGGAAACCTTTTCTCAGTTAAAAAGCAAACACAAACTTTTTTTTATCAAGATGTCTATCAGGTACCAGATGCATCCCCTCTATTAAAGGGTTTTCAGGGCAATGCTTCCGAGATTTATGATAGTAAACAAGGAAATAAATATTATTTTAATTCAGTTAGTTTTACATCCAATAAAGAAAATCAATATATAAAAGGGCTAGAAGATATATGTCATTTAACCGATGATTTTAAAACACGTAGAAATATGTTTTTAGATCATTTGCTTGCGAGATTTGGGTTTTCATTAAATGATGTCGCTAAATCTAATTCGCTTAACCCATCTCAAATTATTGAAATAAAAGAGGAATTGATACAAATTGTAGATGAACTAACGGCATACAGGGGGCGTATTAAGCCGGAAAATGATAATTACGAATTGAAAAACATAAGTGTTATTAGTTTATTCCATTCCTTATCTAATATTAAATACAATCCCCTTAATATTATACTATTATCTGAAAAATTAAGTTTATTATATCTTTCGGAATACGATGAAGCGAATGATTTATTTAAATTTTCTGATTCTGGTAAAGTTGATTTAAATGTAAAGAGCAGTATGTTTCATAATTGTGTATTTGGCGGTCTTGACAAAAATAATTACCAAGTAAAAATTTCAGATAACAAGTACACTTTACGTTTAATCGTTAATGGCGATAAGTATAACCTTATAGATGGTAAGCTTTCTGATATAGATAGCGGCTCTATAGAGAGAAAGATTGGAGAATTTATTAGTGATTTTTTCAAAATTTACATTGAGTTAGAAAATATTTATATTATCGATCATATCCTATTACTCCCACAAATTGAGGAAAAGAAATTTACTTGGATTTCGTCAAGTACAACAACAGACAATAGTAATCCTTTAGCTTATTCTCAACTGTTAGATAGTACTGGAAAAATGAGTAATACTTCGGAAATAGGAGTGGTGGTTAAAAACAACATTATAAAGCAAAATTTTTATTCTGCTAGAATGTCGATAATAATTAAGATAGATTCTAATAAACATAATGATTTTGATACAGATTATTTACATTCCATTTTCGTTAAAAATTTTCCCGCTCATATTAGCCTTCACTTATTTTTTATTAAAGAAGAATTAGAGTTTTCGGAATTTAAAAGAATTTATTCAGAGTATATTTCCATGGATATTTTAAGTAAACAAGATTCTAAAGAACAAGTTTTTGAAGGTGGGGGAGGAATAGAAAATATTACCGATTTTCTTATTAATAACCCAGTATTTAAAGATTTCAAAAAGTGATTAATGTCCATCCCATCAAACGTTATTTACCGCGTAATATTTGAATTAGACTTTTTTTCAATTGAAAAAAATTTAGAATTGCAGGAAAAAATTAGTGAACTTTTTAATTCAACTTTAACTATTGAAATAGATAAATTATTTACTACAATTAGTCCAAACAATGAGTTAATTCAAATTAATAAATTATCGTTAGACGCCGGTAAAATTAATTATAATGATATTGAAAAGGAATTGCCGGAAAAGGTTTTAAATCTTCTAAAAGAAAAATTAATCTTATATAGGGGAGAAAATTATAAAGCAGAATCAGATCTTAAAGCAGCGAATAATATAAGTCATCTTCTTGAATCTCTAGAATATTATTTAATTACAGGTGTTTATAAATGGAATAATTCAAAAACCGATTTTAGTATCGAAACAGTTCTTTTAGAAACTATTCAAAAGGAACCCACTAGTTTAATAAAATTATTAAAGAAAATTGGAAAAAAAGAAAAGGTACGGAAACGTATTGTTTACCAATTTTATGAAGAAAATATTATTAAAATAATCAAACTCGTAGAGCCAGTCAATGGAAAAATCATAATAAAATATATACATGAATTAGATATCGCCAATAAAAACAATAATTTAATTAAAGTAGAATCTTCTGAATTTAAAAAAGCGAAATTCCTTTTTGTATTAACCTATCTTTTTGTTGAAAAGGGTTCTGTTTTTAATACCAGAAGCTTTGTAAGGAGTTTAATTAAGCAGATGGCAGCACATTATAATGTTAGTTATAATGTGCTACTCATCATGTTATCGAAACAGATTAGGGAAGAGTTTAGCGTCTTATCAAAAATTGGACTACCGCTTTACATTCGTGAAATCTTTATGGAAGATGTGAAAAATGACACTGATGAAATATCTTCAAAAAATCAAGAAGAAAAAAATATCCAAACTGGATTAATAAAAGACACGTCTGAAATTTTATTCGTTTTTCTAGAAACTAGTATAGTACCAATTAATGTTAATAAACTTACAAAACAAAATCTTTATTCTTTATTTCTTCACTTGCTTGAATCGAATCCCAATAAAGTAAAGAATTTTTTAGCAAGAAATAGAGATCAAGTAATTCTTAAAAATATTACACATTATTTTCCGGATAAAATAATAGAACAAATAATTAAATTATTTCAACCGAATAATGCTGGCTGGTTAATTTCAATAGTGTTCATTATAAAAAATTCGGAATTGGATTTTGAAATATTAACTACGCACGGTAAATATAGAGAAACATTAAATCAAATACTTTTAGAAAAATCTATTGATCTTGAAAATAGTAGTTTCAATAAGGGTAACATAATAAAGGATGTAATTTCATTTCTTGCAGATAATCTAAAAATGGATGAACTAAAATTAGCTCAAAACATCAAAAAAGGGTTTGAAAAAACAGACAATAGTGCCTATGGAAAATTAATTGATATAGAATTATACCTCGAAAAAAGCTATGTTGAAAATAACGTTAGCGAGAATTTCTTAGGAATAGTAGATGAAAACAGAATTGAGGAGATTGTAAAAAGTATTCAACCAAACAATGCGAATTGGATCATGGCACTTTCTAGTGCAATTATTAAAAGCCGCCAATATTTTAATTTTTTAGAAGCGAGTAATTTAAATGAATTTAAAGTCGAGTTATACTCAGAAATTATTATTAATTCAACTAAATCAAAAAATACAGTTTTTTCGAAGGAGGCTTATTTACGTAACTTACTCGTGACACTTTCTATCAAATCAAAAATTCCAACTCAGTTCTTTTTAATAAATGCTAAAACAGCCTTAGAGAAAGTAGGCTATTTAGAATATAGTAATTTAATTAATGTCGATTATAAAGATATTGAACGTCAAGTTGAAAAAATTAGTTCAAAAGGCTCCATGAATAAGACATTATTGGAAAATACAATTTTGCGTATCCAACCTCAGTATAGTAAATGGATTTTTGATTTATTTAATGTACTTACTAAAGCACAAAACCACTTTAATTTTATTAATACAGATAATCTTAGTTCTTTTAAATCAGAGTTATACTCAGATATATTAAATATTACGTTAAAATATAAATCAAATATTTTTAACAAAGAGGTGTTTATCAAATTGCTGTTAGGACGCTTGTCGAAAAAATCAAAAATGGATGTTGATTATTTTTTGAAAGAATCAAAAATTGCTATACAAAAAACTGGGTTTATCGAATATAGCGGCCTTATTAATTTAGAAGCTAAAGAACAAAATATTGAAAAAGTTGAAAATAAGGACAAGTACTTTTATAACGACGGAAACGAAATAGAAAAATTAGACTCTAATAAGCAAATTGATGTTTTGATTTATTTTCTTACAAATGGCAAATTACCTTGGTGGTCAGAAGTAAAGGATGAAAAAGAAGCGTTTATGATTCTTGGAACCCATTACACAAAAAAGCGAAACAAGCGCTTGCAAAATTTTTTGAAAAGAAATATCAGCGAAAGCAAAATTAGAAAACATTTAATTACAATAATTCTAAACAGTTTTTTATCAAATGAAATTAATTTTTTTCAACACGAAAAAGAAAATGTCTTTCTAAAAAAGCTTTTACCTGAAATACAGCATAAATTTAATTATCCTGAATATTTACAAATATTTCTTGAAACGTATTTGGTTTTTTCGTTTTTAAAAAAGGAAAAGGGAGAAAATACGCTTTGGGAAGAAATACAAAAAGTAGTAAAAACATTTGATGTAGATATAATTTCATTTTATAAAGAATTATTAAGAATAGATGTGTTTTCAAAAGAGAAATATTTTAATGAGTATTTTTTACTTTTTAACTCAAAGCTTATTGAAAAATTAGCATATAATAAACGGATTAATGAAGATGACATAATACAATTAGAAAATGAAAAAGTAGATCGAAATACGCTTCTAACGTCAGACGAAAGTGTCATGGAAGTAAATTTTGAAAAATCAAAAATTAACCCCTACTACCTTCAAAATTTGGAATATCTGATAAATTGTTTACAAACAGGAAGAGTTTCTAAAGGGCTAAAAGTAAACGAAAAAGATCTGGTTTTGTCGGTCTTAGATAACTTTAAATCAAATGGTAGTCATTCGGAGAACAAATATTTGTATATAATTTTAAAGAATGAGATGGCTTTTAATCGTTTTATTTTTTGGTTTAATGAACCTGAAGTCATTAATATAATAAATATACTCTTTAAGGATGAATTTATATTTATCGAAAAGTATTTACACGATTTTAAAATTCTTTTTAAACAGGGTAACTCGAAAAGCAAAATGAATATTGATTTTTTTGAACTATTAAAAATTAGCTTTTTATTCTTGATAGCAAACAAATCGAAAACGTTTAGTATTTCTGATTACATAAAATATATTATTTCTAAAACTATTAGAGATTCCAAAGAATATTATGATTTTTTAAGTTTAACCAAAATTGCAGTATTAAAAAATGAGTTAAAATTAAAAACCCCGTTAGGATTAATGCTTCATACAATTGGTCGTGAACAAAAAAGAAAAGATGAAAAAAAGGAAAAAATTCATGAAGAAGTGAAACAAGATTTTGTCTTTATAGAAAATGCCGGTTTAATATTACTTTGGCCTTTTTTTAGTTTTTATTTTCAATCACTAGGGCTTGTTAATGAAAACAAATTTATATCAAAAAGTGCAAAAGTAAGAGGTTCGAATTTATTACAATTTTTAGTTACGGGGAAAGAGAACAATTATGAATACCAGATGCCGCTGAACAAGCTATTATGTGATTTGCCCAAAAACTTTCCAATAGATACAAGCATAAGTTTAACGGATGAAGAACGGAAAATGTCAGAAGAACTGCTAAATACAGCAATTTCTAGATGGGATATAATAAGTAATACTAGTATAGAAGGTCTTAGAAATTCATTTTTAAAAAGAGATGGTAAAATAGAGTGGGGAGAAGATAAAATTATTTTGCATGTTGAAATGAAATCCTATGATATGTTAGTTGATAAAATTCCGTGGAATATTTCCGTAATAAAATTACCTTGGATGAAAAATTCGCTTTACGTAAAATGGAGGTAAATGAACTAAAAAATAATTCTTTAACTATAGAGAAGGAAATTAATTGGATAACTTCTGTTATAGATACGCGTATGAAACTGTATTTTAATAATGAGTGTGAATATAAAAGTATTTATGAAGTGAAAGTGCCAATCGTTAAATCTGAATCTTCCATCTACTCAAAATTTATTTTAGAGAATGAAATAAAAACAGATGACCGATTAGCAATAATTCTCTCACTTCTCCCGCATCTTAAGCCGGAACTTTTGGACGTTTTTTTTACCAGAAATTCAACATACGATCGTAACTTCTCAGAATTTGGTGGTGTAAAGGGAAAAAATTTTAATGGCTTTATTCCTACTGGCGAAACCCTTCTGTTTATCCTAGCAGGAAACGACCTTCATAAACGTATGGAGACTGAATATTATTTACTCCATAAGTCGATTTTGTTTAAAAGTAATATTTTAAAATTATTTACAGTGGATTCAGGTGAGCCAATGATGAGTGGTATGCTAACCATCAATATAGAATACCTCTCATTTTTTACATCAGGCGAATACAGCAAGCCAGATTATAGCCCAAATTTTCCTGCTAAAAGAATATATACGCATTTGGAATGGGAGGATTTGGTTCTTGAACATCACGTGAAATTAGAAGTTGAAGAAATAAAAACGTGGATTGAATGGAACAAGGAAGTCAAAGAAAATGATCCCGTAAAAAAAATAATTAAGCCGGGTTATAGAAGTCTTTTGTATGGCCCACCGGGTACGGGCAAGACATTAACGGTATCACTTTTGGGTAAATCAACAGGTAAAGACGTTTATAAAATAGATTTGTCGATGATTGTTTCGAAATACATTGGCGAAACAGAGAAGAATTTAGCATCTGTATTCGATATGGCAGAGAATAAAAATTGGATATTATTTTTTGACGAAGCGGATGCCTTATTTGGTAAACGCACAGCGACGAGCTCTTCCAACGACAAATATGCTAATCAAGAAATAGCCTACCTTCTTCAGAGAATCGAAGATTTTCCGGGGTTAATAATTTTAGCAACTAATTTAAAAATAAATTTGGATGAAGCGTTTGCCCGTCGCTTTCAATCCATGATACATTTTCCGATGCCGGGTGTTGCAGAAAGAATACAATTATGGCAAAATGCTTTTGTTGAACATATTAAACCAAATTCAGATATTGATATCAAAAAAATTTCTGAGAAATATGTTATTTCGGGAGGGGCAATAATAAATGTATTAATGCATTGTTTATTATATAAAAAAAATACAGGTAAGGCTATTACAGAGCAAACTATTTTAGAAGGAATAAAAAAAGAATTAAGAAAAGAAGGTAAAACTATATAATCTATCTCTTAAAATGACTATATACTTATTAATTTACCTCTTCCAAAATCCATATACGTTTTAATGGCAATCTAGCTTTGAATTCTTGCGAAAACTTGTCATAGTTGTCAAATATTTCTTTCAAAATATTATCAGAATTCCAAAGACGAATAGAGAAATATTTTTCACGAGATTCCTTTATTAAAGCTGGCGAAAACCCGCCCCAAGAAACTAATAAGCCAGAGGTTGAATTAAAAGATGTCATAACCCCATATAATTCTCTTAAAATTGCTGGTGGCTGCTGTGAGCTTCCTGATTTAACTTGTACACAAATTTTTGGCTCTTCAAATCCCAATAAACCTTTCGAAGCTAATATATCAACACCTCCATCTGAGCCTTTCTTTTTAGAGTTTTTTATATTACCAATTTCTCTAATACTTGATGTATTTAATCCATGAGCTTTTAAAATTTCTCTGATTAAATCTTCAAAGTCATAGTCTTTAAAATTATTTTGAATAAATTTTTCAATTCTTGTGTAAATTAAATCATCTGTGTTAATATTTTTTATGGGGTCATCTTTTTCATACTCTTGCCAGTCATTTTTATCATTTGTACTTTTTTTATACGCACCTTTCAAAATTTTAGTAACTCGCTCGTAAGCATTATTTCTTGATATATTGCTTACAGTTAATAACGAGCCAAACGAATAGAGTAAATCTTCTTCAAATTCAGTTCGTGAAATTGTTTTTTCCCACTTCACTTTTATAATGTGACTAAATTCCCTCTCAATTTCTTTAAATTCATATTCTCCAACAGCAATACCTAAATGAATTGCAGGGGTAAATTTTGATGGTAAAACAATCAAATCTCCTTTTTTTATATCATTAGCAAAACGCCATATTTGCCCAACTTTTGAGCCTAATGAATAAATACTCTTTTCACTATAATGTTTTTGATATTCCTCTTTTAAAGACTCCTTTGTTTTTAAAGTTTTTAGATTAGGTAATTCATTCCAGCTAATAATAACAAGCCCTTTATCTATACAAATTTCTTCTTTTTCGCCGTGTTTGCCGGCTCTAACCATCCATAAATTCATAGTTTTATTTTTAAATTTATTTTCAAATATAAGTTTTTAATGAATCTGTATTTACTCTAAACTGTAATAAGTTTAACATAGCTTATGCCTATTTTTGACTTTTTTAGTTGCTGCGGAATGACTGTCTAACTTCAAAAAATGACTTTTGTATGCGTCTCGCAGATATGCAAAAGTTATTAACAAGCCCTTAATCTATTCCGCTTTTTATTAGGTTTACAAAATCCAAAAAAAGTTAATATATGAGAATTTCACTTAAATTGATAATAGGCGTAGCTTTATTAGGAATTTTATTTTATTCCTGTAATAATACAGAAACAGAAAATCCTTACGAAAATCAGGTATTGATAAAAAGCCTAGAAATAGCGGATCAAAAAGGAGTAGTGGGTTTAAGAGTATCAAATGACACCATTTATTTTAAGAATCAACTTATAGGACTAATAAGCAAAGAGAATATCGTGAAGAATGGGAAGGGTGAAATACTTGCTGTGTGGAAAAAAGATATCTTATCAGATTCAAAAAATAATCCGATTGCAAGCATTGACTCTTCTGGCCGAATTTCAAATGGTTCTGGCATGGAATTTTTTTGGTCCAATACTGGAACTTTAATGCGAGGGAGTGAGAAGACAGGCTTTACAATTAAGCCTGTTAACTCAACATTATTTAAATATGCATCGATTATTTACATGCTTCAAATGTCATTCGATATCAGCGTGGATAATAAATTAACTAATAGCAAGTTTCAAGATACTATTTACATTAAAATTGACAAGAATCTTGTGGTTACTTTTAATAACAAAACTATTGCAACAAGTAACAATAATGAACCAAATACTAATTTAATCAACAATCTTCTTTTGGATTATCTTAAGAGAGAGTATTCTGATACTAAACGGTTACCCAGTTCAATTTTTTATAAAACTGAAGACAAAAATGCAAGGGTGTTATTTTCAAGTTTGGATGATGCAATTAGTACAGTCCAATCACAAATGATTTCTTTTATAGAAAAAGAAGAAAACATAACCGATAAAATGCTAATAAAAAAATACCCTGTTCTACTTCAAAAAAAATTTTATTAATTAAAAGGTATAACCAAATATCCAAAATTTTATAAAGCTTAATGCTAATTATTGGAGAGTATTGAAAGTCTATTGTACATACTTTTAAAATAATAGCAGTGTTTTCACAAAAAGTCAAGGTTGGTTTAAAATCATTATTACTGATGCAGAAAATACTCTCTTTGGACTTTTCTTGGTCAGATTTCTTTAGGCTAAGCCACTCTGGCTAGCTGATTTAGAGAAAATAAATTAAATAGAGATATTATCTCAGGAGGAGCAATTTTAAATATTTTGATGCATTGTTTATTATATAAAAAAAATACAGGTAAGGCTATTTCAGAGCAATCTATTTTAGAAGAAATAAAAAAGGAATTAAGAAAAAAATGGTAAAACAAGGTAAAACTATATTGTAAATGCATTTATATTAATGTTCATTACCATGTCTCAGCTGGATTAGTTGTTGTACTTCGCTGATTACTTGAGATTTAATAACACTTTTTCCTGGGCAATCTTTGTGATCTGTCAATGGATCCTCTTTATGTAATTTTATAGTAATGGGATCAAGGCCTAAAGCGGCTGATAAAGTGGCCATTGCTGATACAGCATTTTGTCTTACAGCAAAACCTCTTCCCAAGGTAAAATCGTCTTTCGAATAGTCTCCTAACATTTCAATCCCTAAAAATAACTTATTCCACGAGGGAGAATGAACACCACTCATGTTTAAAGGTGTAAAAACCCAAATTTGCCTGTCATCAATAAATAAATGTGGGCCGGCACTCCATTTTTTTGTATCGCGATAATAGGTCTCTAGATTCCTTATTTAAGTAATTGTTAATCCATCTTTTCTATCCGAAAGATTTGGTGTGCCTGTATTGTGTAAAACAATAAATGATGGTCGCCAAGCATTCCATACTAAAGAATGGCAATATGTATCAAATGTTCCTAATGTAAAGTTTAATCCAACTATAGGTTTCCAATTTATATTCATTACCATTAATTTAGTTTTTGGTAAAAATTATACTATAAATAAACGAAATATTTTAAAAAATAACTAAATATAATTTAATATAATTTTCGATATACCAATCCCATTCTGATACAAGCAGCAAAACTCGTGTATGGGTCTACGTATTTTTTAAGTGCAATTTGTTCAGGAGTACTAAATAATTCTGAATCTTCAATGAACTCAACCTCAATTTTTTCATCCACTTGAGTCACCGGTTTCGAAATGACTTGAGTCACAATGTTCAATTCGTGTTTTAAACGAATATGTGACTTAAGTCCTCTTGCAAAAACTTCTTTGCCGCAAATTTCACACAAAAGTATTTTACTTGCGGCTTGTTTTCTTTTTGGCTTCATTAGGTGATTTATTTTTTGTTAAAGATAAGAATAAATTTAAAAATATACGTATACGTATGTGTAATTTTGTATATTTGTTACATGGAACCATTAAAAAAAATCCTTGAATATAAAGACCAATTAAATCTTGCCTCTGCAAAAGAATTAGGAAGCATTATGTTTGAAAAGACCTTTGCCCCAAAAGATCTGGGAATAAACTACCGCACCATTGTTCATTGGGACGAAAAGGGTCTTCTTATGCCAGAAGAACCAACCAAAGAGCCAAATAAATGGAGGGCTTTTTCATTTGTTGAATTAATATGGATTGATTTGGCACAGGAAATTAGAACCTTAGGTTATAGTTTACCCCAATTAATTTTATTAAAAAAGAACTTATTTGATTCTTATGATATGAATGAGTTTTTACAAAGATTTAGACTTAATACACAGGGTTCAATGAGTAAAGGAGAACAAAAGATTTTCAGTGATAAAAAAGAACAACTGGCAAAAGCAGAAAGATTTAAAACAAAAAACTCTACACAAGTAAAATTCACTCAAAAAATTAACCCGTTAACTCCAATAATTTTAATGTTTTTGATCGATAGAGAAGATGCTGTTTTTCATTTTTATTCAGATGGAACATTTGATTGTTTTAACCCTGTATCGTCAGAGAAAAATGATTTAAATTGGTCACGCAGTCATATCTCTGTTACTTTTTCAACTATAATGCAAAAGTATTTACAACGAGATAAAAATCTGGATAATGCCTTTTCATTAACGGCCTTAAGTAAAGATGAATTAACAGTACTCTATTATTTAAGAAAAGGAGATTTAAAAAGTTTAAACATCAATTTTGGTAAAAAAAATACCATTCAATTAATTGAAACAAAAGAAGAGAAAAAAATTGATTTAGAGTCACGGTTTTTAGACCATATACTTAAAAACGGATACCAGAATATTACTTTTAAAACACAAGCAGGTAAACTCACAACATTTGAAAGAACAACAAAACACAAAATAAATAAGTGACCGGATAAGCCGGCAGATTGAAAGCATTTGGCCTGACTATAATAGCAGGGCCATCTATATCACACATCATGTTAAGTATAGCTGAATGCAGAAAAATTTTAAATACGAACAAAAAAAATAAAGAATACAGCGAAGAGGAAATTATTAAAATTAGAAATTGGGTAAATAATATGACCGATATTGTTTTAGAAATTACTCAGAAAAATGGAATAGATACTATAAATGAAATTATTGGGAGAGAAAATCCTTCCACAAGAAAACAAAAAAATTAATTAGTTTATATATAATGAAACAAAGAGCTATTCTCTATGCCAGAGTATCAACCGATGAACAGAACAATGGCGACAGTCCAGCTGACCAAAAGGAAAGGTTGTTAAAGCATTGTGAGCAAAATAATATCGACATAGTTGCATTTTATCACGATGATGAAAGTGGGAAAACGTTCAACCGTCCTCAGTGGTTAAACATAATGAACTACCTTAAGAAAAATAGTAGTTCGGTAGATTTATTAATCTTTATAAAATGGGATCGATTTTCCAGAAACATTGCTGAAGCATATATCACCATTAAAGAATTACAAAAATATGGGGTTGAACCGCAAGCCATTGAACAACCACTCAATTTTGAAATACCCGAACAAAAAATTATGTTGGCTATTTATTTAGCAGCTCCGGAAGTAGATAACGATAGACGGGCGTTAAATATTTTTCATGGGATGCGCAGAGCAAAAAAAGAGGGGCGATGGTTAGGGCATTTTTCATTAGGTTATAAAAATATAAGGGCTGATAAAAACAAACCCATTATTGTTCCGGAAGGTGGTGAAAAAGAAGCAATAGTAAAAAGGGCTTTTGATGAATTTTCAACTGGGCTATATCATATTGAAGAACTAAGGAGAAAATTATATAAAGAAGGTCTTAAATTAACCAAAAATGCTTTCCCTGCTCTCTTAAAAAACAAAACTTATATCGGCAAAATATTTGTTCATGCTTATAAAGATGAGCCTGCCCAATGGGTTGAAGGTATTCATCAACCTATTATTAATGAGCAAACTTTTTACACAGTGCAAGATATTATTACCAATAAAAGAAAAAATAGACCTAATAAAATGCAAACTGTAAGGGATGAACTTCCGCTTAGGGGTTATTTGGAATGTCCAAGATGTGCAAGAACTTTGACTGGGTCTGCATCAACGGGCAGGTCGGGAGAAAAATTTTTCTATTATCATTGCAGTAATGGATGTAAAGAAAGAATCAGAGCAACGGATGCAAATGAAGTTTTTGCGAAAAAATTAAAAACATTTAAGTTCAACAGTGAGATTATTGAATTATTTACCAAAAATCTAAAGACTAAATTAAAGGAAAATAACGGCGTAAGTAAATCTGAAATTGAAAAGCTGACCAAGGAAATCGAAAAAAATAAAACCCGTCAAAAAAATGCACAAATTTTAATGTTGGATGGCGAACTTAATCCAACGGAATATAAAGAAATGAAAATAAAATTGGAGGAAGAATTAACTCTTTTAACGAATCAAGAAAATCAAATGCGTGATAACACCACTTCGCATGATAAATTAATTGATGCATGTAAAAAAGTTCTTCAAAATCTCGACATCGCTTATGACAAGGCGGATGCCTCCACAAAACAACGAATTATTGGTTCGATATTCCCAGAAAAGTTCCAATTTATAAATAATGAAGTTCGAACCGCAAAAGTAAATGAGGTCATCGACTTAATTTGTAATAAAATAAAGGCTTCCAGAGGAAATAAAAAAGGGCAACAATCTTTTTATGAATTGTTGCCCTGTAAAGTGGTCCAACTTGGGCTCGAACCAAGGACCCCCTGATTATGAGTCAGGTGCTCTAACCAGCTGAGCTATAAGACCAATATTGCACTTGTTTAAAATGCGGACGGCAAATTTACGTATAAATCAACAATTTTACAATAAAATTCACGTTTTTTTAATATGTAGCCTGTAAATGTAAAGTGCTAATTACCAAAAAAATACTATCTTTGCGCCCTTAAAAATATATAATGTCTAATATTCGAAACATTGCCATCATTGCGCACGTTGACCACGGTAAAACTACCTTAGTTGATAAAATTCTACACACATGTAACCTTTTTCGCGAAAATCAAGCTACAGGTGAATTAATACTTGATAATAACGACCTTGAACGTGAACGTGGAATAACTATTCTCGCTAAAAACGTGTCAGTTATATATAAGGGCACTAAAATTAACATCATTGATACACCGGGCCACGCCGATTTTGGAGGGGAAGTTGAACGTGTAATGAACATGGCAGATGGTGTAATTTTATTAGTGGATGCATTTGAAGGACCAATGCCTCAAACTCGTTTTGTAACGCAAAAAGCAATTGCAGCAGGTAAAAAGGCTATTTTGGTAATCAATAAAGTTGATAAGCCAAATTGCCGCCCGGATGAAGTGCATGATGCCGTTTTTGACTTGTTCTTCAATCTTGAAGCATCGGAGGAACAATTAGATTTTAAAACTGTTTACGGAAGTAGTAAACAAGGATGGATGGGACCGGATTATAAAACTCCAACTTCAGACATCACTTATTTATTGGACACTATTATTGCTAACATTCCTGAAGCTCCAAAAAGAGAAGGAACTTTGCAAATTCAAATCACATCTCTAGATTACTCATCTTTTATTGGTCGAATTGCTGTAGGACGTGTTTACCGAGGAACCATCAAAGAAAATATGCCGGTGAGTGTTGTTAAGCGAAATGGCAGCATTCAAAAAAGCAGAGTAAAAGAACTTTTTATATTTGATGGTTTAGGCAAAGTGAAAGTACAAGAAGTACAAGCCGGAGACATATGCGCTTTTACAGGTATTGAAGGATTTGAGATTGGTGATACTATTGCAGATTTTGACAGCCCGGAAGGTTTACCAAACATTGCAATTGATGAACCAACAATGAGCATGTTGTTCACTATTAATAACTCTCCGTTTTTTGGTAAGGACGGAAAATTTGTAACTTCTCGTCACTTACGCGATCGTTTAATGAAAGAACTTGAGAAGAATCTTGCTTTGCGTGTAGAAGAAACAGGAAGCCCTGATTCCTATTTAGTTTATGGCCGTGGTATTTTGCATTTATCTGTATTAATTGAGACCATGCGTCGTGAGGGGTATGAGTTACAGGTAGGTCAGCCACAAGTTATTGTTAAGGAGATTGACGGTGTTAAATGCGAACCTGTTGAGGTTTTAACGGTAGATACTCCTGAAGAAACAAGTAGTAAGGTTATTGATTTAGTAACACAGCGTAAAGGTGATATGCTGATGATGCAACCTAAAGGTGATTTAATTCACATGGAGTTTCAAATTCCTAGCCGCGGTATTATTGGTTTAAGAAATAACATTTTAACGGCAACGGCGGGAGAAGCAATTATGGCGCATCGTTTTAAAGCGTTTGAACCATGGAAAGGTGCAATTCCAAGCAGAATAGCAGGAGTATTGTTAAGTAAAGAAAAAGGAACTGCTGTAGCATACAGTATTGATAAATTACAAGACAGAGGCAAATATTTCATTGAGCCAGGCGAAGAAATTTATCCAGGTATGATTGTAGGAGAGCATATTCGTCCGGATGATTTGGTAATTAATTTATGCGGCGAAAAAAAATTAACCAACATGCGAGCAAGCGGTAGTGATGAAAAAATGAGGATTGCACCAAAAATCAGATTCAGTTTAGAAGAGGCAATGGAATATATTCAGTCCGATGAGTATGTTGAGATAACACCACAAAATATACGCATGCGTAAAATAATTCTGGATGAGAATGAGCGTAAGCGCGTGAGTAAGCAACAAGCAGAAGCTTAAGTCAAAATCACTTAAAGTCAAAGGTTGTCAGTAAAATGACAACCTTTTTTTATGAATGAATTATACGCATTTGTATTTAAAAGTAATTTACAATTATTAATTTTAATGATACCACAAAGTTAATTCTGATTTAACAAAGCCCTAACGCAATTGGTTTAGTTCTGATGCTCTCTTATAAGTTGAACCGGCGACAATATATCAAATTAGGTGTTTCAGGGATAACTGCGACTATTTTGAGCGCTTGTACAAAGGATACTGGTGCTCTTTTACTTCAAAAACATTTGAGTTTAACCGGAAATTATCCTATGAAAGTTTATTCAGGAGAATCTTATAGGCTTACATGGGAAGCTAAAAATATTTTATGGCTTTCTCTTTACCTGAAACATGGGATCAATGATTGGCAACTTTTTTCGTCAGATATTGAAGCAGCAATTGGTAGCTATGATTTTTTACTGCCGTCCAAGTTTACTTCAACATCCTTAAGTCTTAAACTAGTTGGAGATGGCAAAGAGGTGAAGCTAACCAATTTGTTTGCTCAAAATGCGGAAAAGATTAATCTTAATAATTACCCTGATTTAAATACTATTGGTGGTATAGCTGCTATCCAAATAAATCAGGAAACTGCATTCTTGAAACGTACTACTATTAATACTGTAGTTTGTTTTAATGGCGCATGCACGCATGCGGGATGCCCAATTTCTTATTTAAAATCTCAGAATAAATTTAACTGTCCTTGTCATGGCTCTCAATTCGATATTAATGGTGATGTTTTGCAAGGCCCCGCCTCAAGTGCTTTAACTCAATATACGTGCGAGGAAATTATGGATAACAATGTTCGAATTCTTTTTTGATTCGATAAGCTGGTAATATTTATTGGTGAATTATAATTAGTGATTGAAATTTAATTTAATATAAAACCAAATCATTTTAAATGACAAGACTTATCTCTAAATGAATACGATTTAGGCGTATAGCTCATCTGTTCAAAAATGATCTTTAATTTTTTGTAAATACTCATTTCAATCGATATCTTTATACTTTAATACTAAAATATGCAGCCCCTGTTTATTTATAATACAGTTACCAGAAAGAAAGAAGAATTTAAACCGCTAAATCCGCCATTTGTTGGATTTTATGTCTGTGGTCCTACACTTTACAGCGATGTACATATAGGAAATTGCAGAACTTTTACTTCTTTTGATATCATGTACCGTTATTTGTTGCATTTAGGATATAAGGTGCGATACGTAAGAAATATTACTGATGTTGGTCATCTGGAAGACGAGGTAGCAGGGGAAGGTGAAGATAGAATTGGGAAGCAAGCTAGATTGAAGCAATTGGAACCAATGGAAATCGTACAACGTTATTCGTTTGGTTTCAGAGAGGTTATGGCGCTTTTGAATACTTTACCGCCAAGCGTTGAACCAACTGCATCCGGTCATATTCCTGAACAAATTGAAATGATTGAAAAAATTATTGAAAATGGATATGCTTACGTAGAGGATGGAAATGTGTATTTTAATGTTGAGAAATTTGCAGAGCACAATAATTATGGTGTTTTGTCAGGCAGAAGTATAGAGGATCAACTCAATAACACTCGCGAATTAGACGGCCAAGAAGAAAAAAAAGGTAGGCTTGATTTTGCTTTATGGAAAAAGGCAAAGCCTGAGCATATTATGCGTTGGAATTCGCCTTGGAGCGTTGGTTTTCCGGGTTGGCACATTGAGTGTAGTGCAATGAGTCAAAAATATTTAGGAAACACTTTCGATATTCATGGCGGCGGAATGGATTTAATTCCTACTCATCACACCAATGAAATTGCGCAAAGCGTAGGTTGTTGTGGTCAAGTGCCTGTAAATTATTGGGTGCATACTAACATGTTAACTTTAAACGGACAAAAAATGTCAAGATCGTTAGGGAACGTATTTTTACCTGTGGAGTTATTTACAGGTAAAAAGCTTTCTCCTCATTCGCCTTCCGCAACGCCTTCTCAGGCATTGTTGGAGGGTAAACATCCCTTGTTCGATAAAGCGTTCAGTCCGATGGCTGTTCGCTTTTTTATGATGCAGACACATTACCGAAGCACCTTGGATTTTAGTAATGAAGCCTTAACGGCAAGTGAAAAAGGATTTGAGCGTTTAATGGACGCTTATAAAACATTACAATCTATTCAACCAACTGATAAAAGCTCTGAAGATATTAGCGCATTGCTTCAAAAATGTTACGATGCAATGAATGACGATTTTAATACACCGGTATTGATAGCTAATTTATTTGATTGTGTTAGAATTATTAATTCATGTAATGACAAAAAATTAACACTAACCAAAAAAGATATTGAGACTTTAAATACTATTTATAATGATTTTGTTTTTCAAATAATGGGTTTAAAACTTGAGGAAGAGCAAAGTAAGACTAACGCGGTGCTTCACAGCGTGGTGAACTTACTTTTAGATATGCGTAATCAGGCTAAGGCCGATAAAAATTTTGGATTAAGTGACGAAATTCGCAATAAACTTATTGAGGCAGGTATTCAAATAAAGGACAGTAAAGAGGGTAGTACCTGGAAGCTGAACTAGTTTACATTAATTTAAACCTAAGAAGTAAGTTAATGGTGTTCCCTTTCTCCTTAAATTTCATTTTGCTTAACTGATTTAAAAGATAGACTTTCTCAGATTCGGTTTCTGCATTAATAATGATTTCTTGTGCTTTACCTTCTTCATTGATTTTGAAAGATAATCTAACTTCTTTTTCATGTTTGTTTTCAAAATAGTGAGTAGGTAAAATCAGACTATTTTTCACTGCATTAATGACATTCGGTTCCTCTTTAGCAGCTGATAGGTCAATTTGGTTGATAATCATCAGCATGGCGATAAGTAATTGTTTGGTGGTTTTCATAGTTTAATTTTGTTAATTTGAGATTGAGACGAAATAAGAAGAAAAAAAGTTACAATCATTTACGATTTCATTTTTGTTAAAAAAATAAAATGGCATTTAATCTAAAAGTCTTAATTTTACAAGTATAGTTATGAGAAATAAAAAATTATTAGGTACTGGTGTGGCAATTGTTACACCATTTAATAAAAAAGGAGAAGTTGATGTTAATGCGCTTAAAAAATTGGTGCAGCATTTGCATCAAGGCAAAGTGGAATATCTTGTTGTGTTAGGAACTACAGGAGAAACTGCAACCTTAAGCAAAGAAGAAAAGACCTTAGTTGTTGAAACAGTAGTAAAAGCCAACAATAAAAAATTACCACTTGTGATTGGTATTGGTGGCAATAATACCTCAGAAGTAGTTAAACAAATTAAGTCAACCGATTTGACGCCATTTGAGGCAATTTTATCGGTAGCGCCATATTACAATAAACCTTCTCAGGAGGGTTATTATCAGCATTACAAAGCAATTTCACAAGCAACTAAAAAAGATATTGTTTTGTACAATGTTCCGGGAAGAACAGGTAGTAATGTTACCTGGGAAACACAAGTCAGAATCGCAAAAGATTTTAAAAATATTGTAGCAACCAAAGAAGCTAGTGGAAGTGTTGAACAAATTATGAAGGTAATTAAAAACAAACCAAAAGATTTTATGGTATTAAGTGGTGATGATGCTTTAACGCTTCCTCTAATAGCCGCTGGAGCTCATGGGGTTATTTCGGTTGTTGCGAATGCTTATCCAAAAAAATTCAGCAACATGGTTAGATTGGCATTGAATACTAAATTTAGTGAAGCTCAAGACCTGCATTATTCTCTTATTGATATTACCGAACAGTTGTTTGCCGACGGGAATCCAGGTGGAGTTAAGTACTTGTTAAGTAAATTAGGGATTTGTGGATCATTTGTAAGGCTTCCATTGGTTGAGCCTAAACAAGAAGTAAAGTTGAAAATAGATGCTTTAATAAAAGCACTCAAGTAGCGCCAAGTATTTTGTAATTAATAATCAGTAAAATGAGTAAAGTAAAGATTTTAAATACACTTCAAATTCAGCAAAAAATAAACCGCATCGCTTTTGAAATTTATGAAAATAATTTTTCAGAAAAAGAAATTGTTGTTGTAGGAATTGATGGCAACGGTTACAAATTTGCAGGTATATTGGTTACAAAGTTGAAGGAGATTTCAAAAATAAAGATAACTTATTCAAAATTAGTAATCAATAAACAAAAACCATGGGATAATGAGATTGCTTTGGATATTGATCATGCAAAAGTTGCCAATAAAACAATCATCCTTGTTGATGATGTATTAAATAGTGGAAAAACTTTAATGTATGCAGTAAAGTTATTTTTAGACCAACCACTAAAAAAATTAAATACTGTAGTTTTAGTAGATCGAAGTCACACAAATTTTCCGGTTAAAGCAGATTTTGTAGGCCTCCGCTTAAGCACCACATTACAAAATCACATAGAAGCAGATTTTAGTAAATCAGGGAAAGAAGTAGTTTACTTGGTTTAAGTATTTCAATTTAGTTCGGTAGTTTTATACTCAGCACTTACTTTTTCTTTTTAAATTTCGAGAATAAAGCCTCAAAGCCGTCTAGCACCTTTTTAAATACATCAAAATATAGAGTTACTATTAACGAAATACTCATTAACCAGATGACAATAATATTTACCCAGAAAGTAGAATAGTAGGCACCAAACACTTTCTTACGAGGAGCATAAAAATGGGCTCTACCTATATTTGATTCAGTTGGATCGCAAAATATCGGGTCATTTATTTGTATTAAACGACCATCTTTTTCTAAGCAATTCTCTCCGGTTAAATTGGTTGCATTTTTAACTAATTGGCTTAAGTTTTCGTTTTCGTAATCATCTCTTAATTGTACAATGTCCAGTTGATTTTTAAGCTTACTAGTTAACTCATCACTTTCCTTACGCGCCTTATTTTCTATGGCAATATATTTGTCGTTAACCAGCTTTAAATAATTAAATACGCCAGTAATTACATCTGCGTTGAACTGTTGTACATTTATTTTCGAAAACACCTCACATTTAATTGATTTTAAAATTTTTTGTTCTTTGGCAATTTCATCTCTAATTAATAGGATATCGTTTTCAAAATCTTTATTGGTTTTACCTTCTTTGTACCCAGTTTCAATTTTGCTAAGTTTGTTCTGAATTTTGGCTTTCCAAAAGTTCTTCTTGTAACTTGCTACACTTATACTTTTATCGTATTTATAAAATTGTTTTTCAAATTTATTGTCTTTAAATTGATTAACAGCAAGTGCTTCGTATGCCCAACGGCTTGCCATAGCTTCACCAACCATTGGCACGGCACCTTGTTTAGCTAAAATAGGATTTAACTTATCAAATTTTACTACAACACCCGCAAGTAAAAGTTGTGGAATAATAAGGAACGGAATTAAAATGTAAATGGTTACAGCGCTGTTAAATGCGCTAGAAATATTTAAACCTAGCATATTAGCAAAACAGCTGGTAGTGAACAGTACTAACCAATAATCACTATACATGCCTTTTAACCCTAAAACTGAGTTCCCAACAAGTACAAATGTTACGGTTTGTATGGCTGAAAGCACAAACATGATGATGATTTTACTCCACAAATAACTCCCTTTACTGAGGTTTAGAAATGATTCGCGTTTTCGTATTTTTCTGTCACGTATAATTTCTTCAGCGCTAACAGTTAATCCAATAAACAAAGCCACAACAACAGACATGAAAATATACGCAGGCACGTTTTCGTTTTCTCTGAAAATATAGCCTTTTCCGGTGTCTACATCTGTATTAAAGTATCTAACTAAAAAGGCTAATATAAATGCCAATAATGGTGCTTCAATAAAGTTGATTAATAGGTACTGCGTGTTAGTTAGCTTGCTCTTTACATCACGGGTTAAAAATACCTTAAACTGTTTTATTTTATTTGGTATTTTAAATATTGCCTCCGGAATACTGGTGTGTTTTTTTTCAGAATGAATGTTTTTCTCAATTAACTCTTTGTAATGGGCATTCCATTCTATCGGAGTGTTTTTACGTGTGTAAGTTAAATTACCGTATTCATCTAATACCTTGCTTTCAATAATATTAAATATTTGTTCCGGATTAACGTTACCACAATTCCAACATTCAGCTTCTTCAGCATTTACATGGTTAACCAAGCGTTTAAAGTAACTTACTGCATCAACAGGATTTCCATAATAAATAGGGTAACCGCCAACATCCAGAATCATCAACTTATCAAACATTTTGTAGATGTCGCTAGAAGGTTGGTGGATTACCACAAAAATCAATTTCCCTTTGAGAGCCAATTCTTTCAGTAGATCCATGATGTTCTCAGAATCTCTGCTTGATAAACCGGATGTAGGTTCATCAACAAATAAAACGGATGGTTCTCTTATTAATTCAAGTGAAATATTTAAACGTTTACGCTGCCCGCCTGAAATGGTTTTTTCGAGTGGAGAACCAACT
This sequence comes from Bacteroidota bacterium, assembly GCA_020403265.1. Classification (GTDB taxonomy): domain Bacteria; phylum Bacteroidota; class Bacteroidia; order B-17B0; family Aurantibacillaceae; genus Aurantibacillus. Next base: position 91,908 of record JADBXZ010000003.1, read on the forward strand.
TTTAAATGACGTGTTTCACTCAAGCCAATATCCGCTAATAGCGAATTACATCTTTTTTCAATTTCTTCATCCGGCAAATTACCAAAGCACAATTTTGCATTATAAAATAAATTCTGAAAAACTGTTAATTCTTCAATGAGCAAGTCATCCTGACTAACGTGTCCAACAACACCTTCAATTAAATTTCTTTCTGTATGAATATTTTTACCGTTTATAGTAACTGCACCACCGCTTGGTGTTTCATTACCGTTTAATACATTCAATAAGGTTGATTTACCGGCACCGGAACCACCCATTATTCCAATTAGCTTACCGCTTTCTTCGTTAATATTAACATCGCGCAAACCTAATTTACCGCCTTTAAATTTATATTCGAGGTGTTTAGCTTCAAACGTAATCTTTAACTGACTTTCGTCACTTAAGAAACGGCCTATGACATCACTATAGTATATTGGCTTTATTTTACTGTTACGAATAGAAGAGCCGGGGGTAAATATATGTACTCGTTCTTTAGAAATAATTTGCCCATTTAATTGCAATTCGGTGTTGCCATAAATTCTAAGCACGTACATGCCTACACTTTGAATTTGAATTACCCTTACATCGTTAGATAAAGTTTCACAAAAAATGTGTTTACATAAATTGTTGTAGCCGTTTTCACTGTTATTAATTACCAATATATTTTGACTGTTTGGTATTATTTCTTGTTTGTCTTCAATGAATGACTTTAAGGCTAAGAACTCTTCATGAGGGATATTAAACGTGTCAGCAACTGTTAAAACAAATTCATTTTCTTGCTCACTTATTTCATTACTCGAATAAATAAATTCAAGTAATCGAACCAATACAATCACTTTTTGTGTTTGTTCTAACTCCTGATTAATTTGAGTACAAATTTTTAATACTTTAACTGAGTTAAGTGATGTTCTTTTGGCAGCTCCCTCCTTCTTTTTACTGGCAGCCTGGCTTGACTCAAGATATTCATCAAAAATTTTAAGATAAGTTGCAACCTGTTCTGCACTTAACTGTTGTTTTAAAAAAGATTCTACAATTTGACGCCCGGTATTATTAATGCCATCAACTTTGGCAATAATTGAAAACATTTGCATCAGTGCTCTTAGTATTCGTTCACTCATTTCACTTATTTTTTAATGTTTATAGCTTGATAGAAACAATCCGCTACTTGTTTCACCATTTTACTTTCACTTTTATAAAATTTTGTAGTTGCTTTACCAAATGTTAAAGATGATAAGCCCTCATCTTTTAAGGTAACGACATAGTTTTTCCATATTTCAACAACATAAAGACCTGTGTATTTATCAAACTTCTGATGCAAAACGTTTTTAAAGTTTATACTTCTTCCGTTTGATTCAATTTCTAAATTATCGCGTTTATCAAAATATAAATTTTCTGTAACCTGAAAATAAAGGTATAGTTTGCCATTATCCGCTTTGAACAACTTAAATTCACCGTGACTTTTTAGTTTGGCTTTAAAACTCAAGCCGGAAATGGTTGTTTTTGTGTCTTCAAGGAATAATGTGTCAGGCACCAAAGAACATGGAGTTTGAGCACAAATAATTTGCACAAAAAACGCACTACTTATAAAGATAAAAGCAACTAATTTTTTCATTACAGTTAACTAATATAAGAAATTTTATTAAGTTAAATGATTCTGATTTATCCTTTTAATTAATTGAAAATCAAATATTTAATATTTGATTAGTTTCGAGGTTTAATTTAACTCTTCTAATATCCGAACAAGCTCCTTTGTGAGGGAATGACGGCTATATTTTTCTATGTTGGAATGAGGGGTATTGAATGAATACTTTTGAAATAGTTTAATAACAATGTTTTCTAATTCTTCCTGATTATCAAAGTCGCATATTCTACCGGCTTTTGTTTCATTTAACAAACTAGCTAAATCCCCATCTTTAGGGCCTATTGCTAAAATTGGTGACCCTGACATCATATATTCGAAAATTTTCCCGGTAAGAATCCCTTTAGAGTTTGGTGTATTATTAACAAGTAATAATAGTACTTTGCTCTTTTGTTGTTCAATAATTACTTCGTTGTGAGGCAAGTAATCAATCTTCTTGATGTATTTTTCGAGATTATACTTGGCTAATTCTTGCAAAACAAAAGCATCAACTTTACCAACTAATTTAATCTCGAGTTGTTTTGTAAAGTCAGTATTTTTTTTGGTAAGTTTTGATAAAACTTTCCATAAAACATCAGGGTTTCTGTCTTTAACAAGTGTTCCGATATGAGCTATACTGAATTTTTCATCTTTTTGGATTTGTATTTTTGGTAAATCATCTCTGTCAAATCCATTGGTTATTACTTTGAACTTAGATGTGTTTTTACCTCCACTTTCCAAATACATTTGTGCAAATTCATCAGACATAAACCGGCCAACACTGATAATTGAATCAGCAGTGTTAATAACACTTTTCTCTAAACTGTGATGTTTTTTATCTGCACTTTTTGATAACATTAATTGATTATAAAAATCAATGTTCGTCCAGGGGTCTCTAAAATCTGCAATCCACTTTAAAGTTGGATTTTGTTGTTTTAACTTTAATGCAATAACGTGCATGCTATGCGGTGGCCCTGAACTTATAATGTACTTAATGTTTTGTTCCTTTATATAATTATTAAGGAACTTAACACTAGGATTAATCCAAAAACGTCTTGCGTCTGGAATAAAAAAATTACCTCGAATCCAAACGCTCAAATTTTGGAACAAGCCTTTTTTCTTTCCTTCGTTTAAAAACGCTGCGTTTATTTTTTCAGATTTTTTCTTACCATTTATTTTTTTGTAGATAGAGTAGGGTTCCCAGATTGGTTTTTTAATGATGATTGCTTCTGCGGGAATGTCTTTTTCCAAACTTATATCAATAACTGGCATTTCTCCATTTAAAGCCGTGTACACATGAGGTTGCCAATTAAATTCGGGTAAATATTTAACAAATTTAAGCCAACGTTGCACGCCGGCACCTCCACTTGGTGGCCAATAATAGGATATAATTAAAACTTTATTCAAAGGAAACGATGGTTAAAACTAATAAAAAAGCCCTTCAATTTTTTTTGAAGGGCTTTGTGTTATAAACACAATTTAGTTACTAATACTTATTTTTTTCTCTAATTCTTCGATGTATGCTTTGAAGCGTTTATCAGTATCCATTAGGTTATTAACTGTTCTGCAAGCATGCAAAACGGTTGCATGATCTTTACCGCCACAATGCATACCAATCGTTGCTAAGCTAGACTTGGTCATGCTTTTAGCAAAGAACATTGCAATTTGACGCGCCTGAACCACTTCACGTTTTCTGGTTTTTGATTTCATAGTATCTATTTGTAAATCAAAATAATCGCAAACCACTTTTTGGATATAATCAATTGACACTTCGCGAGCAGTACTTTTCACGAATTTATCAATCATAGTTTTCGCAAGTTCTAGGGTAATTACTTTTTTGTTAAGACTACTTTGTGCCAGAAGTGAAATTAAAGCACCTTCTAGTTCTCTAACGTTGGTAGTAATACTGTAGGCAAGATATTCATTCACCTCTTTTGGAAGTTCAATACCTTCATTATAAACTTTTTTATCTAAAATAGCAATTCTGGTTTCAAGGGCCGGAGCTTGCAGATCAGCACTTAAGCCCCATTTGAAACGAGACAATAAGCGTTGTTCGATACCTTGAATATCTACAGGGGCTCTATCGGCTGTTAATATAATTTGTTTTCCTAATTGGTGTAAGTGATTGAAAATGTGGAAAAATACATCCTGTGTTTTTTCTTTACCTGCAAAATATTGAACATCATCAATAATTAACACATCAATCATTTGATAGAAATGAATGAAATCATTGGTGTTATTGTTTTTTGTAGCTTCAACAAACTGAGTAATGAATTTTTCAGACTGTACATATAGAACAGTTTTGTTAGGAAAGTTCTTTTTTACTTCAATACCAATTGCTTGCGCTAAATGCGTTTTGCCTAGCCCAACACCGCCATATAATAATAATGGGTTAAATGCATTTCCGCCCGGTTTTTGAGAAACTGCGTATCCTGCACTTCTGGCCAATCTGTTGCAATCACCCTCAACAAAATTATCAAAACTGTAGTTAGGGTTTAATTGTGATTCAACTTGTACCTTTTTTAGGCCTGGAATTACGAATGGATTTTTAATACCACTTGCATTTACATCAATAGGCATTTGAACCGGAGAATTTTTTACATTAGAGTTGATGCTAGGTACTTTGAAAGTAATTGGACTTTCGGTTTTACCCGAAGCACTATCCATGATTATATTATATTCTAATTTTCCTTCTGCACCTAATTCTTTTTTAATTACCTTTTTTAATAAAGTGATATAATGCTCTTCTAACCATTCATAAAAAAATTGCGAAGGAACTTGTATGGTTAAAATGTTGTTCGATAACTTAATTGCTTTTATGGGTTGAAACCACGTTGCGAAATTTTGTTGGTTAACATTATCCTTTATTATTTCTAAGCAATCTTTCCATACCTGCTCTGCTGTTTTCTCCTTCATCATCTTATTAATTTTTTTTGAATATATAGTTGTTTATATAGATTAACACGTTTCTGTTTGTAAATATAATGCGATTATTTGTTTTTGCAATACTAAAAAGCAAAAAAAATGGCCAAAAAAAATTATTTTTTTATTTGGTAGTTCAGTTTTTTTTACAATCCTCTAAAAAATTTTGTGAGAGGTATTGTTTTGTAAAAAAATTTTTTTATTAGAGGTAAAGGTTATTTTGATGGAACCTAACCAAATTCCTGCCCAGCCTACCTGAGTGATATATGTAATGTTTTTTGATTTATTTTCGATTTCAACAAGATTTTCCAAAAATGTGTGTGTGTGCCCACCAATAATCAGGTGAGTATGATTTAATCGCTTTGCAAGTTCAATGTCACTTACTTTTATCGAATCATATTTATAACCTAAGTGTGATAAGCAAATAATGTAATCACATTTTTCTTCATTTTTAAGATGATCTTCTGTTTTTAATGCTTCAGTAATTGGGTCTTTATATTTTATGTTTTTTATGTATTTGTCACTTACCAATCCATTAAGTTCAATCCCCAAACCATAAACACCAACCTTCAAATGCCCCTTATTATAAGTTTTGTACCTATATATTTTTTTGTGATTTGCCAATGCAGTGTCCGACAGATCGTAATTACAGTTTAAAAAATCAAAGCTTGCATGTTTTGATTGTTTGAGTATGTTTTCTGCTCCAAGGTCAAAATCATGATTTCCGAATGTTGTAGCATCATAATTCATCATGGACATTAATTTGTATTCTAATTCTCCTTCAAAAAAATTAAAATAAGGTGTTCCCTGAAAAATATCACCGGCATCAAGTAATAAAATGTTATCAAATTGTTTGCGATATTCTTCAATTAGTTTAGCTCGTTTTGCAAAACCACCTTCGTTTGGAAACTTAGGGTCATTTAAAGGGAATGGTTCAATCCGACTGTGTTGGTCATTTGTGTAAAGTAAATAAATTTCAGTGAGTTCTTTTTTTTGCAAAAAATCACTATGTGAATCAACTTCTAAGCCCAGCAGCATTAATCCACTGGTAGCAGTGTATTTAATAAACTCTCTTCGTTTAATTGATTGAAAATCGATCATCAGTGTATGGTGTTATTTTCTGTTTTGCAGCATTTACTTTTTTGCAATAAATAATTAAAGCATCCCTTAATTTGAGGTTTAAAAATTTAGATTTACTGGCTTCTTTTAAAAATTCATAGTTATCGCCTCCGGTTGCCAAGTAGTCCGATGTTAAGATGACGTAATTTGAATCTGCTTTCAAAGGTTTTTGTTGGATGCTGATACTGTAATTCTCAATTGTTCCATTTAGTTTTAGACCTTTAAAAACAGCTTTTTTTTCTATAATTCGCTTACTTCCCTCGAGCAATTGTTTACCTGAAAGAGATAACACAACTAATTCATTTTCAAATGGCATCAATTCAAATAAATTTGAAATTTTAATTTCACCTTTGGGTAAATTAGCTCTTAAGCCGCCTTTGTTTAATAATACCGCATCAATCATAAGATTAAAGGAATCTTTTACTAAAGAATAAACTGCGTCACAAACGAAATTACCTAAACTGCTATTATTTCCATCTTTTGTTAATGCGCCTTCAGATAAAACAACTACACTGTTGGTTGTGGAATCAACTTTGTGTTTAAAGGGTGTTATCATTTCTTCTGCTTTCTTGCTTGGCGTTTTTTGTATTAAAACTTCTCTTGTGTAACTTGTAGACATTAAATAATGTTTGCGATTACAAGCTACTGTAACAAGAGCAAAAACGAAAAGTATTTTAAAGTTAAAGCGCACGACTGGATAAAATTATTAAATTCTATTTTACATTTTAGATTTTTAAAATTAATATTGTATTAAATTTTTACAATGCTTGTTTCGGAGACTAAAATAAGAGTAAGATACGGCGAGACCGATCAGATGGGTTATGCATATTATGGTGTATATGCCCAGTATTATGAAGTGGGAAGGGTTGAAGCAATTAGGCAACTTGGATTCAGTTATAAAGATGTTGAATCAAAAGGAATTTTATTGCCGGTTAGTGATTTGTCTATCAATTATAAGCGTCCTGCATATTATGATGATGAGTTAACAATTAAAACAATAATTAAAGAAAAAATACATGGTGTAAGACTTCATTTTGATTATGAAGTATATAATCAAAATAATCAACTTTTGAATACCGGTAGAGTCACGCTTATATGTGTTGACAAACAAACCAATAAACCTTGTAAATTACCTATTTGGTTTGAAGCTGCATTAGCTTCTTTTTTTGAATAAGAATAAAGGCGATTTACCAAGCCAATTATGTATTGCCGGCTTCTTTTTGTGGTGAGTTTTCTCATTTGGTGAAATGGTTATAAAACCTTACTTTTAAGTTTTATTTTATGTCCCTCCTAATGAGTAAAAAAATTCAAATGGTTGACCTTAAAGGTCAATATGAAAAAATTAAAAATGAAGTAGATTCCGGTATACAGGAAGTAATTAATACAACCGCTTTTATTAATGGTCCTGCTGTAAAAGAATTTCAGACTAATCTAGAAAACTATCTTGGGGTTAAACATGTCATTCCTTGCGCTAATGGAACAGATGCGCTCCAAATTGCAATGATGGCTTTAGATTTGAAACCCGGTGATGAAGTGATTACAGCAAGTTTTACTTATGTAGCAACTGCTGAGGTAATTGGTTTATTAGGTTTAACGCCTGTTTTGGTAGATGTGGAACCAGAAACCTTTGATATTGATGTTATAGCCATTGAAAAAGCGATAACACAAAAAACGAAAGCAATAGTTCCTGTTCATTTGTTTGGACAATGTGCCAACATGGAAAAAATAATGGGCATTGCTGCAAAACACAATTTGTATGTGATTGAAGATGTGGCGCAGGCTATTGGTGCTGATTACTATTTTACCAATGGAACTAAGGCGAAAGCAGGTACAATAGGAACCATTGGATGTACCTCTTTTTTTCCAAGCAAGAACTTGGGTTGTTATGGTGATGGAGGTGCATTGTATACAAATAATGATGAGCTTGCTAAAAAAATAAAAATGATCGCGCATCACGGGCAAAGTGTTCAGTACGTGCATGATGTGCTTGGCGTTAATTCGCGTTTAGATACTATCCAAGCTGTAGTGTTAAATGCCAAGTTAAAACATCTTGACGAATATGCTGCTGCTCGAAATTATGCAGCAAACTACTATGATAAGGCGCTTGGTAATCATCCGAAATTAAAAATACCAGCCAGGTCAAAAAATTCCTCTCATGTTTTTCACCAGTATACGCTTCAATTGATTGGGGTTGATAGAACAAAACTTCGAGAACAGCTTCAGGAAAAGGGAGTTCCTGCTATGATTTATTATCCAATTCCTTTACACGAACAAAAGGCCTACAAGAGCGACCGATACAAATCTGGTGATTTTCCGGTTACAGAAACCTTGTGTAAATCGGTACTATCACTCCCAATGCATACTGAATTGGATGAAGAGACCCTAAAATATATAACGGATACCTTATTAGATTTATTAAAATAAAATGAAAATTACAGTAATTGGAACCGGGTATGTTGGTTTGGTAACAGGTACCTGCTTTGCAGAAGTTGGTGTTGATGTAACCTGTGTTGATATTGATAAAACAAAAATAGAAAATTTAAAAAAGGGAGTTTTACCAATTTACGAACCCGGTTTGGAGGAATTGGTTTTGAGGAATTCAAGTAAGGGAAGACTACACTTTTCAACTTCATTAAAAGATAGTATTGCAGAATCTGAGGTGGCCTTTATTGCAGTTGGAACGCCGCCGGGTGAAGATGGCTCTGCTGATTTAAAATATGTATTAGCGGTTGCTGCCGAAATCGGTGAGCACATGATCAATACAATGGTTGTTGTAACAAAGTCCACAGTTCCGGTTGGTACAGCAAAAAAAGTAACAGCCGCAGTTAAGGAACAGTTAACGAAACGAAAATCCGATTTAGAGTTTTTTGTCTCCTCTAATCCTGAATTTCTTAAAGAGGGAGCAGCTATTGAAGATTTTATGAAACCGGATAGAATAGTTGTTGGCACTGATAATACAAAAGCTGAAGAAATCATGAAAAGATTGTATAAACCATTTTTAATGAATGGTCACCCAATTATTTTTATGGATATTCCAAGTGCTGAGATGACTAAATATGCAGCTAATGCTATGCTTGCAACTAAAATTAGTTTTATGAATGACGTAGCTAATTTATGCGAGATTATGGGGGCAGATGTGAATATGGTAAGAAAAGGAATAGGAACTGATACAAGAATAGGACCCAAATTTATTTATCCGGGAGTAGGTTATGGTGGAAGTTGTTTTCCTAAAGATGTAAAGGCTTTAATTAAAACAGCCAAGGAAAATAATTACAACATGCGCATTTTAAATGCAGTTGAGGAGGTCAATGAATTACAAAAGGAAGTATTGTTCAATAAGGTACGCACACATTTTAATAACAACTTAAAAGGTAAAACATTCGCACTGTGGGGATTATCATTTAAGCCCAAAACAGACGATATGCGTGAAGCGCCGAGTTTAGTTATCATTGAAAAACTACTAAAAGCCGGAGCCAGTGTTGTAGCATACGATCCTGTTGCACAGCATGAGGCACAAAAAATTTTAGGGGATACTATTTCTTATTCAACTAATATGTATGATGTATTAAATAACACGGATGCATTGCTAATCGTTACTGAATGGCCCGAGTTTAGAGTACCGGATTTTGAAGACATAGCAAAACGTTTAACAAGTAAAGTAATTTTTGATGGTAGAAATGTTTTTGATTCTACCGATATGAAAAATTTAGGTTTCGAGTATTATTGTATTGGTATAAAAACAAAATAAAAATTAAGTCTAGTATAGACACAAAATAAAAACCACAGGATTTCATTTGATAAAGTTTTCCTAAAAATAAAAATGGCAAAAAGAGTTTTAATTACAGGCGCAGCGGGTTTTTTAGGCTCGCATTTATGCGATAGGTTTATAAAAGAAGGTTATCTGGTTGTTGGCATGGATAATCTTATCACCGGGGATTTAAAGAACATTGAACACTTATTTAAATTGAAAGAGTTTGAGTTTTACCATCACGATGTTTCTAAATTTATACATGTGCCCGGTGAGTTGGATTATATTCTCCATTTTGCCTCTCCGGCGAGTCCAATTGATTATTTAAAGATACCGATTCAAACTTTAAAAGTTTCATCATTAGGAACACACAATGTTTTAGGCTTAGCTCGTGTGAAAAAGGCAAGAGTATTAGTGGCCTCTACAAGCGAGGTGTATGGCGATCCGCACGTTCATCCGCAGAATGAAGAATATTGGGGTAACGTTAATCCGGTTGGACCACGTGGATGTTATGATGAAGCAAAACGATTTATGGAGGCTATAACCATGGCCTACCACGATGCGCATGGACTTGAAACTAGAATAGTAAGAATTTTTAATACGTATGGACCCCGCATGCGTCTTAATGATGGGCGTGTATTACCCGCTTTTATAGGTCAGGCTTTAAGAGGAGAGGATTTAACGATGTTTGGCGACGGAAGTCAAACACGTAGTTTTTGTTATGTAGATGACTTAGTGGAAGGAATTTACAGGCTCCTGCTAAGTGATTATCATTTACCTGTTAACATTGGTAATCCTGATGAAATCACCATTAAAGAATTTGGAGAAGAGATTTTAAAATTAACAGGAGCGAATCAAAAATTAATCAGCAAGCCACTGCCTAAAGACGATCCAAAACAACGCCGGCCGGATATTAAAAAAGCTAAAGAGATTTTAAATTGGGAACCAAAGGTAAACCGAGCACAAGGACTAAGAATAACCTACGACTATTTTAAATCCCTGAGCCCGGAGGAACTCAACAAGGTAGAGCACCGTAAATTTTAATTACTAAAGGTAAACTGATTATTCTTCAAACCCACAACAATTTCTTTCTCCTTATTTACATGACCTGAAAGTAATTGCTTACTAAGTTCGTTAAGAATTTGTTTTTGAATGACGCGCTTAACCGGACGTGCTCCAAATTGTGGATCATAGCCCAATTGTGCCAACCATTCCATTGCTTCTGCAGTTATACTGAGTTTAACTTGTTGTTCCAGTAAACGTTGTTTAATTCCTTTAAACTGAATTTCAACTATTCTTAGGATATCTTCTCTTTGTAGAGGTTCAAACATTATAACTTCGTCTATTCGGTTCAGGAATTCCAGTCTAACCGATTTTTTGAGTAATTCAAAAACTTCGTTTTTAGTTTTAGCGATAACTTCTTCTTTATTGTCAATATTTAATTTAGTAAAGTTGTCTTGTATGATATGAGAACCAATGTTACTTGTCATAATTACAATGGTATTTTTAAAGTTAACCACTCGACCTTTGTTGTCAGTCAATCTGCCATCATCTAAAACTTGCAAAAGAATATTGAACACATCAGGATGTGCTTTTTCAATCTCATCCAACAAAATTACACTGTAAGGTTTTCTTCTAACAGCTTCTGTTAACTGACCACCTTCTTCAAAGCCAACATAGCCTGGAGGCGCACCAATTAAGCGGCTAACAGTATGTTTCTCCTGATATTCGCTCATGTCAATTCTGGTCATAGAATTTTCATTGTTAAACAAAAATTCAGCTAATGCTTTAGCTAGTTCTGTTTTACCAACTCCGGTAGTACCGAGGAATATAAATGAACCAATTGGTTTTTTAACATCCTGTAAACCAGCTCTGCTTCTTCTTACTGCATCAGAAATACTTTCAATAGCTTCGTGTTGTCCTACTACTCTGTTTTGTAATTCTTGTTCTAAATGAAGTAGTTTTTCTTTTTCACTTTGCAACATTCTATTTAAAGGTATACCTGTCCATGCGCTAATAACAGCAGCTATATCCTCACTGTCAACTTCTTCTTTTACTAATTGAGATCCGCTTTCTTTGGCTTCACTTAATTTGGATTCAAATTCGTTAAGTTGTTGTTCAGCTTCTTTTATTTTTCCATAGCGAATTTCAGCAACCTTGCCATAGTCTCCTTGTTTTTCGTAATTGGTTGCTTGTTGTTTTAATTCCTCTATTTGTAGTTTGATTTTTTGTACGCCTTCAATAACTTCTTTTTCACTCTGCCATTTTGCTTTTAAGGATTTACTGGTGTCTTGTAAATTCGCAATTTCTTTATTCAGACTTTCTACTTTGCCCGATTCGTTTTCACGCTTCATAGCCTCCCTTTCAATTTCCAATTGCATAATTTTTCTTTCTACCTCATCTAACTCAATTGGCATACTATTAATTTGCATCCTTAATTTGCTCGCAGCTTCATCCATTAAATCAATTGCCTTGTCTGGTAAAAATCGGTCGTTGATGTAGCGCTGACTTAACTCAACAGCAGCAATAATCGCTTCATCTTTGATTCTGACTTTATGATGTGTTTCATATTTTTCTTTAATACCTCTAAGTATTGAAATGGCATCATCAGCTTCAGGTTCATCAACCATTACTTTCTGAAAGCGTCTTTCGAGTGCTTTATCCTTCTCAAAATGTTTTTGAAATTCATTTAATGTGGTTGCACCTATAGATCTTAATTCGCCTCTGGCAAGTGCAGGTTTTAAAATATTGGCTGCATCCATGGCACCTTCGCCGCCACCGCCTGCACCAACTAATGTATGTATTTCATCAATGAATAAAATAATTTCGCCATCGGCACTAACAACTTCTTTAACAACAGATTTTAGACGTTCTTCAAATTCACCTTTGTATTTTGCTCCGGCAATTAAAGCACCCATATCTAAACTAAATACTTGTTTGCTCTTTAAATTTTCAGGTACGTCACCATTGTTAATTCTATGCGCTAAACCTTCGGCAATAGCTGTTTTACCTACACCCGGTTCACCAACTAAAATTGGATTGTTCTTTGTTCTTCGTGATAAAATTTGCAAAACCCTTCTAATTTCATCATCCCGGCCTATTACGGGGTCAAGTTTACCTGCTTTTGCCTGGGCATTTAAATTAATGGCGTATTTATTTAAAGCATTATAAGTTTCTTCCTGTGTTTGAGAGGTTACCCGGTTGCCTTTGCGCAAGTCAGCAATTGCTGTTTTAGCCCCTTTTTCATTTAAGCCTGCGTTCTTCAAAATAGAGGCAGCAGGGTCCTTGCCGCCTAGTATACCTAAAATCAGATGTTCAATCGAAACAAACTCATCTCCATAATCTTTTAAAAGAGAATTAGCTTTAGTAAATATTGAATTGGCCTCACCTGATAAATAGGGTTGTTGTGCACCGCCATTGCTTGTTGGCAATGATTTTAACTGCGCATCAATCAATTTTTGAACATTAGTTACATTGATGTTAGCTTTCTTTAGAAGATAAGGCAGAACGTTTTCGTCTACTGAAAGAATTCCTTTTAGTAAATGTATTGGCTCAATTGTAGAATTATTATTCTCAGAAGCAATTTGTAAAGCATGTTGTATCGCTTCTTGTGCTTTGATTGTATAGTTGTTAAAATTCATGACTTAATATTTAAATGAACTGATACATAAAATATTCCATTTTAATAAATCTGATGTTTAGTCAGTTTAAAGATTGTATTACAGACTTTTTGTCTTGATAATTTGCATTTATAAGCCATTTGGTCATGTATTTTTGAACATTTTTTTGTCATTTAAAAGTTCATTTCAGTGAAAATAAGTCGAGAAAAAATGGTATATTTAATGCTGAATTTAAATTAAACTAGCATGTGTGGAATTGTTGGATACATTGGTAAACGCGAAGCTTACCCTATATTAATAAAAGGTTTACAAAGGTTAGAATACCGAGGCTACGATAGTGCAGGTGTTGCCATGATAGACAGCACTAATCAGCTGAATGTTTTTAAAAAGAAGGGGAAGGTAGCAGAGTTAGTTACATTCGCTAAGGATCAAAATACCAAAGGTACTATTGGCATTGGTCATACCAGGTGGGCAACCCACGGCGAACCAAATGATGTTAATTCACATCCGCATTATTCAATGAGTAGAAACATGGTGATGATTCACAATGGGATTATTGAGAATTATTCATCTATTAAAGAAAATTTAAAAAAACGTGGGCATGATTTTTTAAGTCAAACGGATACTGAGGTTTTAGTTCATTTAATTGAAGAAATTCAACAACATGAAAAATGCAAATTAAGTGTTGCCGTTCAGATAGCATTAAAACAGGTTATAGGAGCTTATGCAATTGTGGTGATGGATAAAAACGATCCTAATGTTTTGGTTGCTGCAAAAAAAGGCAGTCCAATGGTAATTGGAGTTGGGAACGATGAGTTTTTTATTGCTTCTGATGCTTCTCCGATCGTTGAATACACCAAGAATGTGGTTTATTTGGAAGATGAGCAAGTTGCGTCTTTACGAAGAGGTGAAGATTTAAAAATCAGAAACTTAAAGGATAAGGAAATTACGCCTTTCATTCAAGAATTGTCTTTAGAATTAGAGTCAATTGAGAAAGGTGGATATGATCACTTCATGTTGAAAGAAATATATGAGCAACCACGTTCCGTTTTGGATAGTATGAGAGGAAGATTGAATGCGTCTAATGCAGAAATTAAATTGGGCGGTATCGAAGACCACCGCAAAAAATTTGAAAAAGCAAAACGAATTATTTTTGTAGCTTGTGGTACCAGTTGGCATGCTTGTTTGGTTGGTGAATACATTTTTGAAGAGATGGGAAGAATACCGGTTGAGGTAGAGTATGCCTCTGAATTCAGATATAGAAACCCTGTTATATATGAAGATGATATCGTAATTGCTATTTCTCAAAGTGGCGAAACCGCAGATACCTTGGCTGCGATTGAACTGGCAAAGAGTAAGGGAGCCACTGTATTTGGTATTTGCAATGTTGTTGGTAGCAGCATAGCTCGAGCAACACATTGCGGCAGCTATACGCATGCAGGACCGGAAATAGGCGTAGCAAGCACAAAGGCTTTTACTGCACAAATAACAGTAATAACACTTATGGCCTTGGAACTTGCGAAAGTGAGAGGAACTTTACCCGAAAGTAGATTCAGACAGTTATTATATGAGTTAGAGTCTGTGCCATCAAAAATAGAAGAAGTTTTAAAGCTAAATGACTTAATTAGATCTATTGCGTTTAAGTATAAAGATAGCAGCAACGCTTTGTACCTCGGTCGTGGTGTGTCTTTCCCGGTTGCTTTAGAAGGAGCATTGAAACTGAAAGAGATTAGTTACATTCATGCAGAAGGTTATCCGGCAGCTGAAATGAAGCATGGCCCAATTGCATTGATTGATGAGGAAATGCCGGTTTTTGTGATTGCTACAAAAGGTGCTAATTACGAAAAAGTAGTAAGCAATATTCAAGAGGTTAAAGCAAGAAAAGGACAAATCATTGCAGTTGTAACTGAAGGAGATCACGAAGTGAAGAACATGGCTGATCATGCAATTGAAATTCCGGAAACAGACGAATTGTTAGTGCCTTTAATTTCTGTGATACCATTACAATTACTTTCTTATCATATTGCAGTAATGCGAGGTTGTAATGTTGATCAACCTAGAAATTTAGCGAAGAGTGTTACAGTAGAGTAGAGCTTGCCTGCTCAAATATTGTCAAGGGTTTTTAACAACTACTGTTCAATAAATATACTTTTTCCTCATGGAGTGACATAACATCTAAAGT
Source organism: Bacteroidota bacterium (assembly GCA_020403265.1). Lineage (GTDB taxonomy): Bacteria > Bacteroidota > Bacteroidia > B-17B0 > Aurantibacillaceae > Aurantibacillus. The sequence goes on from JADBXZ010000003.1 coordinate 107,135, forward strand.
AATTTTAACCGTGTTAGTTTTAGTATTTGTTGAACGTAAAGCAAACAGGCTTCAATACGCCTTAACAACACTTTTAACCAAATCACTTGGTTTGGATTTTGAATTAACGATGGATGTTGAATACTTTAAATCATCCAACCAATTAAAAATAAATTATTCGCCATTAAATTTGCCTGCTGTATTACAAATTGTTCCGCATTCCATCCTATTCGATTATGGCATTAAAGATTATCCGATAGAAGTTCATTCTAGCGAACAATATGGAAAGTGTTTTTTCAACACCTCTAAATTACCCGTTCCATTCGACTTGTTTGGCGCATCGTTTTGGTTACTTACGCGCTACGAAGAATACCTTCCTCACAAAATAGACAAATATCAACGGTTCAGTTATCAATCGTCTTTAGCCTATCAACATGGTTTTATTGAGGTGCCGCTTATTAACAAGTGGTTAAATCAGTTGTTGGTTTTATTGGATGTGAAAACGAATCCTGAATACATGAATCCCAACCGTTACCAATTTTTAAGCAGCATAGATATTGATAATGCTTATAAATACCAATACAAAGGCTTTGTGCGTTCGTTAGCAGGTGTAGCATCTGATTTATTTAAAAATGAAGGACTTTTGAATCGGTTACGTGTATTAATAAAGAAAGAACGGGATCCATATGATGCATACGATTTTTTGATTGATACACATAAGAAAAGTAATGTAAAAACAATTTATTTCTTTCTGATTGGTGATTATGGCATAAATGATAAAAATCATGCAGCCACCAATCAAAAGTTTCAATCATTAATTAAACGTTTGGCCGATTACTCTATGATTGGTGTACACCCATCATATGGTTCCAAAAATAAATTACAACAGTTGCAAGTAGAGATCAGCAGACTTTCAAAAATCACCCACAAAACTATTCGCAAAAGCAGGCAACATTATTCGATTTTAAATTTTCCAAGTACATATAAACAATTGTTACAAGCTTCAATCAGCGAAGATTTTAGTATGGGCTACACCAATTGCAATGGTTTTCGGGCAAGTTATTGTTTGCCATTTAACTGGTATAATTTAATTGAAGAAAAAATGACCGATTTAATTTTATATCCTTATTGCATATCAGAAATAACGCTAATTAAAAAGGCTGAGAAATCAAATTTCAAAGAAGTTTACGAGCCAATCATTAATGAGATAAAAAAATACAATGGATTTAATTGTATTATTTTTCATAACGATAATTTTAACGAGGAAGTAAAAAAATTGTACCTTGAAATGCTCGCTTATTCTAAAGATTAGTAGGATTAAAGACCAATAGCATATTGTAAACCAAAACTCATCCCAAAACCGGGTGTTCCTTTCCATTTTGAGATAACGTAATTGTTGAGGTCTTCGTTATTGGTTGTCATTTTTGCATAATTAATAAATGGTGCATAGAATTTAAAATTTATCCCAAATTTCCCAAAATATATGCGCGGGTTAAGATAAATTCCTGCATAAGTTCCGTTACCTTTAAGTATTAAATTGCTTTGATCATTTGTTCTGTAATTAAGATTGGAATAGCCAAATTCTCCACCAATAACCAAATCAAATTTTTTCACATTAACTGCATGGAAATTTGCAGAGGCTGCAATATCAAATGATTTTGCCGTGGGTGTAGACTTGGTAGCAGTATCTTCTGATGTAAAAAAACTATTTCTTTTAAAATTTAAACCAACACCAAAAAGTTTATGTAAGCCATACTCTGCGCCAATGTTAAAGTTACTGTTGGCCGCCCTGTCAGTATTACTCGATTTTACAGGTAAACTCGTGTTTTTGGTTTCGTAGGAGTAGGTGGTGTTAAAAATCTCCAATCCTGCACCCCCCTGGATTACTAAAGTGTTTTTATCAAATATTTGTGCTTGAGCAAAAGAGCCTTTTAGAATTAGAGATGCCAACAAAAGTATGTATTTTTTCATAAGCTTAAATTTTATTAAAATTAAAGAATAAATTCAATTTCTTTATTGTCGAATAAACAAATTTGTTTCTTTTCGTCTAAAAGTTTCAATTTTCCATCCGTATTAACGCCATCCAAAAAGAAATTAATGACTTGTTGATTTAATTTGAAAGGAAGAATTGATTTATAACCATATAATCTGGCAAAATACAATTCATTGATGACATCTAATTTTTGCTGTTTTAAAAACAAAGCATACTTTTCAAGGTAGCGGTAAAAAACTTTTAAGGCTTCATCTATATTTATTTCGCTGCTGAGTTTGGCGATAGATGTGGCATTAGCAATTCCGTCAAAATTTAGTTGATTAATGTTTAAACCAATACCAATAACGCTGTATTGTAATTTTTGCCCATTGAACACATTTTCAATTAAAATACCGCCAATTTTTTGGGCATTCACCAATATGTCATTTGGCCATTTAATTTTAATGTCAAATTGGCTAGAATTTAAATAATGCGCCATTAAGTCATAACAGGCTAAGGCAGCGATTTTCGATAGGTAAAATTGGTTGAAGCTACCCAAAATATCGTTGGTTAAAATCACGCTGAAGGTTAAATTACGGGCGTTTTCAGACATCCAGGTGTTACCGCGTTGGCCTCGGCCTTTGGTTTGATTGTATGTGTGAACAACAGTGCCGTTAATTACCTTAACGTTCTTTAACAGCTCAATGGCATAAGAATTGGTGCTCTCTGTCTCAGATAAAAAAATAACATTTGTCCCAATAAAAAGTGTTTCCATTTAAGCAAAAAAGTTAAATTTGTTGTTTAGTGTAAACTTAGTAAAAATTAATTTCTGTAAGCAACAAATATGGCAAAAACACCGGGTAAAAAACCTGTAGGAAAAGTAAAAAAAGCAGCACCAAAAAAAGCTGCGAAAAAGGCTGCAAAAAAATCTTCGCCCAAAAAAGTAATCACTGAAAAGGAAAGAGCGCTCAGAGCTGCTAATTTGATTGCAAATAGTGAGAAGAAAGGAAGTTTAAAATCAACTAAGCGACCAAAGAAAACTGCCACCAAAGCCCAAACAACCGGTTTGTTGGAGTCTATTGTTGAAGGTATGAAGGAAAAGAAGGCTAAAAACATAACCGTGTTAAATTTAACTAAGCTGGAAAACAGAGTGTGTGATTACTTTGTTATATGTGATGCGGATAGTAAAACACACGTGAACTCGATAGCTGATAGTATTGAGGATACTGTTTTAAAATTAACTAAAGAAAAGGCATTTCATAGCGAAGGCCAGCAAAACGGCGAGTGGATTTTAATTGATTATATTAATATTGTTGCGCATGTTTTTTTGAAAGAAATGAGAGATTATTACAACATTGAAGCACTGTGGGGCGATGCAGAATTTAAAATTATTGAAGATTAAAAAAATTATATGAGCAACGAACAATCGAACGAACAAAATCAAAATCAAAATCAAAATTCAGAAGACGAGCGTAAGAAGCAGTTTGATAGAATGAGAGACCGTTTTAATAAAAATAATGGTTCTTTTGGTGGCAATAAAAATAACGGCAACAATTTTTACTGGATATATGCAGCCATTGTAGCTGTTTTATTAATTATCATTTTTTACGGACAGAATAGTTTTTCGCCACGTGTAATCGAAATTAGTCAAGGTAAATTTTTTAATGAGATGCTTGCTAAAGGCGATGTGGTAGACGTTGTAATTGTTAACAAAACAATTGCAAGAATTAGTGTTAACCCGGATAGCGCTCTAAAATTAGATCGATATAAAAATTCTAAGGGGCAAACAATTTTTACTGACAAAAATTATAAGGGCCCACATTTTGCACTCACAGTTCCTTCTATTGATAACTTTTTAGAGGAAATGCAAAAGGTGCAAACTGAGTCTGGTATTCCAAAAAACAAACAAGTTTTTGCCAGAAATTCGGAAGAAACCAATTGGATGACCGATACACTCCCATGGATGTTACCGGTTATTGTAATGGTGATTTTATGGATTGTGATGATGAGACGAATGGGCGGCGGCGGCAGTGGCGGTGGCCCGGGTCAGATTTTCAATATCGGCAAAAGCCGAGCAACTCTCTTTGATAAGAACACCAATGTTAACGTTACCTTCAACGATGTGGCAGGTTTGCATGGGGCCAAGATAGAGATCATGGAAATTGTAGATTTTCTTAAGAATCCCAAAAAATACACTGATTTAGGCGCTAAAATTCCAAAAGGAGCATTACTGGTTGGTCCTCCGGGTACCGGTAAAACCTTATTGGCAAAGGCTGTTGCCGGTGAAGCAAAGGTACCATTCTTCTCCTTAAGCGGTAGTGATTTTGTGGAGATGTTTGTTGGCGTTGGTGCAAGTAGGGTAAGAGATTTGTTTAGACAAGCCAAAGAAAAATCACCGTGTATTATTTTTATTGATGAGATTGATGCTATTGGTAGAGCAAGAGGCAAAAATGCCGCCACAGGCGGTAATGATGAGCGCGAAAATACGCTAAATCAATTGTTAACAGAGATGGATGGTTTTGGAACGAACAGCGGTGTAATCATTTTAGCTGCTACCAACCGTGCTGATATTTTAGACAGAGCCTTGATGCGTGCCGGCCGTTTTGACCGTCAGATTTATGTGGATATGCCTGATTTGAATGAGCGAAAGGAAATTTTTAAAGTGCATTTAAAGAAAATTAAAATAGATGCATCAGTAGAAATTGAATTTTTATCAAAACAAACGCCTGGCTTTAGTGGAGCTGATATAGCTAACATCTGTAACGAAGCAGCCTTAATTGCAGCACGTGCTGATAAAAAGATAGTTACGAAGCAAGATTTTCTGGATGCTGTAGATAGAATTATTGCAGGATTAGAAAAGAAAAACAAAATCATAACGCCACAAGAAAAACGTGTAATTGCCTTTCATGAAGCAGGGCATGCAACCGTAAGTTGGATGTTAGAACACGCCAGTCCGTTAGTAAAAGTAACCATTGTGCCTCGCGGGCGTAGTTTGGGCGCAGCCTGGTATTTGCCTGAAGAAAGACAAATAACCACAACCGACCAAATTATGGACGAGATGTGCGCAGCACTTGGTGGCAGGGCAGCAGAAGAAATTGTGTTTGGAAAAGTTAGCACAGGTGCTTTAAGTGATTTAGAAAAAATTACACGTCAGGCTTACGCAAGTATTGTTTATTATGGATTGAATGAAAAAATTGGCAACATCAGTTACTACGATAGTTCGGGACAAAGCGAATATAGTTTTACCAAACCATACAGTGAAGAAACAGCCAAAACCATTGATAACGAAGTAAAGAAAATGGTGGATGTGGCTTATGCCAAAACGAAACAAATTTTACAAACCAACAAAGAAAAGCTAACCCAGTTAGCAGAAAAATTGTTAGAGAAGGAAGTAATTTTTAAGGAGGATTTGGAAGAAATTTTCGGTAAACGTCCGTTTGACAAAGAAGAAGTGAAAGTAGAAGTTAGCGATCAAACCACAACGAATCCGGATTTAACAATCAACTAATTAAAATTAAAATGAAACGTTTATTGGTGTTATTCCTATTTGTTGCGGGAATACAAGCGAATGCTCAGGTTCAACCGGCAGAATTGTTGAATGGTAAACCATACATTGAAGTAACCGGCACCAGTGAAACGGAAATTACACCAGACGAGATTTATGTTGTTATTACCTTGCAAGAGCGTGCAGAAAACAAGGAGAAACTGAACATTGAAAAGCAAGAGGAAACCTTGAAAAACAACCTAAAGGAATTGGGAATAGACTTAAGTAACTTAACGCTTAACAACGCTAATTCAGATTATCGAAAAGTAAAATCGTTAGGCAAAGATGTAATTATCTCTAAATCTTATACCTTAAAAATTGCACAGGCAGAGATGTTGAGCAAAGTATACGAGAAGTTGGACAAGATGAATGCTTTTGATGCTTACATCTCTAAATTGAGCCATTCAAAAATTACCGAATACCAAAAGGAAAACAGATTGAAGGCCATTAAAGCAGCTAAGGATAAAGCAGAGTATTTATTAGTAGCTATCGGTAAACAAGCCGGGCAGCCTTTGCAGGTAATTGAAGCAGATAATTCTGTTCAAAACACACCTTATAGTTATTACAACAATTATTATTACCGAGGCGGTAGAGTAGGCAATGCCGTTCAATCCTACAATTCAGCTAATTCGGTTTCAGAGGGCGGCACGGGTAATGATGACATCTCCATCAAAAAAATAAAGGTAGTGAGCAGCTTTTTGGTGAAGTACGAAATCAAGTAGGCAATTACTCCGGTTTTATATCATCAAAAAATAATTTAAAATTACTCAAGGGCATTTGCTGATTTAAATACGTAAACGTTGCTGTGAATGGATTAATTTCTACCTCGTAAACTTTGGCACCATTCGGAAAAATTTTAAACCCATTTTGTTCATTTGGTTTTCCGAATGAATAAAATGGGATTAAACCCTAAACAGACAATTGAATGCACCCAACTGTCTGCGATGTAAGTGTTTGTAGCGTTTCAAGCTTACAAGTATAGTTAGAAACGCTAACAAACACTAAATCGGAGCCTGTCCTGACCTTTGGTCAGGAATTACTGCAATAAGACAGATAGTTCGTCAATACAATTGACTTCTACTATCTAATTGCGGTTAAACCTAAAGATAATTTAAAATAATTTTAATGCGAAATGATGAATGTGTGTTTTAATCAAGTTTGAATTAAGCTGTGGGTATCCAAAATAGATAATATTTGCTATCTTTGATATAAGAAGCTAAATTAATTAATCCCAAATTATGCATTAGAAGGCGAAGCATGAGCCGAACTAATTGTATTAGTAGGGTTTATCCCGATTTAGAAAATCACCCTTTGGGTTTCATGTATTTCTGAACAAAGGGTTGATTTTCTTACATCGTTTATTCATTTGGTTTTCCAAATGAATAAAATGGGTTAATTGTAACCGCTTGTAAGGGTTTGTAAGTATTTAAAAACGACTTTGTGGCGGGTATGAGGAGTTAGCAGTAATTTTTAGACAGACAAAACATAAACAGACAAATAAGTAAAACATGGCATTACCAGAACAATATCTATTAACGACAAAAAACCTTGACGCATTTTTGAATTCTTTGCTTAATGCTCAGGCACCGACAAAATTTACAAACAAATTCTTGGAGCAACTTGAATTTAAAAGCACCAACGACAGACTTTTTATTGGAATGCTTAAGTTTTTAGGATTCATTGACGGATTGGGCAGTCCACAAGACAGGTATTTTAAATTTCTCGATCAGACACAATCAAAATTTGTTTTAGCTGAAGCAATAAAAGAAGCATATGCCGACTTGTTTACAGTTAATGTAAAAGCAAATGAAATGACAGTTAATGATGTTAAAAACAAACTCAAGACACTAACGCAAGGTTCTAAATCTGAAACTATAATTGGCTGTATGGCCAACACATTTACGGCATTATGCAAATATGCAGACTTTTCAAAGCAATCATCTAAAGAGGTAGTTGCGGTAAAAAATCAGGAACATGCAGCAGAAGAAATACCTCATACAAATGAGCATAAAATGACGCATGAGTTAATCAATAAAAAAATCACCACTGAAATGCACTATAATATACAAATACATTTACCTGAAACCAGAGACATAACTGTATATGATGCAATTTTTAAAAGCCTTAAGGAACATCTTCTATAACTCATGGACAAGGATAAACTCTACTCTTTTGTTTTTAAGGGCATTCTCACCGAAGAAGCCTTAGATAAAACTGAAAGAATAAAAAAATCGAAATTTGGCAATGAGGACTTTAAAAAACTTCATGAAGCCTTAGGTATTGACGAACTTGATGAAGAGCATGTGATTAAGGCACAAAAGATGGCTATTGTGTATACTGCAATCTGCGCCTTTGAAAATACAGTTCGAGAATTCGTTTCTAAAAAACTATTGGAAAATAAAGGGGAGAATTGGTGGCAAGATTGCGTTTCTGAAAAAATACGAACAAAGGCTGAAAGCAGACGTGACGAAGAAAATAAAATTAGGTGGCACACTCCTCGGGGCGACAGTATTATTAATTACACCGAATTTGGAGACTTAATTTCAATCATTAGAAATGCCGACAACTGGGCTTATTTTGAACCACACATTAATTCAATTGAATGGGCAGACCAAATAATTAGGACTTTAGAGAGGTCGAGAAATGTTATCATGCATAGCGGGGAATTAGTAAACCAGGACATTGAAAGAATTGGTATGTACATCCGGGACTGGATTAACCAAGTTGGATAAAAAACTACTGCTAACACGGGTTTTGCGTTAGTGGGCGGACAGTGCGAATAAAAACATTTGAGCAATTAATAAACTTTGGTGCTGGCAGACAGTTTACGGTTTCAAAAGCCCACCAACGCAAAGCCCGAAACCGTTATATGCCATATTAAAGGACAACAATGCAAAAAATCGACATTAAAGACTTTTCAAGAAAATTTATTGACGCCTTTGACTTTTTAACTAAAAAATACAATTTCAAAATCTCAGAGCATAAAGAAAATTCTTTAAAAAGTGATAATTCATTTATTCATAAAATCATTTATACAAACTCAGAAACTAAAAGAATTATAGAATTCGTTTTTATTGCAGAAGATTATAAAACTCACATGTTTTGCAGAATTGCAGACACTTATGTAAAAAGAATTAACGAACACGACGAAATACCGACCTACACTGACTTTGCAAACTGTTTAAAAATTGACGACCTGAATGACTTAATTGAGGTGAAATACAATTATCTCGAAACACAGGAATATCCTATAAATTATATAGATCGAGTTCAGTTTATTCTTTATCATTTAGAAAACATTTTTACTAAAAACTATTGGCCGACTATAGCCGAAATTGAAGACATACAACAAAAAAATAAAGGCTTTGTTTCAGTTGGAAAACAAAATGTCCCTTACATTAGTTTAATTAAAAATGAATTAAAAGAATTAGTAAATGCTGGTTATGAAATTGTCTTTGACGAAACACAAATCCCTCCTTATGAGCAGTCTTTTATGGGCCCGTCGATTAAATATTATAACCATACACGAAAATTACAAATTGACATAACCTTTCAAACAAGAGACCAAGAATTTTATGTATCCACTAATAGGAGCAAGAACTATTTTTATGGTATAGCGACTAAAGATGACTATTTGAAATTAAAGAATAAGATATTAAATGAATAGAAATACGGCATATAACACCAAGCCCCACCGCTGCCGCACGAATCCTTTCGTGTGGTAAGTAAAACTATGTTTTTCATCTTGCAACAATAATGTTATCTAACAATCCTTTTACGCCTGAATAATCTATTGCACTGCTGTAACTATAATCTTCTGCTCTAAAAACCAAATCAGCCTCAACAGGATTTTGATGCACATAATTTATTTTTTCATTAATAACTTTATTACTCCAAAGTTCTATTGGTTTATTGTCATGCCTCCAAAATTGTTGATGCTTAACATTTAAAGTGTTTTCAGCAGCTTTTTTAAAAGTATTAATTAGGATTTCTTTTCTGCTTTCTTTTCAAATAATAAAAGAGTCTACTTTTAAGTTGTACTTAAAATGGGGAGCCTACAACACGAAAACGTCAGGTTGTGATAAAACTAAAATGAAATGACTGAGAATCGCATAAACGAAAATTGTTTCGGGTTGGTATCCGAATAAAAAAATGTGTAATTTAGTTTTTTCACAGGCTGCAGTTATTGGCAATTTTACAGACAGTGACAAAAACTGAAATATTTACATCTCTAAAAAAAGGACTTCGCATCGGCAAAAATGGCGAGACTATTAAATGGTTGACTCCGTTGACAGAACTAGAAAAGTATTGTGAAGCATACAGTCAAACAGACAATAAACCAACTCATATCTATTTTGGACAAAAAGAAATAATTCCAGGAGTGACCTTAGGTTTGTATACGCCATTTGACACATTCAGAAACAACAACCATCGACCCAATTTATTTCACGTTGGTCAAAATCTAAGTGAAACTTCAGTAACCAATCTTGTAACAACCCTAACAAATATGCTTGGACAAGCAGACGAGCAAGATGAAACTTATGGCATTTTCAGAAAATGGAAAGATCAAGACATCGAAATTTGCATTTTCCCAAGATCACATCATGGTTCCGACTGGAGTGCAATTACAATTGAAATAAAAAACTGCTTATAACAGCTAGCAATCCCAATATGCACAGACGAGGTAATAACTTTTGCAAGTAGTTAGATAGGCCGTTTTTCAAATTTAAAAAAAATTAAGGTCCGAGTTTATGATATTTTAATTACAAGCAAATCATTATATTTGTTAATATAAATTTGATTAGATGGGAAATAAATTCATTAAAATAGCTTTAGTAACAGTAATACATTTTTCTGTTATTCATTTATTTGGACAAACAAGCATTAAATTTTTAGATCAATCTTGTTCTGAAAATTGCAATGCCATAAAGGGGATTAATAATTTTAAGAACCAAGCTTCATACATTAACTTCAACATTGAAGGGATTAAAAAAATAGAATTAAGAGCGACTGAAATCCTGATGGTTAAATTTAAATTTTTTGAAGAAACAAGTTCTTTCGAAGAGTTAACGGTTATTGCTAAACAAAACGAACAGGGCACTATTGTTGGAGAAAGTATTTTAGTGCCTGCCACTACTGATGCCGATTTAAAAGTCAATACAATTTTTAACAATGAATTTAATAAAAGATTACTCGAAAAAATTAAAAGTTTATCAGGTGCGAGTATTAAACTTCACATTGAAAAGTACTCCATTTTGGTATATGATATTTTGAAAAAACGTTTTGTTACATTGGATTATGGCGTTCAGCAAGAAGACCAGGAACGATTTAAACAATTTATAAATGTTGGCGCCTCTTATGATTTAAATAAATATCCGTCAGCTAAATTCCAGTACGAAGCAACTTATCCGTATGACGAGATTAGCAATAAATTAGAATCAGCCATCAAAGCTAAAAGTGATGCCTTGTATAATGAATTGGCAAATAAAACAAGTGCGCCAAAAGAGTATACGTTAAATGATTTTGATGGGATTAGTGGTGAAATAACCAGAGATATTGCTTCAAAAATATTGACGGATTATTTTAAAAATAATAACTATTCGGTATCTAAAATTAGTAAGAAAAGTACTCAAGTTTTCGTTGAGAAGGGTGCTAACGAAATACCAAAATATAAATGGTTTTACATCTTTGTATTACTAAAAGATAATTCGGGTAAATGTGGGTATGCCCCGGTAACAATGAAAGCTGACTATCAAGGAGCCAGTAAATATGGTAACTGGCGAGTAGATACATACAAATGGACGACCTGCCCATGTGAATAAATAAATGGAATTTTAAGACAAAAGTTTTTTAGGTATTACACAGTTTGGCGGTATCAAAATTTACGGCGATTACAAACTTTTGTTGATCACATTTTGTGAATTTATGCTATTAGCAAGCGCTAAAGTACAGAAATGAATCGATGCTATTACCATATTACGAACTAAATTTATTCTATTCACTTGCCATTTGATTTTTGAAATCAACCATATGAGGGATTGTAAATTTTTCTTGTTAAATTCACAAAAAATCCACCATGATTATTTATAATCCAAAAGACTGGTTAAAACTTATTTTTCAGTTTCATAAAAGTGACACGATTCGAAGATTGTTTCCTGTTCTTTTATTTATAGGTGTTTACGCCTGGATTGTTGTGTATGCTGAGTTACATTTTTTAAACATCAAAAGTAAGAATCCAACTGTAATGCATTCTATATTGGGCTTTGTTTTATCCATGCTGTTGGTGTTTAGAACCAATTCGGCTTACGATAGATGGTGGGAAGGACGAAAATTATGGGGTAGTTTTGTAAATAACACAAGAAATTTAAGCTTAAAATTAGCCTCGCTTGTTAAAGACCAACATGAAAAGCATGAATTTAGATTATTAATTACTAACTATGTTTACGCAACCAAAAATCATTTGCGCGAGAAATTTGTTCCAAATGAGTTTGAAGTAACCGGCGATCTTAGTCATGCGATTATAACAGATGCTGTTCACAAACCTAATAGCATTGCCAAAGTAATTTATGAAAAGATTTTTAAATTGAATAGTGAAGGGAAAATTAGCGATATGCAGTTAAATATGTTAAATGAAGAAATCAAATCATTAACGGATAATTGTGGTGCATGTGAACGAATCAGGTCAACGCCAATACCTTATTCTTATAACATATTTTTAAAAAAAATTATTTTTATTTACATCATTTCCTTACCTATTTTTTTTGGTGTCGAATTTGGTTATAGTACTGTGCCAATAACGGTAATTGTATTGTATGTATTTGCAAGTATTGAATTAATTGCAGAAGAAATTGAAGATCCATTTGGGGAGGATGATAATGATTTGCCATTAGATAATATTTGTGGAATAATTAAAGCCAATCTGCATGAAATTATGAAATAATTTACCGTTGTAGATTGAAACAAAAGCATTCAACAACCTTAATTAGATAAAATCTCTTAATTTCAGTATCTTGGCTAAATGTTTCATATCACTAATATTAGCAGGTTTAGTCACTAGGTAAAGTAAGACCAATTGTTTTTTCAATTTTATTTATATATTCGTTGTAACTAATTCAGCATTTTGTCGTCCTATTAACTATAAACTACAACATTAATTATGAAATACATTATTCTATTCCTTAGCTTGATTCAAATTTCCTTTGCTCAAACTAGTATTAAAGGCACAGTTATAGATAAAAAAACGAATGAGCCTATTCCCTTTTCCAGTGTTGGTATTATTGGTAAAACAATGGGTACCGTGAGTAACGAAAACGGGTATTTTGAGCTGGTAGTAAAGGAGATTAATGAAACGGACTCGCTTAAAATTTCAGCTATAGGTTACCAATCTAAAAGTTACACAGTTAAACAAGCCAAAAATTTTACTGCTGAAAAAATATACTTAAACGAAAGCGCCGTTCTTTTAAATGAAGTGGTAATTAAACCAAGCAAAACCATCACTAAGGTTTTAGGAAATAAAAATTACAATAAAAATATATCCTGTTCTTTTCAAGGGGTTGATAATAATTACAAAGGCGTGCAGGCTGCCATAAAAGCTAATAATAAAAAAGGACGAGTTGTTTGGATTGAGAATTTTAATTTCTTTATTTCAAAAAATGATGCCGCCGATTCTGCAATGTTTCGCTTAAATTTTTACAAGGAGGATAAGAATGGCATGCCCGGTGAAAATATTTTACGTCAACCAATTGTATTTAAAACCAAAGTTGAAAGAGGGGAGGTATCTGTTGATCTTAAAAAGTATAACATTAACACGAATGATGATTTTTTTATTAGCCTTGAGTGCTTGAGTGACAATATCAATTCTAAAAATCTGGCTTTCTCGGGAGCGTTATTAGGACCATCCTATTTTAAATTAGCTACCTTTTCTTCTTGGGAAAAAATTATACCTATGGGTATTGATTTTAATGTGACGGTGACCTATCAGAAGTAGTACCTACCGTAATTTTACCTATTTCAATTAAAGACGGTA
>JADBXZ010000030.1 GCA_020403265.1 Bacteroidota bacterium
AAACAGTAATACCAATGTGAAAAATATTTATGCCAGTAATTATTTTTGCTACAGTGGTTTATACCGATTAGAAAGAAGTTTGGTGCAATGAAGTGAAACAAAATTCGATCATTACTTATTTCACATCTTTATAACAAATGGCCATTGGGCGGTTTGCCGCTGCAGACCTCATGAACACAAGGCCGCAAAATGTTAAGATTTAACAAAACTAAACATGATAGAAAAAATTATAATAGAAAACCCTTGCAGTTTCTTTTGGAATGATTTGACCCCAACCACCACTAGAAAACTAATTACTTTAACCCATTTTATTCATTTGGAAAACCAAATGAATAAACGATGTAAGAAAATCAACTATTTGCTCAGAAATACCTGAAACCCAAAAGGTGATTTTCTAAATCGGGCTTGCCTGCTAAAGGCAGGCTTGCCTGCAATAGGCAGGATAAACCCAACTAATGCAGTTAGTTCGGCTCATGCTTCGCCTTCTAATGCATAAATTGGGTTTAAACAAAGGAAATTAGCGTACCTTAAAGAATTAAATTGAATTCTAAAGAAGCATCTACAACTTCTCAATCCCCTCCAAATTGCTTACGCCCCAATTGTCTAACTCCTCTTTACTCCAGAGTTCCGGGAAAAAGATGCGACGTTGATATTTTGGATGCATGTACTTTTGCCAGTCGCTGCCACCTGTTGCCGCAGCTGCTCCTAAATATTTGCCGGCTGCATTGTAATGCGCCATTACCCACTTCACATTAACGGTGTGGTCATAATGTCGCATGGCATTTTTTAAATCAATGTTGGATTTTACAGCCTCAGGTAATTGTTTAAATCGTGTCCACAAATTAGTCGTATTATACGCTTCCATTTTTAAAAGAAACTCCGCTTTGTATCGTTTCTCAAAATTGGTTAACAACGTGTTTTTCTTCCCCGTGGCATGATCTTTACCTGCTGCTTGCCAGTACAAATGATCGTAAGCATGTTCATAAGGCGTATTTCTATCAATGGTAGCTCTGAAACGGTAATCAATTAAATTAATTAACTCGGTTGATGCAAATTCAATTAAACGGTATTGTGCACTCTGAAAACCACTTGCCGGTGTTAAGGTATTTCTGAATTTCATGTACTGCTCTTTCTCCATACCATCTCCCATAATAGAGAATGATGATGCCAACATATCAAAATACCTGCTCACGCGAGACAATTTCTCCGTAAAAAATGCAGCCTCAATTTCCGTTGCATTGCTCACCTGGTTAATTTCCCATAAAATCATTTTAAATAACAATTCGTTGATTTGATGATACATGATAAACACCATTTCATCCGGCTGCGTTGTGCGTTGAATTTGAAGGGATAATAAGGCATCCGGTAAAATATAATCCCAGTAGGTGATTGGGTTAGCCCAAACCAAACCTTCAAGGTGCGTATTTGGATCTTGTCCGATGGCTTTGTATTTTTCACCAATGCGTTCTAATAATTTTTCTTGTATCTCGTTCATGTGATTTTAATTCTTAAAATTAGTTCTTCTTACAACTTGTTTACTGAGAATTGTCAATTTTTATTTAATATTTTTTACCGGCCACACATTCAATTAAATCTTCCTGTTTCAAATATTGGTTGGCCAAATCTCTCAGACGTTCAGGCCTAACCGATTGTACCGCCTTAAAATAACGGTCGTAATAATCATAATCCAAACCATATTCCCAAATAGCCCTGAATTTATCAGCCAAGGCAAAAGGTCCATCTACACTTCTTAAAAACTGACCTAATATGTAATTCTTCACTGTTTCCAATTCCTTTTCATCAATTAAATTAGTTTGCAATTCTTTTAATTCTGCATAAATTTCGTTGATGGCTGCGGCACACACATCGCTGCCTACTTCAGTACTGATGGTAAAACTGCCAGCATTTACCAAATTAGATAAACTACTGCCAATACCGTAAGTATACCCTTTATCCTCCCGAATGTTGGCCATTAAACGCGAACCAAAGTAGCCCCCCAACACAGTGTTTAAAACCTGAAAATCAAAATAATCGACATGCTTTTTATTAAATAGCGGACGACCAATGCGAATGGCATTTTGAATGGCATCTGCTTTTTCAACCAACTGTTTTTTCTGAGCAGTGGTTGAAAAGGGAATGAATGGTTTATAAGTCATAGCACCCTGAGCACCCCATGCACCT
Source organism: Bacteroidota bacterium (assembly GCA_020403265.1). Classification (GTDB taxonomy): domain Bacteria; phylum Bacteroidota; class Bacteroidia; order B-17B0; family Aurantibacillaceae; genus Aurantibacillus. Next base: position 2,182 of record JADBXZ010000030.1, read on the forward strand.
GTGCCAAAAAAGTCTGACAACGTTTCTTCCAAATTAGCCGGCAAATAACCGCTGGCTATGATGGTACAATTCGTGGATTTATAATAACTGTTATAAAACTCTTGAATGGAAGTAGTATGAACCGCCTCAAAATCGGGCATTTTCACATCAATGCCGTAAGGATGATTTGCTCCAAACACCAATTCACTAAAACGTCTTCTAGCCAAAACACTTACCTTTTGCGAGTTAATGGCATGCTTTTGTTTTTTATTATTAATTAAAATGTTTAATTCTTCTTGTGGAAAAACAGGATACTTGATGACTTCTTCAATAAACTTTAAGGTTTCTTTTAAATATTTATTTAAGGAGTAAGTTGTTATAGAAGCATAATCCTGACCAACATTTAATTCAATAAAGGAACCGTAAAAATCAATCCCTTCGCTGATTTCATTGGCACTAAACGATTTGGTGCCGCACTCTAATAAAGAATTGGTTGAGCTGGCAATTAAAGGCTGATGCTGCTCGTACATACCCGCTTTAAATACAAATTCTAAACGGATGAGTTCTTGCGAACCTGCATTAATTTTATAAAAAGGAATGTTGTTAGGCAGTTTTGTTCCCTCTGCTTTAATCACATTAACCTTGCTAATGTTTTTAAATGGTGGTGAAATTGTTCTGTTAAGCATAATTATAACACTGGTTTTTGAGTGAATCGTTCTATTAAGTAGCGGTAATTTGATGGTATTTTAAAATTAACCCCATCGCCATGCAATTGATGAATTTTAAAATAATTTAATTTAAAGTTAACTTCTTTAGCGTCAATATTCCAAATATGAATTTTAAGATCTTTTAGTTTAGTTGGCAAGCTGCTACTGGTTAATTTTAATGTAAACGACTTGTTATCCAAATCATCAGCCAACATGTTAAGGGGAATGTATTTATAACAGGTATCTCCGCTTCCATCCGGTTTACCAACACTGAAAACCAAAAAGGCATTAAAGGGCTTTGGCATTTTTGTAAAACTTAATTTAACCTCGGCTTCTAAAGGATTGCATGAATTGAGGCTGGTATCTTTTATTGCCAAAAAATCAAAGTAAGTTGATGACCCTTTAAACTCGATTTCCTTATTTCCTTCTAAAAAAAGGGTACGTTTTAATTTTTGTTTTCGTTTTAATAATACGTGGCTCCAGTCATCAGCCATGATCTCATCGTAATATTGATTATAATATGTTTTTTCTTCTTTGAGAGCGTAAAAATAGTCATAACACATTTGCATATCTTCTGATCCATCCATGTCGTTTAAAACAGCGTTTCCCCGGTAATTCAAAAATGCGAAATTCAATTCCCTAATCCGGTGTCCTCCAATGGTTAAAACGGTATCTGATTTACTTTGTTCATTTACCAAATAATCGTAGGCCTGCTTTGGCATTGTGTGGTAAAAATAAGAACCAAAGTTTTTTAAATTAGCTGATTTAATTGAATTAACAGAAATAGCCGCAATTAGTAGTACACTTAATAAACCGGATAGCTGTTCGGGAATTTTTTCTAATGTATAAGCAAGCGCCAAAACAAACAATAAAAACAAAAATAGTCCTGTTCTATCCTCCGGATAATTAATACCGGCCATTTTTTTCAGCAAAAAATAAATAAGGACACATAACAAAAACAGAAATGAGAACAAATAACTCGGTTTAAAAAGTGCATCAATGGTTTTAAAAGCTGCCATACCACGGAAAAAATAAGTTCCAATTAATGCCATCAAAATAATAGTAGAAATTTGAAGCCACATCTGGTTACTAGTGTATAAAAAATCCAATAAAGATAAAAAGGTAACCTTCCAATAATCTTCTCCCATGCCCGAATCTAATAAATTAGCTTCTTTGTAATGCAGCAACAATTTAACCCAAAAACCTGTCAAGCCAATATTGAGTATATGAACAAACACAACTTTTAAGTTAAATAATAAACGTTGCCTCCATTGAAAAAAAAGCAAAACCCCTGTCAGAATAACAACCAACATAGCCAATGTTAAATTGGCGGCTAAGGCCATTTGCAAAGCAAATAGCGTTTTCATGAATTCTGACGGTTGTCTGTTATTCAAATAGTTCAGCAAATAATAAAACCCAAGCGTTAAAAATGCCATGGATAAACCGTAACCTCTGCAGAGTTCAAAAAAGTCGAGAAAATTAAAAGTTAACAATAAAAAAGTAATAATTAGTAATCTGGAGCCACTCTTATTTATTTTACTTGTAATGCCTAATACTGCATAAGCAAACACCAAAAAACTTAACACGTTCGGCAATCTTAAAAAGAAACGATGAGAGCCAAAGAGGTGATAACTTAAATTTGCTAAGGCGCTGTTTAAAAAGTGATTATTAGTATAGAGGTGGGATTGATAAGGAAGGTAGGAATCGCTTTGTATGTAATAAAAAAAAGTAGCCGTTTCATCATGGCTGAAGGGAATGAGCGCAGCTCTTAATGCAATATAAATAAATAAAATAAAAACAAGCAGTGTATAATAACGGCCTTCAAAATAATGTTTAAATATTTCGCCGCTTAGTCTAATAAATAATTTTGATGCTTCCCATATTTTTCAAGTGTTCTGATACCACTAGAGCTGATGTGTTCAAACTCTTTGTCACAAAATATGTTGATGATTTTTACTTTGGGTTTTAACTCTTGTATGTAACGGTATTGGTTTTGCTCGTATTGAAAATCTGTTGAATTACGCAATCCTCTGATTACAATAACATCATAACCAAGAGAGTCTAAAAAATCAGTTAGTAACCCGTTATATTCGGTCAGCTGTCGATTTTTAAGCGTTTGGGGGATAGGCCAGTTTCGATCTGATTTATCGGGATTTTTACCAAAGGCAATGATTACTTTATCGCAAATTAACTCTGCTTTTTGCAACACATTATAATGACCTCTATGAAAGGGATTAAAACTGCCACAAAATACACCAATTAATGGTTTTCTGGTTTTTACATATTCAATTAAGGCAGCAACATTTGCATTTGAATTAAACTTTTCAAGCACCTTTATTCTTTCTCTTTTATAGTCTAAATAATCTACAAATTGAAACTCCTTAAAGATTTGCATTTCATAATCTAATAAATCACCTAATGGTCTTTCAAAAATCTGAAGATCAGCCTTAATAAAATGTTCGCTTTGTTGCGAGCTTGGCGTATGCGTTTTAGTTTCGAGAATCCACTGCTTGATTGTATTAATTTTATCAATCGGATATTTCGCCACCTGAGCCTCCTTTACAAACAAGTCAGCACTATCTTCTTCATTTGTGGCGGAACTTGGCCAATAAACAGCATCGTGATAAACTGCCGTTAAAAACAATTCATCTGTGAGTTGTTGTCGATTACTTAAAACCGAAATTAGGTCGCATATATGTTTTTGGGTATGGTAAAATCGGTGCGGTTCGTTATAACGCTTGATAACGTCTTCCTTAAATCCAAGTCCTTTAAGCTTTTCAATTATTTCCGAAACCTTCATTTGGCTGATTTTGAATGGTAATACAAGGTACTGCAATTTGTTTCCAATAAAAGTTCGTTAGCTTGTTTCAAAATGTCCTGTGCATTCACCTTAGCATAATTCTCAATTTCGAGATTAATTAAATTGGCATCACCTAACAATTCACTAATAGCTAAGTTGGTTGCTTTGGTTAACACATCTGTTTCGCTAAATGTAACGGTACTCTCTATTTTATTTTTGCATTTCTGAAGTTCGGTTTCATTCACTAATTGCTGTTTCAGTTGATCAAGCTCTATCTGGATTGCGGCTTCTGCATCTTCCATCGAAACGCCGTCAGTCAACTTCCCGCTTATCACAAACAAACCTTTGTCAAAATCACCCATTACATAAGCATTGATATCAATGAACAACTGCTTTTCTTTTATTAAATTCTTATATAATCTGCTTGAATTTCCTCTGCTTAAGATATCAGATATTAAATCAATTGCATGATATTCCTTGTCGGTTCTGGCACACATGTGGTAAGCTTTGTAAATGGCAGAGGCCGGCACATCGCGTTCAACACTTAACTTTCTGGCTTCGGTTTGTTTAGGCTCTATAGGTAATTTGCGAGGTGCTTTTGGTAAAGCCTCAATTGGCTCAAACCATTTTTCTGAAAGTTGTTTTACTGAGGCTAAATCAATATTCCCCGCCACTACTAAAATAGCATTGGCCGGATGGTAATGCTTTTTAAAAAAATCTTTCACATCTGTCATCGTTGCATTTTCAATGTGACTGATTTCTTTTCCGATGGTAGCCCATTTATAAGGATGGGTTTGGTAGGCCAAGGGCCTTAATAACAACCACACATCGCCATACGGCTGATTAAGGTAACGTTGTTTAAACTCCTCAATTACAACACTGCGTTGCACTTCCAAACTCTTATCTGTAAAGGCTAAACTTAACATCCGGTCACTTTCTAACCAAAAAGCTGTTTCAATATTTTCGGGTGGAACAGTGCAATAGTAATTTGTTATATCGTTTGTTGTGAAAGCATTGTTTTCACCTCCAACTAACTGCAATGGTTCATCGTAATTCGGAATGTTAATACTACCGCCGAACATTAAGTGTTCAAATAAATGCGCAAATCCTGTTTTAGATTCCTCTTCATCTTTTGCGCCAACATCATACAGAATATTGAGGCAAACCATCGGTGTACTTTTATCTTCGTGATGTATAACTGTAAGGTTATTTTTTAACTTAAATTTTGTATAGTTAATCATAGGTGCGCTTAGGTTGGTTCAATCACTAAATTTACAGAAAATCTTTTTTTGGCTTGGTTTATTTTAATCATTTTTTACTTGATTGATAAAATAATATTGCATAATATTACATTTCAAAGAAAAACCATCTATAATTATGATTCGCAAAATTGCTTTAAGTTTTTTATTCTTATACAGTATAGCTACTCAAGCGCAAGCACCTACTTTTGAAGAAATGAATTTTGATTTAGACTCTTCAAGCACTGCATATAAACCTGCCAAAAATTATGTATTTACAAAATCTAAAAAAGGCTCGGGAGCAATGGTGAAGGTTAATTCTATTGATTCCGTTGCTAACTTTCCAGTAAACGAAATTGTATTGGTTTTTTCTGAAACAAGCCCTGAGGATATTAACGATCGTGAAACTTCTAATCAGGAACGTTGGGAGAATTTATTAAAAACTTACCCAGCTATTTTTCAATTCAGTACCGTCTTTAAAAATCACTGCCAGTCCAACTTTAAAGGTGATACAGCAGGTTTTAAAGCCAAGCAAGGGTTTTATATTTACTATACACCACCGGCACCAAAAAAAGTGGAACCGGTTGTAGTTGCGAAAGTTGAAGAGGTTAAAAAAACAACTGAACCGCTTAAAGAAGAAAAGAAAAAAAATGAACCGGAGGAGAAGAAGAAGCCTATCAAAGAAGAAAAAGTAAAGGAAGAAAAAATTAAAGAAGAACCAAAGAAAACGAATGAAACTAAAAAAGAAGAAAAGCCAGACAAAAACAAAAAAGAAGAGACTAATAAAAAAGATGATGATGGAGGCGAATTAGTTGAAGGTCCTGAAACGACCACTGAAATAAGTGAGGCTGATTTTAAACCTAAAAAGAAAGCAGGGTATTCTAAACCACGTAAAGCAAAAGATCCTAAAGCCTGCCGAACTGCCTGCTATGGAAATAATGACGAAGATTTAATTAATTTTTTTGTTACCAATGTCACTCTAACAAAAAAACAAAGAAGACATGCCGGAAAAGTCGGAAGTATGGTGCGTTTACAATTAAACTTTGACGGAAATATTAAAAAAGCCATGGTTACCGGCACCAACACAGAACTTAACGAACTTGTTACAAACGCCATTAAACAAATGGATCTTTGGAATCCAACTGTAAAAAACGGTATTACTGTTAAATCTGAAGTAAGGTTTACCTTAAAATACAATAAAGAAAAGAAAGGACTTGTGCCTGAGGAAATGACCATTAATCCTCGTTTGGCACCAAAATGTAAATGTGTACCGGATTCGGAGATATTTCCGGACTAACACTTATTTGGGACTTTTTTGGGTTAAAAATTGCTAATCTACTATATATTTAAGCTAAAATAAGTGTATTTTTATACCTTACTTATTTTATATGTTAGTTCAAATTGCTCAATTATTTTTAAGTCTTACTATTCTTATCACGCTCCACGAGTTCGGTCATTTTTGGTTTGCCAAACGTTTTGGCTGTAAAGTAGAAAAGTTTTACTTATTCTTCGATTTTTTATTTCCATTCCCTAACATTGCCAACTTTGCACTTTTTAAGAAAAAAATTGGAGATACAGAATATGGTTTAGGTTGGTTTCCTTTTGGTGGTTATGTTTCAATTGCAGGCATGGTAGATGAGCAAATGGATAAAGAAATTATTGAGAAACCAGCTGAACCGTGGGAGCTAAGAAGCAAACCGGCTTGGCAACGTTTGTTGGTAATGATGGGTGGTATTTTAGTTAATTTTTTATTGGGTATTGTTATTTTCTGGATGGCTTTGTTAGTATGGGGCAAACAAACCCTCCCGGTAACCAAATTACCTCATGGATTAGCTGTTGACTCTGTTGCATACAGACTTGGGCTAAGAAATGGTGATTACATCACTTCCGTTGATGGTAAGTATGTAAAATCAATAAATAGAATACCAATTGAATTAATTATTAATGGCGGAAAAACCATAGAAGGCGTTCATGCAAACGGACAAAAATTCTCCATAACCGTAACCAATGATCAAAAAGGCATTATACTTAAGAGATTGAAAAAAACGGGTTTCATTGCCCCACGCATCTTAATGCCAAGTGTAGATTCAGTTAGTAAACTTATGTATGCCGCCAATGCAGATATAAAATCAGGAGATTTAATTATAAAAGTGAACGAACAAAAAATCACCTTCTTTGATGAATTCCAAGGGCAATTAGCTAAAAATGCTAAAGGCGAAGTTAATTTGGTTATTCTACGAAATGCTGATACAGTCAAAACAAAATGTAAAGTAAACGAAGACGGACAAATAGGAATTGTTGTAAAAGACAGAACAAAAATAGAACCGGTAAAGCAATCATTTAATGTTTTGACAGCATTAACGCAAGGTACACGTGATGGTTTAGAGCAAGTAGCCATGCGTGGAAAAGAATTGGCTTTATTATTTACTGTTAAAGATGCTTACAAACAAGTAGGTGGTTTTAGCACCATGGCCAAACAAATGAGTACAACCTGGGATTGGCAACACTTTTGGATGTTTACTGCCCTCTTATCTTTTGGTTTAGCGTTCATGAATTTTTTACCTATTCCAATGTTGGATGGTGGTTACATCATGTTCATTCTTTTTGAAATGATTACGGGTAAAAAGGTGAGTGATAAATTTATTTACTATGCCAATCAAGTTGGTTTATTTATTGTACTGGCTTTAATGATTTTTGCAAACACCGATTTTTTAAGAGATTGATTGGCCGAATAAATATAATTGCCCTATTCTTAATCAGTGTTAACCTTATTTTAGCGCAACAAACAACCATTAACACAAAAAATTCTACCCCTGAAAGGGAGTTACTCTCAAAAAGTAAGGTGATGTTAATACCGTTTGAACCTAAACTTTACATGAGTGAAATTGATTATAAATTAAGCTCAGAAACTAAATTAAATCCTAAAGAAATTAAACACATTTTTAGAGATGGGTTAAATGAGCAACTAGGATTTGCATTTAAATCGGAAAAAATAAGTTCAGTTGATTTAATGAGCGATACTACTAAATTTAAACCGGAACTTTATAGCATCTATTCCAATTTAAGTTACGAATACCAGAAGGTACCTAATCAGGAAAATTATCAGCCCCCTAAAAAAGAAAAAGATAAAAAGGAAATCGTAAAGGGACAAGTGGTTGTTGAAACCAATTCCGATGAGCGTTTTATGAATGCCAAGGTAACTAATGCCAAACTGATTCCGTTATTAGCAGCAAAATATAATTGTAAAGTGTTCGTATTTATTAACCAATTGGATATTAAAGCCAGCGGTAATAGTAAACCAGGACAAATATCAACCGGTACTGAGAACAGAAAAATAGTTGTGCACTACACCGTTTATACAATTGATGCAAAAGAAATTAACTCCGGAACAGCAGAAGAAGAATTTGATTCAAGCTTAAATAATCCAAAAAAAATTATTGACAAACACTTCAGTAAGTTATCCAAACTAATTGTGACCAGAACATTAAAAGGTCTTGGATATTCTAAATAAATGAACAAGTTTATTTTATTAATATTATTTTTTACGGGGTTTCAATACTTAAATGCGCAATACACCATAACAGGGAATATAATTGATGATGAAAAACAAGCTGTTGTTGGCGCAACTGTTAAAATTCTTTCTAAAGACAGCAGTCTAATTTCTTTTCAGATAACCGATTCGCTGGGAGCCTTTAATTTTAAAATAGATAGTTTGAAAAACAATTTTATTCAAATTTCTTATTTAGGTTTTAAAAAATTAGTTAAACAATTATCAAATACTACTTTAACTCAGAACTTAGGAACACTTTTATTAACCTCTGATTCAAAAGTTTTAAAGGAAGTTGAAGTTACGGCACTTCAAAAAAGAGGTGAGCAAAAAGAGGATACAACACAGTTTAATGCCGACGCTTACAAAGTAAATAAAGATGCGACTGCAGAAGATTTAATCAAAAAAATGCCCGGTGTTACAAGTGATAATACCGGCGTAAAAGTTAATGGCGAAACAGTTCAAAAAGTATTGGTAGACGGTAAACCATTTTTTGGGGATGATGCCAATGCCTCGCTAAAAAACATACCTGCTGAAATAATTGATAAAGTTGAGTTTTTTGATAAAATGAGTGATCAAGCAGCATTCACCGGATTTACAGACGATAATAATCAAAAAACAATCAATTTGGTAACCAAACGAGGTAAAAATGTTGGTCAGTTTGGTAAAATATATGCTGGAGCAGGCATTGACGAAGGTGAAAATGTTCGATACAATTCAGGATTTACACTAAATAGTTTCAAAAGCAAGCAACGTATTTCGGTATTAGGTTTATTTAATAACATTAATCAGCAAAACTTTAGTATTTCAGACATTAATGGCGCACTCAGCAACACGGGCATTGGAGGAGGATCAGGGCGAGGTGGTCAAGGCAATTCTAACGCAGGCGGAATGAGGGGTGTTATGAATGCACAATCTAATTTATTGACAAGCAATCAGGCAGGAATTAGTGAAACGCAAGCAATTGGTATCAATTATAGCGACGAATGGTCAAAAAAAACAAGTGTTTCGGGTAGTTACTTCTTTAATCTCTCAGCTAATGAAAACGCATCTCAAACATTGCGCAATTATTTTTCAGCTGACCAACTATTATATAATCAAACCTCAAAAGACAATATTAATAATCAAAATCACCGTTTCAATTTTAGAATAGAATCTAAATTGGATTCGTCAAATTCTATCATTGTAAATCCTGCATTTATATATCAAAAAAATAATTCGCAAAACAACCTTGTTGCCACTAATACACTATATGACACATTGCTTACAAGTTCAAGTAACAATCAAACCGGCAACAATGCCAGTGGTTATGATGCCAACAATTCAATCCTTTGGATGCACAAATTCAAAAAGAACTTCAGAACATTTTCAATTAACTTGTTTACCCAACTCACCGAAAAATCAAGTAATGGCGATTACATATCAGAGAATTTATTCAGCACGCCAGTTGCAACAGTATTTACAAAACAAATCTTAAATCAAAATTACAATGCCTATTCAAATTCTAAAAGGATTAACCCAACGATAACCTATACTGAACCAATATTTAAAAATTCGCAGTTACAATTGAGTTATTCGCCAGGATATGCCGTTAACTTAAATAACAAAATTGCTAACGATTTTGACTCGTTGCGAACAGATTATGTACTACAAAATATTCCTTTAAGTAATTCATTTAATAATACTTACATCACTCAAAAAGGAGGAATTTCTTATCGATTTCAAAATAAAGCCTTAAACTTTAGTATAGGATCAGACGTTCAAAGTGCCAATTTAGTGGGTAATCAAATTTTTCCTTCCGAAGCGAGAGTAAACAATACTTTTAACAACATATTACCTAATGCCAGACTGAATTATAAAATCAAAAAAAATAATTTAAGATTAAATTACCGAACCAACACAAATATACCAAGTGTTACACAGTTACAAAACGTGTTAGACATTTCGAATGCGTTGCAACCAAAAATTGGAAATCCAAGTCTTAAGCAAACCTATGAACATTCTATATTTGGAAGATATGGTGGGTTTAATTCTGTTAAACAAACCAATATCATGGTGTTTACTTCTTTTAATTACATCAACAATAATATAAGTTCAATTTCAACAACCATTGCAAACGACACCATAATTAACGGTGTAACAGTAAAACGCGGTGCCTTGCTTAATACCTATACAAACCTTAATAATTATATACAAAGTCGTACTTTCTTTAACTATAGTTTTCCATTTAAAAAACTTAAAAGCAATGTAAATTTAAACACCGGTTTTACATTCAATCAAACACCATCCAAAGCAAATAATTTACTTAACTACGCGCGTACATTTGGATACACAGGAGGTATTTTTGTAGGAAGTAATGTTAATGAAAACATAGATTTTTCTTTAAGTTACAATGCCAGTTACACTGATCTAAAAAACACTGTACAAGTTCAAGCTGACAATCAGTTTTTGAATCAAACGGCCGGATTAAAAGTAAATTTTGTTTATAAACGTCTTATTTTGAACTCTGACTTTAATGCCAATCTTTTTAGTGGATTAACTCAAAAATTTAATCAAAATTTTAATTTGTGGAATGCATTCATTGGGTACAAATTACTTAAAAATAAAAATCTTGAGGCAAAAATCAGTGCATATGACTTATTAAATCAAAATGCAAGCATCGGACGAACATTTAATGCCAACTACTCCGAAGATTTTAATAATTTAGCTTTGAGAAGATACTATTTATTTACAATAACCTACAATATCCGTAACTTTAAAAAAGGTACTCCTCCAAAACCTAATAACGACGAGGCGCAACAACTAATGAATCAATTCCCGTTCGGCTCGCCTATGCCGGGTAGGAACTTCAATGCTAGTAATTACCGATATGGTTATAATGGTAAAGAGAATGATAATGAGGTGAAAGGAACTGGAAATAGTTTAGACTTTGGAGCAAG
>JADBXZ010000031.1 GCA_020403265.1 Bacteroidota bacterium
CCAATATCCTAAAAGAAAGCAGTAAACGTTGGGATGGCGGATATGTAATGGCCGGTATGATTGGTCATGGAGATGCTTTTGTTTTGAGAGATCCAAGTGGAATAAGACCTGCCTATTATTACAAAGACGAAGAGATTATTGTAATCGCAAGTGAACGGCCGGTTATACAAACAGTGTTAAACGTAGAGTTTGAAAAAATAAAAGAACTAACGCCAGGACACGCTGCAATTATAAAAAAGGATGGAAGTTTTTCAGAAACAGAAATAATACCACCTCTTGAGAAAATGAGTTGTAGTTTTGAACGTATTTATTTTAGTAGAGGAAATGACGCTGAAATTTATGCGGAACGAAATGCATTAGGTAAAAATTTAACCGATGTTGTGCTTAAAAGTATTGATTATGATTTAAAAAACACTGTATTCAGCTATATTCCTAACACTGCAGAGGTTGCATTTGGTGGTTTAGTGGAAGGTATTGATGAATACAATAATCAACTAAAAACAAAACAACTGCTTGAAAAAAAGAATTTAAGTGAAAAAGAAATTTACGATTTGCTATCTATTCATCCACGCATACATAAAGTTGTATTAAAAGATGCTAAGCAAAGAACTTTTATTACTGCAGATGAAACTCGCGACAGTTTGGTTAATTTGGTTTACGATATCACCTACGGCACTGTTAAAAAGAACACAGATAATTTAGTTGTTTTAGATGACAGTATCGTGAGAGGAACAACTTTAAAGCAAAGCATCTTGCAAATACTAGACAGGTTGAATCCCAAAAAAATTATAGTTGTGAGTTCGGCGCCTCAAATACGTTATCCTGACTGTTATGGCATAGATATGGCTATTTTAGGTAAATTTATTGCCTTTGAAGCTGCCATATCCTTGTTAAAAGATAAAGGCCAACAACAATTTTTAAATGACTTGTACGAGCGAACTAAATTAGAAGTTGAGAAACCAAAAGAAGAACAAATTAATTTGGTAAAAGAAATTTATGACTTTTTTACTGCTGAAGAAATTTCTAAAAAAATAGCTGAATTGTTAAAGCCAAAAAATTTAAAAGCCGAACTCGAAATCATTTATCAAAGCATAGAAGGCTTGCATAACTCTTGTCCTAAAAACAAAGGTGATTGGTATTTCACAGGAAATTACCCTACCCCAGGCGGAAACAAGGTAGTAAACAAATCATTTTTAAATTATATGGAAGGAAAAAATGTTAGAGCTTATTAATTCAATTTAAAAGCCTCTTCCTTCATTTTTTTAATCATACTAACCAATCCGTTTGCTCGAGTTGGACTTAAGTGCTCCATTAAACCAATTCTTTTAATGAAACCCAAATCGGCATTTACTATTTCATTTGCTGGCTGATTGCTTAAAACACGAATCATTAACGCAACCATTCCCTTGGTTATTATGGCATCGCTATCTGCGGTATAAGCAATTTTCCCGTTTAAGCTTTCAGCATGCAGCCATACGCGACTTTGACAGCCTTTGATAATATTCTCATCAATCTTCAATTCATCTTTAATCTTTGGTAATGATTTTCCGAGATCAATTAGGTGTTCATACTTAGCTTCCCAATCGTCGCCAAAAATTTCGAATTCTTCAATTATTTCGTTTTCTATTTCGTTAATTGTCATTTTAAGATAACATTCGAATTACATTTTTTAACTTCTCAATAAAAAAATCAATCTCTTCTTTAGTGTTGTAAACTGCGAAACTTACTCTAACGGTTCCCTGAATACCAAGATGCTGCATTAAAGGTTGTGTGCAATGGTGCCCGGTGCGAACTGCGATTCCGTATTTATCTAATAAAGTGCCAACGTCGAATGGGTGCTGGTTTTTTAGATTAAATGAAACAACTCCGGCCTTTTCATCTGATGTACCGTATAAAATCACCTCATCTATATCCCTTAATTTTTGCTGAGCATAATTCACCAATTGCAACTCATGTGAATAAATGTTTTGCATACCAATTTCATTCATAAATTTAATTGCAGCTTCAAATCCAATTACGCCTGCTATGTTTGGTGTTCCGGGTTCAAAACGTAAAGCACCTTCTGCATACTCAGTTTTTTCAAATGAAACTGTTTTAATTGTACCTCCACCTGTTTTATTTATTGGCAAATTGTTTAACCAATAGTTATTCATATATAAAACACCAACACCTGTTGGCCCATACATTTTATGAGCGCTGCAAACAAAAAAGTCGGCTCCTAATTCCTGTAAATCAATTTGCATATGTGGCGCAGATTGCGCACCATCTATTACAACAATAAGATTGTGTTTTTTTGCAAGGTTTATTATTTTTCTAACATCCGTAATCACACCTAAAGTATTACTCACATGCGCAACAGCAACTACTTTTGTTTTAGGTGTAATTAAAGCTTCAAATTTTTCTAAATCTAATTCCTGATTTTGGTTTATAGGAATAACTTTTAATATGCCTGCGTTTTCTTGCGCCCATAATTGCCAGGGCAAAATATTAGAGTGATGCTCATACTGCGACAAAACAATCTCATCGCCATTTTTTAAAATTGATTTTGATAATCCTTGTGCAATAATATTGATGCTGTCAGTTGTACCACTTGTGAAAATGATTTGCTGAGGATCTAAAACGTTAAAAAAATCTGCGACTGTCTTTCTTGAATGTTCATATAGCTCAGAGGCCTTCCTGCTTAATGTATGTACTCCGCGATGTATATTTGCATTGGAATAGGTATAATAATCATCCATAGCCTTCAATACTACATTTGGTTTTTGTACCGTAGCACCATTGTCAAAATAAATTAAAGGGTTGCCATTAATTTTTTGATTGAGTATTGGGAATTGAGATTTTATATTTTGAATGCTTAACACAAAACTTAAACCAAATTTAATTTACTTTGTACAAAATCCTGCAGGCTTTCAACTTTTATCCTATCAATAACCTCACCGGCAAAAGCATTTAACAGCAATTTTTTAGCGCTTTCTTTTCCTATGCCTCTGGTGTGAAGATAAAACATGGCTTCGTTATCAATTTTACCTGTTGATGTGCCGTGGGAACATTTTACATCATCAGCATAAATCTCCAATTGTGGTTTAGTGTTGATAGTAGCGTCATCGCTCAATAAAATATTTTTACTACTCTGATAAGCATTTGTTTTTTGAGCATCCTTTCTAACAAAAATTTTACCATTAAAAACGCCTGTACTTTTGTCATCAATAATTCCTTTATATAACTCATTACTCTCGCAATGAGGCATTTGATGATCCATTAAGGTATGGTTATCAACTAACTGATTACCGCTTATTTTGAATAAACCATTCAGGTGTGCCTCACAATTACTATCAGCTAATACCACATTGTGATTGTTTCGAACTAACTGTCCACTAAGTGTTATGGTGTTATTTGAATAATTTGCGTGTTTGTTAACTTTTACTTGATTGGTAAAGACACCAAAACCATTCATGCTTTCATCCTGAATTGTGTAGCAATCCAACTTAGAGTTTTGCGCTAAAAACTTTTCGCTTACAAAATTTGTAAAAGACTTTGAAGAACCAATATTGATGTAGTGCTCGATAATAGTCGCTTCTGAGTTTTCTTCCAATTCAATAATATTTCTTGGATTAACAACACTTTCTGGTAGTGAATTATTTATGTAAAGAACGTGAATTGGCATTTGTAATGCTTCGTTTCTAGAAATTCGCAAATGAAATCCATTTCCTGAAAAGGCCGTATTTAAAGCAATGAAGGAATCGCTCTCCACATTTGCAATTGAGTTAATTAACTTTTTACCGCTATCCTGTATATTAGAAAAAGTATCGATGTGTAGACCTTTTAAAATGGTTTTATCACTAAGGGTATCAGAATAATTACCATTCACTACAACCAACGTAATCGTATCATCTAATTTATAAGGTTTAATGTTTTCGATGGAAGAAAATTTCTGACTTATATTTTTAAACTCTTTTTTTAAAATACCATCTATATTACAGTATTTATAATCCTCGTGCTTATTGGTTGGAATTCCCTTTTCTTCCAAATAGAATAATGCTCTGGTAAGAGCACTATCATTCATAAAATCGACCTTGCCTGCAGAAGAAGAAATTTTCTCAATGAGTTGTTGGGCTGTATTGGTTTTCTCAGCAATCATACTATTCGGTTATTTGAAATTCTTTTTTTATTTCATCATAACCTTTAGCTTCCAATTCTAAGGCTAATTCTTTGCCACCGCTTTTTACGATTCTTCCTTTGTAAAGAATGTGAACAAAATCAGGCACAATATAATCTAACAATCTTTGATAGTGTGTAATAACAATGTAAGCATTATCCTTACTTTTTAAAGTATTTACACCATTCGCTACAATTTTTAATGCATCAATGTCCAAACCAGAATCAGTTTCATCGAGTATTGACAATTTTGGCTCCAACATGGCCATTTGAAAAATTTCGTTGCGTTTTTTTTCACCACCGCTAAATCCCTCGTTTACACTTCGATTTGCCAGTTTGCCATCTAGTTCAACTAATTTTTGTTTTTCCTTTACAAGTGCTAAAAAATCTTTAGCAGGAATTTCCTCTTTACCATGATAAGCTCTGATTTCATTTAATGCAGTTTTTAAAAAGTTAATGTTACTAACCCCCGGAATTTCTACCGGATATTGAAAAGCTAAAAATAAACCTTCGCGGGCTCTGTCCTCAGCAGGCATTTCCAATAAATCTTTATTGTTAAAAATTACTTCCCCTTCGGTTACATCATAATCTTCTCTACCTGCTAAAACACTTGATAGAGTTGATTTACCTGAACCGTTTGGTCCCATGATGGCATGTACTTCTCCTGCCTTCACTTCTAAATTAATACCGCGCAAAATCTCTTTTCCATCTACGCTTGCGTGTAAGTTTTTTATTGTTATCATATTAGTTATAAAGTTAATTAGTTATGAAAGTTTAGAAAGTTGACTTTTGTTTTTTTGAGTCTTTAAGTAAGAAACAAATCCGCCAATTGTTTTACTAACCTCAATAACTTTTGTATTTAGTAATTCGAATTCTTCTTTTGTTATATATTCTTGATTTTTCGCAATGTAAATTTGCGTTCTTAATTCCCCGGCAGAGCCTTTTGCAATTATTAGAAAATATATAAATTGATTATTACTTTCTCTTTCGAAACCTTCGGCAATGTTGGAAACAATGGAAACTGATGCTCGTCTTATTTGATCTTTTAGACCAAAATCTTTTGAAAATTTTTCTTTGTTTGAAACTGAATAAATTAGGTTTGAAAGTTCTAAAGCTTTCTGCCATGCTATTATATCCTCAAACTTTTCTATTTTACTCATTTCATAACTGTTTAACTTTTCAACTTTCAAAACTAAATTTAACCAACGCTTCCCTCCAAACTTATAGCCAACAATTTCTGCGCTTCAACAGCAAACTCCATTGGTAATTTATTTAAAACTTCTTTGCAGTAACCATTTACAATTAATGCAATTGCTTTTTCATTATCTATACCACGTTGTTTGCAATAAAATAGTTGATCTTCACCAATTTTACTGGTTGTAGCTTCGTGTTCAACAATTGCTGATTTGTCTTTAATTTCAATGTAAGGAAATGTATGTGCGCCACATTTATCACCCATCAACAAACTGTCGCACTGACTGAAGTTACGAGCATTGGTAGCACCCTTTCGCATTTGTACTAAACCACGGTAACTGTTGTTACTAAAACCTGCACTAATGCCTTTAGAGATTATTGTTGAACGTGAATTTTTTCCAATATGGATCATTTTTGTCCCTGTATCTGCTTCTTGCTTATTGTTTGTTACAGCAACTGAATAAAATTCTCCAACAGAATTATTTCCTTTTAAAATTACTGAAGGATATTTCCATGTAATAGCTGAGCCTGTTTCAACCTGCGTCCAAGAAATTTTAGAATTGTCTTCTAAACAAATTCCACGTTTAGTTACAAAGTTGTAAATGCCGCCTTTTCCATCCTTATCTCCCGGATACCAATTTTGCACAGTACTGTATTTTACTTCCGCATTTTTGTGCGCAATAATTTCTACCACCGCAGCGTGTAACTGATTTTCATCTCTTTGTGGGGCTGTGCATCCTTCCAAATAACTCACATAACTATCTTCATCTGCCACTATTAATGTACGTTCAAACTGACCAGTACCACTAGCGTTGATGCGAAAGTAAGTTGACAATTCCATAGGGCAACGCACTCCTTTTGGAATGTAGCAAAATGAGCCATCACTAAAAACAGCTGCGTTTAGAGCAGCATAGTAGTTATCTGTATAAGGCACAACCATTCCCATGTATTTTTTCACCAATTCAGGATGCTCTTGAACAGCCTCGCTAAACGAACAAAAAATAATTCCTTTTTCCAATAGTGTTTCTCTGAATGTGGTTTTAACCGAGACGCTATCAAATACGGCATCTACAGCGATGTTGGACTGAACACCGCTTAAACGCTTTTGCTCTTCCAATGAAATACCTAATTTTTCGAAGGTTTTTAACAATTCGGGATCTACCTCATCCAAACTTTTTAATTCCGGTTTCTTTTTCGGCGCAGAGTAATAAGACACTGCCTGAAAGTCTATTTTAGGGTAAGGGATGTGTGCCCAATGATTTGGTTCCGACAAGGTTTGCCAATGGCGAAAAGCTTTAATCCGATACTCTAACATCCAAGCAGGTTCATTTTTCTTTTTAGATAGTGCACCAACAACAGCCTCATTTAAACCGGGCGCAAACGTTTCGCTTTCGATATCTGTGGTGAAACCCCACTCGTATTCCTTTGCAATGTGTTGTTCTAATAATTCGTTACTCATTGTTATTTGTGATTATAACTTATATAATTGTTTAAGCTCTTGAACATCCAAAACATCTTTAGGTCTTTTAGAATTTTCTTTTTCCTTGATTAAATGATTTAAATGCAAAATTGGTACAGAAATCTCGTTTTCTATTTCAAAATTCAGACAAAAATTATGGCAATCATCAAAATTATTCTGTTTAAAAAATTGTAAATCCGCCATCACATCAACCGGATAACCATTGTTTAATATAATTTCAGTATAGCCTGCAATAAACGGTAATGAAATAAAAACCTCAGCACCAATGATTCCATAGGAGGTTAATCCATCAACAAAACATTTTCTGTTTTCCATATCATCCTTTAACCATATATCAAGGTCGTTTGTGGAACGGTTAAAGCCATTAACATTTACAGCAAAACCACCAACAAGAATGTACTTCACTTTGTTGTCATTCAAACATTTCAAAAATTTAACTATTTCCTCTTCACCAAAATCCATTAACCCCTTATAATCACTTTATTTCTATTTTCTAAATTCTTATTCTTACTAAATAACATGCTTATTCTGATGAGCTTAAGAGTTTCATGAAATCGTTGAGCATTAGATAACGCAAAAAATTGCTGTTTCCTCTTTTCTGCTAAGGCTTCATTTGAAAGTTTATGTATTAAAATTTCACCCATTAAACACTAAAACTTTCTCCACATCCGCAAGTTCTGCTTGCATTTGGATTATTAAATACAAAACCCTTACCATTCAAACCGCCTGTATATTCAAGTTCAGTACCAACCAAATACAAAAAACTCTTTCTGTCAACTACAATCTTAATTCCTTTATCCTCAAACTCCTGATCACCCTCTTTTTTAACGGAATCAAATTCTAATTTGTAAGAAAGACCTGAACAACCACCTCCCTCAACACCAACTCTTATGAACGCTCCCTCAGGCTGATTCTCTTCTTTCATTAACGCAATGGCATGATTTTTTGCATTTTCACTCACTGTTATCATAACATATTGAATTTTAAATATTTATGTCTTTATTCTTAATTAGATTAATTCTAATTTCAGTACAAATATACCCTTTTTATGGTATACTGCAAAATAATAAGCCTTTTTGAGTTAATCTTGATTTAATTATAATTCAATAACACGAACAAAATTAGAACAGAATGGTTCGATCATTCTTTTTATTAACAAAAGTTTGCGCAAAACGAACAGACAAGGCATCAAGTTTGCTGTTAACATTTAACTACCTTTATAACTTAACATGAGAATTCTTTTCTTCATATTACTAACTACGTGCTTTTTTTGCAAAGTTTCATGCCAAAATGCAGATTCGTTGACCATTTTTTATATCGAAAGTAAGCCGTTTGCATTTAAAAACGGTGATAATTACACTGGTATTGAATTTGACATTTTTAATGAATATGCTGCTTGGCTTAAAGGCAACAAAAACATTAATTTAGTAATCAATTATAAAAATTACTCAAACTTTAATAATTTTTATACAGACCTTAAGAGTTCTAAAAAAACAACTATTGGGCTTGGGTCGGTATCTAACACGTTGGAAAGACAAAAAGAAGTGGACTTTACAAACGGTTACATGAAAAATGTAGCTTTTTGTATAACAAATGGCAATGCACCAGACATCAAATCAAAAAACAAAGATGAAATAGTGAAAGTATTGGGGGCAATGTCCGCACTTACACTTTCAAACACTGTTGTAGAAAAACATTGTAACGAGCTGAAAAAGTTATTCATTCCTGATTTAAAAATAAAATATCAAAATTCATCAGAAGAGATTTTAAATGAAGTTGCTAAAAATGTTCTGAACTTTGGTTATGTTGATGCAGTTGATTTTTGGTTTTTTTTAAAGGCTAACCCGGGCAAATTTTTAAAAATGCAACGAAGTTTAAGTCAATCAAAAGATCAATTAGCATACGTTTTACCTAAAGGAAGCAAACATAAAGCTCTTTTTAATGAGTTTTTTAACTCGTTTAAATTATCAAAGAACTATCGCATCATTCTTGAGAAATACGTTGGGAGTTATATGACCCAAAACCTCGCAGTGAACTGATTTTATGCAAAAAATCACAGAGATTAAAGAACAATACACTACTCAACGCTATGAAAAAGTTAATGGAGAGCGTGTGAAAATTGATAAGGTACTTACACGGTATAAGGAAGTTAAATACGTTACTGGTTGGCCTAGGCTTGGGCATTTTCTTTTAGATCGTTTGTTCTTTACGGCATTTGCATTTTTATTTTATGTTTTCGTTGGTTTGATTTTTGGTTTTTTAGGTCAAAATAGTTTACAGGCTGCCATACAATTTGTTGATAGTTACGAGCTATATATTAACTACTTTTTATTGCAACCCATTTTTTACTTTGTTTTCGAATTCGCGTTACAAGCTAGTCCGGCTAAATTAATTCTTAAAAGAATTGTAGTTGATGAATATGGAAATAAGCCAACTATGAAACAGTTTTTTATCCGATCCATTTCGAGGGCAATTCCCTTTGAACCTCTATCGTGTTTTGGTACTTTAGGCTGGCATGATACGGCAAGCGATACATTTGTAATTCGTAAAAAAGATTTAGAAGAACTAAAACTTTCATTACAAATTGCGCAATTTGACATGAATCTTAAATCTGAACCAAACAATGCTGGCAGTTGAAAATATACTTATAAGCGAAAATGTTCTTGAAAAAAAATTTGTTTGCGATTTAAATGCATGCAAAGGAGAATGCTGTGTAGCCGGAGATAGCGGAGCACCATTAGAAAAAGAAGAACTTAAAATTATTGACGAGATTTTACCCAAAATAAAACCTTACTTGAGAAAAGAAGGACTTGAAGCCATCAAGAAAAATGGTCCGTATGTTGTTGATGGCGATGGTGATTATACAACCACTTTAGTTAATGAAGGAGCAGAATGTGCTTTTGTTATTTTTGATGAAAACAATATTGCTAAATGTGCTATTGAACAAGCTTACAACGATAAAATGGTACATTGGAAAAAACCCATAAGTTGTCATTTATACCCAATAAGAGTAAGCCAGTTAAAAAATTATACTGCTTTAAATTACCATCATTGGAATATTTGCAAGCCGGCATGCGAATGTGGTAAAAAATTAGATGTTCCGGTTTACAAATTTTTAAAAGAACCGCTAATTAGAAAATTTGGAGAAAAGTGGTACAAAGCTCTGATACAAAATGCAGAACTCTATTTAAAAAAAAATAAATAATGAAAATTTTAATTACCGGTAGTAACGGACTTTTGGGTCAAAAATTAGTTTACAAGTTAAAAAATAAACTTGGTAAAAATTTGATTGCCACAGCAAGAGGTGAAAACAGACTAGTCGATAAATTTAACTACACATACGAATCGCTTGATATAACGGATGAAGCAGCGGTGAATCAACTTTTTACAATTTATATGCCAGATGTTGTTATAAACACAGCTGCCATGACTAACGTAGACGCTTGTGAAACTGATAAGGAAAATTGCTGGAAACTGAATGTTGAAGCTGTTAAATACCAAGTAAATGCCTTAACAAACTTAAATAAAAAAAACGAAGATTATTGCCCGCATTTTATTCACCTCAGCACCGATTTTATTTTTGATGGAACAAAAGGTCCGTTAGATGAAAATGCAATACCAAACCCATTAAGTTATTATGCTGAAAGTAAATTAGCGGCAGAGAAAATTGTTCAATCAAGTGAGCTAAACTGGGCAATTGCAAGAACTGTATTGGTATATGGAATAGTAGACAATATGAGTAGAAGCAATATTGTACTTTGGGTAAAACAAAATTTGGAGCAAGGAAAAGTAATTAATGTTGTGGATGATCAGTTTAGAACGCCTACACTGGCTGAAGATTTAGCGGATGGATGTATATTAATTGCTGAAAAAAAAGCACATGGAATTTATAACATTAGCGGTAAAGATTTTTATAGCATTTTAGAGTTAGCAAATCTTGTTGCAGATTACTATCAACTAGATAAAACATTGATTAAACCAAGCAAAAGTTCTGACATTAAACAGCCTGCTAAACGTCCTCCAATTACCGGTTTCATTATTGACAAAGCGATAAAGGATCTAGGTTATAACCCTCATAGCTTCGTTGAGGGTATCCAAATACTGGAAGAACAAATAAAATCTATTCAAAAATAAACAGAAACATTACCGCATAGCGCTTTCAGAACAATTACGATAATAGCAAAGTACTGTTAATATTTATCTTTTTTTAAGAGCGTGTACGAACTTACTTTTCATAATTTTAGTAAAAATTACTTGTGTTAAATCCAGTTAAAAAACTTGCAGGGCAAACCCTTATATATGGTTTAGGCACAATTTTACCTCGCTTTTTAAATTACCTTTTAACACCTTTACTAACCTACATTTTTAGTAAACCGGTTGATTATGGTGTCAATTCAGAATTCTACTCGTACATTGCCTTTTTTAATGTCATTTTCACCTATGGTATGGAAACTGCCTTCTTCAACTTCTCCAATAAGAGAGAAGATAAACAAACTGTTTTTCATACTGCACTGACATCTATTTTTATTTCAACTATTGGTTTTAGCATTATTCTTTTGCTTTTCTCTCAATCAATTGCCAATTGGATGGATTATGAGAACAAAGTGCAATATGTGTTTTGGGTGGTGCTAATTTTAGCAACCGATGCGTTAATGGCAATTCCTTTTGCGCAATTGCGTTTGCAAAACAAATCGTTAAAATTCGCATTAATAAAAGGAGCTAACGTTTTGGTAAACATTAGTTTGCATATTTTCTTTTTTGTATTTTGTAAACAAGCTTACGAAGAAAATCCAACAAGTAGTTTAGCAAGCTTTTATAATCCTGAAATCGGAATAGGCTATTCTTTCTTTGCAAACTTAATAGCCAATATAGTATCCTTATTATGTTTAGCCAAAGAATTTTTTGGCTTTAAATTTCAATTTGATAAGGCTCTTTGGAAAGAGATGATACACTATGCCTGGCCATTATTAATTTTAGGTTTAGCAGGAATGGTTAATGAAACATTTGACAGAATAATTCTAAAACATTTATTGCCAGAGGGCCAAGGACAATGGGCGCAAGGTGTTTATGGGGCGTGCTACAAAATTGCTATTTTAATGACCGTTTTTATACAAGCCTTTAGATATGCAGCTGAACCATTCTTTTTTAATAATGCACAAAACAAAGATTCGAAAAAAGTAAATGCTTTTGTAATGAAGGTTTTTATGATATTTTGTTCGTTTATTTTTTTATTTACCATGATGAATTTGCCCATTATTAAATACATGGTAAGTGAGGAGTATCGGGTTGGTTTATCTGTAGTTCCGATATTGCTTCTGGCAAATTTATTTTTAGGTGCTTATTATAATTTAAGCATTTGGTATAAGTTAACCGGGCAAACGAAATATGGCGCAAGTATTACAATTGTAGGCGCAGCAATTACTTTAATTATTAATTTTATTTTCATTCCTCAATATAGTTTCATGGCTTCAGCATGGGCTACCTTGGCGGCTTATTTGGTAATGACTATTATTTCTTACTTACTAGGAAAGAAACACTATCCAATAAATTATAATTTACGTGCGATTGGCTTATTCTTTATGATGGCTTTAGGTTTTTATTTTGTATCCTTTATTTGGGCCGATTTAGAAAATAGATGGCTTAAATTGTTATTAAATAATTTATTGGTTTTATTGTATTTGTTTTTATTTTACAAGTTAGAATTCTCCAATCTAAAAAATATCAAAAGCAATGCTAAAGGTTAAGGTCATCAACAAAAGCAAACATCAGTTACCAAATTATGAAACTGCGCAAGCCGCTGGTTTAGATTTAAAAGCAAATATCAGCACTGAAATAATTTTAAAACCTTTACAACGTCTTTTAGTTGATACGGGTTTATTTATTGAATTACCAGTTGGTTACGAGGCTCAAATTCGTCCAAGAAGCGGTCTGGCTTTTAAACATGGCATTACGGTATTAAACTCTCCAGGCACAATTGATGCAGATTACAGAGGCGAAGTAAAAGTATTACTTGTTAACTTAAGCGATACTGACTTTTTGATTAAGGATGGCGAAAGAATTGCTCAAATGATTATTGCCAAGCATGAGCAAATTTTGTGGGAAGAAAGTGAAACATTAAATGATACCAATCGTGGAGCAGGCGGATTTGGAAGTACGGGAAAATAAAAAAACCATTTGGTGGAAAACATTTACGGTTGAGGAACTAAATCAACTGAACCAAGCCACTTTAGGCGGATTTTTTCAAATTAAATTTATTGAAATCGGAGCTGACTATATAATTGCAACAATGCCCATCCGAAATGAAGTGAAACAGCCGTTTGGTTTATTGCATGGAGGAGCTTCCGTTGCGCTTGCCGAGACCATCGGAAGTGTTGCCACGTTGTATTGTGTGAACCAAGATTTATTTATTGGAGTGGGAATTGAAATTAACGCTAACCATCTAAAATCGGTAACCACTGAAGTTGTAAAAGCAATTTGTAAGCCTCTAAAAATTGGTGGCAAGATTCATGTTTGGGATATCAAAATTTTTGACGAAGCTAAAGAACTGATATGTGTTTCTCGCTTCACCTGCATGGTTGTTCCGAAACCAAAAAATCTATAGTTTAATATTTTCGAGCATATTTTTTACCAATGCCTCTAAATTGTATTTCTCTTTCCAACCCCATTGCTCTCTGGCTTCTTGATCATTAATACTTTTTGGCCAGCTGTCTGCAATAGCCTGTCTAAAATCAGGCGCATAATCAATTCTAAATTCAGACAAATGCTTTTTTATTTCATTGGCAATTTCAGCCGGCGTAAAACTTAAGCCACTTAAATTATAACTTCCTCTGATTTTAATTTTTTCTGATGGCGCATGCATTAATTCAATAGTTGCTCTTATAGCATCTTCCATGTGCATCATTGGTAATGCAGTATTTTCACTTAAAAAACTAGTGTAGTGATTGTGCTTAAGCGCTTCATGAAAAATATGTACCGCATAATCTGTGGTGCCTCCACCCGGAGCACTCTTCCAGCCAATTAAACCAGGATATCGAATGCTTCGCACATCCACACCAAATTTTTTAAAATACCATTCACACCAGCGTTCGCCGGCCTGTTTACTGATACCGTATATGGTGCTTGGTTCCATGACTGTGTATTGCGGCGTGTTTTCTCGAGGTGTCGTTGGTCCAAATACAGCAATACTACTTGGCCAGTAGATTTTTTGAATATGTTTTTCTTTAGCCAAATCTAATACATAAAACAAACTCTCCATGTTTAACTTCCATGCAAACATTGGATTTTGCTCTCCGGTTGCTGATAACAAAGCAGCCAAATGATATACCTGCGTTATTCCATGTTTTTTAACTATCTTAAATAAAGCATCTTTATCTAATGCATCTAATTGCTCATACGGATTGTTGGCAAAATTACCCTCTGACTTGAGATCGCTTGGTATCACCTGATCGTTGCCATAACTTTTAGATAAATTCTCAGTAAGTTCAAGTCCTATTTGTCCGCCGGCGCCAATGATTAATATTTTCTCTTTCATAAGTTAAGTTTCTTTAAGCTTGTTAAGGTAAAATTTTGTACTTTTACAAACCTAACATTTTATTTGAAATTTTAAAAGGGAAACCTTTTAACCTCACTTAAAGTGTACAGAAATAGTATAACCTGCAATTATATCTATCATGGCAAATTTATCGAACAGAATTGACAAAAATATTCTAAAGCAACGCATAAAAGAAGAAAGCATTGCACGAAAAACAGTATCCTTTTACAGATACGTTAACATTGAAAATCCAAATGTATTAAGAGATCAGCTTTTTATAAACTGGTCGGCGCTCAATTGCTTTGGCCGTGTATACCTTGCACATGAAGGCATTAATGCACAAATGAGTGTGCCAGAAGATAATTGGGACAAATTTGTAAACGAACTTTATGCCATTGATTTCTTTAAAGATGTGCCTTTTAAAATTGCAGTAGATGGGAATGGAAAAAGTTTTTATAAGCTCATTGTAAAAGTTAGAACTAAAATTGTTGCAGATGGCATCAACGACCCAGCCTTTGACCCTTCTAATACCGGAAAGTATTTAAATGCAAAAGAATTTAATGACGCTATTTCGCAAAAAGATACAATTGTTGTCGACATGCGTAATCATTATGAAAGTGAAGTGGGTAAATTTGAAAACGCTTTTTGCCCGGATGCCGATACGTTCCGAGAAGAGTTACCTGTAGTAGTTGAACACTTGAAAGGGATGGAAGATAAAAAAATCATCATGTATTGCACCGGTGGCATACGTTGTGAAAAAGCCAGTGCCTTTTTAAAACATAAAGGCTTTAAAGATGTTGGCCATTTAAAAGGCGGCATCATTCAGTATGCACAGGAAGTGAAAGAACAACAATTGGAAAGCAAATTTAAAGGCATTAATTTTGTTTTTGACGAAAGAATTGGAGAGAGAATAACAGAAGATGTTATTAGTAAATGCCATCAATGCGGCAAACCTTGCGATTCACACACCAATTGCAAAAACGATGATTGTCATTTATTATTCATACAATGCACTGATTGTGCCGAAAAAATGAACGGCTGTTGTACACCGGAGTGCATGCACATTGCAAGTTTACCAATTGACGAACAAAGATTAAGACGTAAAGGACGTCTGAAAAACGGTCCTGAATGTTTGGCTGTTTATAAAAGCAGATTGAGGCCCAACTTGGCAGAGATTCTTAAAAAAGAAAAATCGCTTAGCATTCATCTTAATGAAGGAACTTAAGCTAATACTTATATTATTTATTTTTAATTCTACTTTTTTATGTTCTCAGAATAAAAAGCACGCTACTAACATTAATAAAATTTTAGTACCATTAAGTAAGGCCTCAAAATTAAAGGATTCCACCCTTTTCCATTCGAACTATATTAGATTAGTATCACTCGCTAAAAAATCGAATGATCAGTATTTATATGCCTGTTTATTGGACAAAAAAGGAGTATATCTTTATTATTTGGGATTATATAAAGAGGCTATCACTTATTATGATTCCGCTATTAATATTGCAGTTTTGAATTCATTTGATAGTTCATTAATAGGATTTTACATGAATAGAGGTGCAATAAACTATAGTGTCCAAAATTTTACCGAAGCCTTAAAGAATTATAAACAGAGTGAATCACTGATGCTAAAGATAAAATCACCAAATATAGGAGGATTACTGGCAAATATTTCGCTTCTCTATCGAGAAATCGGAGACATTCCAAATGCAAAAAGTTACTTAAATAGATCTATACCATTTATTAAAGCTGCTAAAGACACATTAGGTTACGCAATAGCTTTAAATAATTTAGGTTTAATATACAAAGATGAAAAAAACCATAAATCAGCTGATAGTATTTATAAACTGGGTTACGAATACACTAAAAGGTATAAATTAGATAAGTACTTTTCAGACGTTACGTTTAATCTGATTATTAATCTTTTAAATTTAAGGCAATTTACTGAAGCAATTGGCTACGAATTAGAATTACTTGAACATCTTAAAAAATATAACGACCCCGCGTTCGAAAAATTGTTACTTCAAACCATTGCTAAAACATATATGGACCTTGATAAAATGAAGGAGGCCATGAAATACATTGAACTTTTCGAGAAAATTGGAGTAACAGATGAAACTATTGATAAAGATGAACAGGTAATGTTACTTAATGCAGCAGAAATATATTTTAAACTAAATGACTATAAAAAAGCAGCAAAAACATACAAAAAATACTATGACATGAATGACGCGAATAGTTCAAGTTCTGACCTATACAATGTAAACCAATTGACCCATAGCTATGAAAAAATTCAAGACTCTATACGAAATGCGAAAGAACTGGAAATAGCTCAACTTGAACTTACGCACAGTCAGGAAACCTCTGAATACAAATTACAACTACAGCGTATATTACTCCTTTCGTCCTTGGTTGTATTAATTGGAATTATTGTATTCGCATTATTATTGTATAAATCTAATAAATTAAAGGAAAAAACAAATATTGAAATCTCAATTCAAAAAAAATTATTATCTGAAAAGAACAACGAAATAACAGATTCGATAAGATATGCCAAAAACATCCAAACCTCGTTGCTTCCATCAAATCATATTTTAAAAAAAACACTAAACGATTACTTTCTATTGTATCTCCCAAAAGATATTGTAAGTGGTGACTTTTATTGGACAAAAGAAATTACAATTAATGAAGTACTAATTGGTGTGGCAGATTGCACAGGGCATGGCGTGCCTGGCGCAATACTTAGTGCATTAAGTATTCAATTGCTTAACGAAATTACAGAGAAACACTATGAACCAAGCGAAATTTTAAAGGAATTAAATCTTAAACTAAAATCGCAGTTACAATTCCAGTCAGAACACTACTCACGAGATGGACTTGATATTTGTCTTTGCAAGTATAACAAAGTAACCGGTCAAGTTATATTTTCCGGCGCCAATCGAAACTTATGGATTTTTAATAAAGGAGGTTTCATTAAAGAATTAAAAGCTACCAAAGCAGGAATTGCCGGACATACTGAAAATCATCAAGTTTTTGAGCAACATAGTGAAATATATGAAAAAGATACTTTCTTTATTCTCTCTACTGATGGTTATGCTGACCAATTTGGCGGTGATTTGAATAAAAAAATCACAACTAAAGAATTTAAAAAATTTATTTCCGAAAAAAGTAACAAAAATTTAAATGTAATTGGTGAGTATATAAAAGAAAAATATTTAACTTGGAAGAAAAATTCAGACCAAATTGATGATGTTTGCGTAATTGGATTTAAAATAATTTAAATTAATAAAATATGAAAGCGAAGCTTAAAATTAAAATTTCGTTACTACTTTTTGTGACGTTAGTATTAAATATTGGTTTACTTAATCTATCCTGCAAAAAAACCAAGGAAAAAGTTGATGAATTAACCGAATTTGACATCAATTACACCACCAATTTAACGGTTCCTTCGCACACGCTGGCAACCAATGTCCCCGTTGATTTTACAACACCCGATATTTCAACCAACAGCTCCAACAAATTTTTGGAGAATAACACAACGCGTGAGTTAGTTAGTGAAATAAAACTAACTAAGTACAATATTTCTGTTGCAACAGGAAATTTAGACTTCTTAAAATCACTTTCTATTTACATTAAGTCAACTAGTGGTGAAACTTTAATTGGAACAAAAACTAATATACCTGCAGGCGTTAGTGAAACACAATTAGATTTAGCTGATGTAAATATTAAATCCTTTATCATTGAACCTTCGATGAAATTTAGGGTTACAGTAACCATTGATGCGAGTACTGTAAATGGTCAGAATTTAAAAATGGACCAAACCGTTCGCGTTAAAGCAATATTATCAAAATAATTCAACTAGCTTATTTATTATGCCTATTTATCACAAACTCGGAGACTTCCCTCAAAAAAGACACGTAATTTTCAAATCTGATAAGGGTCAGCATCGTTACGAGCAACTCTTTGGCACAGAAGGATTCAACAGTCACTCCTCATTGTTATATCATATACACAGACCTACACAAGTAAAAGAAATTCTTAAGAGTTACAGTGTTGCTCCCAAAATTGCAATAGAAAAAAACATTAAATCGCTTTTATTAAAAGGCTTTGAAATTAAACCAACGGCAGACTTTTTAGAAAGCAGAAAAACAGTTTTAATTAATTCTGATTGTGCAATAGGTTTAGCTGCGCCTACAAAAAGTTTAACCACTTATTTTTATAAAAATGCCGACGCAGATGAGCTCATCTTTATCCATAAAGGCAAAGGGAAGCTGAGAACGTTTATGGGTAACATCTCCTTTGAGTATGGTGACTACTTAATAATACCGCGTGGAATGATTTATCAGATGGAATTTGATAGTTCTGACAACCGTTTATTTTACGTTGAATCGCATGCGCCGTATTATACTCCTAAACGTTATAAAAGCTCATCTGGTCAATTATTAGAACATTCACCTTTTTGCGAACGAGATTTTAAATTACCGACAGAATTAGAAACGCATGATCAAAAAGGTGACTTTATTGTGAAAATTAAAAAAGAAGGCATGATTCATGAAATGGTTTATGCCACCCACCCTTTTGATGTTGTTGGTTGGGATGGTTATAACTTTCCTTACGGTTTTAGTATTCACAATTTTGAACCCATAACCGGTCGGGTACATCAGCCGCCTCCGGTTCATCAAACATTTGAAACACCTGCATTTGTTGTTTGTTCGTTTGTACCAAGGTTATATGATTATCATCCTCAATCCATTCCGGCGCCTTACAACCATAGCAACATTGATAGCGATGAAGTGTTATACTATGTGGATGGTGATTTTATGAGCCGAAACAATATTGAACAAGGTCATATAACTCTTCATCCAAAAGGAATTCCGCATGGACCTGCTCCTGGCGCAATGGAACGCAGCATTGGTCAAAAAGAAACTCAAGAATTAGCTGTAATGGTAGACACGTTTAGACCGCTTATGGTTACGGAAGATGCGATGGGGATTGACGATGGGAAATACTACAAAAGCTGGGTAGAGTAATATTTAACCCACTTCGTATTACCTAAATTTGTAAAAACATAGGAATCTTGATATTTATTGTCATCAGGCAATAATTTTTTGAAATTTGTAGCATCAATACTAAAACTTAGAGGTGTTTTTATTTCAATTCTCTTAAATCCAATTTTTTCAAAGCTGGAAGCCTCGCCAAGCATGTTGTCGGTGTAGGTCATCATATGCGCTGCATTCTTTTCTTCAACAAAATAATTCAATACTTTACTTAAGCCACCGGTAATGGTGTAGCCATCTTTACAACAAAATCTTATTAATTCATAAGACCGTTCATCGGCTTTTAATCGGTTTAATTTACGCCCTTTTGAAAATGCTGCAACAGCTATTAATTCATCTAGATATTTTAATCCAACATAATATGAATATGTCACTTTATCTAACAAGTGATAGCTATGAACAAATGCGCTCCCCTCTATTTGGTTAATTTTTGTAACGATACAATTACGTGCAAAAACTTTTCTATTTAATCCTAGTTTCGATTTTAAAATGGCAATGCACTTAGCCGGTTGATGTACAATGTCATGAAGAGCAAAATAGACATCTGTCTTCTCTTTAAAATTCTGCGATTTCTCCTTGATAATTTCGCAATTCAGAGCATGCGATTTATATCTGCATTGAAAATACAGGGGGTGAAATTCAATTAAATAAACATTAAGCGCTCTTAATTTTGAATAGAAAACGGAAAGATGAGGCTCAACAGAATTATGCATTCACCGGTTGACTGGCTTTTACAATACAATCGGCTATTTTTGTTGCAAGTGTATTAACTTCGTCAGTGGTCCATGTGCAACGTATTCCAAAAGAAATTAATCTTCCAACAACTTCCTGACTTTTTGGAATGTTGAGATTCTTATAGTCCTGTGGCGCTCCCATAGTTTGGATGGCTAGCTTAGATGCAGTTTGCATATTCTTAATATGATCCCACTGATTAATAAAATGATACATATTCGTATACCAATAATTAAATCCCCCAACACCTGCTTTATTTAATTCTTCAACAACTCGCTGAGCAGAAGGGGTATCATTCATCATTAAATTAAGAAAAGTTCCACTATCTCCATTTTCATCCCCTAATTTAGCAAAGGATACGCCGTTTATTTTACCTAACACAGTTTGTAAATGCTGCTTGTGTTTTAAATTTGCTGCTTTAATTTGCGGTACCTTTCTGGTTTGGGCAGCACCAACTGCAGCATGTAGTTCACTGATACGATAATTAAAACCTATAATAGGATGATTTTCCATCCCGCGGTTATTACCAATATGATCGTGGCCATGATCACAATAACTGTCCGCCAGTAAATAGGTTTTTTCATCATTGGTTACGAAAATTCCACCTTCGCCTGCGGTTGCAATTTTAAAAAAATCGAAGCTATAAGCACCGGCTTTCCCAAATAAGCCAGTGTAAGTACCTTTGTAACTGGCGGCAAAAGCTTGCCCGGCATCCTCAACCAAAATTAATTTGTTATCATTAACCACTTTCATGATTTCATCCATGTTAGCATTGCCGCCACACATGTGAACCAAACAAACAGCTTTGGTTTTTGGTGTGATGGTCTTTTTAATACCTTCTGCGCTTAGGCACAACGTTTCATCAATTTCAGCAAACACAGGTAATGCCCCTAACATTAACACAGCTTCAATTGTTGCAATATAAGTAAATGGCGGACAAATTACCTCATCCCCCACTCCAATGCCACTTGCTGCCAATGCAGCCAAAATGGCCGCAGAACCATTACTAACTGCCAAAGCATATTTAGCACCATTAATTTTTTTTACTTCATTTTCAAAATCTTTTGCTTTCCAAAAATTATTTCTAACTGCATCGTGATTGTATCTGAACATGATACCGGTGCTTAACACATCTTCAATTTCTTTGCGCTCTTCTGCGCCAAACAATTCTGTTCCAGGCATATTAGGTATTTTTTTTTAAAGTTACTCATTCTTGGTTAATTCAATTGGCAAAAAAGCCCGATTGTTCAAAATTTTCGATGATGCCAAAATTAACAGATGCAATTTTATGATTTTGAAAATAACAATCCAATCCTGCTTCATCAAAACTCAAACGCTTTTCTCCCCATGGATGATTTTCGGTTTCAGATAAAGCATAACCATTAGCTTTCATCAACTGAACTAATTCCTTTTCGTTTAAGAAGAACAACTTAGTATTAAACAACATTGTTTCTTTATGATCAAGTTCAACACTATTAAATTTTTTATTATTTAATACATCAAAAAAAATTGAATAACCATCATCCCAATAGTGATAAGCAATGGAGGACGTATTTAAAATATCGTCAGATAAATTTTGGATCTCTTGAGGCTCCCCTAATACTTTCTTCACTTCTGGGATTGTGGCGCCAAAATCAAGTGTACACAAACCTTTTAATAACTTTATTTCGGGAATTTCAAACATGATTTAAAACTCAAATCTAAAAGATATCCAGGTTTAATCAAAAAAATAAAAAAACTTTTAAAAAATGTTTTGCGTTTGCAAAAATAGATATTATATTTGCGACCCGATTTAGGAATAAATTGGTCCCCGCACACGAAATGTTTCCTTTAGGAAACGATTTTTACAGCAGGTGTAATGATTCCGTAGCTCAGCAGGTAGAGCATTACACTTTTAATGTAAGGGTCCTGGGTTCGAATCCCAGCGGGATCACAAAACCACGCAGTCTGCGTGGTTTTTTTATTTCTAATTTTTACGAAAAGCTTTAAATGAAAAAATCTCTGATTTCTCAAAGGTTTTTTGTACTCGGAACGGGAATTACCGCTTCGCAGCGAGACCCTCATACGTATAAGTCAAAATAAAAAAGGCAAAACCCCAGCAGGTTTTGTTTTTTTGTTTCTTAAAGTCTGTTCAAGCAAAGCTTGATAGCTTTTCAAAACAAAAAAGGCCTCACTTTCGTGTGGCCTTTTTCATTCATTTGTACCCGGGACGGGACTTGAACCCGTACGCTCGTGAAAGCACAGGATTTTAAGTCCTGCGTGTCTACCAATTCCACCACCCAGGCAGTTTGGTTTTATCCAAATAAAAAGGACTTTTAAAAGTCCTTTTTGAGCGGAAGACGGGTCTCGAACCCGCGACCTTAACCTTGGCAAGGTTATGCTCTACCAACTGAGCTACTTCCGCTTGTTCCCAAAAGGGAGTGCAAATTTACAGTTTTTTTTATAATAGCAAAAAAAAAATCAACTTTTTTAAGCCTAGTTCTTTATGAACTTATAATAGTAATCTCTACTCTTATAATCCAATTTCATTAAATAAAGGCCTTGATTTAACCCACTACAATCAATAAAACTCTCAATTCCGCTTTTACCTTGCAACAAAAGTTTTCCGTTTAAATCGTAAACTTCATATGCATTAATTTTATTTAATTGCAAATACAATTTATCATTAACCGGATTTGGGTATAGTTCTAAAGCACTAACATCAATAATTGGATCAATAACATTAGCATTAGTGACTAAATAATTATCTCTATATCTAACCTGTGTTATTGTAAAATTATTACCAACTAAATTACCTGTTATTTCTAAATAAGGTATTTTGCTATTTAGGGTTAACCATTGGTAACTTCTTACATTATTATTAAAACCAAACGGAATTGGAATAAAGGAATTTTTTATGGTATCCCTTGCGTATTGTGTTGTAACCACTCTTAAACAATTAGCCGTGCCATAAGGCGTTGTAATCGTTCCCCAACCATCGCACTTAGTGACACGGTAACCGGTTTTAGAATAAACAATCGGTATTAAACTAGTTGAGGGTGTAGAAAATTTAAAAGTTGTACTATCATACTTAGGATAAGAAAATGGAAACAAATACAACTCATCTTTGTCAGAAAAATAACTTGGAACAGGTATGCTTGAAAAAGTCATTCCTGATCCATCAACAACGTATGCATTAACCGGTGAAGTTTGCTTCTTGTAATAATTATAATAATTCGTGATCGTTAATGGGCCTGCACCTAAAGTATCCGCAACCTTTTCGCCATATTCATTTAACCCCAAAAAGAAAAATGCATAAGGCGTAGAAAAAGAAGATTTATAATCTCTTCGACCCTGAGAAGTTGCAACCAAAGCGCTAAAATTCCAATTGAAATTCGCTCCGGTTTGTGTATAGTTTCCAACTGAATTGATGTTAGCATTACTGTAACGCAACGTGTCATTATTACCGGGCATATTTGAATTACTTAAGGTAATTGGACTTTGCGAAAAGGATACAGTTGATAAGGATATAAACAAAATAGATATAATTGTCTTCATTTTTACATTAAATTTGTAATAAATGTACGAAAATATTTGACATTTCGTT
This sequence comes from Bacteroidota bacterium, assembly GCA_020403265.1. Taxonomy (GTDB): domain Bacteria; phylum Bacteroidota; class Bacteroidia; order B-17B0; family Aurantibacillaceae; genus Aurantibacillus. Next base: position 23,736 of record JADBXZ010000031.1, read on the forward strand.
ATCCACCAAAATGCGCTTTTTAATCACATCCATTTTTTTCTTTTTGTGTTTTATTTACCAAGCGCAATCAGTAGAATTAAGGATAAATGGCGTTAAAAAAATAAATTACAAAACGAAACACTCAACTAAAGAACAAGCTATAACAGAAGTTAGCAAAGTTGTTAGTTACCTGCAATCATCCGGTTACTTGTTAGCTTCAGCTGATAGTGCAGTAGTTATCAATCAACTTATAAATGTATCCATTCAAATCGGACCTCAATTTAAATGGGCTAATCTAAAATCGGGCAATTTGAATTTAACCGTTGCAAGTAAAATTGGATTCAGGGAAGTGAACTATCAACAAACTAAATTCACACCAAGTCAAACAATTAAATTAATTAATAAAATTATTAACTACTATGAAAATCATGGTCATCCTTTTGTAACAGTAAAATTAGATAGTGTTAAAATTGACAGCAACATTGTTCAAGCCTCATTAAACGTTACTAAAAACAAACTCTATATTTTAGATAGCATTGTAACAATTGGCAATCTTAAACTTAATAAAAAATTTTTAACAAGTTATCTTGGCATCAAAGAAAAGGATATTTACAATGAAACGCTATTAAAAGATATTTCCCGGAAAATAAGACAACTCGCGTTTGTATTTGAGAAACAACCGCAAACAGTGCGTTTAACTGATAAACAAAATAAACTTCTTTTGTTTCTGGATAAAAAAAATGCGTCACAATTTGATGGTATCATCGGATTTTTGCCGGATGCAGCAACTCGTAAAACAATTGTAACCGGTGATGTTAAATTAAAATTAATAAACGGTGTATTTAAACACGGCGAAACCCTTGATTTACAATGGAGACGGCTACAAACGCAAACCAGCGACTTTAGAGGGCGGATAATTTACCCATATTTATTTGGTTGGCCTTTTGGGATAGATTATGGAATTAGGTTATTCAAAAGAGACACAACCTTTCTTGAAGTTCAAAACAACTTTGGATTACAATACTACTTTAACGGGTTAAACTTTATAAAGGCATTTTACAAAATAAAAAATACAAATTTATTAAGCACAAGCGGATACAGTTTAATTACCACTTTGCCTGAATTTGCAGATGTTTCAACGTTAAGTTATGGCTTGGCAACAGGCATAGAGCAATTAGATTATAGATTTAATCCGAGAAAAGGTTTTCAATTGAATGCCTCCATACAAACAGGTAGTAAAAAAATAACCAAAAACAGTAAAGTTAACGAAATTGCTTATCAAGGACTATTATTAAATTCCACCCAATACCAACTCGAAACAGATTTAGCCATTTACGCTCCAATCTATAAAAATAATGTTCTAAAATTTGGTTTGCAGGCTGCCAGTGTATTTGGCAATGCAACTTTATTTAGAAACGAGCTTTTTAGGATTGGCGGATTAAGAACCTTAAGAGGTTTTGATGAAGAAAGTATTTATGCCTCAAGTTATATAATTCCAACCTTAGAGTACAGATATTTATTTTCAAAAAACTCCAACCTCTTTGTATTTGGCGAAGGCGCTTGGTACGAAAATAATTCAGGAAAAAACTATGTTAAAGACACACCATACAGCTTCGGAGCAGGAATAAGTATTGACACTAAGGCTGGAATTCTCACCCTACTATATTCCCAAGGCCAACAATTTAATAATGGATTTGATGGCCGAAATGGCAAAATCCATTTTGGTTTGGTCGCATTATTGTGAGGAACGGTCTAAAAATAGGTTAATTTTGATCGAAAATTCTCCGTTTTTCTCTAAATTTGATAGATATGGTTATTAAAAAGTTTACCCTCGTTTTTCTTTTTTATTTTGCATTTATTACCTTAAGCAGGTCGCAAACATATCCAAGCCAAAACATATCATTAGTTGGCTTCATTGATCCACACAATAATTCTGGCATAGGCACAGATGGCCGAAAATACTCAGGATGTTGGGCATGGCATCAATCCACCAAAAACAAAGAATATGCAATCTCGGGCGCAAGTAATGGCGTGTTTTTCATCGACATTTCAAATCCTTCAACTCCAAGTGTTTCAGCGTTTGTTCCAGGAAAAGCCAACTGCACCTGGCGAGAAATTAAAACATTTGGCACCTATGCTTACATCTCTAGCGATGATTTTGCTCCAAATAAATTTCTAATTGTAGACATGCAGTATTTACCAGACAGTGTTCACATTGTGCACAACAATACAAACATATTTGAAAGAGGGCACACGCTATGGATTGATAAGAGCAATCTTTATGTTGGCTCAACTACCTATACCTCAGGGTTTTCATCAATGAATGTATATAGTTTAGCTACACCTTCAGTACCAACTTTGGTGCGTGAGTTAAGACAAGACTATTCATTCATTAACCATGTGCACGACATGTATGTACGCAATGATACCGTCTTTGCTTCATGTGGAACACAAGGATTATACATCTTCAAATTACTAAGTAATAACACTTTTACGTTGCTAGGCTCTTTTACCGGTTATCAAAGTGCCGGTTATAACCATAGTAGTTTTTTAACTTCTAATGGAAAGTACTTAGTTTTTTGTGATGAAGTACCTTCTGCCTTACCTTTTCATATTGCTGATGTGCAGAATTTAAATAACATTCAAATGAAATCATCAACAAAAGCATATCTAAATACCACGCCTCATAATCCTTATTTAATTGGCAATGATAAAGCTATTATGTCTTGTTATCAGGATGGTTTGTTGATTTATAATATTTCAAATCCAACTTCACCGGCATTAACTGGTTACTTTGATACGCACCCACAAGGTGGGGGTAATGTTGGGAATTATTTTGGCTCAGATTACAGAGGCAACTGGGGCGCACATCCATGGTTACCAAGCGGACTAATTGTTGCGAATGACATGCAAAATGGCGTTTTTATTTTAAATCCTTCTGCTGCATACAATTCTACAAACTCTGTAAGTTTACCTAACAATACCCTTTCATTAAAGAAAAATAATAACATTGAATCACTTTTTATGTATCCCAACCCGGCAAATGATAAAATTGCCTTGCAGTTAAATAATTCAGAACAAAATGATTTAACTATTTTAGACCTACTTGGAAAAGAAGTTATGCATAAAAGTTACAGTAATGGAATCAATGATTTTATTTCCTTAACTAATTTAGAGGCTGGCACTTACTTTGTTAACGTGAAAAATAAAAACGGGAACATGACAAAAAAACTTATTATTGAATAATCACAATGAAAAAATCTACTGTATTTGTTATCCTACTTTTCTTATTTATTAGATTGATTCAAGCGCAAGCTCCTGTATACGCTTCCAATAATTTTACATTAGTTGGTTTAATTAGTCCTGAAACCTTCACCAACTCATACGGCGATAAATACTCCGGTTGTTGGGGTTGGTATCAAGCCAATAAAAACAAAGAATATGCCATTGCTGGCAGCGCAAGTGGAACTTATTGGGTAGATGTTACGAATCCGGCAACGCCAACAGTTTCTGCATACAAAGCCGGTAAAATAACAACAACTGTTTGGAGAGAAATTAAGACTTACCAAAATTATTGTTACGTGATTAGTGATGACGGTGGTCCTAATAGTTTTCAAATATTTGATATGCAATATTTACCGGATAGTGTAAGCAAAGTTTATGATGGTGTTAATTATTTTAGAAGAGGCCATACTTTGTGGGTAGATGGCAACAAATTGTATGTTGCAGGAATTACCTATAGTAACAATACAACAGGTACAATGAATGTTTATAGCCTGGCTACTCCCAGCGCTCCAGTATTAATGAGAGCACTTAAAAATGATCATCCGTTTATTACATATGTTCACGACATGCTGCCGGTTGACGATACGGTTTACGCCTCATGCGGTAACCAAGGCCTATACATCTTTAAATTTAATTCAAGCGCACCAACACCAAGCTTTACACTTCTAAATTCATTAACAAGTTACCCTTCGTCCGGATTTAACCATAGCACCCAATTAACACCTAATAAAAAAACGTTAATAATGACAGATGAGGTTCCGCCCAAATTAGCCTTTAAAGTTATTAGTGTAAGTAACAACACCAATTTAGCAGTGATGGCAACGGCGAAACAATTCTCCAACACAACACCGCACAATCCATTTGTTGCAAGCAACAGTTTATGTTTTATGAGTAGTTATAGAGACGGTTTACAGTTGTATAATATTTCAAGTGCCGCCTCTCCATCTTTAATTGGTTTTTTTGATACTTTTTATCAAGGCGGAGGGAATAACAATAATTGGAGTGGTGATGACTATAGCGGCCAATGGGGTTGTTATCCTTATTTTCCGAGTAAAAATGTTTTTGCTTTGGATCAACGTAATGGTATTTTTATGCTAAAAAGCCACTTGTATCAAAATCCTGTACCTAATTTTAGTATTCCAACCGGCACCTGTGCAGGGGCAGCGCTTACCCCGGTTAATTCGAGCACATCTTCTACAACCTACACCTGGAATTTTTCAGGAGGCAATCCCGCAACCTCCACACTTTCCGCACCAACGGTTAGTTACAGTTCACCCGGCGTATACACCATCACTTTAATGGCTGGGAATAATACAACAACAACTGCTATCCAAACTAAAACAGTTTTTATTTCAGGAGCGAGCATAATAAGTTCCTTCACTAACGCTACTTGCGGAAGTTGCCCTGATGGTTCTGCTTCTGTTTCAGTAAGCGGAGGGTTGGCACCTTACACATACTCTTGGGCACCTACTGGTGGCACATCAGCCAGCGCAAGCGGACTTTTACCGGGCTGTTACACCATCAGTGTTAAAGATGCTAACAACTGCACCAGTTCGGTACAAATTTGTCTAAACAATACACCTACTAATCTTAGTAAGCAAAATTTACAAGACATTCAAGTATTTCCAAACCCTGCAAGCATTGAGCTTTTTTTAAATTTATCCACATTCAATGCTACTGATATAACGGTGAAATTAATCAACACTTTAGGTAAAACGGTTTCATCCATAAAGGTGAATAATGGTGCAACAAAAATCCCGGTTTCCAATTTAGCCTCAGGATTTTACGTTATTCACATTCAAGCCAACAACAACAACTTTTACACTAACTTTATAAAAAATTAATATGCGTCAATTTTTCTCCATTATTGCTTTCAGTTTAACTTTGTCCGGATTTGCTCAAGTTTACTCATCATCAAATTTCACATTAGTTGGTCAATCTAATCCGGAGCCAACAGCCAATTCTAGTGGCAATCGTTATTCCGGCTGTTGGGGCTGGACACAACCTAACACCAATCGAGAGTATGCAATATTAGGATCACAAACAGGAACCTATTGGGTTGATATTACAAACCCAAGTGCACCTGTAACTTGTACATATGCTGTTGGCACATCTTCTAATGCAACCTGGCGAGAATTAAAGACTTATCAAAATTATTGTTATGTAATAGCTGATGATGCAGGAGCGCAGGGTTTACAAATATTTGACATGAGTGGATTACCTGCTACTGTAACTAAAGTATATGAAAGTAAGGCTCTTTTCGCCAGAGGGCATGCCTGCTGGATGGATGGAAGTAGATTTTATGTGAGTGGTGTTACCTATAGCAATAATACGACCAGTGCCATGAACATTTACGACTTGTCTAATCCCACTAATCCTGTTCTTGTTAGAAGTCTTTCACAGGATGATCCAACTATCACTTATGTGCATGATATGTTTGTTAGAAATGATACAATATACGCTTCTGCCGGTTACCAAGGCTTACATGTTTATAAAAGAAACAGTAATAACAGTTTAACTAAATTAGGTTCATTAACAACTTATCCGGGGAGCGGTTACAACCATAGCAGTGCATTAACACCTAATGGTCAAACACTTGTATTTACCGATGAAGTACCGGCTAGTTTACCTGTTAAAGTTGCAAACGTAACTAATCCGTCCAACATCACCATTGATGCTACAACGAATCAATATTCTTTAACTACACCTCATAATCCATTTATGCTAACTAACCAATACGTTATTATGAGCAGCTATAAAGATGGTGTTCAGTTATTTGATATCTCTAATCCTGCTGCACCTTTTGTTGCTGGTTACTTTGACACCTATCCTCAAGGTGGCGCTAATACAGGGAATTACGGAAGTAGTGCTTATAATGGTAACTGGGGCGCTTATCCATTTTACCCAAGTAAAACTGTTTTTGCATTAGACATGCGAAACGGCGCATTTTATTTAAAGTCAGATTTATTGAGCACCCCTACTAGTTTAAATCAACTTTCTCAATTAAAAAATCTTACATCTATATTTCCGAATCCAAGCAGTACACACGTTACAATTGAAAACAAAACTTCTCCATTCACTAAAGTAGAAATTTTTGATGCTTCGGGAAAACTAGTTCATCAAAGCTCTTTTATGCCAACAAATAAAAACGATTTCTATTTGGCTTTAAATAAGGGAATTTATTTTGTTAACGTTTTTAATCATCAAGAATTGGTTTCTAAACAAGAACTAATTATTCAGTAATTTATTATGTTTTCTAAAAGTAGTATTATTGGCGTTATTGGAAGTGGCGCAATGGGTTCAGGCATTGCTCAAGTGGCTGCAACGGCAAATCATTCTGTGAAAATTTTTGATAGTAATCCATTAGCGCTTTCAAAAGCAGAAAATCAATTAAAAGCCTCTTTGGCTAAATTGGTTGAGAAACAAAAAATAGATTCAGTTAAAGCCGATCAAACAGTTAACAATATTCAATTTATTAATAATCTAAGCGATTTAAAAGATTGTGATCTGATTATTGAAGCGATAGTAGAAAACTTAGCTGTTAAAAAAGATGTTTTTTCTCAGCTCGGGAATATTTGCTCCGACAAATGCGTTTTTGCATCCAACACCTCATCACTTTCCATTGCCTCAATTGCTTCTGCATGCAAAGATGCCTCACGTGTGCTTGGCATACATTTTTTTAATCCTGCTACTTTAATGCCGTTGGTAGAAATTATTCCGGGTATTTCAAGCAACCAAGAAATTGTTTATCAATGCAAACTATTAGTTGATAGTTGGGGCAAACAAACTGTTATCGCTAAAGACACGCCCGGATTTATTGTAAACCGCGTAGCTCGCCCATTTTATAGTGAAGCATTAAGAATTTACGAAGAAGGCATTGCAGACATCCCAACAATTGACTGGGCCATGAAAGAAATTGGTGGCTTTAAAATGGGGCCTTTTGAGCTAATGGATTTAATTGGACATGATGTTAATTACATCGTTACTGAAACAGTTTGGACACAATTATATTTTGACCCTAAATTTAAACCGGCACTTAGTCAAAAAAGATTACTGGAAGGCGGCTTGCTGGGAAGAAAAAGCGGGAAAGGTTTTTATGATTATGCTGAAAATGCCAAAAATCCTGAGCCTACAAAAAATCTGGATTTAGGAAAATTAATCGTGTCAAGAATTTTAGTGATGTTAATTAATGAGGCAGCAGATACATTGTATTTAAAAGTTGCCAACGCATCAGATATTGACTTGGCTATGACCAAAGGCGTTAACTACCCAAAAGGCCTACTTAAATGGGCCGACGAATATGGCATACCAAATGTTGTAAAAGAATTAAACGGCCTAAGAGAATTTTACGAAGAAGACAGGTACCGCATGAGTCCCATGCTGAAACAAAAATTCTTGACTAAGACGACATTTTTTTAAATTAAATTTTTCTTTTATAACATTTATTTGGAAATTAAAAATAAATTCCTAATTTCGTTTTAAAATGCTAAAATATATTACACTTTAAACAATAATTTAAGCGTCACTTAAACGTTCTTCTTGTTCAAGAAACTTCGACAATTTCATGATACAAGCAAAGAAGAACAGTAGAAGTTACACGTTGGAAACGGCGTGTTCTTCTGTCTGTTTATTTTGCTAGGTCTGTCGAAGTACCTTTGAACTATAAATAGCGGGAGTTCACGCCTAATTAAAAATTTAAAAACCAACGTCATGAAATCAAAATCAATTTTAACGACTTTAACAATTATCTCATTCTTTGGGATAAAAAGTCAAACGGCAACAACAGCTACATTTTCGCAAACTTATGTTAATTTTCTTAATGAAACCCTAACAGGGCAAACCGACACAGTACCTGTTGCAGCATTGGCTAAAACAACTGGTAATGCATTTATAGTGAGTAGTAATCAAAAAGTAAGCACTACTCAAAATGATATGAAAACAACGTGCCTAAACGGTAGTGTTGTCGTTCAATGGAACCATCAAAGTAACGCAAATACTAAAAAAGCATTTAGTACGGCTAACATTATAGATAATGCTGGAAATATTATTGTTGTTGGAAGTACATACTTAAACTCGTTTGCCGGACAGGATATTACAGTAATTAAATATGCGCCCGGCGGCGGAACTCCAATTTGGGTTAAATATTATAATGGCCCAGGTAACAGCTATGATGTTGCTACAGCTGTAACCGTAGACGCAAGTAATAACATCTATGTGACTGGAGCAAGCGTTGGTGGAATTTTTCAACAAGTTGACTACGTCACAATTAAGTTTAATTCAGCTGGAATACAGCAATGGGCGAGTAGGTACAATTTCAGTAATGGGCTTGATTTACCTGCCAAAATCTGTCTCGATAATGCTAATAATGTAATTGTAAGTGGCAGTAGTGCTTCAAGTTCGTTTAATAACAACATGGATTTTACAACTGTTAAATACAATTCAATAACCGGTAGTCAAATGCAAGTTCAAAGACAAGTGAATCCAGGTAATGCCAAAGATGTTGTTATAGCACAAACAAAGGATAATTTTGGAAATTTATATGTAACTGGAAGTACTAGTAGCAACGGTGTGGACTTTGATATTCAAACTATTAAATATGATGTTAATATGAATTTAGTATGGTCCAAAACATTCGATGGATTTGGAAAAAGCGATCAGGGCAATGATATTGCAGTTGATGCAAGCGGAAACGTTTATGTAACCGGGTATGTTACTCAGCAGAATTTAAGTAAACAGTTAATTATACTTTCATATAATAGTGCAGGAATATTTAGATGGCATAATGAACTCTACGGAAAAGATAATCTTGATGCTGAAGGAACAAAAATTTTCTTAAAGAACAGTCAGGAGGTCTTTGTAGGAGGATATTACACCAAAACCAATAACAAGGATATGGTAATTGCACGTTACAATTCCAATGGATACAGAGAAATGTTCATTGATTACAACGGAGCCTCAAATTTAGATGATGAAGTTTTAGACCTTATTGTGGACGCAAACATTATTGTTGCAAATATTAAGTCCAAAACCAGCTTGCTCACAGAATTCAGGACACTTAAATACGAATACAAAGACTTTTTTAGTCAATCTACTAACGATAATGTTTCTGGAACAACTATTGCGAATGATATTCTAATCAGATTTGAAAAAAGTGCTTTAAAAATGAACACCATTAATAGCAAGAAAATTGCTTATGGTAAACTTCGAGAATTTTTAAAAGATAGTTCTATTAATGACATTGATAACACATTGAAGAAACTTTCATTCGCAGGCAGCTCAAAAGACTTTGATGTGCGAAAAGTTATTTTTGGATTTACTGAGGAAGATTCTCTAACAAAATCCAGAACAGGTGTAGATATTCGAATACCTGATTTTTATACTGAACTTTTAGTAAGATTACCAGTAACATTAAATACCAAAATTGTAGCCGACACGCTAACAAATCTTAAACCAATAATAAGATTTGCACAACAAAACTTTGTTTATGAAACATTTTATACGCCTAACGATCCTACATATCCTAATCAAAGTAGTTTGCAACCAACGACATCATATCCAAATGCACACGTGCACGTCCATCAAGCTTGGAATTTCTCAAAAGGGCAAAATTATGTTAATGTTGGCGTTTATGATGACGGTTTATTTACACAGACTAATGAATGGAACGGTCGTGTTAATTATCAATTTCAAAATGGCTCTGGACTTCCAATTGATCCATTCAATGCAAGTGTTGCAGGTCACGCGTTAGGGGTAACTGGAATATTAGGAGCCAACACTAACAATAGTGATATGGTTTCTGGGATAGCAGGCGGAGATGTAACAGCTGGACAATCTGGTGTGGAATTGTCTGATATGAAAATACTTTCAGGTGGCACTCTAATTAACAGTGCATCAATTAAATATGCGTATTTACAGGGTGCTGTTGGAAAATTCAGTTTTACCGGTTATGGAAATGATCTCGGATTTGGATTACATGTTTCTAATCATAGCTACGGAAGACATGGTGCATCTTTTCTCCTTGATTATAGCATGATTGAAGGAATAAATTTTCAAAATCAAGCTGGAGTTGCTTTTGTTGCTGCACGCGGTAATTTTGGTGTAAACTCGTCCGGAGTAATTAGCAATGGCCCGGCTGCCCCTGCCTGTTATAAACCTAATGCAATTATGAATGTAGGCGCCACAGATAATTCTGGTAATCGATGCATTGGCCCTGTAGGTACACCTCCAAGTGCATTTGTTCAGGGAGCTAATTTTACATGTCCTCAAAACTTTAGCATAGACTTTATGGCACCTGGCGTTTCAGACAATGTAAAAAGTACAGTACTTGACCCTGGCATCATTTGGCCAGGAAAAAGTGCTTCCAACCAAAGTAATAGTGTAAGTTGGATTGTTAGTGGTAATTTTTCTGGCACCTCAGCGTCTGCGCCTCATGTAGCGGGTACAGCAGCTCTAATGATGAGTCATAGAAATCTTCCAAACTACGATTGGGATAATTTAGTTCATGAAGATATTGAAGAAATTATCAAAAGAAATTGTATTGATTTAACAGGGTTTTCATACGGTGCACCAAGTCCATTTAGAAATCAAACTTTAGGCGCAGATAGTGCAACCGGCCATGGTAAAATTAATGCAGCAGCGGCTGTTGAAGCTGTGAGTAAACCAAAATACAATATTAGACACATTGACCATAGTCATTACGTTTCATCTAGCACTATCAGTGGTTTAACACTTCATACGGCAGGTGCAATAAGATACTGGCAGGGAATTGAAGGGCCGCCTGCGGGGTATTACACTGTTAATATTTACAAGAATACTTATAACTATACGTATAATTTCTCCAATGAGATATTATTAGGATATTGGCCAATATACGGCTTAAGCACAGGAGCACAATTGACATATAACACGACAGATATTATCCCTCCATTGTCGAGGAATGAAGTAACCATACTAAATGCAAGTTTAACTGGCGCAACACTTGAAACATATTTCTACGAATTTTTAGGTGGATCTAATTTTAAATATCCGTCGGGTAATTATCAAGGATTCTTTCCAACGAATCCTAAAGCAGTTTTTACATTATATACACTGGCCAGCCCAGTATCTATTAAAGAATTAGAACCAAATATTAAATACTTTAATGTATTTCCTAACCCGAGTAATGGAATTTACAATTTAGGTCTTTCAAGTCAAAATGCAACCAAGTCAACCATTAAAATTAATGACATAACCGGTAAATTAATTTACGAAAGGAATTGGACATTGCAGGAAGGTAATAATGAAACAACTATTAACATCCAAAATTTTGCCAGCGGAATTTATTTTATTACCTTAGATATTCAGGATAATAAATCATTGGTAAGAAAATTAATTAAAAATTAAAATAATGGTAAATGTTATTAAGTCGGGTCTTTTTCTTATACTGTTTATTTTAACATGTAGTTGCCGCAAAGACAAAGGTAAATTACTCGTTGAAAAGGAAGATAAATTAACCACTAATGATGAGATACCAGAAACCAAATGTTTTAATGCTTATGCGCCGGTTTGGGCTTGCGAAACAGTTACTTATAATAATGAACCCTTGCCACCTGAACCGCCATTAACCGGCTGGTTGTACCAAACCGTATATGGTAAATTAAGTGTTGTAAAGGTTTTTCCGGATGTGCTCAATGAAACAACCATATTTTATTTGACAAATGAGAGTAATACTGCAAATTATACTTTATGGCGTTATAATTGGCAAACGAGAGAAAAGAAATGGATTGCAAATGGCATCAAAGATCTCACCATCAATTCACAATCTGGAGAATTATTAATATTAGGCATGAATGATGTTTTATACCGAAGTAATAACGATGGCAGCAATCTTCAAATTTTAGATTTTTCAGCAGCCGGAATAGCAAACGTGGAGTTTTACTGGATGGATGATGGCAAAAGAATTTACTCTAATGGTGAAATATACAACCAAAACAATCAATTGATTGATACTGTTTCGAGAGGGATTTATAAGGGAGACTATTTTTATTATTACAAAGACTTACAAACAGATCCCAAATACTACCGTAAAAATATCAAAACAAACGAAGAAATTCTAGTATTTAATGAGGATAGATTCAAAAAATTAAATCCTTTTCGTCCAGGTTGGTTTTTTAACTATTTTCAATTTAATTGTGATCAAAGTGTTATTTATTTTCAAACTTACGCTGGATTTTGTAAAATCAACGTAGCAAGTGGGAACATGTCAGTTGTATTCAAGGAAGGTACTCAGAGAGGCTCAACAAATGGTTTCAGTAAATCAATTATAAATGGTCACTATTTTGGCGTGAAAGGATATGTTTTTAACATCATAGCAGGCCAAACAATAGTTTATCATAACGAAGTTTATGAATTTACCGAAGATTTTAAATGCCGCCGTAAGATAGAATTGCCCGATTAAATAATTAAATAACCCATGAAATTTTCACCAATTTTATTTTTAGTAACTAGTTTCCTTTTAATAAAAGGTCAAACAAACATGGGTTGGTGCCAATTTAACCAAGCCCCGGATAGTTTGGTATATGGTTTATCCATATTTAACGGTTCAATGGTAGCAACCGGTCAATTTAAAAATGCAGGAAGCACACCGGCTAAAAATATTGCTTTATATAATGGTGTTAATTGGAATAACCTAGGTGCCGGACTAAGAGGTGGTATTAACGCATCAGCTTATGAAACTTTCGAACATAACAATCAACTTTATGTGGTTGGTAATTTTGATAGCTGTGGTACAACTGCATGCAATGATATTGCAAAATGGGATGGTAGTTCGTGGTCTGCTGTCGGTTTAGTGAGTCCGGTTAGCACCTGCACACTATACGCAGGTATCGTTTTTAACACTGAGCTAGTTGTTGGTGGTATTTTTACAACATTCGGAGGTGTACCTGCAATAAATGTTGCAAAGTTTAATGGAAGCAGTTGGCAAGCGCTAGGCTCAGGTTTAAACGGAAGTTACGTTTCAGATTTAATTGTTTTTCAAAATAAACTATATGCGGTAGGCTCATTTTCATTAAACGGTAATCCTACAACATTTAACATTGCTGTTTGGGATGGCACAACTTGGGCAAGCGTTAGTACAGGTTTATTAAGCCCCGCTTTGGCAATGGAAATATATAATAATAAACTTTTAATTGGGGGCGGCACAGGCAGCAGTTTTGAAATCAAACAATTTGATGGTCTTAACTTAACAACACATAGTACATGCTCTATAAATCCTGTTCGTGAATTTCATCAATTTAATAATCGCCTTATTTTGGTTGGAGGTTTATTCGGTCAAACATCTCAATCATACGAGTACAAACCTGCAACAAATTCATGGGAGCAACTTGGTTACGGTTTAAACATGTTTACCAGAGGTATAACAGATTACAATGGAGATTTATACATTGGCGGTAAATTCAATAATCAAGGAGGAAGTAATTTCAATTACATGGCAAAAGCATGTGATGTTACCGGATTTACTGAGATTAATAACGCACCGTTCACAGTTCATCCTAACCCTGCGAATAGTTGGGTTAAAATAGAAACTAAAAATAACGAGTTAAAAGAATTATTAGTTTATAATTCTATCGGTCAATTGTTTTATTGCGTAAAATTTAATGAAACAGCTTATCAATTAAATACAAGCAATTGGGAAGCCGGCTTTTATACCTTAACTGTAAAAATAAATAATCAACCTAAAGAAATTAAATTCATTAAAATTGATTAGCTATAGAAATTTTAGAAACTTATTTCTTATTCTTCGTTAAATCTTTAAACACATCTTCCATCTTTTGTTCCAATTTGTTTAATGAAAGTACCGTAAGGTTATTTTTTACGGCAAATTCGAAAATTACTTTTCTGATGTCTTCCGTGCTATCTGACATGAGTTGCCAACTGTTTTGATCGACCTTAACAACCTCCTTCACGCCAGGCAAATGCTTTAATTTTGTTTTGTCTACCTCCGCATCAAACTCTACTGCAATGGTTTGCATCACACTTGCCTTTTGAAGTTTTTGTGTTTGATCATCCGCTACAATTTGTCCCTGATTAATAATAATAACCCGGTCACAAATCGCTTCCACCTCCTGCATAATGTGCGTGCTTAACATCACCGTTTTTTCCTTTCCTAAATTTTTAATTAAGGACCGTATTTCTTCCAATTGATTTGGATCCAACCCAGTTGTCGGCTCATCCATAATTAACACTTTAGGGTTATGAATCATCGCTTGCGCCAATCCAACACGTTGACGATAGCCTTTACTTAAAGCACCTATTTTTTTTGTTTGTTCAGCTTGCAAACCTGTTAATTCAATCATCTCCTTTACACGTTTATCAACCTGTTTTAATTGATAGATGCCGCCTACAAAACTTAAAAATTCTTTAACATACATATCCAAATAAAGTGGATTATGCTCCGGTAAATACCCAATGTTGTTTCTAACATTTAAAGTGTCTTCTGATACATCAAATCCACATACAGAAGCTGTACCGCTTGTTTGCGGAATATAACAGGTTAATATTTTCATCATGGTACTTTTACCCGCACCATTAGGACCTAAAAATCCAACAATCCCCTTTTCAGAAATTTCAAAAGACACCTCGTTAAGTGCCTTCTGTTTGTCGTATACTTTTGTGATATTTTTAACTAAAATAGACATGTTTGCGGTTGATTTTTAGTTTCAATAATTGCTTTTCATTCCGTGAACAATTAAAATTACTGAATCAGGTTATTCGTTTAAAACTCCACCTGAAATGTTTTTAACTGATTATCTCTTAAAACTTCTATGCTGGTTCTATCCCCTTTTTTATACTCAGATAAAACCTTCATGTACCCCATCACGTCTTTAACCTCTTTGTCCCCCAATTTTTTTACAACGTCGCCTTTTAACAAGCCGGCTTTAAAAGCAGGTTTTCCATCTGTCACACCATCAATGCGCATCCCCTCTCCTTCAAAAGTGTAATCCGGCATTACACCCAAAGTTACTTTAAAATTACTTTTTCCGGTATCAGGTGTTCTGGTTTTTAAAAAATCAAATTTACCTGTTGTTAAACTGGCATTTACCAGCTCTGTGATAAATTCCAACACTTTTACTTCGCCCTTATAGTTAATCTTCTGTTCATCGTCGCTTGGTTTATGATAATCACTGTGCTGTCCGGTAAAAAAATGAACAACCGGTAAATCTTTTAAATAAAAAGAAGTTTGATCGCTTGGTCCTATTCCGCTACTGTCTTTAATTAATTTTAGTTCTGTTTTAATGCCATCCAATATTAAATTCCATTTAGTGGAGGTACCAATGCCATAGACCAATAATTTTTTAGTTGAATCATTTAATCGACCAATCATATCCAAATTAATCATGTAATTTACTGTTTTCAAATCTAAGTCGCCTTGGTCGCAAAACCTTTTAGAACCCAGTAAACCTAACTCTTCGCCACTAAAACAAATAAATAAAAAATTATAGTTTTCCTTTAGTTTATTATTCGCAAAGTAGTTAGCCAACTCCATCACTCCAGCAGTACCGCTGGCATTATCATCCGCTCCATTGTGTATTTTCCCTTCCGGATTGGCGTCTAAACTGTTGTGATCATGACCTAAACCTAAATGATCGTAATGAGCACCGATAACAATAGTATAAGGTGCGCCGTTATTTAAAAAACCGGCAACATTATAAGCAGTTTGAGGCTTAATATCCTTTGTTGAGGTATCATGCGGATTAGGATTTTTCTTAAATGTAAAAGGAATTAAAAAATCTTTTTTAAGAGGAACAAGCTTTAGTTTCTTATAGTATTTTGCAATGTAATTAGCTGCTATTATCTCTTCTTTGGAGGCCGTTCCCCTGCCCTTCAGATCATCAGATGCTAAAAATTTAATGTGGCTTTTTAAGTTGCGCTCACTAATTTGTGCCCATGGTGTTAAATAACACCCCATAAAAATAAAAAGAAGTGTCTGCTTTAGTAGTTGTATTTTTTGTTCCATAATTTATTTAAATAAGTTCGTTGCTCTTGCTCTCTGGCATTATTGCCCGGATTGTACAGTAATGTATTTGCAATTGGATCCGGTAAAAACTCCTGATAAACAAAATTGTTTTCAAAACTATGCGCATATTGATAATTAGAACCATAGTTTAATTCCTTCATTAATTTAGTTGGCGCATTTCTTAAATGAAGTGGAACAGGTAGGTCGCCAGTTTTATCCACCAACTCATAGGCATCCCCTATTGCCATGTAAGCTGCGTTGCTTTTAGCCGAACAAGCAAGGTAAGTAGCACACTGACTTAAAATGATTCTTGACTCCGGCATACCAATTACATTGACGGCATTAAAGCAGTTATTCGCTAATAAAAGCGCATTAGGATTGGCATTTCCAATGTCTTCGCTTGCCAGAATTATCAAACGTCTGGCAATAAATAAAGGATCTTCTCCACCCTTTAACATACGGGCCAAATAATATACAGCTGCATTTGGATCACTGCCTCTTATGGATTTTATAAATGCAGAAATAATATCATAATGCTGTTCACCATTTTTATCATAAACAGCTAAATTTTTTTGAATAGTAGCCAACACCAATTCGTTTGTGATAATGATTTCAGATGTACCGGTTGTATTTACCAATATTTCTAAAGCATTTAATAATTTTCTTGCATCGCCTCCACTTACTCGAATGAGTGCTTCATGCTCTAACAATTGAATTTGCTTAGTTTTCAAAACCACATCGTTGGTAATGGCAAAAGTTAAGAGTGTCTTGAGATCTACTTCACTAAAATTTTCTAAAACATAAACTTGACAGCGAGAAAGCAATGCCGGAATAACTTCAAAAGACGGGTTTTCAGTAGTGGCACCAATTAAGGTTATGCTTCCTTTTTCTACAGCTCCAAGAAGGGAATCTTGCTGTGATTTACTAAATCTGTGAATCTCATCTATAAACAAAATTGGTTTCTCATGAGAAAAGATGGTCTTTTCACCAGCCTTTTCAATCACTTCTCTTACATCTTTTACACCACTATTGATGGCACTCAAACTGTAAAAAGGTCGTTTTAATTGTTTGGCAATTATTAAAGACAGGCTCGTTTTCCCAACTCCAGGAGGCCCCCACAAAATCATGGAAGGTAATAAATTACTTTCGATGGCATTACGTAAAACCTTCCCTTCTGCAATTAAATGCTTTTGCCCGAAATACGTTTCGAGGCTAACTGGTCTTAAACGCTCTGCAAGAGGCTCCATTCCATTAATTTTTTTTAACTTCGTTAGGCGAAGATATTTTGTTAAATTTACGATATTAAAATTACCCATTATGCAATTAAATTTCAAAAAAATAAAATTCGTATTCCTTACTGCGTTTTGCACTATTGTGTTAATGTCCTTTGCTAAAAATTTAGGTAAAGACAAGGACCCCCTGCATAAAAGAACATTTAATATAACTCTGAGAGAAATCAAGGAAGGAGGTTCAAATAAGAAAGGCATTCCAAGTGAAATAACATTTAAAAATGGCACTCTTTATTGTGATTTTTTGTATGAAAAATTTGAAAAAAAATTTCTTAAATACAGAATTAATAAAGATTCGATATATACAGACTCAACGGATACTGAAGTGAGATATTTAGAAGTAGAGGCAACTGTTACGGATGAAACTAATGAAACAATAACAATTGCGTTTAACACAGTTGAATGGGATATAGAAGGCACCATCAAAGTAACCAAGAACGACAAACCTAAAAAAGCATTTGATTTCGTAGGACGGGAAAAAGGCGGTAAACCACCAAAAGAAAAAAAGAAAAAACCTGCCACTGATGCAATTGAAGAAAAAAAGGAATAATGAATAAATCTCAAACCATTAAACAAGCTGTAATTTTAATTACAGCTGTTTTTTTTATTAATGCCTGTGGGCAAACTAAGCAAAGTACCATGAATGAACCAGACAAAAATAAAAATACAGCACCTTTAAGTTCAACCAACACTCTAGACACAGCAACATTTGGCGCAGGTTGCTTTTGGTGTGTAGAAGCTGTTTTTCAACGTTTAAACGGTGTTATTAGTGTTAAGAGTGGATATACCGGAGGAAGTGTTAAAAATCCAACCTATCGTGAGGTTTGCAGCGGATTAACGGGCCACGCAGAGGTTTGTAAGATTGTTTATGATAACAGCAAAGTGAGTTTTGATGAACTATTGGAAGTATTCTGGAAAACACACGATCCCACAACACTTAATGCGCAAGGGAATGATCATGGCACACAGTATCGCTCTGCTGTATTTTACCATAACAATTCACAAAAAGAACTTGCACTTAAATACAAAGATGAAATTAATAAAAGTGGCGCTTATCCCAACCCAATAGTGACGGAAATAACAGAACTTGGTGTTTTTTATCCTGCAGAAGATTATCATCAAAACTATTTTAACCTAAACGGTCAAGAAGGCTATTGCCGTTTTGTTATTCAACCTAAAGTAGAAAAATTTGAGAAAATTTTTAAGAATAAGGTTAAAAAATAAATCACTTTTCAATTACAGCAAATACATGGCTCCTTAAAAAGGACCAGTTGAACCAGTTATAAAATTTACCAACCCTTCTGCCAATAGGAGGTGCTAAGGTGATTTTTTGAAAAGTAATTTTTTTTGCAGTAGGAAAAAGCAATCTAATCTCTTCCATGGTAACCTTTTTCACTTGCTTGTTTTTAGGATTATTATAAATAAAATCATACCAAAAAATCACTCCATTCTTTTCAAGTATAGACCACATTTTCTCTGCTAAATGTTTTCTATCCTCTTCATTTAAAATTGATGTGAAAACAGTAGATTGATAAATACAATTAAACTTTAAGTTGTAATCTATGGTAATTGCATTTCCGGAAAATATATTCTGTTGAAGGACTTTACTTTGCAAAGCTACTAAACGTTCCTGCAATAATTCATTGGCGAATGTGTTTTCCTTTTTAAAACCGGCCTCCAAAAAAGTAGCCACATTATTACCTTGCCCGGCACCAATTTCAAGTATTTTAGCTTCAGAAATTTTAGAAATGAATTTTTGACATTGCTTAATAAAGTAATCTTTTACTTCTTTTCCTGCATATTTCGAATAAACGGAATTGTATAAGTCTCCAACAGAACGTTCGGCATAATTTTTTACGATGTCGCTTTCGGTTCCCACTACAACTGGTTTAAGGTTTTTAATAATTTTTCTGCTATTAGCGTCCTGTTAAAATTCAGATTCACGTAACTTCTTCCATTGACACCTAATTGTTTGGCTGCATTTGTGTTATTAATAACAAATTCAATGCACTTTGTTAGTTCATTTACATTTTCCGGTTCAAAATATAATCCACATTTACCTTCCTCAATAAATAATGATTTGGCTTCGCCGTCAACTCCCAGTATAATTGGAACCTCCATAGCCAAATTCTCAAATATTTTAGAGGGAATAGCGCCCTTAAATAACTCTAATTTTTTAAGCGGAATAATTGCTGCGTCTGTATCCTTTAGAATGCTTGGCATTTCTGTCTTAGAAACTGTATCTAAAAAAAGAACATTATCCAATTTCAATTCGTTTTTTAATTCATGTAATCTTTGTTTCTCAGGCCCGCTACCCAGTAGCACAAATTTAACGTTGGTATACAACCTGAAATTTTCTGCTACCCTTAAAATAATTTCTAAGCCTTGTGCAATACCAATAATCCCTGCATATAAAAAAATAATATCCGTTTGTTTGAAATTACTTTTAGCACGCCAAGCTCCCTTTGCAATTGTACCGGGATTATAATAATCCAAATCCACACCGTTAGGTAACCAATACGTTTTAACTTTCGGAAATCTTTCGTTAATATTATTACAAATGCCTTGGGTTTGGCAGGTAACTAAAATAGATTTTTTATAAAGCTTAGCTTCTAAATTGTATGCTACTTTTAATAAATGTTTATTTGTTACTACTCCTAATTTTTCAGCGCTTTCAGGCCATAAATCACTAACATTAAAAATCAACCTCGCCTTTTTTTTACGAGCTAAATACATGGCACTATAACCTAGAAACAATGGTGGCGATTCGCACATTAAAAAATCGTAATTCGATTCAAGTTTAGAAGACGTTCTGATACTACTCAAAACAAACGAAAAATAATTTTTTAACCGATTTATTATAGACTTACTTTTCGATACAAAGATTGCGCTTCGGTGAATTTTCAAACCCTGTAATTCCTCGTAACAATACGATTTTGTTTTGTAAGCTTCATAAATTTCCATCTGCGGGTAATTGGGCATCGCGGTAAGAACTGTAACTTCAACATTTTGCTTTACCAAACGAACGGCCAATTCAAACAATCTGTTTTGCGGAGCGCCTACCTCAGGAGGAAAATATTGTGTTAAAATAAGTAACTTCAATTTACTGTCTTATTTAAATTATTTTAAGGCCTCATAAAAAGCTCTATGAATTTTACCTCTAATTCCAGATTTAGCTAGTTTGTTTGGTTCCACATCCGGGTAAACACGATTACTAAGAAACACGTACACCAATTTATTCTTAGGATCAGCCCATGCAAATGTTCCTGTAAAACCACTATGACCAAAGCTTTCCAAACTTGCAAGTGATGTCACGGGACTATCTTTCTTTTCGTCCGGCTCGGGTTTTTCAAAACATAATCCACGTCGGTTATTCGGACAAAAATGGCACTTTGTGTAATCGGCAACAATGTTACTGTCTATCAGTTGTTCACCTTTAAAATTGCCTTTATCCAAATAAAACTGCATTAATTTTGCAACGTCATAGGCATTGCCAAACAAACCTGCGTGGCCCGCTACACCACCTAATAATGCAGCACCGGGGTCATGTACAAACCCTTGTACAATTTGTTTCCGAAAAATGATATCGTTTTCGGTTGGTGCAATTTGTTGAACAGAAAAATAAGTTAACGGTTGATAATTCAGACTCAAACCTAATTTTCTGTATATGTCCCCAACAAATTCATTTTGTTTTTTTTCGGAAAGCTTTTCGATTATTTGTTGTAAAAAATAATAGCCTAAATCACTGTAAACATATTTACCTTTTGTTTCCAATTTTGAATTAATGATGCGTTTGTAGATAGAATCAATAAACGATTTTTTTGAATACAACGCTTTAGCTACACGAATGGAATAATCTTTAGTTGGTTTAGTGCTGAAGTATCCCGGCTTAAACTCGTGCTTTTTATTCATGGTTTTTAAATAAAAAGGAATCCATGCTTGCAGACCTGCCTGATGCGTTAACACATCTTCAATTAACAAACTATCCTTATTAGTACCAACTAAATTTGGCAAATAAAACCCCAACGTCTTTTTATAATCAAATTTTTTCTCAGCTTGTAATTTCATCAAAGCCAAAGCACTTGATGTGATTTTGGTTAAGCTTGCTAAATCATAAATGGTAGAATTATTTACCTCCAAAGCTTCGGGGTCATAAGTATATTTTCCAAAACTCTTTTGATAAATTAACTCTCCATCTTTTAATACAGCTATTTGACAACCCGGATAAGCTTTTTCTTCGATTCCAAGACGAGCAATACTATCAACGACCCTAAATCTTAGCTCGTCTAATTCTTTTTTTTTTTGAGATTTAATTTTTCGAATAGGCTCAGAGTCCTTACCTGAATTATATGGATAAGGTTTAGTAGTGATTGGTAATTTCGCGTTAGCACCTATTTCACCAGTAATTAAATTAGCTGCAGCTCTTTGCATACTTGGCATATATTCGTAACCCCAAATCAGCGTATTACAATTTGTAAAACCAATATCTTGGTTTAATAGGTAAGGATTGGCATAAGCAACAACAATGGTAGGTTTAATCAAACCAATGCTATCCATCAATTTTAAAGTTTGTAAACCAACGCCGTAATTATTATCGGCTTTTAAGGTGGTTTTATTCAGCTGAATTATTACGGTTTCGTAATTTACCACCTTTGCAAATAAATCACTAATTTCCTTTGCATTTGCTGTATGCTTAATCCCTATATGATCAACATTGATTTGTTTCTTTAATGTTTTGTAAAACGTATTTTCTTCTTCAATGCCAAATGAAACTTCCAGGTAGTTTGTATTTACAGGAGCTGTAAATGGAATTTTAGCATTTTCATTTTTAAGTAAGGTAATAGCAGCATTAGCAAGTTTGTCATTTAAGGCATCACTTTGCGGCGTGTTGAGTTCTTTAAACAAATTACGGGTAACAACTTCTTGCTTTTGATAAAGACCACACCAGTATTTTAACTTTAGTATTTTTTTGCATTTTTCATCAACTTCTGATTGAGATATTTTTCCTTCTGCAATGGCCTTTTTAATTTCAACCATAGCCTTCGGAACATCGCCACTAAACAATAAAATATCATTTCCTGCAATGAGAGCTTTAACGTCAGCAATACCAGGTTCATAGTACTTTGCAACACCTTGCATGTTTAAAGCATCTGTAAATATTACGCCTTTAAAATTCAATTTGGTTTTTAATAAATCATTCACAATTTTTGGTGATAAAGTAGAAGGCAAATTAGTCGTTGTATCTAAAGCCGGAATATTCAAATGCGCCACCATCATACTACCCAAGCCTCGTTCTATCAAATATTTAAACGGGTATAGTTCTAAACTGTCGATTCGTTCTAATGAATGGTTAATTTGAGGTAAAGTTTTATGAGAATCGCTATCGGTATCACCATGACCCGGAAAATGTTTTCCGGTTGCCAAAACTTTTTGCGATTGCATACCAGCCATGTACATGTATGCTTTTTGAGCCACTTTCCATTTATTTTCGCCAAAACTACGCATGCCAATTACCGGATTATTGGGATTGTTGTTAACATCGGCATCCGGCGCAAAGTTGATATGAAGGCCTATTCGTTTACATTCTTTCGCAATCTGAACACCCATTTCATAAATTAAACTATCATTTTGAATCGCTCCCAGGGTCATTTGCTTAGGATACCTGGCGGTACTGTCTAGTCGCATTGAAAGCCCCCACTCCCCATCAATGCTATAAAGTAAAGGTGTTTTAGCAATAGATTGATAATAATTCGCCAGTTTACCTTGTCGCACCGGACCACCTTGCATCCAAATTAAGCCGCCAATTTTTTGATTTACGATAAGGTCTTTAATTTCTTTAACATGTTTTAAGTCTTTATTACTGTATGCAGCCACCATAAAAAGTTGCGCAATTCGCTCTTCCCGACTTAGAGAACTAAACACAGAATCAACCCATTTACTTTCCTTCAAAAATTCAGGGTCAACCTGCGCTTTATACTTAAATCCTAACCCTACAACTAAACTTAAAACAACTATTAAAATGTGTTTCATTTTTTAAAAATAGCGCATATTAGAGCACAAAATACCCTATTAAAAGGATGTTTTGAACAACCTTGTTTTGATTTTAATATCCTTAAAATGCTTATCTTTGTAATTATATTTTATTATGAGTTTTGAGTTATTAGAAGATGAAGTCATTGAGGTGATTTTAAAAGAGGAAGCCACCAAAGCGCTAATATTATACAACGATGATTACAATACCTTTGAGCACGTAATTAATTGTTTAATTAAGTATTGTGAACATACCGAATTACAGGCCGAACAGTGTGCATATTTGGTGCATTATACCGGTAAATGTGTTGTAAAAAATGGTAGCTTCAAAAAATTAAAGCCTATTCATGAGGCATTGTTAGAAAACGGTTTAACGGCTAAAATAGAGGATTAAATCTTGAAGAACGAATAAATCCAATTATACTTTTTAAACATGAAATTATTTAAATTATCCGTTTTAGGTTTACTATTAACATGCTATAGTTCCTGCCATAAAAACGCAGTTACCGGCAAACGTTCGTTAAGCCTGGTTCCAGAAACCGAATTAATGACCATGAGTTACTCTCAATACGACCAGTTTTTAAAGGAACATCCTCCATTGCCTCAAAGTGATGAACGCGTTGTAATGGTAAAACGAATTGGGGAGCGAATTCAAAAATCAGTTGAGAAGTATTATGCTCAAAAAGGTGCTTTAAAAGATTTAAATGGCTTTGCCTGGGAATTTAATGTAGTAGATGAGAATACTGTTAACGCTTGGTGCATGCCCGGCGGAAAAGTGGTTGTATACACAGGAATTTTGCCTATTACACAGGATGAGAATAGTTTAGCCGTTGTGATGGGGCATGAAATTGCACATGCTGTAGCTCGTCATGGTAATCAACGTATGAGTCAAGGTTTATTAATTAATTTTGGGGGTCAGGCTTTATCAATAGCTTTATCACAAAAACCTGCTTTAACACAGCAACTATTTGCTCAGGCCTACGGTGTTTCAACAGGTTTAGGTGCATTAAAATACAGTAGAGGACACGAAACAGAGGCCGATAAAATGGGTTTAATTTTTGCTGCCATGGGTGGTTATGATCCGGAGGCCGCAGTTGGATTTTGGCAACGAATGAGTGAAGGTGGCGGACAAAAACCACCTGAATTACTGAGCACACACCCAAGCGATGAAACGCGCATCAGAGATTTAAAAGCCTTTATGCCTGAGGCTAAAAAATATTATAAGCCCCAATAAATTAAACGATTGTTCGTAAAACGTGTGAAAGCAGAATGAGTATCTTGGAAATAAAAAATGTATCAAAAAAGTATGGTAATCATGTTGCCTTAAACAATGTATCCATTAACATTGCCGAAAAATCTGTCTTTGGATTATTGGGTCCTAATGGCGCGGGAAAAACCTCGCTTATACGCATCATCAATCAAATTACAGGGCCTGATAGTGGTGAGGTGCTTTTCAGAGGAGAAAAACTTCAGTACAAACACATTTCTAAAATAGGCTATTTACCGGAAGAAAGAGGTCTGTATAAAAAAATGCCTGTTGGTGAACAAGCCATGTATCTTGCTCAACTCAAAGGCTTAAGCAAAGCAGAAGCCAAAAAACGCTTAAACTTTTGGTTCGAGAAATTCGACATGCAATCATGGTGGAAAAAGAAGGTGGATGAGTTAAGCAAAGGCATGCAACAAAAGGTTCAGTTTATTGTAACGATTTTACATGAACCGGAATTAATAATTTTAGATGAACCGTTTAGCGGATTTGACCCCGTAAATGCGCAACTTATTAAAAATGAAATTTTGGAACTGAGAAAAAACGGTGCTACAATCGTTTTTTCAACCCACAATATGGGAAGTGTTGAAGAGCTTTGCGATAGTATTGCATTAATTAATAAATCAGAAAAAATACTAGACGGTACCGTAAAAGAGATAAGAAAATTACACCGCACAAATACATACAAAGTTGCATTTAAAGGAAATGTAATGGGATTTACCAATGCTTTGTGGACCGGAGGCGAAGTACTAGAGAAAATTACGGAAGACGACATTAACTACTTTACGATAAAAATTAATAAGGCAATCAATTCGAGCCAAATGCTCCAAGCTGTTTTACCCCATTGTGAATTAGTATCATTTCAGGAAGTTGTTCCAAGTATGAACGATATTTTCATTATGAAAGTGAGCAATAACAATCCACAGGAACTCGGCACAAAAAGTAATTTCACTGAATAATAAAAGATGAGTAAAATAGGTTTAATCATAAAACGAGAAATTAAAAGTAAGTTAACAAATAAAACTTTTTTAATAATGACCTTTTTAGCACCATTGCTAATTACAGGTTTTTTGGGTTTTATCATTAAAATGAGCATGGATGATAAAACACAACAAAAAGTATTGGTTGTAGATGACACCAAACACACAACCCAATTACTGCAAGGCAATGACTATATTACTTTTTACAACACGGATTTAAAATTAGATGATGCCATCGATAAACTGATTAAAGAAGACTACACCTGTGTGTTAAACATCTTTGAAAACACAGTTGGAGGTGGTGCAGGAGCCGTAAAGTTGTTCTACAAAAAATCACCGGGGCTTTTCTTCCAGGAAAACATTAAAAATCAGCTGGAAAAAATCTTTCAAGAAGAAAAACTAAAGGCTAACAATATAGACCCAAATGTGATCAATAGTTCGAAAGAAAAGATAAAACTCATTACTCAAAAAGTTGATGAGAATGGTTTCAAAAAAGATGATTCAAACTTAGGATTTTTAGGCTTCTTAGTTGGCGCTTTAATGTTCATTTTTATCATGATGTATGGCATGATGGTATTTAGAAGTGTAATGGAAGAAAAAACCAATCGTATCATTGAAGTAATTGTATCAAGTGTTAAGCCATTTGAATTAATGATTGGTAAAATAATTGGAGTGGCCTTACTCGGCATTATTCAATTTTTAATTATGGGCGTTATTTCTTTGATTCTAACTACTTTACTTTCAACCATTTTCTTAAAAGATATCAATAAAGAGTTCGCTAAATTTAACTCGCAACAAGAATTAGTAAAGAAAATGGGAACTAACGTTGATTTTACTAAACTGGATAATTACCAAGATAAAATAGAGGTGTTTGATCTTCTTAAAAAAATGGATGCTTTGCCCGTGCAACTAATTGTGATTTGCTTTATCCTTTATTTTATTGGAGGCTACCTATTCTACAGTTCATTAATGGCGGCAATAGGCAGTGCTGTTGATTCAGAAGCAGACTCGCAACAATTTTTAACGCCAGTCATGATTCCGCTGATGGCCGGCTATTTTATTGCCATTAAAAGTATGACTAATCCAGACTCTTCGGTAGCCTACTGGGCTTCTTTTGTACCCTTCACCTCTCCAATAGTAATGATGAGCCGCTTAAACGCTAACACGCCGATCTGGGAACTATTACTTTCGCTTGGCTTATTATATGCTTCATTTATTCTAACAACTTATTTAGCAGCAAAAATTTACCGAACCGGTATTTTAATGTATGGCAAAAAAGTAAGCTGGAAAGAAATTGGCAAATGGTTATTTTATAAATAAATGAGTGGCTGGCAATCGCTTTATACACGCTTCAAGCAATATTTACAATTAGAGCGATCCTTTTCAAAAAACAGTATTGACGCTTATTTAACGGACCTCACAAAACTTCAGCAATATTCAGAACTATATTTAAATAAGCAATCTGCGCAACAGTTTACCTATTTACAATTACAAAATTTCGTTGAATGGATTGCCGAAATTGGCTTTAGCTCAACCACACAGGCTAGAATAATAAGCGGCATTAAAACATTCTATAAATTTCTTGTTCTTGAAAATGATCTTAAGGATTCGCCTGCAGAATTATTAGAAACACCAAAACTAAAACGAAAACTTCCTGTATTCCTGACAGTGGAAGAAATCGATGCGATGTTAGCTCAAATTGACAGAAGCCAACCTGAAGGTGAACGTAATTTGAGTATGCTTGAAACGCTTTATAGTTGCGGTCTTCGGGTTACAGAGTTAGTTACACTTAAATTATCAGATTTAAACTTAAAAGAGGAATACCTCAAAGTTACCGGAAAAGGCAACAAACAACGCCTTGTTCCAATTGGAAAAAGAGCAATTAATTTAATTGAAAACTACATTCAGCAACACCGATCAAAATTAAGTATTCAAAAACAACACCTCGACTTTCTTTACCTTAACAGGCGTGGAAAACCATTAAGCCGGGTGATGATTTTTTACATTATAAAAGATTTGGCAACAAAGGCTGGTATCAAAAAAGTACTTAGCCCTCACACTTTTCGTCATTCTTTTGCAACGCATTTAGTGGAAGGTGGTGCAGATTTGAGAGCCGTTCAGGAGATGTTGGGTCACGAAAGTATCACCACAACTGAAATTTACACACACTTGGATACTCAATTTCTAAGAGAAAACATATTAAGTTATCACCCACGCAACAAATTTTGAGTAAATTTGTTATAATTAACTAATGAAAACATTTAATGTACCTGAATTTTACAGAAGTCCAATCATAACAAAAGTAAAACAATTCAGAAAGATTCAGGATCCACGAAAAAAGAGTAATTTACCTTCCGTAATTAATTATGGTTCAATAAAGTATTACATAGCCCGTCATTTTGGTTTTTGCTATGGGGTTGAAAATGCAATTGAAATTGCTTTTAAAGCACTTAATGAAAATCCCGGGAAGAATATCTTCTTGCTTAGTCAGATGATTCACAATCCGGATGTTAATGCTGATTTAACGAATCAAGGCGTAAAATTTTTACAAGACACTCACGGAAACCAATTAATACCATTTGACATTTTAAACCCGGATGATGTGGTAATGATTCCTGCTTTTGGGGCGCCATTGCAATTAATAGAATTACTTGAAAAAAAAGGAATCAAAACTGAAAAATATAATACAACCTGTCCCTTTGTTGAACGTGTTTGGAAAAAATCTGAACAAATTGGTAAAACTAAACATACCATCGTTATTCACGGAAAATATAATCATGAGGAAACAAGGTCAACATTCTCGAGAAGTGAAAAAGACAGCGAGGCAGTTGTAGTGATTAGAGATATCGAGGAGGCAAAATTACTAGCCGATTATTTGCACGGGAAAAAAACTCAATCTGAATTTGAAAAGGAATTTAACGGCAAATTTTCAGAAGGATTTAAAATAGACAAACACTTTCTTAAGATTGGCGTTATTAATCAAACTACCATGCTAGCCACCGAAACTGAAGAGATTACTAATTACCTCAGAGAACAAATGATAATTAAATTTGGAGCAGAAACAATTAAAGATCATTTTGCGGATACACATGATACCTTATGCTATGCAACCAACGAAAATCAGGATGCAACATACGGTTTATTGGAAACAGATGCTGACCTAGCGATTGTTGTTGGAGGTTATAACAGTAGTAATACTTCGCATTTGGTTGAATTATGTGAGAGAAAATTTAAAACATATTTTATAAGCAGCGCGAGTGAAATTATTTCTTCAAATGAAATAAAGCATTATGATTACCCAAACAAAATCACGCTAACCAGCTCCTCTTTTTTACCGGATAAACCTGAACTAAAAATAATTATTACAAGTGGTGCAAGTTGTCCTGACTCAGCATTAGATGCTGTAATTCATAAGATCAATTCATTGAGGGACGTTAACGTTTCGAATGAAAAAGCACTGGAAAAATTAACAGTTTACGAAAATTAATTGCATCCATTCTTAATTAACTCTTCATCAGCTTTTGTGTGACCATATTGCTTAGCTTTTTTTAAATCCTCACAACATCCCACTTTATCGTTGGCAAATTTTTTTAATTTACCTCTGAAATAATAGCCTCTTGAATACTCTTTGTTAATCAACAAACCCGCATCTAAATCTTTTCTTGCCAAATCGTCTTTCTCCAGAAAATAGTAGGCAATTCCTCTCTCAATTAGTGATTTACCATGACTTGAATTTAAGGCTAATGCTTCATTAAAATCTGCAATAGCCGCATCATACAATTTACTTTGTAGTTTTGCAATAGCACGTGTATAGTAGGTATCATAATACTTCTTTATTGCAATTGCTTTATCACAATCTTCAATACAGCCCTTATCGTCAGCCATAGAATACTTTAAATTAGCGCGGTAGTAATATGAAGTTTCGTAATTAGGATTTAATTCAATTGATTTATTCAAATCCGTTAAAGCTGAACCTTCGTTTTTTAGATAATAATAAGTTGCACCACGGAAACAATAGCTTTTATAATCATTTAAACCCATAGCTATGGCAGAAGAAAAGTCAGTTTCTGCACCCTTATAATTGAGTGTGTAAAAATTGGATAATCCTCTGTTATAATATGCCTTTCGATGAGATGGGTCCAATTCAATACATTTATTATTATCTTTTATAGAAGCATTGTAATTTGCCAAATGATAATGAGCCAATCCTCTGTTATAATAAGCATTGGCATACGTGGGTTTTACCGTTATGATACTATCATAAATACGAATAGCTTCTTTATCCTTATCTAGTTCTATTAACATGGTACCTTTCCAAAAATGGGACTCCAAGTCATTTTTTAAACTAATTGCCTTATCTATATCGGTTAAGGCTCCTTTATACTCACCAATGTAATACTTACTAACTGCACGATAATAAAATGTTGGCTCATATTCAGGATTAATTGTGGCTGCTAAATTTAATGCCACTAAAGCATCGCGGTAATTTTTTTGTTTGTATAAACTGGCACCTTTATAGCATATGGCCTTGTAAAATGATTTGTCAAATGTTAAAGATGAGTCAAAATCCTTGATTGCATTATCATATTCATCTAGGCAAAATCTTGATAAACCCCGCATATAGTATGTATTTGTTTTTTTATTGCCAAGATATATAGATTCATTAAAATCTCTGATACCGGCTTTATAATCAGTTAAATTATAACTGCATAAACCTCGGTTATAAAGAGCCGAAACATCTTTAGGTTTTTTATTTAAAAAAGTTGAGTAAGCTTCATAAGCCTCCTTGTATTTTTTTTGTTCAAATAAATCGTAGGCAACTTTAAAATCCTTATCAACAATACTATTGCTTTCCTCTTCCTCTCTTCGATTTTGAGAAAAACTTAAAATTGATACCCCTAAAAAAATAAAAAATAAATTAAATCGTAACATCATATAGAATTGAATTGCATGTAAAAATAACAAAAAAAGTGAACCTACTTGTAGTATGGAATGCTACTGATTTGATTTTTATTGAAAACGAATTCCTCGATTCCATTCGTTATCATGAAATATGGGGCCTTCAAAACCAAATTATAACGCATTGCCTGTTCAGCTACTGCAGCAGTCAGCTCAACATACATTGCTTTACATTCAACAAGTAGATATGGTTTGAGATCATTGGAATAAACAACTATGTCAAAACGTTTAGCCAAGTCATTTAATATTACTGATTTTTCAACTGCAATTAAAGATGAAGGATACCTTTTACTGTTAATTAAATAATTAATCACGTGCTGCCGAACCCACTCCTCAGGTGTACAAACAAACCAATCCTTTCTTATTTCATCAAATATCATTACTTTATTGCTGAGCTTTTTAAGCTTAACTTTAAAATCAGGATATCTAAGTGAACTTGTCATGATTAATTACTAAATTTAACAAAGCAAAAATAGTAGTAATATTTTACAAGCACCCAGATACTATAAAGTTATTAAACAATATAAAAGAGATGAAAACTAAAGAAGAAATCGTTAATAATTGGTTGCCTCGTTATACCGGTAAAAAATTAGAAGAATTCGGACAATACTTTTTACTCACCAATTTTGGTACTTATGTTAATTTATTTGCCGAATGGCATAATGTTAAAGTGGACGGTATTGACAGGCCTATGCAAAGTGCTACAGCCAACGGAATAACGATAATCAATTTTAGTATGGGTAGTGCAATGGCTGCTACCATTATGGATCTACTAACGGCAGTTCATCCAAAAGCTGTGCTTTTTCTTGGAAAATGCGGTGGTTTAAAGAAGAAAAATGCGATAGGTGATTTAATATTGCCTATTGCTGCAATACGCGGAGAAGGAACAAGTAATGATTATTTACCTGCTGAAGTACCAGCGCTGCCTTCATTCAATCTTCAAAAAGCAATTTCTTACACCATAAGATTAAAAGGCTTAGACTATTGGACCGGCACCGTATATACAACCAATCGGAGAGTTTGGGAACATGATGAAAAATTTAAAGACTACTTAAGAACTTTGCGTGCCATGGCTATTGATATGGAAACTGCCACCATTTTTAGTGTAGGCTTTTGTAATGAAATTCCAACAGGTGCTTTATTACTGGTTAGCGATCAACCAATGATTCCCGAAGGTGTTAAAACTGAAGAAAGTGATAAAAAAGTATCATCAGATTTTGTAACTAATCATTTACAAATTGGTATCGATGCACTTAAAGAACTTCAAAACAAGGGCATTTCTGTTAAACACCTGCGTTTTGAATAGAATTTTTCTCGATTAATTAAATTAAATTGGTTTAGGCGGGATAAATTATATTTTGCAATGTCAATTTTATTCTTAAATTTGATATAAGAATAATGTTGGTAAAAGCACAAATAGAAAATGAATGTTTGTTTTATTTGAACGCTCAACTTCAAATTCAAAATACCTGCCAAAGCTTCAAGCAACTTACAGGTATTGATTCAAATCAATTAAAAATTATTGATTTAATTGAAGGTAACGATTCAAGAATAAAATTTAACACACTTCTTAAGCAAGGTAAATTTGATATTGAATGTAAAATTGCTACAAAATCCTCCGAATTAAAAAATTTCAGATTAGTTCTTATTAAGTTGCCATCCTCAGAGGTTACCTATGTGGTATATTTAAAAGATTTAACCCCTGAAATACTAAAACACATTTCTCTTTTGAAGAAAACCCTCTCTATTGAACTGTTAGCCAAATCAAGAAAAATAAGAGATGGCAATTTAAACGAAGCTATTTTTGAGATTTTACAAACTGCTTCCCGTGCAACAGAAACGCAGCGCGTTAACGCATGGCTTTTCGATAAAGAAATGACTCAGATTAATTGTATTGGTAATTTTGACTCAGTTAAAAATTCCTTTGTTGAACAAGGTGCTTTACCCAGAATAGCGCTTCCAAATTATTTTAAATTATTTGAGACTGAAAAAATTATCGTAACAAACGACTGCCTTAATAGCCATGTTACAGAAGAGTTACGAGACATTTATCTTGAACCGCATAACATTCAATCACTAATGGATATCCCGATAAGAATAGAAGGAGAAATGATTGGTGTTTTGTGTTTTGAAAATGTTGGAAAAACAAGAGAATGGAATTTGCTCGAACAAAAATTTGGATTAGTAACAGCCCAGTTAATTTCTTTAGCACTCGAAACAAATCATAAAAGAATTGTTTACGAACAAGTTCAACAAATAAGTAAAGAACAACAAGTTTTACTTAAGGAAATACATCACAGAGTGAAAAATAATTTAAGTATTGTTGCCAGTTTACTTAGTCTACAGTCAAGCAAATCAACGGATGAATTTCACGCACAGCTATTCACAGAATGCAGAAACCGAGTTAACTCAATAGCAGCTGTGCACGAAATGATATACAAATCGAAGTCCTTTTCAAAAATTAATTTAAAAGAATATATAGAGCAAATTGGTCAGTTTCTCCATCAATCCTATAAAAACACTTCTTTTAATGTAAAGATAGAAAATGCCTTGAGCGATTTTTTAGTTGATGTTTCTATTGCTGTTCCAATTGCACTAATTGTTAATGAGGTATACACCAATAGTTACAAACATGCATTTAAACATGGGCAAAGCATTGATCCACATATAAAAACCATCTTAATTAACAATAAAAGCAGTGTTGTGATAACCATCAAAGACAATGGCATAGGCATGACTGAAGAGGATACTAACCTTAAGGATCATGCATCTATTGGAACAGAAATAATTGATGGATTATGTAAGCAAATTGACGCCAACTACGAATATCTTAATGATAAAGGAACACAATTTAAATTAACACTTAAGTTTTAACCTTTTTTAAAGGCCGATTCAACCCAAATTTAAACAATTCAGATATCTTTGCATGATGTTTTCACGACTTACGAATACTTTACTGTTTCTGCTTTTGTTAC
Source organism: Bacteroidota bacterium (assembly GCA_020403265.1). Lineage (GTDB taxonomy): Bacteria > Bacteroidota > Bacteroidia > B-17B0 > Aurantibacillaceae > Aurantibacillus. The sequence goes on from JADBXZ010000031.1 coordinate 57,491, forward strand.
AGATCTCATCAGCTCAGGTAATTGATAAAGTAATTGGTGTTGTTGGAAAATATTCGGTTCTATACAGCGATTTACAAAATTTAATGGTTGAGCAGCAAAAAAGCGGCCTAGGTATTGATAAATGTAAAGCCTATGAAACATTGATCTATCAAAAGCTTTTATTAGCTCAAGCAGACAGAGATTCTGTTGTGGTAAGCGACCAGGAAGTTGATCAAGAATTAAGCAAACGCATGAATTACTTTATTCAGCAGTTTGGTAGTGAAGAAAAACTAGAACAGTTTTATGGAAAACGCACCAATGTTATCAAAGATGAAATGCGTACAGATGTTCAGGAGCAAATGATAGCTCAAAAAATGGCCGGTAAAATAACCGGAGATGGTAAAATTACTCCTGCTGAAGTGAGAGCATTTTATAAAACTATACCAGAAGATAGCCTGCCATTGATTAATTCAGAAGTTGAACTTTCACAAATCGTTAGAAGACCTCAATACAGCGAAGAAGAAAAAACAGCAACCAAAGAAAAATTAGAAGGATACAGACAACGTGTACTTTCAGGCGAAAGTAGCATTGCCCTTCTCGCCCGTTTATACAGCGAAGACCCGGGATCAGCAAAAGATGGTGGTTTTTTAACCTTTGGAAAAGGACAAATGGTGCCTGAATTTGAAAGTGTTGCATTTAAACTCAAGGAAGGTGAAGTGTCAAAAGTTTTTGAAACAACATACGGCTATCATTTTATGCAACTTGTTAAACGAAAAGGTGAAGTGGTAGATGCAAGACATATTTTACTGATGCCAAAAATAAATAATGCCGACTTTTTTAAATGTAAAAAGGAATTAGACACTATTTTAATTTCAATTAAAGCCGGTAAATATACCTTTGAACAAGCAGTAAAAAAATTTAGTGATGACAATGACACTAAACAAAACTCAGGCATTTTAATTAACCAAAGAACTGCAAGTACTAAATTTGATAATGAAGATTTAACCGAAATAGACCAAAACCTTGTTCCTGCATTAAACGGCATGAATGTTGGCGATATTACCCCTTCAATGCAATTTACAATGCCCGATGGAAAACCCGGTTACAGATTAATGAAATTAAAAAATCGCATTGACCCGCATAAGGCAAACTTAAAGGATGATTATCAAAAAATTGCCAATATTGCTATTGCACAGCAAAATAAAAATGCAGTTAAAAACTGGATAAAACGCCGCTCTAAAATTACTTACATTAAGCTAAACGATGAGTTTAAATGTAACTTTGAAAATGATTGGACTATATTGAGTAATTGATTAATCGTTTATTTGAAGCCAGTAAGAACCTCCATGCTTTTCAACGCCTTGTGTATTTGGATGATTCCAAAGAGGAGCGATTAAGTCAGAAAGTTCCTTATTTTCACTCACGTAAATTGCTGGAAAAATGGTTTTGTATTTATTAGGATTTGCTAAAATAAATGCGGCTAAAACATACTGCTCTGAATAAAATCTATCACACATGAATTGCGGATAATCATAGGGCAAATAAATATCATGTACATGAACTATCACGCCCTTTTTCAAATAAGGTAGAATATCTAAAAAACAAGCTGTTGCATCTGAATTAGGTAAACACCGATGCGAATTATCTATAAATAAAATATCATTTTCATTTAAAGAATCAATAATAAACTTATAATCCTTTAAGTTCTCGAAAGGTTCCCTTATCACCTTATCTGCCAAGTGATCAATATTTGCACGCGGAAAAGGATCTATAGAAACGATTTGTGTGGATAGTTGATTATCCTTAATAGCTTTTCTTGCCACCTTAGTGGAATTGCCTGAACCAACTTCAATATAGTTCTTAGGTTTATACTGTTGAATGAGTGTATAGAGAGCTGCAATATCCAAACCCGGCAAAAAACCATTGTTCCATGCTGGCTCATTTTCATCTGTTTCATGCTCAGCGTGCTTTATCTTCTTAAATACCTCCTGATTGTTGAGTATTTGCTTTAATATTTGTTGATACTGTAACTCATTCGTAGAAATAATGGATTTTAAAAGTGGGTGCCCTCCGCTAGTATATCGAGGTTTCATGTTTACCTTATACTCCAGAATAAGTTTTTGGTATTTTGGTAATACCAATTTCAGTTTTGTTTTAAGTGATTGTATCACTAGAATTTTTAGCCCTCCACACCAAAAAAACTCAGGAGATGTTGCAACTCTTGATTATTAGAAAAAGCAATGTTTAAGGTACCACCACCTTTTGAGTTTCGTTTAAAGCTATAAGACTTATTAAATAACTTATCGAGTGCTTTGGTAATATTTTTATCTTCTATACTTAATGGTTTTTCAGGTCTGGTTATTTTCGGACTTAATTTTAATTTCTCTCCCCTGGCTAAATCCTCAATTTGTCTTACACTTAAATCCTGTTCCATGGCTAAGGCAAAAATTGCTAATTGTCTGTCTTCATTTTCAATGCCAATTAAAGCTTTTGCATGACCCATACTCATTTCCTTGTCACGTAAAGCCTTTTGAATTGGAGCAGGTAATTTCAATAATCTCAAAAAATTAGTGACTGTTGATCTTTGTTTTCCAACTTTTTCACTTAATTGTTCTTGCGTTAAATTACATTCATCAATCAACCGTTTATAGGATAAGGATACCTCAATTGGGTCTAAATCCTCACGTTGAATATTCTCTACTAAAGCCATTTCTAACATGGCTTGATCATCGGCAACGCGTATGTATGCAGGAACCTCCGTTAATCCTGCCATTTGAGAAGCTCTGAACCTGCGCTCGCCCGAAATTAACTGATATCTATCGTAACCAAGTTTTCTAACGGTTAATGGTTGAATAATGCCATGCTGTTTAATACTGTCACATAATTCTTGCAAAGCGTTATCCTCAAAATTACTTCTGGGATTAAATGGATTTACCTCAATATCTTTTAACTTAATTAATGAAACAGAGTTAACAGTTGGTGCCCCATCGCCCATTTGCTTGGTGGTAATGTCTGTTTTTGCGTTTTCAAGTAACGCGCTTAACCCTCTTCCTAATGCCGGTTTTTTACTCATGTTCTCTCTTCTTTTACTTAACTGTCTTTAAAACTAATTCACTTAGGTTATAGATTAAATTTTCAGTATTAATTAATTTTATATTAAAAATCTTCGCTCAATTCTTCAGCATCCATTTTAATTGCACGATGCTTATCACTAATCTTGGTTAAACCGTTACGTTGCAATATTTCACGTGCCAAATTTAAATGATTGTTACTGGCTTTACCACTAACGTCATGCATAATAATAGTCTTCCCAAAACTAGGTGCTTCTGCCAATTTTGTATTGCGTTGAATAATAGTGTCAAACACCATGTCCTGAAAGTGTGTTTTAACTTCTTCAACTACTTGATTGGCTAAACGTAAACGACCGTCAAACATAGTTAATAAAACACCCTCTATATCTAAATTAGTATTTAAATGTGTTTGAATAATTTTAATGTTTTGTAATAACTTACCCATACCTTCAAGTGCAAAATACTCACATTGAACGGGAATAATTACACTATCAGTAGCACATAAAGCGTTCATCACAATCAATCCTAAAGAAGGACAACAGTCTATGATAATAAAATCATATTTATCTTTAATTTTATCCAACGATTTTTTAAGCATGTACTCACGATTGGGCACATTTACCAATTCAATATCTACAGCTGTTAAATCAGCAGTGGTTGGCAATAAAAATAAATTGGGTGTTTCTGTATTTAAAATCGCATCTTTTGGATGTATGCTATCGATGATACATTCGTATAATCCGTGTTTAATTTGACTTGGATCATGCCCAACGCCAGAAGTAGCATTGGCCTGTGGATCAGCATCCACTAGTAGTGTTTTGTATTCTAAAACAGCTAAACTTGCAGCCAAATTAATAGCAGTAGTAGTTTTACCTACTCCACCTTTTTGATTGGCAATTGTTATTATTTTTCCCATTTCAATTTTCTTAAATTGTTAGTGTTTGGCCTATCTCCATTAACTTTAGTTCAATTCCACTTCTCTCAAATTTCTTTAATGCCTCTTCTTTATTAATTACGATATAGCCAAATGTATCATAGTGCATCCCAATTACTTTGTTGCACTTAATAAATTCACAGGCAATAATGGCATTATCAACACCCATCGTAAAGTTGTCACCAATAGGTAAAAACGCAAAATCAATTTTTCTGTAATCGCCAATTAATTTCATATCGTAAGTTAAAGCAGTATCTCCTGCGTAGTAAAAATCTCCTTCAGAACTTTCAATCACAAAACCCATTGGCGAACCCCCATAAGTTCCATCGGGCATTCCACTACTATGAACGGCAGCAACAGCCTTAACACTTCCAAAATCAAACTTCACTTTCCCTCCAATATTCATTGGATGGATATTTGTTAAGCCCCTTGACGCAAACCAAACGTTAATTTCCCAACTACAGATTAGCTTGGCTCCGGTTAACTTTGCCAGTGCTTCAGCATCAGCAATATGGTCTTCGTGCCCATGTGAAATCAAAATATAATCGGCCTTTACCGAAGAAAGTGATATGTTTTTAGCCAATTCATTTGGAGTAATAAACGGATCAAAAACTAAATGTTTTCCGTTTATTTCTACTCCAAAACAAGAATGACCATAGTACGTAATGTTCATAAAATAAGTACAAAGTATAAGCGTAAAGTTAAACTAATTGCGAACTTTAAGTGTTGTTAGTTTTTAACAAAACAAAAAAGTAATTAATAAATTGTTGATAATTATTTATGGAGAAAATCGTTTTAATTTTTGCTACTAATCGTCCCAATAGTTACACTAACGCGGTTGGAAACATTTACAAAGCAATTCTTAATCAGCACAAAGTACTAACCGAGGTAATTGACTTAAAGGAGGTTTCTGCGCAAACCCACTTGCTAAATGAAGAATTGTTTGGTAAAAGAACTGAAGCTTTTAACAGCCTAATCACCGAAAAACTTCAAACAAACACTAAATTTATTTTTTTTATACCTGAATATAATGGCAGTTTCCCCGGAGTATTAAAAGTTTTTTTAGATGCTATACCACCCGCCACATGGACCAATAAAAAAGCCCTTTTAGTTGGCATAAGCAGTGGAAGAGCCGGCAATTTGAGAGGTATGGAACATTTAACAGGCATCTTAAATTACCTGAAGTTCTTTGTGCACCCTAACCGCCTGCCGATTTCATTGATTGACACGCATGTAGATTTTGGATCAACAAACTTTAAAACCGATACACAACAAAAGGTAAGCGAAGACCAAATTAAACAGTTTCTGAGCTGGAACTAAATCAATACTCAGTTAGAAAATTATTTAACTGGCAAAACTTAAATGCTTTTAATTTTTTAAAACAATTATTAAAGGCGACTCATAAAAAAACTCCAACCACAAGGTTGGAGTTTTTTATAGAAAGTTGATTATAAATTATTTTTTAGCAGGAGCAGCCTTAGCTGCTGCAGCTGGAGCAGCTGTTTTTGCGCCGGCAGCAGGGGCTTCTTCAACAGTAACAACGTTACGTGTTGTTTGAACGCTTACTATTGAAATATTTTTTGGGTGCAACAAAGTTAAACCATCAATGTTAATGTCTCCTGCGGCAATTCCTTTACCTATCGTTAACGGTGTAATATCTAACTCAACGGCGGCAGGAATTTTAGAAATTAATCCGCGAACTTTTACCTTACGCAATTTGATAACTAATTTACCACCGGCTTTAACACCTTCACTTTGACCTACTGTTTTAACCGGGATCTGAACTGAAACAGGCTTATCTTCGCTTACCAATAAAAAATCAGCATGGATTAATTTATCGGTTAAACGGTGAAATTGCGCCTCTTGTAAAATTGTTTTGTATGTTTTGCCCGCAACATTTACTTCAACCAAATTTGTTTCAGGTGTGTAAATAATGTTTTTAAAATGACGCTCGTCTGCGCTAAAGTGAATTTGTTCACCCGCACCATAAATCACGCAAGGAACTTGTCCTTTGTCGCGCAAGACTTTTGCATCTACTTTTCCTACGTTCGCACGCTGCGAACCGCTCAATTGTACTGTTTTCATTTTTCTTTTTTGTGAGTAATTGGTCGTTGGTCGCTTCAACTTCAAATTACTCGTTTTATGTTATATTTTGCGACTTAATTTTAAACTACAAAATTAGTACTAATTGATTCGTAATTCTGTACGCTGTTAATCACCTTGGCAAACAAATCAGCTACACTAAGGGCTCTTATTTTGTTGCTATCTTGCTTTAGTGGTATTGTATCGGTTACAATCAATTCGGTTAGCTTACTGTTTTCAATATTTTCGTAGGCCTTCCCAGAAAGTACCGGATGCGTACATATAGCTCTTACGCTTAAAGCGCCTCGGTCCATCATCATTTCAGCAGCTTTGCATAGCGTCCCGCCAGTATCAACCAAATCATCTACTAAAATTATATTACGTCCTTCAATTTCTCCAATAGCCGTCATGTGCTCTACTACATTTGCTTTAGCTCTTTGCTTATAGCAAATAACCATTTCTGCTTTTAGGTGCTTAGCATAAGCATTTGCACGTTTACTTCCACCCATGTCAGGTGCAGCAATAGTTAGGTTTGATAAGTTTAAAGAGGTAATATAGGGTAAAAAGATCGTACTGGCGTATAAATGATCTACAGGCACATTAAAAAAACCTTGTATTTGGTCGGCATGCAAATCCATGGTCATTACACGGGTTGCACCCGCAACGGCTAACATATCAGCTACTAACTTAGCGCCGATAGCTACACGTGGTTTATCTTTACGGTCTTGTCTGGCATACCCAAAATATGGAATTACTGCCACAATATGCCTGGCACTTGCACGTTTAGCAGCATCAATTAATAGCAATAACTCCATTAAATTATCAGCTGGTGGCATGGTACTTTGGATAATGTAAACACTTTGTCCACGAATACTCTCCTCGTAAGAAGCCTGCAATTCACCATCACTAAAGCGATAATGCTCAACTTTACCTAATGGCTGCCCATAAGATTTTGCGATTTTTTGTGCTAATCCTTCAGAGGCTATGCCGGAAAATAATCTTACTTGTGTTTCCATTTTCAAAAAGGGAGTGCAAATATAAGATTTTTAATAATTTACGCAAGTTTTAACCAACAAAAAAGCAGCCAAAAAGGCTGCTTTTTTGCCTGAATTTTCAAATACTATTCTTTTACAAGCTTAACTTCCTTAACAATTTTATTATCCTGATTAATTAACCTTATAAAATATAAACCGTTATTCAGATTTTGAATATTAACTGTTGTAGAGTAATTCGCATGTTTAATTCCTAGCACAACTCTACCAACCGCATCCACAACCTCAATTCGGCCCGCTTCAGTACCACCAGATACAACCTCAATAAAATTACTTGCAGGGTTCGGATAAATCGCAACTGAGCTTTCCGAGAGAGTTTCTTTCAAATTGGTACAGTCAATTCTAATCACACTGGTGGTTGCTGTATTTGTGCAACCTAAGGAGTTGGTTGCAATTACACTGTAGGTGGTATTAACGCTTGGTGTAGTAACCAAAATCAAAGGATTATTTGAATTGTTAACTGTCCAAGTAAAAGTATTACCCGGGCTATTAACAGTTAAAGTAACTACGCCTCCTATAATATTATTACATACAGACTGCGTTGCAATTATGTTAATTGAAGGTGAAGGTGCCACTGTAATTTGCCTAACTGTATTAGCGGTACAAGACGCAGAAGCGCCTAGAAGAGTATATGTTGTTGTTACGGAAGGAGAAACAGCAATTATGGAAGTGGTTTGTAACCCTGGTTGCCAAGTATAAGTAGCTGCACCACCGGCAGTTAAACTAACACTGTTTCCAGCACATATTGAATTTGATGTTGCAGACGCAGTTAAAGTTAATGGGGCATAATTTAGGACAACAGGAATTCTTGGACTGGTGCAACCTTGCTTTGAATAGAATAAAGTTCCATTAAATGTTCTTGGATTATTAGTTGTTGCAAAGAAACCACATAAGCCAATACCCGAAGTTACAGTCATGTCAGGATTAGAATAAGTTGCTGCTCCGCTTGAATATCTTAGGTCTGCATTAATGTAAAGAGCAGTTGGTCCTACTAAATTAATAGGTGAGTTTAAAACAATTTTTGTAGGAACAGATGCCCCACCGGAAGTAATTGTATATGAACTATGCAGTGTCCATGCAACTGAATTTGTTTCAAAGCCAAGATAGGTTCCATTTTTAGTATAAATATTAACAGTAACTACACCTGCACTAGTTGGTAGATAAATCAAACTGTCAACTGTCATGTTGGCAAAATTTGGATTAACATCAATCATTGCTCCACCTCCACAACCGTTGCCAGCAGTGTATGTTGTTTGAATACTATTGCTTAAAGTTGCTTGTTGTGCCTCGGCATAAAAAGTAGTCGTTGATGCTGCAGAGGCAGTATAATTATTTCCACTTGCTAAAATACTTGTAGAGGTTGGTGTTGCAAACCAATTTACGGGAGCAAATCCAGTTGCCGTTAAAGTAGCAATTTGAATACTACTACAAACAGTTGCATTTGAAGCTGAAATCGTAGGATTGGTAACAGTCAAAGTTAACGACTGTTGAGAGAAACATGTTCCATCTGTACCTAATACACTATATGTTGATGTAGTGGTTGGGCTTACAACAATTGACGGGACAGTGCTACCTGTACTCCATGTGTAGGAAGTTGGAGGTGTACTAATTGTTAAAGTAGCCGAACTACCTGAACAAATCTGAGTGGGGCCATTTAAGCTAAACACCGGATTGGTTGTTAAAGTAAGGAGTGCAATATTATTAAATGTATTAACATCTCCCAGTAAGCCTGTAGATGCTGTAAAACTATATGCACCACTTCCTGACATATTCAGAGTTCCTACAGTGAATATAACTGTAGCACCAGGTAAAATACTCGGCACATAAGTATTTGTTATAGTTGCTGTTGCTGCACCACTTACTATTACATTCACTGGTACGTTACTAATTGCAGCTGAACCAAAATTCTTCAGAGTTACTACTACAGTTTCTGTAGCAGTATAACAGGCACCTGACGTTGGCGAATTAATAGCTGTTACACCGGCATCGTTGCCTAAAACATTGAATAAATTAATATTATCGAGATGAAAGTCATACGTCTCAGGATCATCAACTGGTCCATCAGTAGCAAAAAAGGCCACTATTACTTCTTGCCCGGAAAATGGTGCCAAGGATACCGTGTGATTCGTGTAAGCAACAGAGGTACTATTTGTGTTAGCAACATTAAGTGTATAAATGGGGGTAAAAGAAACGCCACAATCTGTTGAAACCATAACTCTTACCATATCATCACTACCCATTGCCGCAGGTGTAATTGTACTGGCTGAAGCAGCTACAGCAACATCAAATGAAACCTGACTGCTTGATGTAGCCAAGGTTCGTGGCGCAACAATCCAATCATTTCTCAAAGTGGCAGAAAGATTAATTCTTGCAGAAACGTTACCTGTTCCATTAAAGTTGTTTAAGAATGTCCATGTTGAAGTTGTTCCGGTAGGTGCGGTAAAACCCTGAGCCTCTCGCCAATTTGGCTGTACGGTTGGTAAATTTGCACCGGTAAATCCGGTAAAACCATTGTTAATAGGTAATGTAACTAGAGGATTAACTGCTCGTGTAATAAGCGTTGTATCATTTGTGTTATTGCCATCACCCAATAAACTAGAATATCCTTTTAACGTGAAGGTACCGGCTACAGACATATTCAAAGTACCTGCTGTTACCGCAACAGTTGCTGAAGGCGCAAGCGTACCAGTAAAAACATTAGTTAATGTTGTGGCAACAGGACCGGTTACAACTACTGAATATGGAATATTAGTTAAGGTATTACTACCAAAATTTCTTAAAACTGCAATCACGCTATTGGTGGCAGAATAACATCCATTAACCGCCGGACTGATGAAACCATTTATACCAGCATCGTTTGGAACTAAGTTATAAATATTGATGTTATCTAAATGCAAATCTACGTTCTCCGGATCATCAATTAAACCTTCCGTTGCTAAAAAGCCAATAATGATTGGCTGACCGGAATATGAAGAAAGAGGTAAATTAAAATTACTAAAACTATTAGTTAAACTATTGGTGGTCGAAACTGTAAAGATTGGAGAGTAACTAGCCCCACAATCTGTAGACACCATTACTAACAGTTGGTCATCGCTACCCATGTTGGTTGTAGAAAGCAGACCACCTGCGTTTGTTAAAGCTAAATCAAATGAAATAAATGATGCGGAAGTTGCGTTGAATTTAGGGCCAACGATCCATTCTCTTTTTGTATTTCCAATTAAATTAACCCTTGCTGTAACGTTACCGGCACCACCCAGGTTTGTTTGAGACAGCCATGAAGATGTAGTGCCATTTGGAAATGCAGCACCATTGGCTTCATACCAATCTGGAAAAACAGTAATTAAATTAGCTCCGGTAAAACCCGCGAAGCCATTCAAGATAGGAATTGTTGCAACTGTTGCATTATTTCTTGTTGCTGTAACAGAATTATTAATTGCAACCGGATCTAATGGTGCCGTCATAGACGTTGAAGCAAGAAGCGTATAAGCTCCAAATGCTGCCATATTCAAAGTAGGTGTTAATGTGAAGTTTACATTGGTTAAAGATGGAAGTCCACCACCCGGAACTGTGTAAGTTGAGGCAATTGTTTGGCTGAAAGCACCAGAAGTAATAATGTTTACTGGTATTTGAGTACCTGCAGCAATTGTATTTGTTCCATAATTTCGGATAGTAACCACTGCCTGAACTGCTCCGTTTAAACACTGCAAAGGGGCAGGAGAAACTATTGAAAGTATCCCAACATCGTTAGAAACACCAGCTAATCCGTCAAACTCATAAGCACCAATATCAGGATTTGTATTTGGATTAACACCACCCGCAGGGCGGTTAACATTGTTGTGATCTTTATTAGGAGTTCCTAAAACAGTTAATGTTACTGCTCCTGATTCAATTGATGTAACGGTATTGGGAGCAAAATTTAAGTTGGTGTTAGAAATAAATGGCGCAACACCATTAATTAGAGGTATTGAATTTATATCGTTAGTAGGATTAGCGACTTGCGATACCGGCTGCCATGCAGCAAGGGTTTGATATTCAAAAGTTCCGGCAGCAGTACCTAATTTTCCGATTAAATAATCAGTAGTGCTGGCATTTGAAATCATATAAGCATTGTTGTTAAAGTTCATATTAGCAAAATTATACCCGGTAGGTAGCCAAACAGCCATAAATCTTTTGTTTGTAACATTTGTTGCACTTGATGTCATTTGGTTACAAAAGATATTATTCCTTACATCACCGGTTACAGCAGCAGCAGTAACCAAAAAACAAGATGAGATGGCGTTAACATTGGTTGTAACTGTTGAATAATCTCCGAATAAATTTACGCTATTAAAATAAACTCTGTAATTTGTACCGGCAGTAAGCCTAATACCAAATGCATTAAAAGTGGTGGAAATTACATAATTTGTGGTAACTATATCGTATATCACATTGTTAACAATTGTGTGATTTGCCCCACCAGTGCAATTAATGCCCCATGCCCCCCATCCGTTGTTGCTGGTAGAATAAATACTATATATTCTATTTCTTTCAACTAATACGTTATTGCCTGAAGCTCCATTAATTTCTATACCGGCATTACTTGCCGAAGAAGATATTCTTAAATTTGAAATATCATTAGTGCTAACCGTACTGTTAACAGCAGATGACAAGTTAACCCCTCTAAAATGGACATATTCCGCGGGTGAAGACGAACCAATGATATTATTATTAATCAGAATATTATCTCCGGGATTTGCTAATGTGTTACCACAATAGATAGCTTGGTAGCTTCTTTTAAACTCATTATTGGTGATCACCAAATTATCATAATTATCCCCTAATCCTGTTGTTGTTATAGTTGCAGCATTGGTACCTGCATAAAAACCAAAAGATGAAGTAAGAGGTGCAGCGGTATTGGCACCATCAGAATTCCCGAAAATAATACAATTTAATAAGCTAAAATTGGTTGCGCCTAATCCGCCTGTAGTTTTCCCTAATAATCGAACACAAGCGGTGTTAGCCAATGTTGTAGCTCCTGTGTGAATAATCGTTAAATCTCTTCCAACTGCTCCACCTAGAATATCTCCATTAATAGTTACATTATCTGCACCATCCAGTTCGAGTATTCCTCGACCAGTAACCATATTACCACTGATGGTTGCTGTAACTGTTGGTCTTAAGATAATTGAGCTGTAATTGGCTGCGCCTTGTCCGCTTGCAATCAAAACAGTTGGAGTGCTTGGCTCGGTTGTGTTACCGGTGATATCAATTGCAATAACTCCGGTATGAATACCTAAATTAATTGCATTAAAAGCATCGTTAACAGTTGAATAGGTTGCACTTGTTCCACCGGAAACATTTACCTGTGCTTTATACTTTAGTGATAGTATAAAGATTACTAAAAATAAATATATTTTTTTCATAGAATAATATTTCTTCAAAATTAAATCAATTAAACTTTAATAAACTGTTAAATAGACTAAAAATGATATTTAGAAGCTTAACTGTCAGGAAATAACGCCATGCGATGACCTAAAAATCTAAAATTTAACCTCACAACCTGGCAGAAGCAGTTTTAACTCCTCTATCCTTTCATTATCAATTTTATTACCTCTTAAATCAAGGATAGTTAAATTAATTAATTCACTGATGCTCTCAGGTAGGTTGTTTAACTTATTATTACGTAGGGATAATATTCTCAAATTCTTAGCCTTATATATATCATACGGGATTCTTTGCAAATGATTATTTTCGATTACCAGAACTTCCAATTTCTCCAAGCGTTCAAAATGTTTTGTTATATAGTGGGTGTTAGTATTACTTAAGAACAAATACTTTAGTGAGGGTAACTTAAAAACCTGCTTTGGGAAGGAGTCTAAAATACAATTTTCTAGATTTAATTCTTTTAAATTTTTTAAGTAAATAAGCGTTGAGGGCAATTTTAGAGTATCATCTGTATTTCCAAATCTAAATGTTTCTAGTTTGTTTAAATAAGCAATTTGTGCAGGAATGCTATCAATTTTTGTGTTTTGAAGTTCCAAAAAATGTAAATTGAAAAATGGTTTTGCGTTAGGTATAAAGGTTGTTAGCGCATTATTATAACTGGCAAAATAAATTAAATTGGTTAAAGCATCAAAATTTTTTGGGAAGGCAGTTACATTATTGGTGCTTAACTTGAGTACTTGTAAATCCGTTAGTTTCTGTAATTTATCTAATTGCTTCAAATCAACAGGCTTGTAGCTTAAATCCATTTTGTAAACCCTTTTTTCAATTTTAAGGGCAAGTTTTAAATCTGTATAAACCATACTTCCGGCAACACCCCATTTATCGAACTCATCCTGTTGCTGGTATAACGGCTTATAAATGAAACAAAGCAAAATTATAAGTTTGATACTTTTTCTCAACATAATGGTAAATATAGTATTTTTTAATATTAATAATTAAAAGCCAAACGCTTTTTGCATATTTGCAGTTCTTGAACAAACAACTAAACGGTCATTTAGCATTGCTTGGAGCACAAGTTGTGTATGCATTAAATTACAGCATAGCAAAGGGACTTATGCCTCAATTTATTTCACCTCTTGCGCTTGTTTTCTTCAGAATTACCGGCGCTTGTTTACTATTCTTTTTATTAAGTGCTATGATGCCTAAAGAAAAAGTAAGCCTTGAAGACATAAAAAAAATGATTTGGCTTAGTTTATTTGGCGTAGTGATTAATCAAGTTTTTTTTATTTATGGTTTAAGCCTTACCACCCCAATTAATTCATCTGTAATCATGATATCAAACCCTATAATGGTTTTTGTTTTTACATTAATTGTGCTAAAAGAAAGAATCACGATTTTTAAAATAAGCGGTTTAATCCTAGCTATCAGTGGCTGTTATATTATCCTGCGTTACCGGGGAAATTTTGAATTAGGCAGCGAAACCATATCAGGTGATTTAATGACACTGATAAATGCGACTTCCTGGGCCATTTTTGTGGTTTTAGCCAAACCATTAATGATGAATTACAACACAGTAACTGTTATGAAATGGATGTTTTTGTTTGGAACCATTTACATTTTACCAATTGGTTTGTATGACACCATACACACTAATTACACTGCTATGACGTCAAAGGCAATTTTCGCTATTTGCTTTGTGGTAGTTGCTACAACATTCCTGGCTTATTTACTAAACTTATACGGACTAAAAAAGTTAAGTCCTAATGTAGTGAGCATGTACATTTATTTACAACCATTTTTAGCCAGTACATTTGCTATTTTAATCGGAGAAGATAAACTAACATTAACCAAAGTAGTATCCGGTTTAATTATCATTTGCGGATTATACTTAGTAAATTTAAAACCTAAAATAAATAAGGCATGATAAAAAGTATGACAGGCTTTGGGAAAGCCACCGGTCAAATAGGAAATAAACTCATAACGATTGAGATCAAATCACTCAATAGTAAAACAGCCGACATAAGCTTTAGAATAAGCAGTGCTTTTAGAAATTATGAACTAGAATTAAGAAACGAGATTTCTAAGTTATTAGAGAGAGGTAAAATAGACCTTTCAATTTTTATAGAATCAACACAGGAAGAAACACCTGTAGAAATTAACTTAGAACTGGCTAAAGCATACCAGCAAAAATTAGCCACTCTATCTGAAGTTTTAAAGGAACCGCAGAAAAACTATTTTGACCAGATTTTAAAAATGCCGGATGTCATAAAAAACGAAAAAAAAGAAGCTGATCAAAATGAATGGAAAGAAATTAAAACACATATACTATCAGCTATCAATGCATTAGATGCTTTTCGCAAAGAAGAAGGTCAATCGATAAAGGCTGATTTTGAAACACGCCTTAATAATATTGAAAACTCGCTGAATAAGATAAGTAGCATGGATGAGTTAAGAGTTCAAACTATTAAGGAAAGAATTAAAAAAAATATTTCTGATGTAATTGGAAAAGAAAAAATAGATCAAAATCGATTTGAACAAGAGTTAATTTATTATATCGAAAAACTAGATATTAACGAAGAAAAAGTTCGACTAAAAACACATTTAGACTACTTTAAAAGCACTATGAAAGAGGCCTCCAGTGGAAGAAAACTTAATTTTATCACACAGGAAATTGGACGAGAAATAAACACCATAGGTTCTAAAGCAAATGATGCAGAAATACAGAAATTAGTCGTAATGATGAAAGATGAACTAGAAAAGCTAAAAGAACAAAGTAATAACGTACTTTAACAAAAAAGCCGGATTGAAACCCGGCTTTTTCAGTTATTATAATTTAAAATTAAAACTTTTGAATCATTTGATTATTCGTTGGATCTAACTCAATAATTTCAAATCCTAATTTCTTTAATTTATCTAAGTTAGAAGCTTTATCACCAACAACAATGATGTTCATTTTACCAAGTTGTAAATATTTTTTTGCCAAAGCATTTAATTCATCTTTAGTTATTGAGTTTAAGATTGCTGCTTGTTGTGCAACATAATCTTTTGGCAAATTATAATCTAATACACGCTTAATGAATCCAAGTTTTTGCATTGGGCTTTCATATTTCAAGGCATCACTTTGCATCATTGCATTTTTAGTAAATGAAATTTCTTCGTCGGTAAACGAACCTGTTGCAATTTTATTTAATTCATTAATTAGTTCAAAACAAGTGCTATCTGTAGTATTTGCTTTAAATCCACCACTTATGGCATATGGACCTGCAAACTTTGAACCACTAAAACCACCACGTGTACCATAAGTCCATCCTTTAGCTTCACGTAATAACACATTAATTCTACTATTAAATGCGCCAGCAAAACTGTAATTCATTACATTGGCTTTGTAAAATTCGCCAGTTGCATCATATGGAAGAGCTAAATACCCGAATCTGATTTCACTTTGAGCTGCATTTTTCTTATCAATTAAATACAAACGTGTTTTTTCGTGCACCGGTAAAGCTGGCTCTGCAAGTTCTTGAATTGTTCCGGATTTTAACTTGTTTAGAAAAGATAAAGCTTTTTCAATTTCTGCTTGTTTAATATCTCCACTAATTGCAATTGATGCATTATTGATTAGTATTTTGTTTGCATAATAATTTTTAACATCATCTATGGTTAATGACTTAATTGTTTCCGGTGTTCCTATGGATGGAATTGCCATGATATGATCATTTCCATACATCACTTTCCTAAACGCATTATCTGCCATTACACCGGCGTTAGTTAAACCTTGTGTAATATTATCCAAGATTCCTTTTTTCTCAATCTCAAATTCCTCTGGATCATATTTACATTCAAACATACTTTCTTCAACAATTTTTAAAGTAGCTAAAAGATTTTGCTTTGTTGACTGGATGGTAACAGACATGTCCTCATCACCAGCATTAACGGATACACTAGAACCTAACCGATCCAATTTATTTTCAATTTCGTCAGCTTTGGTTTTAATTGTACTTTGTCCGAGCATAGCAGCTAATAACTTACTGATTCCGGATTTTTCCTTTGGTTCAAAGCGATGACCTGCTTTAAATGATATATTAATGTTCACAGTAGGAATTTCTTTGTCTTCTACACCAATTGCGGGAATTCTTGCTGCAATGAGTGTTTTGTAAAAGTTTGGTACCGGTACTGGTTTAGCAACAGTAGAAAGTGGCATTTTACTTCTGTCAAAATCATCCTTTGGCTCATTGTAACTCAAATTCTTGTACTCGTCGCTTTCTGTTTCAATTGTACGTTCATACATTTTCCAATTATCAGCTTTAGCAATTAGTTCGCTTTTTCCTTTTGGCACGCATGATAAAAATACCGCTGTTTTACCTTTAATGTATTGATTATAAACTCTCATTACATCTGCCTTAGTTAAACTGTTATATAAAGCAACTTGTTTTTTAAGATAATTGGCATCTCCCGTAAAAGTGAAATTAGCCGCAAGAGTTGCTCCCTTTCCTTGAACTGTGCTTAAACCATTAATCAAACTTGTTTTGTATGATGCTTTAAATTTAGCCAAATCATCATCTTTAGCTCCACCCTTTGTTTCCCAGTCTAATAAGATTTTATTAAACTCAGTTTCAATTTCCGCCAATTTTGTGCCTGCATTGGCTCTAATATTAAACTGAAATTGCCCGTCCAATTCACGTGCGTACTGAAAACAAAATGCACTTACAGCCTTTTTAGTTTCTATAAAGCCTTTGTAAAGCGGAGAACCTTGAGAACCGCTTAATATGTTAGCTAATACTTCCAATGCGGCATTATCTTTTGTATTTGTTTTAATAGATGGGTAAGCTATTGAAATTTGAGGAAATCTCACATTATCTTCATAAGATACATATCTGCTCTCTGTTAATTTAAATGGCTCAACCTTTTGAGGTTTAACATCTTTACCAACAGGTATAGATCCAAAATATTTCTGCGCTAACAATAATACCTGATTTACATCCACATCACCGGCAACCGTTAAAACTGCATTGTTAGGTCCGTACCAGCGCATATAAAAACGTTTCAAATCGTTAACATCCACTCTATCCAAATCAACTAAATAACCAATTGTTGACCAGCTGTATGGATGGCCTTTAGGGAAAAGGGCTTCCCCAATTTTTTCCATTACAACACCATAAGGAGCATTATCATAACGCTGACCTCTTTCATTTTTTACAGTTGCGCGCTGAACCTCAAACTTGCGTTGGGTAACTGAATCTAATAAAAAACCCATCCGATCAGACTCTAACCACAACATCTTCTCTAATTGATTGCTAGGCACAACTTCAAAATAGTTTGTTCTATCCGTGTTTGTTGTTCCATTGAGTGTACCTCCGGCTTCAGTAATCACCTTAAAATGTTGCTCGTCTGCCACATTCTTGCTTCCTTGAAACATCATGTGCTCAAAAAAGTGAGCGAAACCGCTTCTTCCTTGTTGCTCTCTGGCACTTCCCACATGGTAAGTCACATCCACATATACAATTGGATCACTATGGTCTTCATGTATTAATATAGTTAGTCCATTACTCATTTTATAACGCTTGTATGGAATAACCAATTCACTACCCACCTTTTTAACTTCATCAACAAATTGAGGAATTGGAAAGGTTGTATTGTTTCTTCCTGTAGTACCCGGAAGGGTTTTTTGTGCTTTCATGCTTGGAACTAATCCAATTCCTAGCAGAGCAATAGTGATTATTTTTTTCATATTATATAGAAATCAGGGTAAAAATACTAATAGTTTATTAAAATGACTTGTCAAATTCTGCTTTTGTTAAAACAGCCTACAATTTAACCCTATTTATGTTTTGTTTGGATGTTATATGTATTAAATTTGCAAATAAAAAGGTTATGTATCCAGAGCAAATCGTCAATCCAATGAAAGCCGAATTAACATCTTCGGGCTTCACAGAATTATTAAGCCCAAGCGCTGTAAATGAAGCTTTAAAAGCAGAAGGAACTTTACTTATGGTTGTAAACTCTGTGTGCGGTTGTGCCGCAGGAGCTTGCAGGCCTGGCGTTAAAAAAAGTTTAGAAAACTCAAAGTTACCCGCAAAATTAACAACGGTATTTGCAGGATTTGATATCGAAGCTGTTGCAGAAGCGCGTAAACATTTTGCACCATATCCGCCAAGCAGTCCGGCAATTGCCTTGTTTAAAAATGGTGAATTAGTTCATTTTATCGAAAGACACCATATTGAAGGCCAATCGGCAAACGCCATTTCTGAGCATTTAAAAGCAGTTTATAACGAGTTTTGTTAGTTTTAACAACTTTTCATAAAAAGCAGCCCTTAAACAGCTGCTTTTTTTTATTTTTGAAGGGTTACTAATTCCGATATTTAGAATAAATACAAAACGATAAAATACTATGAAATCTATTAAAATTTTGGTGCTTGCCCTGTTAATTGGTGCAACTTCACTAGTAAACACTTCATGCGGAGATAAAGAAAAAGAAGCTAATCCACTTGCAGATAGTTTGTCATCTGTTAATGGAGAATTAAGTGGGAAATTAAATGAAAAAGAAGTTGCTCTTCAAGAATTTATAAGTTCATTTAATGAAATTCAAGATAACCTAAATGCTATCAAGGAGAAAGAAAAAATTGTTGGTAAAGCAAGTGCATCGGGCGATGTTAAAAGTAAAGAAGATCAAATTAAAGAAGATATTCAAGCGATTTATGACTTAATGAACAAAAACAAAAATAGAATTGGGTCGTTAACAAAAAAACTAAAAGATAGCAAGCTTAAGCTTGAAGGATTAGAAAAAATGATTGAAAACCTTCAGAATACAATCAATCAAAAAGATGCTGAAATAGGTGATTTGAAATCAAAAATTGAAGGCTTAAATATCGAGCTTGCCAACTTAAATACAAATTACCAGGCCATTGAGGAGGAAAGTGCTGGAAAAACAGAAGTAATTAATACAGCTTATTATGCGATTGGAACAAGTAAAGAATTAAAAGAAAAAAATGTGATAAGTAAAGAAGGAGGTTTTATAGGAATCGGAAAAACCACCAAGGTAAAAGATGATTTCAATAAAGATTATTTCACTAAAATTAATATCGAATCAACAACAGCTATCAATATCGGCGCTAAACGTGCAAAAATATTAAGTATTCACCCAAGTGGTTCTTATAAGTTAATTGGAGAAAAACCAGTTGAAAAACTTGAAATAACAAATCCACAAGAGTTCTGGAGTAATTCAAAATATTTAGTTATTTCAATTGAAAACTAATAATTATTAGCCCTTTAAAAGCCCAAATTGTTCTAATTTGGGCTTTTTTGTTTATTTAACTATTTTTTATGCAACAAAAATGCTAGCTTAGTGGTTAAGTAACTATGAAACCAATCACAACATTAATTATTCCGGTAATTGCATTTTTTGTATTAGCTTTTACAATCAAAAATTACAACCAAAAGAGTGTTCACGATTTTACACTCAAAACTATTGAAGGCAAAGATTTGAATTTATCCTCTCTCAAAGGTAAAAAATTACTTATTGTTAATGTAGCCAGTCAATGTGGTTTTACACCTCAATATAAAAATTTACAAGCCCTTAGTGATAAATATAAAGATAAATTAGCTGTAATTGGATTCCCCGCGAATAACTTTGGCTCACAAGAACCTGGGTCAAACACTGAAATTAAATCTTTTTGCACAAAAAATTATGGTGTAACATTTACAATGATGGAAAAAATTAGTGTGAGCGGCGAAGATATGCATCCTTTATATAAATTTTTATCTACCAAAGACTTAAATGGCACAGTTGATAAAGCTCCAAATTGGAACTTTTGCAAATATTTAATTGATGAGAATGGAAAAGTAATTAAATTTTTTCCAAGTAAAGTTGATCCATTAAGCGAAGATATCATATCGCTTTTGTAATAATTTTATTCATGAAAATAAAAAAATTAATCCCCTTTATTTTTCTAGCCCACTTTGGTTTTATTAATGCTCAAATTGATTTTGAACATGGTACTTGGGCTTCAGTTATCGAAAAAGCCAAAACAGAAAACAAGTTAATCTTTGTTGACGTTTACACAACGTGGTGTGGTCCTTGCAAACTTTTGAGTAAAACAACATTTACAAATGATACGGTCGCCAAGTTTTACAATCAACACTTTATTAATTATAAATTGGATGCGGAAAAAGGAGAAGGAATTGAATTTGCTAGAAAGTATGAAGTAAATTGTTATCCAAACCTTCTTTTTATTAACCCCAAAGGTGAATTAGTTCATAGAGGCGCGGGGTATAAATACACAAGCGAATTTATTGCATTCGGGAAAGATGCTCAAAATGATAATGAAACTTTTGTTAACAAAAAAAAACTTATAATTAACTCAGGTTTAAACGAGAAAAATATTCATGACTATATCCGCTTAATGGATGGTGCATGCTTATCTGCAGATCAAGAAATAGCCACATACCTTAAAACAGTTAAAGAGGAAGATCTATTAAACTATGTTAATTGGTCTTTAATCAAAAATCACGTTAACACATACAACAGCAGAGAAATTAATTATGTAATTCAAAACTATTCAACCTTCAGTCAAAAATTCGGTGAAGATACCTTGTCACAAAAATTAAGAGACGTAAGTATCAACTATTTTAAAAAACACTTAACTGCAAAATTATTTAATGAAAGCCTGTTTAATTCTGATAAAACAAAATTTGAAGAATTAAATTGGCCTAAGAAAGCCGAGCTTTTGTTTTATGTAAATTATGAAATATTTAAGCGACACAATTTGCCGGCTTATTTTAATTTAATCTCTTCTAATTATTCTAAATATTATAATAACAATGCTCAGGAATTAAATAGTATGGCTTGGACCATATATGAAAAAGATATAGAAAATAAACACGGTACTGTAGCTGTAAAAATGGCGCAAAGGGCTTGCGAACTAGAACAAAGTTACGCTTACCTAGATACTTATGCTGCAGTATTATTTAAATCCAGTAATTACCCGGAAGCTAAAATTCAAGCCGAAAAAGCCATAACACATGCAAAAAATAGTGGTTACAGCGATAAAGATTATCAGGAAACTACCAACCTACTAACTAAAATTAATTCCAAACTAAAATAAAATGGCGTATTGCAATCGTCTTTGTTTGTTTGCAAGCCTCATAATGCTTCAGTTTAACATAAAGGCTCAGTCTAACGAAACTTATTCTTTAACCAAACTATTCAGTAATAGAAAACCAAACACACTTGCAAAAGACAAAGCAACTATTCAACAAACAAGCGAATTTGCATTCCAATTTGAAACAGAATGCGGTAAAATTGATGCTCAATTTAAAAAAAGAAAAAAGCTCAAACTTCAATTACTAAATTCACAATCAGAACCATGTAGTGATATTTTATTAGGAATATTTGAAGATATCAGAACTAATCTAATGAAAACGAACAAAATAAGCGCACTAAACAATCAACTCATCTTTTTTGCCAAAAAAGACACCTTATTTATCTTCGAAAAGCAAAAAAACAACTAATGTACTTTAACTTCCGCAAGCCTTGCATCTCCCTTGTTAGTTAAATTAATTTGAATAAAATCATGAGTAACCAACTCCTCAGATTTTTGAGGCCACTCAATGAAACAGTAATTCCCGGAAAACAAATAATCATCAAATCCTAAATCTATTAATTCACTGGTCGCATTTAATCTGTATAAATCAAAGTGAAAAATTAAACCGCCGTCATAAACATATTCATTCACTATTTGAAATGTAGGACTTGAGAACTGACTTTTACTGCCTAACTGTTGGCACAATTCTTTAATCAGAGTAGTTTTACCAGATCCCATTTCACCATAAAACAACATCACTTTTTTATTAAGACCCAATATTTTATTAGCAATTTCACTAATTTCGGGCAGTTGATAGCTTAACTTTAAATTGTACATCTACTACAAAATTAAACAAATATTTTCCGAAATAATATGTATCTTTAAGCTTCCTTTTTTATGAGTGTTTATAGCAAATACGAAGCCGTAATTGGACTAGAGTGTCACGTTCAGTTATTAACAAAAACAAAAATGTATAGCAGTGATATTGCCGAGTATGGCGCAATGCCAAATTCTAATACCAGTGTTGTAACGCTTGGGCATCCGGGCACATTACCTGTCGTTAATAAACGTGCCATAGAATTTGCCGTTAAATTAGGCATTGCAACACACTCAAACATTCGTTCTAAAAACGAATTTGCAAGAAAAAATTATTTTTATGCAGATTTGCCAAAAGGCTATCAAATAACACAAGACAAAACTCCAATTTGTACAGGGGGTTTCATCGAATCAAAGCTTAAAGATGGGGAAATCCTCAAGGTTAATTTAACAAGAATACACATGGAGGAAGATGCAGGTAAAAGCCTGCACGACATTGATCCATTTGATACTTTAATTGACTTGAATCGTGCCGGAACACCTTTATTGGAAATAGTTACAGAGCCAGATTTAAGAACTGGTGAAGAAGCCTATTCATACTTAACTGAAGTTAGAAAACTTGTAAGATACCTCGATATTTGCGATGGTAACATGGAAGAGGGCAGCCTAAGGTGTGATGCAAACATTTCCGTTAGATTAAAAGGAACATCTGCTTTTGGAAAAAAAGTAGAAGTTAAAAACATGAACTCCTTCAGAAACGTGCAACGAGCCATTGACTTTGAAATTAAACGTCAAATTGACCTCATAGAGTCTGGCCAGGCAATTGCTGTAGAAACCAGAAGTTTTAATGCTGAAGAAGGTTTTACATTTTCTCTCAGAAGCAAAGAAAGCGCAAACGACTATAGATATTTTCCTGAACCCGATTTACAACCAGTTATTATAACTGAAAATTATATATCTGAAATAAAAAGTAAAATGCCAATTCTACCTAACGAATTGTTTTTACTTTACACAAAAACATACGGCCTCAGTGAATACGATGCCAATCAACTCATCGATAACAAGGAAATTGCCAGTTATTACAACACGCTTGTAAGTCATACAAAGAATTATAAATCAGCGGCTAATTGGCTACTTGTTAATATCAAATCTTTTTTAAATGAGCGTGCGCTTACTATTGCTGAATTTTCTTTACATCCCTCTAAAATTGCGGAATTAATTGGTCTAATTGATGAAAACAAAGTAAGTAACTCTGCCGCGGCGCAGTTTTTATTTCCTGAGATGATTGCAAGCCCATCTAAAAATGCATTAGATCTTGCAACTAAATTAGATTTAATTCAAAACAGCAATAGTAACGAAATTCAAAATTTAATTAATGAGGTCGTTGCCAAGTATCCTGAAAAAGTAACTGAATATAAATCCGGCAAACTAGGTTTGTTGGGCTTATTTGTAGGCGAAGTTATGAGAGCAAGCAAAGGTAAAGCAGATCCAAAACTACTTAATCAACTCGTAAAACAAACTCTTGAAAATTAACAAAAGCATGAAAAAAATAGCTACTCTTATTCTCGGAACCTTAGTCCTGATATCTTGTGATAAAGGTAAAAAAAACGCACCCTTTGAATTAAAAGGAGTATTAACTGATGCCAAAGGCGAAACCATAATTCTAGAAAAATTAATTAGTCCGCAGCCAATTGTTGTAGATAGTGCTACCATCAACGAAAAGGGTGAGTTTGAATTTGTGAACTACCGTCCTCAAATAGGTTTTTATAGAATCAAATTGAGTCAAAGTAATTTCGCTATGCTGGTTTTGGATAGTATGGATAAAGTTTCAGTAACCGGAAGTGCCAAAGATTTAGGAAACACTTACAAAGTAACCGGTAGCGATGAAACGAAAATCTTTTTAGAATACAATGAATTTTCAAAAAAGAGAGATAAAAAATTAGATTCTTTAAATCAGGTTTTTTACAATTTAGCTGAAAGCAGACAACTAAACGAGAAACAACGCGATTCTTTAAGTAAAACCTTTGAGCAACCATATACACAAATAATGACAGGTTTTAACGATGAACTATCTAAAAAAATTTTAGCGAACTCCGATAAATACTCCTCAATAATGGCCATTCAAGGTATGGAGCCGGATAAGTTTGCAGACATTTATAAAGCATTGGATGAAGGCTTACAAAAAAAATATGCTGATGACAAAAACGTAAAAATGTTTCATGAAATTGTTGTTAAAATGCTTGCGTCAGCAATTGGTCAAAAAGCAGGCGAAATTTCATTACCTAACCCAGATGGTAAAACAATTGCCTTGTCTGAATTTAAAGGCAAATACGTATTAATTGATTTTTGGGCTAGCTGGTGTGGACCCTGTCGTAAAGAAATGCCTAGCGTGGTTGCAGCCTATGCAAAATATAAAAACAAAGGCTTCGAAATTTATGGGGTAAGTTTGGATCAATCAAAAGAAAAGTGGGTAGAAGCAATAGCAAAAGACGGCATCACCTGGCCACAAGTTAGTGACCTTAAATTTTGGGATAGTGAACCTGCGAAACAATACGGCGTGCAATCTATCCCATATACAGTATTGATTGACAAAGAAGGTAATATCATTGCTAAAAATCTAAGAGGAGAAGAATTAGATAAAAAATTAGCAGAAGTATTAAACTAAATTGAAATTAAACAATCAAATAAAAGTACATCAGCTAATCATTTGGTTTTCTTTTTTATTCTTTCAATTAAAATCACAGGACTCTATTTCTTACTTTCAACAAGAAGTAAATTACAAAATTGATGTGAAATTAAATGATGTAGATCATACCCTACACGCATTTGAAAAAATCCAATACATTAATAATTCACACTCAAGTTTAAACTTTATTTATTTTCATTTATGGCCAAATGCATATAAAAACAACCATACCGCATTAGCCAAACAATTACTAAAACAACGTAACACCAATTTATACTATTCTAAACCCGAAGAAAGAGGGTATATAGATAGCTTAAATTTTATGGTTAATGGTAAGCCTATTAAATGGGAGTACGACAAAGATCATATCGATATCTGTAAAATAATACTTAATGAACCACTGGATTATAACGATACAATAATAATAACTACACCATTCTTTGTAAAAATACCCGACGCTAAATTCTCTCGTTTAGGACATACTGATCAAGCCTATTTTATTACGCAATGGTACCCTAAGCCTGCTGTTTATGATTCTGAAGGGTGGCATGCTATGCCATACCTTGATCAAGGTGAATTTTACAGTGAATTTGGAAGCTTTGATGTAAAAATTACGTTGCCTAAGAATTATGTATTAGCTGCAACCGGTGATAGAATAGACGAAGATGAAGAAGATGAATTTTTAAACAATAAGGTGATTGAAACCATTAACCATCTTGAAAACAATACAAGAAAAAGAGATGGAATGCAATTTCCAGCTTCCAGCAGTCAAACCAAAACTATACAATTTAGACAATATCGAGTACATGATTTTGCGTGGTTTGCCGACAAGCGTTTTTATGTATTACATGATCAAATTCAACTTCCAAACACCAAACGCATCGTAGATACATGGGCTTATTTTACAGATAAGAATTTTGATTTATGGAAGGAAGCCATTAGTTACATTAATGAATCCACCTTATTTTACTCCTATTTAAATGGCGATTATCCATATAATCATATAAGTGCTGTAGATGGCACAATCATGGCTGGCGGTGGCATGGAATATCCCAACATTACTGTAATTGGAGACATGAGTAATGCTTTTGATTTAGATGTTACGATTGCTCATGAGGTTGGTCACAACTGGTACTATGGAATTTTAGGTAGCAATGAACGTAAATACCCAGCCATGGATGAGGGTTTAAATTCATTCTACGAATTACGTTATATCAAAGCGAAATACCCTTATAAAAAATTATCCGATTATCTTGGACGCGACTCAACATTCAAATTATTTGGGTTAAATACAATTCCTTATTGGAAAGACAAAGAAACCGCCTATTTTATCAGTGCAAAGGAAAGATCAGATCAACCCATTAATACAGCTTCAGATGAATTAACACCCTTTAATTATGGTAGCATAATTTACAGTAAAACACCAATAGTGTTTGACTATTTGATGGAATATATGGGGGAAAGTAATTTAGATAAGGCAATGCAATTTTATTATGAGCGTTATAAATTTAAACACCCTAAACCAAATGATTTGGCAACTACATTAAGTTATTTTAGTGGAATTGATTTAAAATGGTTTTTGAATAATTTAATCCTATCTGATAAAAAAATAGACTATAAACTTTCGAAAGTGAAACGTGAAAAGGATGGAAGTTATAAGTTGATGGTTAAAAATAAACAAAATACAGTAATTCCTTTTAATGTTACAGCTTTTAAAAACAATAAAATGATTGGTCAAGTATGGAACAATGGATTTAAAGGCAAAGACACTGTATTTTTTCCAATAGCAGATGTTGACTATTTTAAAATTGATGGTAGAGATTTAATGCCAGACATCAATAGAAATAATAATTACATCAGAACGAACGGGATATTCAAAAAATCTAAACCAATCAAACTAAAATTTTTAGCGCAATATGACAATGCAAAATATTGTCAAATTAGCTATATTCCGTTGGTTGGTGGCAACTATTATAATGGGATTATGCCAGGCATATTATTACATAATTATAGTTTTTTTGAAAAAAGATTTGAATATAAAATTGCTCCAATGTTTGGACTGAAATCCAAAACTATAGCCGGCAGTGGTCAAATTAATTACCACATATATCCAAAAAAAATATTCAAATCAATCGAATTGCAAACTAATCTTAAATCGTATAACTACGACGAAGTTGATTTTGACTTTACAAATAAATTATATGGAACAGACTTTAAAAAGTTTAACTTAACTTATTATAAATTTACACCGAATGCAGAATTTACTTTTAAAAAGAAAAAACAAACTAACCCCACTAATCATTCAGTTAACGTAGGTAGTAACATCTTGTTAATTGATAGTGTTAGAATCGAAAATGACATTAATAGCAATTACTATAAAGCCAACCTATACACAATTAATAATTCTGTTAACCGAATTAGCTATGTAATCGAAAATAATAGGATAATTAATCCATTTAATTTTGAACTTACAGTACAACAAAATATTAACATGGCTAAAACCTTTGCTGTGTTCAAATACAAAATTAATGTTGCAAAAAATAAAGATTTTGGAATCAGATTGTTTGCGGGTACATTTATTTATGGTAAAGATTGGGCGAGAGACTATTACAGATTTAGAATGAGGGCGCATAGCGGTAGCGATGATTATTTATTTGAGTCTAATTTTTTAGCCAGAAACCTAAATTCTAATTTTGGTAATACACAAATTAATGAGGCAGATGGGTATTTTAAAGTACCTACTCCTCTTGGGCAAAGCAACTCATGGATAGCTGCAGTAAATTTGACAAGCCCTAATTTTTATGGCTTTGAAGGATTTCTTGACCTAGGAACAACAGATCCTGGATATTTATTTACTAACAAAATATTGTATAATGCAGGTGTAAGTCTACATTTATTTAAAGGCTTCATTAGTATACATTATCCTCTCATTTATAGTAATGATATTAAAACAGTAATGGAACTTAATTCAATACAACCAATCGAAAAACTAAGATGGAGTTTTAATTTACACAAAATAAATCCGAAAAAATTTATTAGAAATAGCTTGTTCTAATGCCTCAAAAAAAAATATACTTTGCTTCTGATTTTCACCTTGGTGTGCCAACATTGAAGGATAGTCATGCACGCGAAAAAAAAATCGTGCGTTGGTTAGATACAATTAAAATTGATGCGAAAGAAATACATTTGGTTGGAGACATTTTTGACTTTTGGTACGAGTACAAATACACCGTACCGAAAGGTACAGTAAGACTATTAGGTAAAATTGCTGAATTAACTGATTCTGGTATACTTATTCATTTTTACATTGGCAACCATGATTTATGGATGGAAGACTATTTTGAAAAAGAGTTGAATGTTAAAGTACATCGTGAACCTCAAATTTATACTCATAATTCCATTAAACTATACGTTGGGCATGGCGACGGACTTGGACCCGGTGATAAAGGTTATAAAATATTACGCAAAATATTCACCAATAAATTAATTTGGTGGTGTTACAGCAGACTACATCCAAATTTGGCATTTTATATAGCACGAAGCAGTAGCAAAAGAAGTAGAATAATTACCGGTGATAGTGATGAGAAATTTTTAGGCAATGAAAACGAATGGTTATTTCTTTATTGCAGGGAATATCTTAAAAAAGAAAAAATTGATTTTTTTATTTTCGGACACCGCCATTTACCGTTAACATTAGATGTTGATGGTAATGCAACATATATTAATTTAGGAGAGTGGATAAATTATTGCACTTATGCAGAATTTGACGGGTCAAAAGTAGAACTTAAAAAATGGAATGACTCACCGTCACTTCAAACTCCTTAATTTAACCTCATCCAAAATTTTTCTTTCAAAATCACCTTTCCCGTTTACTGATATAAATGATCCTTTGCCTAACTTAGCAATATCCTTCAAATTATCTTTAGCTTCTTTATCTGAACCAAATCCAACAGTTGTAACAATAATTGCTTTGTTATTTTGATTGGATAAAAATTGTTCTTGATCTTTTTTATAAAACCCGAATTTACCATCAGTACAAAGTATTACTTCATTATTACCTTCAACAATGTAATTTTTTTGAGCTATTTGTTGGGCTTTTAAAATGGCTTTATTGCCTTTAGTTTTACCGCCGGCTTTTAACTCTTTAACTAATTTATATAACTCTTCTTTTTGACTTCCGGCTATAGCCTCATTAATAACTTTAACAGTATCAGCGTAGGTTAAAAATGTAATTTTGTCTATATCTCTTAAATGTCCTATTAAAACATTTAATGCCTTTTTCATCACCGGAAATTTCAACGAATCTTTCATAGAGTTACTCACATCAACCAGAAAAATAATGTTATTTGGTTTATACAATAACTCAGGCAATTCTCCTTTAATTTCAGGTGTTATCGCAACAGAATCCCTTTTATTTTTTTCAGGAATAATTGTTGAGGTTTTAACGGTCTTCGTAGCATCAGGTAATTTATTGGAATTGTCGCGCAATGTTGGCGTATTTGTAACAACAATTGGGTTAGTATTTGCAGCCACATTGTTTCTGTTTTTTGAACCAAAATAAAAACAAGATGTTGAATTCTTTTGAGTTAACTTTTGTAAGTTACCTGTTAATTCAAGTTTGTAGGGCTTTTCAGCGTCACTTGCAACTAAACTGATTTGTTTATTAAATTTACCCTCCTGTGTTGGATAAAAACTAATAACTATCAAACAGGTGTCATTTGGCTGTAACGATCGTTTACTTGTGAAAACTTTAACACCATTTTCAGCATCAGCACGCATAAGGTAAACCTTTTTACCGGAATTATTCCGGAGCACAATATCACCAGTTATCTCATTCGCCTCAGCTATGTTACCTAACTGCAAACCATTATAATCATAACCTAATTGAGCTGATGAAAGAAAATAGAATAAGCTAAATAATATAGTAATGAGTGCCCTCATAAAATAATTAATGCAAAATTTATACCAAACTTAATTTATATTGATTTGCTTTGTTTAACTCTCAAAAGCAATAGAAAGCCTATTACAAAAAAAGCGATTAAGGCTAGAACAGAATTTCGCATGCCAAAAATTTGACTGATAATACCAAAACTTAGGGTTCCAACAATCATACCCAATTTCTCCATTACATCGTAAAAGCTAAAATAACTGGTTAAATCATTTGTTTCCGGCAAAAACTTAGAATAAGTACTTCGTGATAAAGCCTGGATACCTCCCATCACAAATCCAACCATTGCTGCAACAATATAAAAGTGGAAAGGCAATCTTACAATAACATAAGTAAATACACAAATAAAAATCCAAATAAAAATTGCCAAACTTAACGCTTTTACATTTCCAATTTTCTTTGAAAGCTTTGAAAATAGAAATGATCCTGCAATACCTAAAAATTGAATCAATAAAATACTTAAAGTTAAGGTTTTAGTTTTTGCAGCAGATGCTTCCTCCCCTTCACCCCAATAAATTTCTTTACTGGCAAACAATACAGCCATTACCATCACTGTTTGTACGCCCATGTTAAAAAAGAAATAAGAACTTAAAAATTTCTTTAACATGGGATAATTTTTTAAACTTGATAGTACCTTTTTAATTTCTTGAAAACCATTAGTTAAAACTCCTTTCCCGCTTAATTGATTGGACTTCCCCTTGTTATTAGGTAAAATCTTTAACGTGTATTGCGCAAAACCAAACCACCAAGCACCAACCATCAAAAAACAATAATATACAGGCTTAAATGTTTCGCTCTTTGTTAAGTTTATGAAAAGTATACATATGATCAATAATAATGAACTACCTAAATAACCCATTGAGAATCCTTTTGCTGAAACGGAATCCTGCAAATCTTCTGTTGCAATTTCTGGTAAATATGAGTTATAATAAACCAAACTGCTCCAAAAACCAATGGTTGCTAATATTAATGAAACCATGCTTAACTCCAAATGATTGGGATTAAAAAAGAAAAGTGTTGAAACAGAAAGGGCGCCTAAAGTACAGAATAATCTTAAGAATGTTTTCTTATTTCCATAAACATCTGCTATTCCAGACAAAATAGGTGCCGTAAATACAACAATTAACAATGCAAAGGAGTAAGTAAATGAATAGATAACATCATTTTTTAAATTTACTCCGTAATAATTAATTAATCCATTTTCATCAGCAACTTTAGCGGTAACGGTTTCGTAAAACACCGGAAAAATTGCCGAGGTAATTACAAGTGGGAATACAGAATTAGCCCAATCATAAAACGTCCAGGCTCTAATTAATTTTTTGTCGTTTTTCTCCAGATTGCTCATTTTATAATGCTTCCTTTAAGGATTCCATCTTCATGCCGCGTGAGCCCTTTATTAAAATTGTTGTATTTATTATCTTATTTTCAATTAAATACTTTTTTGTTTCCTCTGTACTTTTAAATGATTTAAAATTAGAGTTATTCACTTTGCTAAATTCCTCGCCTACCAACAATACATTTTGCAAATCCAAAGTTTTAAGAAATTCTACTATTATTTCATGCTCTTCGAAGCTATACTCTCCTAATTCAAACATATCTCCTAAAATTACCCATTTATTTTCAGCATTAAACTTTGAAAAATTTTCAATAGCAGCTCGCATGCTGTTTGGATTAGCATTGTATGCATCTAGTAACAATTGATTATGGCCTGTGTTCAAAAGTTGAGACCTATTATTGTCTGGCACATAACTTTCAATTCCCTTTTTTATATTAGCATCACTTATTTTAAAATAATGGCCAATACAAGCTGCAGCCAAACAGTTAATAAAATTATACCTTCCAACAATGCTCGTTTTTACTAATGGTAACTTATTCCAATCTTTTTCACCGTACCGATTCGTAAATTTAAATTCAACCATCTCATTTGTGGTTACATCCTTTCCAATTGTGTCATATAGTTTAGTAGTGCCAAAAGTTATTTTGTTATTAGCTTCTGCTAAATCATGTAAAACAGGATCGTCTCCATTCACAAAAATTTCCCCATGTTTTCCTGAAAGAAATCGATACATCTCCGTTTTCCCCTTTTTAACCCCCTCTATCCCTCCAAATCCCTCCAGATGAGCTTTACCAATATTTGTAATATAACCATGGGTTGGATTAGTTATTTCGCAAAGAAGATTTATTTCTCCTTGATGATTTGCACCCATCTCTATAATAGCAAACTCGTGTTCTTTAGTTAATCGAAGCAAAGTTAAAGGAACACCAATATGATTATTCAAATTTCCAATGGTTGCCAGTGTATTATACTGTGTTTTCAAAACGGAGTGAATTAACTCTTTGTTCGTTGTTTTACCATTACTTCCTGTAATTCCTAATACAGGAATATTAAAGTAGTTTCTATGAAAGTTAGCTAATTTCTGTAAGGTAATTAAAACATTATCTACCAAATAAATACCTGGCTCATTGGCGTAATTTTCATCATCAACTATCGATGCGATACAACCTTGCTTTATCGCTTTTGATGCAAACTCATTCGCATTAAAATTAGCACCCTGCAAGGCAAAAAAAAGATTATCCTTATTTATTCTTCTTGTATCCGTTGTAACACCACTAGATGATAGGAATAAATCATGTATAAACTTAATGTCTGTAATCTTTTGCATAGTTAAAAATAAAAAACCCTTAAGCGTAATACTTAAGGGTTTAATATAATTATTAACAAAATTATTTTCCTAAGCCAACAGGACTTCCAACACGAGTCATAGCACAACGAAAACCTAACCATGCAGCCGTTTGACGTTGATCTAAATATCTTCTTGCACCTGGGTTTAAAAAATAAGCCCTGTCTCTCCAACTACCGCCCTTGTATACTCTTGCTTTATCATTAATTAATGAGGTCTTGGCGTACTCATACATCATTTTATCACCTTGTGATGAATAAGCTTCTTCACCATCTCTAAAATAGATACTTGAGTTAACATCACCATCTAAATAATTAATGTAATCTGCTGCTTTATAATTTCTACGCTCATCTAAGTTATCTGTTGCAACAGCGCTGCTTACCTCACGCCATTGAACACGACCCGGTATATCTGACTTTCCATCTGGTGTTGCATTATTGTTACCGCTTGATGGATCATTAGTCATAAATGTTAAAATAGAATCTGTAACAACTTCCGGATCAACACTAACACCGTGTTGAGTTGGCTTGTTAACCTTATGATTAAACTTTTGCCATACCGGACCGTCTACATTCGTTAAAATTTCACCACCATAACCACCAATTAATGTGGTACTATCTTTCTTTTGGGTTGTAAATATATTACCGCGGAACGGTCTAAATTCATCAGCATCCTGACCTGTACTTGGGCGATAAACATCCATCACCCACTCACAAACGTTACCACTCATGTTATATAAACCGTAATCATTTGGCCAATATGAATAAACAGGCGCAGTAACGTCTGCATTATCATTTAAGAAACCTGCAGTTCCCATATAATCACCCGCACCTCTTACAAAATTAGCATTGATTTGACCAATGTATTTATCTGTTGAATTACGAACGCCGTGACCATTCCAAGGATAAATACGTCTATCAGTAATACGCTCACCTATTGTATTTCCAATTAAACCATAGGCAGCGTACTCCCATTCTGCTTCAGTCGGAAGGCGATACTTTGGTAAAAAGATACCATCTTCCATTCTAACATCACGCTCAGGATTTTGATCATCATAAGATGGTAATTTTTGTTTTAATTGACCTTGCCATTTACCAGATAAATAAGCCTCAGTACTGAAATAATCCTGATCTGAAGGTGCAGGAACATGTTCCAAAAGTCCTTCTCGAACTAAAATAAATTCATTTACACGATCAGTTCTCCAAGCACAAAAATCATTTGCTTGTAACCAGTTTACACCAACTACAGGATAATCTCTATAAGCCGGATGACGCAAATAATATTCCACAAATGGTTCGTTATAAGCTAACTTCTCTCTCCAAACTAACGTATCAGGCAATGCTCTGTAAAAAATATCAGGAAAAGTAGGTCCAAAAACTCTACTTGTCCAATATAAATATTCTAAATAAGAGAAATTACTAACCTCAGTTTCATCCATATAAAATGAAGAAACTGTAACTCGTCGAGGAACGTTGTTCCATTCATATGTGACGTCATTTTCTGTTCTACCGAATGTGAAAGTTCCACCTTCAATTAAAACCAAGCCAGGCCCCGTTTCTTGTTCCTCATAAGGTGTTTTTTCGAAACCACCATTACTCGGGTCATTATAAGCCCATCCTGTAACTGGTGAACGCTCTTGCGAACACGAAACCGCCATAAAAGCAACAATAGCTGCCATTGATTTGCGATTTTTTACCCATTTTAGATTCATATTACTATCTAATTTAACGCTATAACGTTTATTTTTTTAAAAGGTTACAAAAATATTTAAAAAGAAGGACAACTAATCGTTCTATACTTTTTACGCTTTGTTTTACATTCGAATTGTATTTGAAGCGAAATTTCGTGTGAACCAGCCGTGTTACCACTTAATTTTGAAACAGTTATATCATAACTGTATCCAAATTTAAAGTTGTTATTTTGAACTCCAACTAAAGCAACCACGGCGTCTTGATTACGATACCATAAACCAGCAACAAATGGTCCTTTAACATAATACAAACCTATATTTAATTGTTGAAACTTTTGTTGGGCTTGGAATAACACATTTGGCGATAAATAACTCTCATTCCCTTTTTCTAGTGGAATAATTGCGCCCCCATGAACAGTAAATTTTGTTGGCAATGGCGAAGGCCCTAGCAAACCCTCATCTGGTTGATTAATATGATGAGCAGCAAAACCAAAGAAGTAGTTTTTGCTGTAACCCAATAAACCTGCAGAAAAATCAAGATTACTCTTTCTTTGTAAAGGGATAGCCTCTTGTGTATTCCAAACAAAACCTCTTCTTGCATCAATCATGTCGCCAAAATTCAATTTTGTATTATCCAAAGTTTTTTGAAGGTAGGTAGCTTGAATACCAAATTTCATTGAAAATTCTCTGTTAATTGGAGCTAAATATGAATAAAGCAGAGAGAAATTGTTTGTTTGTAGAGTTCCCCTGGCTTGATCATCTGATGTCACGAGCACTCCGATACCACCAGCAAGCGGATTTAAATGCATATCATAAGAAGCTGAGTAGGTTACATATGTTCCACTTAAATTTGGCCATTGGTTACGGTAATTCATAGCAATACGTGGACACCTCGCAGTACCTGCGAATGCAGGATTTAAATATAATGGATTGGCGTAGAACTGTGTAAATTGCGGATCTTGTGCCTTAAGGTCTGTTAAAACCGCCATAAACACTAGTAAAGGGAACCAAATACGTCTATTCATAATTAATGTTAATTAAGCCTATTTTACA
>JADBXZ010000032.1 GCA_020403265.1 Bacteroidota bacterium
CTTAATGCTCCGCAAATTTCGTAACAAAATAGTTCGGCGTCTTGATTTTTTGTTTCTTTTTTATCAAGAAAAAAGAAAGGAGAAAATATCAATAAAGATATTATTTTCATGTCTTATACTAATTTGTTCAAGCCAAAAAGTAAGCGCAGAAAGCTTAGGTAAGTATAAAAATATTGAGCAAAAGTTAAGCACAGGGCAATTAGCCTTAGAAGAAAATCAAGAGCAAAAAAAAGCAGAACCTCAGTTCTGCTTTTTTAGTATATTATTTTGAAGTTTTTTCCATTACCACTTTTCCTTTGTAGTAAAGTTTTCCTTCAAACCAATGTGCACGGTGCATTAAGTGTGCTTCGCCGGTTGTAGCATCTTTGCTAATTGTCATACTTGGCGCTTTGTATGTTGCTCTGCGAGAATCTCTGCGAGAACGCGACAATTTTCGTTTTGGATTAGGCATTGTTTTTTATTTTAATTTTTGTTATACTTTATTTTATTTAATTGTTCCCACATCGGGTTGGTCATTTCATTGTCTTCTTCTTTTTCAACATCAGTGCTTACTTCATTTAATCGCTTTAATGTTTCCTCGTCACATTTATATAACTCATCATCTATTTCGCAAGGCACTTTTCTAATAGGCACTGCTAAAACAATGTACTCATACAAATAATGTTTCAAATCAAACTCATCTAATCCTTCCGGAATCACTAAAATATCATCTGTACTTTCTGCAGGGTTACCGTGTTTAATAACCAAGCGTTCAGTAGATTCAATTTCAAAATCAAAATCTGCTAGGCAACGGTCGCAACAAATGGCCACCGTTCCACTAATATTAAAGTCTACGGTTAACAAATTGTTTTGTTTGGTTAAATTGGCATTAACCAGAATGTTAGCCCGTTCAATTTCAGAATTTTCAATGTCTTTAAAGAACGCGTCCTTTATAGCAAACTCATACTCGTGTATCCCTACGGGCAAACCTCCAAATTGTATTTTATATGGACTTTTCCCCATCTTTTTGTTAAAAAGGACTGCAAAGATAGTCTTTTTTCTAAAATAGCCATACTTATTAACAAAAAAAGCGCTAATTCCTTCAAATTAGCGCTTTTTAATGGGTTAATCCAGCTTATTTGGAGATAATTAACTTTTCTGTTTTAACACCTTGTAAGGTTTCTACCCTAACAAAATAGGTTCCTACAGGTAATGTAGTTAAGTCTAATTGTAGATCGTTTTCTTTTCCAACAATTTGAGTAGAAATTACACTTCCTAAAGCATTAATTAATTGAACTTTGGTGGCAGCAACATCAGTAATTTTTATGTTAGCAACCCCATTGGATGCAGGGTTAGGATACAAGTGAATTTTTGCGTTTAAGTCGTGTGATACTTTGTTAATACCAACACCTAATGAGAAAGTAGCAGAACCATTCACAACAACTGAGTCGATTCTGAAAGAACCTGTAGTTGCGGTAGAGGCAGCGTTGTAAGCGTAAAAACGAATGTTAAATGGTGTAGTTTGATTTAAACAATTCGATGCAAAAGTTACTTGACAGTTGTTGCGCCAAGCAGAAGATGCGGTTGCAGAATTTGTTGGAATAGTTCCCCAATTAAATTCGTTGTTAGAATTAACTGCAATGATGCTTCCTGTTGAACTCGGAGAAATTAAAGATGTGCTACCAACTGCATTAGTAGTATAATTATCTTTATTAGTTCTTACACACCAGGTTTGGGCACCAGTGTTTGAACGACCCATATAAAAGGACATATTTGTTAAGGATACGATATAACTTCCGGTTGGTGTAAGCACTAATTCAAAATACTTTGCCGGGTTAGGGCTTGTTGAATTATCAAACCCTTGGAATGCAAAAACATTAGTAGTGGTTGGATTTGCTCCTAAACCAACAGCGGTAAAAGAACCACTTGTTACACCAACTGCTGTTGGAGTTGGAGTTGGATCAACAACTCCTGTTACAGAGCTAGTATTGGCAAAAGAATAGTATAAAGAAAATGGAGTTGTTTGGGCAAAGGTGTTTAAGCTTAAACTTACCGATGCTACAAATAGTAATTTTTTAATCATAAATAGACGTTTTAGTATTTTGACAAATTTAGGCAAAAAAGCTTCAAATTGTATTAACTTATTGTTAAATGCAGTATTTTAGAGTTCGCAAATCCATTTAATATTACAAATGACAAGCTTTAATAAATACAAACAATTAATTGGTTTAATTGTTTTTTGTGTTTCTTTTGTAAGCGCACAAAATGAAAATGGATTGGTGAATTGGTTAACTTTTGCCGAAGCTCAGCAAAAAAACAAAGAGGTTCAAAAGCCACTTTTAATTGATGTTTACACCGATTGGTGTGGTTGGTGTAAAACCATGATGAAAACAACTTATTCCAATAAGGATATAGCAGCCTATATCAATCAGAATTTTTACCCGGTTAAATTTAACGCAGAAACTAAAGACACCATTGAGTACAATGGAAAAATTTATAAACCTTTAAGCAAAGATCCACGCACACCTCATGAATTGGCAATTAAATTTTTAGGGCAAAATTTAACCTACCCAAGCACCGTATTTTCGACAAATAATTACGAATATAATTTACTAACACAAGGTTATTACGATGAAGTAAAAATTCAGCCACTTTTGGTATTCATGACAGAAAATGTTTGGCGTTCAGGTATTTTTGAGGAGTTCAACACTAATTTTACCAGAACATTTGTAGATACAAATTTTAAAAAGTCGCCGTTAAAGTTATACCAAATGAGCGAATTGGAAGCTTTACAAAAGAAGAAATCAAAAAAGGTATTAGTAAACATTACCTCAAATTTTTGCAACAGTTGTAAGGTAATTGAAAAAACAACTTTGTTAGATCCGGACATCGCAGCTTACCTTTCAAAGAATTATTACGTTGTTAACTTTAACGCTGAAAGTAATGATACCATTATTTTTCAAAAGCAGAAGTATTTTAAACAACTCATTAATAATTACCCATTAAATACTTTGGTGATGCGGTTAACAAACAATCGGCTCAGTTTTCCTAGCCTTTGCATTTTGAATGAAGACTTTTCGAATTTAGAAGTTTTGAACTTTTACCAATCACCTCAGCAACTGGCCCCTATTTTAGAATACTTTGGAAGCAATGTTTACAAATCAAAAAAATGGGCAGATTATATTAAAGATTACAGTATTAATAAATCAAAAACTAAGAAATGAATTCTGAGCGCATACACCATGTTAATACAGGCCTGATTATTTTATCCTGTGTTGTTTCTTTTTTCATTCCTTTTGAATTGTTTTTATTTTCATATGCAGTTTTAGGGCCATTACATTACTTAACAGAAATTGGGTGGCTGCATAAAAAAAATTATTTCACAAAGGGTAAAAATGATTTTTTGTTCTTAGTAGTTGCAAGCGTTATACTTGTTTGGTGGAATTTCTATACGCCTAAAAATTATTACTTATTGGCACATTTGACAGTACTGAGTGTTTTAGCCAGTATTGTTTTCGTTTTTATGAAAGATTGGTTATATAGAATCGTCGTAATTATTCTTTCAATGATTATGATGAAGTTCATTAAAAACACAGATTCTTATTTTACTTGGATAGCAATTTTTTTGCCTACGATTATTCACGTATTTATTTTCACATGGGTGTTTATGCTTTATGGTGTACTCAAAGAAAAATCAAAAGCAGGTATAATTTCTGTTATTACACTTTTTGTTTGTGCCGCTGCTATTTTTATGATTCAACCTCAAAATTTATTTTATGAGGTGAGTCAGTATACGAAAACGAGTTACAAAAATTTTTCGATGCTTAACATGGAGTTAATTGATTTATTTGGCTTACAAAAACTCGAAACAGTCAGTGAAATATTTACAACTAATGCAGGCTTTGTAATTATGCGTTTTATCGCTTTTGCTTATACCTATCATTATTTAAATTGGTTTTCCAAAACCAGTGTGATTAAGTGGCATCAAGTTCCTCGCAAAACACTTTTAATTACGCTTACTGTTTGGTTAGCCTCTGTTGGTTTTTATTTGTATGATTACAGTTTAGGGTTAAATGTACTTTTCTTTTTAAGTTTCTTGCATGTGTTTTTAGAGTTTCCTTTAAATGTAGTTTCTTTTACAGGTATAGGAAAAGAGATTTCAGGATTGGTAAAATCCAAAGCATAACAACTTGTTTCAATGTTATTTCCGGAGTGCTTAAACGATTCAAAAAATTTACTTCCTTTTCATGGAGAAGTAATCTATCGCCCTGCCTTATTAAATCCTCTGCAAAGGGATTTTTTCTTTCAGTCTTTTTGTAAGTGTATTTTATGGAAACAAGATGAAATTAAACTTTTTGGCAAAGTCATTTTGACAAAACGCAAGGTTGCATGGTACGGAGATGATTTTTTAAAATATACTTACTCAGGCGTTACTAAAACTGCACTTCCATGGACCCCTGAATTAATTCAACTTAAGCTACTGGTTGAAGATTATTGTAAGGTGAGTTTTAATTCATGTTTGCTCAATTATTATCATAACGGCCAAGAAGGTATGGCCTGGCATAGTGACGATGAAGATGAATTAGAGGAGAATGGAACCATCGCCTCGGTGAGTTTAGGTGCTGAAAGAAAATTTGTTTTTAAACACAAACACTTATTGCAAAAAGTAAATGTAGTATTGGAAGATGGTAGTTTGTTAATTATGAAGGGTGACACGCAGAAGTTTTGGTTACATAGTTTACCAGTTTCAAAAAAGATCTTCGCACCTAGGATTAATCTCACCTTTCGAAGAATCGGGGAATTAAATTAAGTTTCTGGTTTTAATTTCTAAGTATTTATTGAGCGTATTAACAGTTAAATTTTGTGGCGTTGTGTAAACACTTAATATTCCATATTGCTGAAGTTCTTTAACAATCTGACGTTTTTCGTAATCAAACTTTTGTGCAATGGTTTGCTCGTAAAGTTCAAAAGTTGTTTCAACTTTTTTGTTAAGTAATTGATCTAGTTCGGTATTCTTAAAGAAAATGACAACAACCAGGTGTTGCGAAGCCATTTTTCGAATGTATTTAATCTGTCGTTTTAATGCGCCTAATGTTTCAAAATTGGTAAAGAGCAATAATAAACTACGTTGGGTTACATTGGTGCGCAAATAACCTAAAAGATTCTCGAAATTTGTTTCTTCAAAATTAGTTTTAGCATTGTACAATGCTTGTTGCAAACGTAATAACTGATTACCTTTTCTATCTGCAACAACTTTTGTACTAATACTTTTATTAAAACCAATTAAACCCGGTTTATCTTGTTTTATCCACGCCACATG
This sequence comes from Bacteroidota bacterium, assembly GCA_020403265.1. Classification (GTDB taxonomy): domain Bacteria; phylum Bacteroidota; class Bacteroidia; order B-17B0; family Aurantibacillaceae; genus Aurantibacillus. Next base: position 5,300 of record JADBXZ010000032.1, read on the forward strand.
TCCCAACACCAAACTAGCATTAATGGCATAATCTAATAACATTAAATTATCAAAGGGCATTTTCATGACTCTTCCCATATCTACAACACAATAAACCTGCTGTGCTTTTTCATCAATGTAATGATTAACCATTAATTGAGATTTTCGCGCCGTTGCTTTCCAGTTTATTTTTCTGATATCATCGCCTTGTACATATTCTTTAATTTGTTCAAATTCCGTGCTATTGCCAATCTTCCTAATTTTCTTCATTCCAGCCTCGTTCAAACGATTACTTATTGCCATCAATTCGTATTGGCGGAGTTTCAAAAATGATGGGTAGCATTCCATCATGAACGGACTTGTAATTTTTGAATGTCGTTCAAGAATTCTTAAAGGACTTTGAATAAATAAATTAATAACACCAAAATGATACTCGCCACGCTCTATTGGAGTTAAGTTGTATGCAAACTGTTTTATTTCTCCGGAGGTCAAATTCGTGTTTATTTCAAAGTTGCGGATTTGGAATTGAAACGGTAACTCGTCAACGATACTTACATGCACCTTGTAATTGCATCTGTTTTCTACAATCAGTTGAAGGTCATTTTGATCTCCGTTTGAAAGTCTGCTGTGTTTAGCTTTTCTAAAGGCAGTTAAAAGCTCATTGTTTTTAAACAAGAGAATAGCATCTATTACAATCAATAAAACAAGAACAATTAAAAAGGCGTTAAAGAAATATTCTAGAATAGGAAAAAAGTAAGCAAAAATATAGCCTACAACTAATGCAAAGATTAATTGATAAAAAAGTTTACTAAACCTAACTTGTTTAACTATACTCCAAATATTTTTCAATTACCTCGGAATTTCTACTTTATCAATAATTTGTTGAATAACTGCATCAACGCTTGTTCCTTCCATTTCTTTTTCAGGCGTTAACATCACACGGTGTCTTAATACTGGGTAACATACAAATTTGATATCATCCGGTGTTACAAAATCTCTGTTTTGAAGAGCTGCCATTGCTTTGCAAGAATTTAGAATAGCAATGCTAGCTCTTGGTGAAGCTCCTAAATAAAGCATTGGGTTTTTTCTGGTACTGCTTACAATTTGTGTAATGTACTTAATTAAATTTTCCTCAATTACCACTTTGCTAACTTGCTGTTTTAATTGCAGAATGCTCTCCTTATTTATCACTTTGTTAATTTTTGACAGATCTATGGTTGCGGTGTTATGATGAAAATTGGTGAGCATTGTAGTTTCATCTTCTATTTGAGGGTAAGTAACTAAAATCTTAAATATGAAACGGTCGAGTTGAGCTTCCGGCAAACGATAAGTACCTTCTTGCTCAATAGGGTTTTGTGTTGCAATAACCATAAAAGGTAAATCAAGAGGATACGTTGTTCCATCATTCGTAATTTGTCGCTCTTCCATTGCTTCAAAAAGTGCAGCTTGCGTTTTAGCAGGTGATCGGTTTATTTCATCTGCTAATACAAAATTGGCAAATAAGGGCCCCTTTTTAAATTCAAACTGATTCGTTTTTACACTAAATACTGAGGTACCTATAATGTCACTTGGCATTAAATCTGGTGTAAATTGAATACGTTTAAATTCTGAATCAACTGTTTTAGCCATTAGTTTTGCTGTTAAGGTTTTGGCAACCCCCGGCACACCTTCTATTAATACATGGCCGTCTGCAAACATAGCAATTAGTAACAAATCTATTAATTGTTGCTGTCCAACAATAAATTTACCTATTTCAGCTTTAACAGCCTGTGATTTTAATGATAGTTCACTTAAGTCGATTCTATTTGTAAATTGATTTTCCATTTTATCTTATACTATTTTTATTAAACACATAAATTTGACGATTTAATTCTATCAGCTCTAAATCTGATAATTCGGTTAGTTTTAAAATTTTTTCACAGTAATTGAATAAATTCTTTACAATTTTTTCTTCTACGCCACTTAAAATACTTACTTCATTAATCAAGTGCTGATTAATTTGGGATGTATTAACATTAAAGCGCTTCCGAATGGTCTCATAAAAGTATTTTATTTTTTCTTGCGCAATGTTTTGATGACCTTGGCTATTGTAATATACATGACTAATTACATTAACAAATTCAAGTGTAGTATTTGTATTAGGTTCTATCTGTGGAATAATGCGCTGGCGTCTTCTGCCTTCAAATATCATATAAAGTATTAGTGTTATGAGGGTTAATAAATAAGCAGTATGTAAAGCGGGATTTCCAAAAATGAATTTTAGGGGAGAGTAACTCTTTTCATTAAATCGTTTGTAGTTTTCATCCCAAACAAGGTATTTATTGTCAATATAACTTAGTAAATGATAAGCAACTGGTCTTGTTATTTTATTAGCAATAAAATAATTAGCAAAAATGTCAGGTGCGCAACAAATAATTAATTGACCCCCATTAATATCCGCCTTTATGGCAACTGCTTTACCTGACTCGGTAACGAGAATGCTTTTAAATAATGTAGAGTCGAAATTACTAAACGCCATAATTCTGGCTAAAGCAGAGTATTGATATTTTTTAGACCTTAAATTAGATGCACAAAATTTTAATGTTTCTCCCTTTTTATTAAATAAGGAATCAAAGGTTCCATAATAATTTTCATAATTAAAAATTGTGTTAAGCTTCAGAGAATCAGCCAAAATACCGCTGAAAGAGGAAGCAGTAATAAAAACAGAATTACCTTTTTTAAGAAATTTATACATGGCGGTGAAATCTACTTTGCTAAAATTTAATTCATCGTCAATAAAAATGAGAGTGCTGCTATCTTTGGCGAATTCTTGAAGATTGTAAAAGGTTTGATTATTTGCTGTTACTTGCCTGGCATATGTTGGCTTAAGTAGGTTGTGTATTGCATAGGTTCCAAAAGGTGTTTTTTTCTTGCTCTGATAATTTCTTGTCCAATCAATGGGCTTTGGTAAAATTAGTTGCAGAATTGTAATGAGGGCAATTACCAGAGAAAAAATCACAAATATTTTAATTTTACCTTTAAACATCAATTACTGTTTATTTGTGCTAAAAACTCTGATTTAATAGATTGATAGTCGTTGATTGAAATATTGTACTCGCCATACCATACATAATCATAAACTTTACATAATTTGGAGAATGTGGTTCTCTTACTTGGAGCTTTAATTTCATATGAATAGTCGATATTTGTTTTATGAGGTTCAAATGAAATTAAATGTTGTTTGTCATAAATAAACAATAAGTTCAAAAATAACCAACGGGTAGCCAACCTGTAATCCTTTTCCACTTCCGCTTTATTAATACATTCATTAAAATTAATACTGTGTAAATCCTCAGTAAGCTCAGAAAAGTTAAACTGTGTTTTTTTACTTCTTTGTTTTAGTAGCGTTATAAAGCCTGTTTTTCGGAGTATCCAAATTGCTGCGATAACGGCAATAATAAATACTGCCCACATTACAACATTTCTTAAACTATGTATTTTTGAACCATCACTTTGTCCAAAAAGTTTTTCGGAAAGCCATTCTAAAAAATCATCAAGCATTGAACGACCATCAGAACTGGCATGCTTGTATGTTAAATCAGACTTGTCTAGGACTTCGTTTTCTTGAATGCTGTTTGGCTTCTTAACTGCAACAATGGATGTGTCCATTACAGAAATAGAATCATTCTTGGCATTGTATACGTATACGAAACAGACAAAAAAGTGCAGTAAAACTATTTTAAGATTAATACGCAAATTTAAATACTTTCTATTTTTTGTGAAATTTGTGAACCGGTCATCTTTTCTTCGTTTGATCCAAATTGCAAACAACAACTAACGAAGTAAATGGAGTAAACACATAAGAATAAACATACTGTAACTACAAAAAGAATAGCAAGCGTTATAATAATACCCATGCTGATTGGCTCATTTTTGGATACAGAGTTAACAAAGTTTCCACCAAAGCCACTAATAAATGTAAATACAGACAGAAGAATTATTGGTATCATAATAATTACACTACCAATATAACAAATTAAGTAGGTAACAATTGAAATTCCCCAGGTAATTAGAAAGTTACCTTTTAAAGTTTTAAAAACGAGTCCAAGCGCAGTAAAAATATTTACCCTATCTCGTTGAACAACAAAAAACGAAGCCATAACAAGGTATGCAAAAATTGGGGTAATGGCAAATGTAAAAAAGAATTGGAAGAAAACGCCTATTATGGCTCCAAACCAACCTGCCATGCCAAACACTCCAATTAATCCGCCCATAATTAAAGCAAAAATAAAAAAGACGATGAAACTTACAATGCCGAATAAAATGGCGTTACCTAATACACGCCAAAAACTTGAAAAGAAATTTTCTTTCAAGCGTTCAATTTTAAGTTGTTCGCCTTGTGGCACCGATTCATTTAAAATCATGTGCTGATTCGCAATTGTTACATAGATTGTTTGAAGTATCATTGCAAAAATTATCAAAAGAAATACAAATAAGCCAATGAATCCAAATTGGGATGATGTTGGATAAGATGAACCAAAACTGGTTTTTAAATTATTTATAAGGTAAACTCCAAGAAAGGTTATGATAGAGATAACCGGTAAGGTATAAAGAATTATGCCTCCAAAAAATGATTTAAAGTTTTGTTTAACGTATGTAAATGTGCTGTTAAATATACCTCCAAAGTCTCTTACTCTTTTATAATAAATTTTATTCTGCATAATTACTGTCTATTTTATTAATTTTTTCTGATAAATGTTTTTCTAATTGCTCACCATTGTTGCCTTGTGCATGGAAAATTGTACAGGTATTAAAAAATAATATAGCTAATAAATTAAAAATTAATGAAATAAGCATAATTAGTGACCCTGAGAGAAAAGCGCTATTTGTTGCAGTTACATTTGGAAGATAAAAATATATAAAGCCAATTATAATACCAGGTAATGATTTTAATAAGGAGGCGGTTAAAAAAGTAGCTAAACTATATAGAAATGCTTTTCTAAAGTTCGTTCTTACATGCTTAAAAGAATCAACTATGGCTTCACCAAAAGTTTGTGAACTGATGAATGCAGAATAATTAGCTGAAATCGCAACATAACCGAGAATTGGAAATAGAATAAATGTTGCAATTATTCTGACAATAATCTCAAAAAGTATTAAGATATAATCCCCTTCATCATAAAATCCGACTTCTCCAAGTAAGTATTGTACTAAAAGAAAGAGGCCAAAGCCCAATGCGAGGAAAACTACCAATAGAAAAGTGTTTCCAAATAACTTTTTGAAATCTTCTACTATTGATTTTTTCAATAACTCAAATGGATCTTTCAATTTTAAATCATTACTATCATTAAAGGATTTAATAGTCCTACATAAAACGCAGTTAAGTATGACTAATATGCAAAATTGTAAAGTACCAATTAAGAACATTGGCAAACCTTTTATTTGACCATAAATGCCAATTGGACTTAAGTAAAAGTACCAATTACCAGATGGAATTAATTTTTTAAGTAATCCAAAATAAATAACAAATATTGGACTGCAGAACAAACAAAAATTAAGGATAAAAGATAATGCTAACTTCAATGTAGCAGTAATACTTATGTTATAAGTTTGTACGTTGCTACGGGGAATATGGTAGTTCAAAGTATTCAATTATACAAGTTCTTTTTTTCTTAAAATGATAGGATAGATTATAAAGTACCAAATAAGAAACACAAGTGAACCACCGATGATAGTTGCAGTTAATGCCCAATGCATTTCTGTATATCGAGTGACAAAGCTTTCTAAAAAACCAGCTGTTACAAATACCGGAACTAAACCAATTACAATTCTTAATCCATCTTTAGCGGCACTCATAAAAGATTGAATTCGTGAATGCGTTTTAGGAAAAATAAAACTATTTCCTAACAAAAAACCAGCACAACCTGCAATAACTATGGCACTTATTTCAAGAGTCCCATGTATCCAAACAACTTTTAGTGCTTTTTGAATTACATTATGCTGGTAGAATAATGTGAAAAAGCAACCCAACATAATACCATTGCTAACCAGTAAATAGCCTGTACCAAAAACTGTAAATAATCCGGAAATAAAGGCTAAAAATGATACTTGTATGTTATTTTTTGTAATGTAATAAAACATTAAAAACTGATTACCTTCACCGTAAATTCCAATTGGGTTGCCTCTTTTGATGCGATCAAGTGTTTCATCAACATAAGCATCGCCTAAAATGATTCTCACAAAGTTATCATCTACAAGTTGGCTAACTACACCAATTAAAGTGGCAATTGAAAAAACTAAAAATGAATAAAATAAAAGTCGATGATGCTTGGCAAACATAGCAGGCAGTTCATAAGCATAAAATCTAACGATTCGGTTACCGCTTTCTTTTTTGTTTTTATAAACTGCCTGATGAATTCGCGAGGCTACACCATTAACATAAGCTAAAGTTTTACTTTGCGAGTAATTGGTGTTTGAGTAGCTAAGATCGTCAGTTATTTCAACAAACATTTCAGTTAGCTCTGCCGGCTTAATGGCTTCTTTAGAATTAATTTTTTTTTCATACGCCTCCCATTTGTCTGCATTTTGTTTTAAAAATGTAATTTCCTTCATAAGAATTTCCTATCTTAGCCTTTACTAAAATAAGAATTGTATTTTAATACTGCAATGGATACTATTAAAATAAATACAACTCAAAATGTTGCATTAGACTATACCGCCGCCGGTGTAGGAAACAGACTTTTAGCAATAATTATTGATACGGTAATTAAATACGCTTATGTAAGTATTTTGCTCTACATCCTATTCAATACCGGAACTAATTCTTTGTATAAGTATGATTACGATGGCAATGAAACCGTGAATGTGTTTGTGCTTGTATTGTTAATTATTATTCTTATTCCATTTACCTTTTATCATTTGTTGTCTGAATTATTTCTTAATGGGCAGTCTATTGGAAAAAGAATCATGAAAATTAAAGTTGTGAAACTTAATGGCACCCAGCCAAGTATTGGCAGTTATATAGCGCGCAGTATGTTTAGAATAATTGATGATAGTATTGTAGGCTTAATAACAATTGCCGTTTCTAAAAACAGTCAACGTTTTGGAGATATGGCTGCCGGAACAACTGTAATTGAGTTAGCTAAGAAAGTAACACTTAGAGATACAATTTTAAGTTTACAAGAATCAGACTACCAGATTGTTTATTCGCAAGTAGCACTAATGAATGACACAGACATTAATACTATTAAAGAAGTTTTGGATTTTCACTCCAAACAAAATCAACCAAAATTATTAGAAGCCCTCGCATCTAAAATAAAGACAAAGTATGCAATCCAATCAACCGCTGAGGATAATTGGAATTTCCTTAATACCTTATTAAAAGATTATAGTCATTATCAGTTTGAGAAGTAAGCCGCATGAAAATAGATTTAGAAGCAGAACGGAAAGAAATATTGAAACGCTACAGAGCCTTAATTAAAGCTTGTAAACGTAATTTATCTGATGCTGATAAAGCAATCATTCGTAAAGCTTTTGATGTGGCCGTTGAATCACACAAACACATGCGTCGTAAAAGTGGTGAGCCATATATTTACCATCCGATAGCAGTTGCGCATATTTGCGCGGAGGAAATAGGTTTAGGTACAACGGGTATTGTTTGTGCTTTGCTGCATGATACGGTTGAGGATACAGATTTATCACTAGAGGATGTTAAAGGTTTGTTCGGCGAAAAAGTTTCTAAAATCATAGATGGGCTAACCAAAATTTCAGGCGTTATAGACATTTCTTCATCACTGCAAGCTGAGAATTTCAGAAAGGTTTTACTCACAATGAGTGAAGATATTCGCGTGATTTTAATTAAGCTGGCAGATAGAATGCATAACATGCGCACGCTTGAACACATGAAGCGAGATAAACAACTGAAAATAGCAAGTGAGACGCTTTTTTTGTACGCCCCATTAGCGCATCGTTTAGGGTTGAATGCCATCAAAACCGAATTAGAGGATTTAGGTTTAAAGTACACTGATACTCCTTCTTTTAATGATATTTCAGATAAATTAAAGGCCACAGAACCTGAAAGAAAAAAATTTATAGCAAAATTTATTGAACCGCTTAAAGAAATTTTAACAGAGCAAGGTTTTAAGTTTAAAATTTATGGCCGACCAAAATCAATCTTTAGCATCAATAATAAAATCAAAACCAAACATGTTAGTTTTGATGAAATTTACGATCTCTTTGCTATTAGAATTATTATTGATACTCCATACGAGTCAGAAAAATCGGATTGTTGGAAGGTGTACTCGATTATTACCGACTTTTATCACCCAAGCCCTGAAAGATTAAGGGATTGGATAAGCACACCAAAAAGTAACGGCTATGAGAGTTTGCACACCACTGTGATGGGTCCTGAAGGTAAATGGGTTGAAGTGCAAATTCGAACAGTTAGGATGGATGAAATTGCAGAGAATGGATTTGCAGCTCATTGGAAATATAAGGAAACCGATGGAAATGATCGTGAGAGCAAGTTCGACGCATGGTTACATAGAGTTAGAGAGATGCTGGAAAATCCTGATCCTAATGCTTTAGAGTTTATTGATGACTTTAAATTAAATCTCTTTAGTGACGAGTTGTTTGCCTTTACACCTAAAGGTGATATGAAAACATTGCCTGTTGGTGCAACAGCACTTGATTTTGCATTTGAAATACACACAAAAGTCGGAGAGCATTGTATCGGAGCTAAAGTCAATCATAAACTGGTTCAATTAAATTATGAACTTAAAAGCGGAGACCAGGTTGAAATTTTAACCAGTCAAAAGCAAACTCCAAAAGAGGATTGGTTGTCATACGTTATAACTGCAAAGGCTAAATCAAAAATTAAAAACTGTTTAAAGGAACAAAGAAAAAAAGTTGCAGAAGAGGGGAAAGAAATTTTAGAACGAAAGTTTTATAAGAACAAGTTGGATTATACCATGCAAAATGTTAATGAGTTTTGTAGCTTTTTACAGTTAAATTCGTCTCAAGAATTATTTTATAGAGCGGCATTAGGGAACATTGATAGTAAAGAAATTAAGGCATTTATTCGATTCAAAACTGAGCCTAAAAAAGCCGCCAAAAAAGTGGTTGCTCCAAAACTAGAGCAATTGGTTACCAATATTCGTGGCGGTGCTGATATGTTGGTTATTGGTGATGATATGCAGAAGCTAGATTATAAATTATCTGCTTGCTGTAATCCAATTCCTGGCGATGATGTGTTTGGCTTTGTTACCATTGGAGAAGGAATTAAAATCCATCGCGTTAACTGTCCAAATGCAGTTAAATTATTATCAAATTATGCATATCGTGTAGTAAAAGCAAAGTGGTTAAACGAACAACTTATTTCATTCTTAGCAGGCATTAAAATTTTTGGAACCGACGAATTAGGTATCGTTAATAATATAACCAAAGTAATTTCAAACGAGAACAACATCAACATGCGATCAATTAGTTTTGACACAGAGGGTGGAATATTTGAGGGCACAATTATGGTATACGTGCATGATACTAAACATTTAAATTATCTGATTACGAATTTAAGAAAGGTGAAAGGCGTAAACAGAGTAATACGGATGGATGAAAAGTAAATTCGTTGTGCAATAATTATTTTAAGAGCTTTTCCAATATAGAAATAGCACTTTTCGCAATTACAGTTCCCGGCCCAAACACAAAGCTTACACCATTTTGGAATAGAAAATCGTAATCTTGTTGTGGAATTACTCCACCCGCAACGATTAATATATCTTCGCGATGATATTTTTTTAACTCAGCAATTACTTGTGGAATTAGTGTTTTATGGCCTGCGGCCAAACTACTTACTCCCAATATATGTACGTCGTTTTCAACTGCTTGTTTGGCAGCTTCAGCCGGTGTTTGAAATAAAGGGCCAATATCAACATCAAAACCTAAGTCTGCAAAACTGGTTGCAATAACTTTAGCCCCTCGATCATGTCCGTCTTGACCCATTTTTGCGATCATAATGCGAGGACGTCTCCCTTCTTGTTCAGCGAAAATATCTGCCAGTTGTTTTGCTTTTTTAAAATTTTCGTCCATGCTTATCTCTTTACTGTATACACCACTTATTGATTTAATTTGTGCTTTATAACGACCAAATACTTGTTCTAACGAAAAAGAAATTTCTCCTAAAGTGGCACGATGTTCAGCAGCTGTAATACAAAGCTCCAATAAATTTTCTTGACCACTTTTTGCAGCATTTGTAATTGCAATTAAGGATGCGCGAACTTTTTCAGAATCTCTATCTTTCTTTAATTTTTCAAGTCGTTCAATTTGTTGCATCCTCACTTTTGTATTATCAACATCCAGAATTTCGATATCAGTTTTATCTGTAGTTTGGTATTGATTAACACCAACAATGATGTCTTTCCCACTATCTATTCTTGCTTGTTTTCTTGCAGCTGCTTCTTCAATCCGCATTTTAGGAATGCCAGTTTCAATTGCTTTCGCCATGCCCCCTAGGCTCTCCACCTCTTCAATTAGCCTCCAAGCTTTTTCAGCAAGTTCTTTAGTTAATGTTTCAATATATATTGAGCCTCCCCAAGGATCAACTACATTACAAATGTTGGTTTCTTGTTGAAGGTATATTTGTGTATTTCTGGCAATACGTGCACTGAAATCTGTTGGTAAAGCAATAGCTTCATCTAAAGCGTTAGTATGTAAACTTTGCGTATGACCCATAGCAGCTGCCAAGGCTTCAATACATGTTCTTGCAACATTATTAAATGGATCTTGTTCAGTTAAGCTCCAACCGCTGGTTTGGCAATGAGTGCGCAGTGCCATTGATTTGTTAAGTTTAGGTTCAAATTGTTTTACTATTTTTGCCCATAAGAGTCTTCCAGCACGCATTTTAGCTATTTCCATAAAATGGTTCATACCAATAGCCCAGAAAAATGAAAGACGCGGCGCAAACGAATCAACATCTAAGCCTGCTTTAATTCCTGTTCTTAAGTACTCCAGACCATCTGCTAAAGTATACGCTAATTCTATATCCGCAGTGGCTCCTGCTTCCTGCATGTGATATCCACTGATAGAGATAGAGTTAAATTTGGGCATGTTTTTGGAAGTGAACTCAAAAATGTCCGCAATTATTTTCATAGATTGTTCAGGTGGATAGATGTAAGTATTGCGTACCATGAATTCTTTTAGAATGTCATTTTGGATGGTCCCGCTTAACTTGTCCATACTTACTTCTTGTTCTTTTGCAGCTACAATGTAAAATGCAAGAATTGGCAGCACGGCGCCATTCATAGTCATACTCACACTCATTTCATCAAGTGGTATTTGATCAAAGAGTATTTTCATATCTAAAACGCTATCAATTGCTACGCCGGCTTTTCCAACATCACCAACAACTCGCTCATGATCGCTATCATAACCTCTGTGTGTTGCCAAATCAAACGCAACTGATAAGCCTTTTTGACCTGCGGCTAAATTTCTTCTATAAAATGCATTGCTTTCTTCTGCTGTACTAAATCCTGCGTATTGTCTAATAGTCCATGGATTTTGAACATACATACTTGTATAAGGGCCTCTTAAAAATGGTGGAATACCGGCCCCAAATTGGAGATGATTTAGGTTGTTCAGATCATCGTTACTATAATGTGTTTTTAGTTCAATTTGTTCAGGTGTTGTAAATGATTGAGCATTTTGAAACCTCGGTTCAATTAAGTTCTCATAGTTAATAGATGAAAAATCTTTTCTCATAATTAACTCAAAGATTGTAATATTTTATACGATTTGCAAGCTGATATTTTTAATTGTCGTAATTGATTAAATAAATTTAATTTTCTATCTAAGAAAAAAGCTCAACTTTTAGGTTGAGCTTTTAAATTGTTTTATGGAGAAGAAACTATCGGAATAAACTTAAGTTTCCTTTTTTCTCATATTCAGTGCCGTCTTTACCACTACCTTTTATTACGTAGAAGTAAGTACCGCTAGGGCATTCCTGACCTTTGAAGTTTTTACCATCCCATGCAATGTTTCCTGTTTTAGAAACAACATCATAAACTTTA
>JADBXZ010000033.1 GCA_020403265.1 Bacteroidota bacterium
GGCCTTGTGTTCATGAGGTGTGCAGCGGCAAATCGCCCAATGGCCATTTGTTATAAAGATGTGAAATAAGTAATGATCGAATTTCGTTTCACTTCATTGCGCCAAACTTCTTTCTAATTGGTATAAAATACTGTAGCAAAAATAATTATTGGCATAAATATTTTTCACATTGGTATTACTGTTTGTGCTTGGCGCTGACTAATAGTCTTTTACCAAGACGTCTGTTGGAATACTCAATACGTCACTAAGCTTACGAATCATGACAAGAGTAAGTTTTCTTTTTCTATTTAAAATTTCGCTAACTCTACTTTTTAACCCAATTGCTAAAGCCAAGTCTTTTTGTTTATAACCTAACTGTTCCATTCGGAATTTGATAGCATCAATTGGATCTGGCAAATCGATAGGATATTTTTCTTGTTCATATTTATCAATAAGCAATGAAAGTAATTCTAATTCATCACCTTCTTTTGTTCCTTTTTTGGCATCAAATATTTTCTCGAGTCTATTTAATGCTTTGTGGTACTCCTTTTCGTTTTTAATTACTTTATATTCCATATTAAATTGTATTTGCGTCAATTTTGTCATATTGTTTATGTGTTCCAATAAAGCGAATCCATAAAATCTTATAGTCATAATTAATTTTAACTATGAGTCTGTAGCTGTTACCCTTTATATTGAACACAACTCTGTTGTCTTGGAGAATACTTGCAGAAGGGAATTCTTTTTTTATTTCATTTGGATTTTTCCAATTAGCTTTTTGCGCTTCATGAAACCAAGATTTTAATTGGGATTCACAATCATTATGTTTAATCCAAAAGTTGCGAAGAATTTTTTTAGCAATTACTCTCAAGTCAGTTTGTTTAATACAAAGATATTAAAAGTTCCCGAATTGGGAAATTTATTTTAATCAGATTTTGTCCGCATTGGCGCCAACGTTAGACTATAAAAAAACTAAGTTGTAATTTTTTTCATTCGGTTACCTGCACGAATCATTTTCCGTTTAGGCTATTCTTAGCCAATTCATTTGAGTTTTTTGAACCTGACATTTGACGTCATGGTGTCGTGGCGATTTTCCATATCCTGTTAATCATCGGGATTGATGCGGAGAACCAAACTTTGATTAACCACTAATGTGTCTGCGGAGCACCCCATCCGCCATTACGCCAAACCGCTGTTAGCTGCTGCCCTTCTGTCTTTCTCCCTGTTTGTCCGTCGGTTGTGCGGTGGGACAGACACACTCTTTGCCAAGTTTTGGTTTGAGCTTTGGCTTGTGCGACTTGGCAATGTGTGTGGCTGTGAAGCGTTGGCATTGTTGTCATTTTGTTTCTACATTTTCGTCTGTAAGTAATTTATTTTCTAAAGTGTTAAGGGTGAAAATGGATTTTGTAAAAATGTCCTTTGCAACTTCTACATAACTGTCGTCTCTTATGCCGAAATACTTTATTGCTTTTTTACAGTTGTCGTTTGAATTACTGAAACTATGTGCCAGAAGGCCCGAACGTAAATTCCATAAGTGCCTTAAAAATATTATCATATCAGGAATTTTCATTTGATGAACTGCAAGAAACTTTTCAAGTTTTGTAATTCCTTTATCGTTCTCTTCAAGTGTTATTTGCTTTGCTAATTCAGCTTCGTTAAGTCGGTCAATAGTGATTTTTATAATTGATAATATTTGTTCGCAAAATGATTTTACATTATTTGATGTAGGAATGTGCAATGCTTTAAAGAGATGTTCATCTTCTTTTGCCAACGCTTTGTATAATCGCCAACCAAATTTCGATTCCCATTTTTTATTGAATTGCTCAAACTTGTGTTTAAAAAATAAGTCAGGAGTTTCTGGATGGTCAACCCAATTACCTTCAATCATTGTTTGATAATATGCGTGACTTATTCCCTTTTGAGGCTGAATATTATAATGTTTCCAATGCAGTTGTTCTTTATAAGGGAGATAACCCAACTCGATTAAAAATACAGCAACATAATCTTCATTGTTATTGTCAATTTTCAGTGAAAAGAAATTTGATTTTACGTACCATCCGTCAACTTCATATTTTTGCGGTTCATTGTAGTATTTATTCAGAACATCTTTTTTAAAATAGGTTACTACAAAATATTTCTCATTTGTCTTGCTACAATCCTGATAAACTTCGTTTCCTTCTTCATCATAACCTGTTATAAAACTTTCATAAACTTGATTCTCATAATCGAAATGATAGCTTTTTGATTTGGAAGGGTCAAAACTGATAATCTTCTTTCCAAGTATCCAACTTTGAAATTTACCGTCTAAAGGTCTTATCAAATGATTGTAGATATAATTTTCTCCTTTAAAGTCTTTATCAATGAACTCAATTTTGTTTTCTGAAATATCAATGTTGCCAACTCTCATAAATTCAAAGCAGACTGCAAAATGAAGTTGTCGAATTGCAATATATTCTTTAAGGTATTTCAGTTTTATTCTAATCCTGTTTGGCTCAACGTTAATTACTTCGTCCAAATCGCCAAGTTCGTCAATGAAAAAATATTTTCTGTTTTGTTTGCTTTCTGCTCTTTCATATAGTTTAAAGTATAAAACAAATTCTTCCGAAATATCTACATATTTTTCACCACCATTATTGAAGTTAAAATGCTTTATAAAAATGAATGGCTCATAGCCGTCTTCTGAGTAGGTTTTATATGTTCCATCACCAAATACTGCTGGTTTACCTTCATAATATGGTGTTATTACCCAATCGGTATCTGTTTTGTATTCATCAATTTTTGAGTTGTGAACTAAGCAACAATAAATGAGGTCGTCTTCTGATGATTCGTATATTGTTAACCATCCATCTTTTATAAAAGTGGTTTCCAATTGTTTAATTCTTTCCTTTATCAAAAAGTAGTCTAACTCCATACTTTTAAGCGTTCTCAATAATTTTCATTTCTTCTTCCGTCAACTCGTAAAGCTGGTAAACCAATTGGTCTACTAGTGTTTCCAAGTTGGTTGTATCTGTTTCTTTGTCCTTTTCTTTGAGTGCAATAATTTCAGCAACGATTTTTTCTAATTCAAACGAAATAGTTTCTTTCGGCAATGGTAATTGTTCAATGTATTTCGGTTTTATATTGTAGTCAACGAAGGAATTAGAAAAATACCAATTCATAAGTCGAGAGTTGAGAATTCCAAGAAGCACTTGTAACGAACTTCCATTTTCAGAAATTATAAATGAAAAATTATTCAATGGATAGTATTCACCATTTTTATCAAGTGCACAAACCAATCTAACTGGCATACTCAATTTTCTGATATACTGAATTAGAATTTTCGGCTGTTCATAGTTAATGTTGTTTAAGCCTGCCAAATCACTACAAACGTTTAAATAGTTGCCTTGCCAATCAATTGTAAATTTCTTTATGTTTTTCGCTGATGAAGCACACTTTTTCCAATTTTCAGTTCCGCTAATTTCCTTTGAAAGAAATCTTTCATTATCCCCTGTTTTTATTCCATAAACTACTTTGAATGATTTTTTAACTGGTTCTAATAGTGAAATTCTTTTTAGTAAATTTTCTTTTGCTTCATTTGTCGAAAGACTAAATACAAAGTCAGTTTTTGCTTCAAATTTACTTTGTTCAATGCTATTCACTTTAAAGTCTTCAAATTCAACCAAGTCATAAACTCGTTTTGTTTCTGTGGATTTATAAAGTTTAATCACATTGTTGCTGATGGCATTTTTTTGCAGAATGTATATTGCTGGAACAATGTCGGGAGCATCTGCAAAAACTTGTTTTTCTAATTCTAAAAGAGAAATAATTCTGTTTTCTAAGAATGCTTTCTTTCGAATTTGAGAAAACTTATCGAGGTAATAAATAGTATTAGTTGTTATATATGAAAATACACCGCTTGGTTTTAATAAATCAGCCATTGCAAGATCAATAAAGAACGTGTAAATCTCTACTTCACCACTTGTTGCAGTAAACCTATTTTTCAAATATTCCTTTTCTCTATCAATTAATTTTACTCCATAAGGCGGATTACCAATAACCACATCAAAGCCCACAAAATCGCCATCATCATTCAGCACTTCGGGAAATTCAAAACGCCATTCAAAAGCATTTTCAAAAATCTTGTTGGCTTTTATTTCTTCAATCTCGGCTTCCAATTTTTTGATTTCTTCGGTCAGTTGCGTTACCTTCTTGTTCCAATCGGCTTTTTCCTTTTTACTCATTTCAAACAATTGCCCTTGATTGGTCATTTGATACAAGTCGCTCGATAGTTTTCGTAGCTTCTTTACTTTCGGGTCGTTCAATGATATTTCACTTCTGAAATCCGATTTAATGTCGGCAATCAGGCGTTCCATTTCTCTTTTCTGTTCCTTGCTCTCTGCGTTTCGGTAAGTGTCCACAGCTATTCGGTAGCTGTCAATTGTCCACTTGCTTTTTTTCAAAGCTTGTTTCAGGTCTGCATCAATGGCAAAACGGCTCACCAAAGAGTTTCCGCATTTGATGTTGATGTCAATATTCGGAAGCGTCTCCAATTCTGTGCTGTTTTTGTAGTAAGCATTTTTCAAAAGTTCTATCCACAAACGCAAACGGCAAATTTTTACCGAGTTGGAATTGATGTCCACACCAAAAAGGCAATTTTCAATAATGGTTTGCTTTTCGTGAAAAAGCGTTTCTTGTATGCGTTGGCTCTCCTTGTTGCTTGGGTTGTATTCAAAAAGTTCTCCTTCTTCGTCTGTTACAATTAGTTCATCATTTACAACTTCCACTTGATATTCTTTCAAGCGTTTGCCGTCACGGTCTTGCAGAATTTTCAAGTCGTTTTTAACGGTAATCATTTCATTGAGTGCCGAAACTAAAAAGTGTCCTGAACCAACGGCAGGGTCGCAAATTTTAATGCTGTTTACAATTTTGTTGGCTTCTTTTCGGTCTTCAATTTTGTCGTAAAGTTCTTCAAGAGTTGTGCAATTCCATTTTTTAGTTTCGTTGAATTTCTGCACAACGGCTTTGCGAATGGTTTCACGGCACATATACATGGTGATGAAACCCGGAGTGAAAAATGAACCGTCTTTGTAGCCGTTTATTTTCTCGAAAATCAATCCGAGTACCGAAGCGTTAATCAGCGTTTTGTTGTCTTCCTGAATGTCTTCTCCGCCTTCTGCTCCAAAGTCGTAAGCATCTAAAAACTCAAAGAGATATTCAAGCGTGGTTAAATTTCCTGTTCTCTTTTTTCCTTGTTTGTCTTTGAGAACGGTGGAAGAAATGACTGGAATAGTTTTATCGTCTTTCAGGTTGCTGATAAACAAAGTAACCTGCTCAATGTCGGTCGGCTCGAAAAGCGAAGAATTGAGATAAGGAACTTTCTCGAAAATCTTTTTTACATCTTCGTTTCGGTCGTCATGCTTGCGTGCCAACACCTGAAAAAACAAGCTGTTCAGGTCGTCATAATTCTTGATTTTGTCAAGATTGAGAAACGAATACGATTTGTCGCCTTTGTGATAGGTGATGAGTTGGGCTTCCAACAACTTCAAAAACAAAATGCGGTTTATCCAAGTAATCGAAAGTTCAAGAGCAACATTAAAAAGTCGTTCTTGTTGGGTGTTGCCGAATTGGTTTGGTTTTTCAAGTCGGCTAAGTTTATCCAAACTGTCAAGTTGAATAATCGTATCTTCAAGGATTGTTCCTGAGTGTCTTTCACCTGCTTTGTTTCGTTCAATCAGTTTTTTGCTTCCTTCTTTGATTTCAGTTAAACCGATAATGTGCAACAACTCGCTGTAAAAGCGTTTGTCAAGGCTGTTGCTGTCGTTGCTGAATGGTAGTTTTAAAAGATGTTCTGGCGACAACAATTTGAATAAAGCAATTAGAGAATTATCGTCTGCCTTGTCAGTATTGCGTAACGGTTTTTGAAAGTCCTGAATATTGAAGTAAGTAAATTCAATTTCAGAAGTGATGCTGTCAATAAATGGCTCGGCAACTTGCTTGTAGAAAAAGTCCGTTTTGGTATCTGCCAATCGTCCTGCTTCAAAGTCGTTGAATTGTTTTACAAGGTTTTTGTTTTGTGCGAAAAGTCTGTCGAATAGGGTAGCGTCAAAAATGAACCATTCGTTAATGTTGGTCGCCACCAAATGTTTTACTTCAAGGTTTTTGTGTGTAATTCTCTCTCGTAAGTAATACAAAACCAATTCCTGAAATGCTTTTGCATTCAGTTTTTTGGTTGTAATCATTTCCGATCTGTTGGTCGGCTTTTTTGCTTCGAGAATTACGCCAACTGTCGAGTTTGCATTTTGTCCGTTGTGAATAACAAGGTCGTTTCGACCTTTGGTATTTATAAAATGATTTGGGTCGTAATAGGTTTTCTTTAAAAAGTCAATGACAAGGTTTTTATGAAACTCTTCGCTTTCCGTGTCATTTGTTCTGTCGAGTAAAGTAATAAGATTGGTCTTGAAACCTTCAATTTCAGTCCTGTTCGGTTTTACTTTTAAAAAGGCTTTGTTCAGTGCCTTTCTTGGTTTCAATTCTTTTAAAATCATCTACAAATTTTATTTTCTAATTCAGTCGGTTAAGATAAGTTTTTCGGTCGGAACGGTGTCAGAGCGTTGGCAAAATCAAATGTGCTCCCGGACGCTTTCGGGATGAGGTGGCAATAGAATTTCAAAATATTTTGTGCGTTTGAAAAAAATAAAAATATAGAAGTGTTGGCTTTTGGGTCGGCTGTCTGATGGTTCATTTGTCCAATCACATTATGTTTATTTTTGTCGTTCATTCTTGTTGTGTTGTCTTTTAGGCTTGCATCTAACTTTATATACCCGCTACTAGGTCGTTTGTAAAGGCTTACAAATACTTAAATCGGATTTTTCAATCAAAAATAGGCTTTTAAGCTTAAAAATCAAAGCCGGTATACCGGTTTAGTAATTGGTTTCTTTTTTAAAAACAGCAAGCACATTGGCTATCTTGTATTTAACAAATCAGCATCAACCTTAACTCACCCGGTTTTTCAACGGGGGCTCGGTGGATGCAAGCTAAGGCCCGGCTATCCGGCGATTCAACGGCCAAACGCCATAATTCGCCTTTTTGCATTTTAATCAGTTTGGCATTCGGTTTGGCTAAATAATGCAGGTGATAATAATTTTCGCGTAAGTAAATTTCAAAGTCTTCTTCAGCACCATGATTATTTTTTTTAATGGCTTCAATTAATTCTGGGATTTTAATTTTTTGGGTGGCTTCTTCATTCGGACAAATTTCGCTGGTTTCGCCAAAATAGGTGCATAAAAAGGTACTCGTTGCAAAGGGTGCTTCATCCACATGAAAAGAGTATACATCGGTTGGGAAGTTGCTGTTGTCTTTTGGGTAATTCCGAATTAAGTTAAGGGTAGGCGAGGCACCATATTGTTCAAGTAACTCATAATCTTTTAAAAGTGTTGTCCGTGCCATGGCTCCTGCTTCACTTAATTGAAGGGTATTTAAGTGTTCCAATTCAATTACGGAAACTGCTGCAGTGAGTTTAAGTTTTGATACCAGTTCTTTAAAATCGCCTTCCAATTTTCGTTGCCAGCAGGCTGCATTCAGCTCTCCTTTAAACTCTACAGCCGTTAGTTCTTCAAAAGATGAAGTGTAAACAACTTGCCGATTTGGTTTGGGTATCTCCATTATTAAAAGCTAAAGTCAGGTGATTTTTAAATTAACCAAACATTGGTTGTACAACACTTAGTTCAGTGCCACAGGCCACACAGTTGATATGCAAGTGCCAATGTTTAGGGATTGGGTTTTCTACACCACAACTGTTACAGTTAATTACTTTTTTTAAAGTGTTTTCATGTTTACATTTCTCACATATGCACGTAATGGCACCTTCCGGATAACTGATTTGTTCGTGGCAGTTTTCGCAAGTACTTTGTTTAATTACAGGATCTTTTAGGGTTGTGTATTCATGGCTTAGTCCAAACTCGTGTAAAAATTTATCAGCGTCTTCTTTTTTTAAGTATGGCACCCAAACTTGCGCTAATTTTGATAGGTTAACTTTTGCTTGAATCTTACGTGGCATCAATTCCTGATAATAGGCTAATTCAGGATTTTCATAAACTCTGACGTAACTCTCATTAACATAATCATTATAGGCTCTAATCATCTTAATAAACGAATCATAAGTAACCAAATTTTGTCCATTTGATTGATAATATCTTAATGATGCATAAGCCAAATTATACGCATTGGCATTCGTAGGTTCCGGCGGGTTAAATAGACTATCAGCCGTAATTTCAACACAAGCTTTTAAAAACTGCTCATATTTTTCTCCTATCGAAATATTTGGAGGCAAATATTCAGGATAATGTTGATAGTAAAAGTCCCAATAAGCAAGCTGTTCTTTTTTATAAGCTTCAATGTTATTTTCACGCACAAATTGGGCGGAATTACTTTCAAAGATGACCTTCTTTCTATTGTATTCGTTGGTATGCGCCGCCGATTGATTCCAAACATTAATACCTACAGAATAGTCAATATCAATAAGTGAACAACAATAATCACAAACCACATAAGGGTTTTTAATGGGTGTTACTTTTGGGGCACCACAGTTTTGACATATAAATTTTTTAACTCTCATTTTACGAATTTAAATTACTAATTTTATTGGATATGAAAAATCAGTTTAGTCACTTCCGGAAATTGTTAATTCTGGTAACTGGTTTAGTAAGCCTAACTTGTACGAAGAAAAAATTAAATGACTCTTTATTTGAGGATAGTCGTTCTTCTGAATTAACATTTTATAAAAATAAAGATACCATTTATGAAGCAAAGGGCGGAAGTCCGCATGGCAGATTTAAATTAAAATTTAATGAAACGGCCATAAGTGCTTTGGGTGCCGATGGTAAACTACCCAAGGGCAGCGCATTTCCGGATGGTTCGGTTATTGTAAAGGAAGCATACGAAGGCAGTTCATTGACCTTATACATTATTATGAAAAAGGATAGTAAATCAAAATATGCAGCCAATAAATGGGTGTGGGGAGAATACGACCCGAATGGAAAAATAGTTTATAACCTTAATAAGGAAGGATCGGCTTGCACGGGTTGTCACAATACGACTGATGCCAGAGATTTTACGAGAAGTTTTGATTTGCATTAAGTTATTCATGTGATTGGAGCCTTGATTTAGTGGTATTTCATAAAACTCATCTAAATCAGGCGGACTGATGTATTAAACAATTAGGGCTTGAAGGATGTTATCATGTTATGAAAACATTTATTGTAATAACTATTTTAATAGTAGTTGTGTTAATTATGACCCAATCCTTTATTTCTAAAATTACAAGCAAAACCGAATCGCATGCCTATGAGGTAATTAAGGTATATGATCAATTCGAAATCAGAAAATACCAACCGGCTTTGTTTTCGGGTGTTAAATTGGCGAGTAAATCGTATAAGGAGACCTCAAGTATGGGGTTTAGAGTTTTGGCCGGTTATATTTTTGGTAACAATAACCGTAACCAAAAAATTGCCATGACCACACCTGTGGTGATGCAGTTAGGTGATTCCACAGAAATGTTTTTTAAAGTTCCGGATGGTTATACCATGGATGAATTGCCAAAACCGGCAGACAGTGCCATTGTGTTTGAAAAGCAACCTGAAAAAATAATGGCCGCCATTCGATTTAGTGGTTGGGCTAACGATGAAAAAATAGAACATTACACATCTATTTTAAAAGCGGCTTTGACGAAAGAAAATATAACGCATACCGGGAGGTTTCGTTTTTTAGGTTATAATCCACCCTACGAATTGGTGAACCGCCGAAATGAAGTAGCGGTTGAATTACTTCATTATGATAATTAATCTAAGGCTAATTTTACCTGATTAATTCAGTGTAATTTTAAAGAACCTTACTTATTGCAATAGAAGGAGATTAGCTAATTATTTTCCCACCATTTCACGATTAATTTGTTTCGCTTATTTTTTAACGTAGTTGATTTAATTGGTCCCGGACTTAATTCATTTAACCCATTTTATTCATTTGGAAAACCAAATGAATAAACGATGTAAGAAAATCAACCCTTTGTTCAGGAATACATGAAACCCAAATGGTGATTTTCTTTAAAGTCAAAAGGCATGAAAAGACGTGAGAATAATTTAATCAGCTTTTCAATTTTAAATTCGTTAATTAATCAATTTTAAAAATCAAGTTTGGTTTGTTGGGATTTTTGTCTTTTAGATGATTCAACTGCGATGGCTTTCAATTCAATACCTTCATTGTCAATGCTTCCATGTTTCAAATAATTTTGTTCGCTAGCTTCATTAAGAATAAGTGGCATTCTTTTTTTAGAATTATGAATTTCTTCCATTAATTTATTTGCCGCAGTAGTTAAAATGGTATAAGTACTTAACCACTCACCGGTTTTTGAATTTTTCCAACGGTTGTATAATCCTGCGAAGACGAATGGCGTTTCGTTAATTAAGGAGATGCGATAGGCTTGTTTGTTTTTACCTTTGGCATCTAACCACTGCCATTCGTAAAAGGCATCTGCAAGAACAAGGCATCGCTGATTTAAATATGGTTTAAAACTTGGCTTTTCGCCAAGGGTTTCGTATTTCGCGTTTAATGTATTTGCTCTGAAATTTAAATCGTTAACCCAACTTGGTAAAAAGCCCCAATTATAAAATTGAATGAGTTCAGGTTCTTGATTTGTGATAACGGGTGTAAGTGGGAATTCAAAACCGTTTATTTTATCCTTTGGAACAAGATCGGCACTATTTTTAAATTTAGCACTAAAACGTTTCTCTAATGTTTTAACATCACTTTTAAGTTGTGTTGAATAGCACATGGTGTTATATCAATTAAACGTTTTGCAATGCCATTAGGTTATTTTTAAGCTTGTCATGGTTAAGCTTCCGCCAATAGCTTTGTCATTAAAAAAACTGATTGTTTCTTTTTTATCTTTTAACGCCAATGTGTATAACAGTGGCAAGTAATGCTCCGGTGTTGGTATTGCTAATTGAAATGCTTTTCCTAAATTCTTATAGTTTGCAAGCGACTTAAAATCTTCAGCTTCAATAAAACTTTTTATTTTGGTGTTAACTTCAAGTGCCCAGTCATAGCCGTATTCCTTCTCTTGCAATTTATCCCAGGCAACCAAACCTAAATTATGCACAATGTTACCGCTGCCAATGATAAGAACGCCTTTGTTTCTTAAGCTTTTTAATTGGCTGGCTAAATCAAAATGTTGTTGTGGTGTTAGGTTATAATCTAAACTTAATTGTATAATAGGAACATCGGCCTTCGGATATAAGTGTTTAATTACACTCCAGGCACCATGGTCTAATCCCCAAGTTTCATCAAAACTTATTTTTTTTGTTGTAATTGTTTTTTTGGTCTCTTCTGCAAGCCATTTGCTTCCGGGTGCCGGGTATTCCACGTCAAACAAGGCCTTTGGGAAACCGCCAAAATCATGAATAGTTTTTGGGTGTTCCATAGCCGTTACTTGTGTGCCATTAGTCTCCCAATGTGCGCTTACGCATAAAATAGCTTTTGGTTTTGGAATATTTACCGCACAATTTCTAAATCCTTGTACAAATTCATTTTCTTCAATTGCGTTCATTGGGCTGCCGTGTCCTAAAAACAGAACAGGCATAGTTGTGGTATTTGGCAAATGGTTAGCCAGTTGCGTTAATGTCATGCTTTTACTTAATAATGGAATGGCCGTTATATACTTGATAAAATCTTTTCTGTGCATCGCTTGATTTATTTAATAAGGTTTACCAATGCTAACATTCAACTTTATTTTTAAAGATATTTATTGAGCCAGGTTGTTTTAAGCGGTTTTAGCCAAGTCTCAAACGCCTCTCCATTAGCAACTGCTGTGTCATACACTAGCGTTTCTCCTGTCATTTCTCTGCTTACAATTTTATCTTTAATGGATGAAGAAGGTATGGCTTTAATGCCGTCATTAGTCTCTACTGCAACCAATAAACGATTTAAAAGGTTAATTTGAAATTCGTTTTCACTTTGTTTAATAAAACGAAGTAACTTATCTACACTGCAACCGCTTGCGCCATGCTGGCTTTCATCTACCTTAACTACAATAATTTTATTTTTATAAATTTCAAAGCTGGCAGCTAAAGGGTTTTCATGAGCCGTCCATTGATTTACAAATGCTACTCCTTCAGCTTTAAGTTTTGATAATTCCTGTTCATTGAGGTCTTTATCAATTAAATAAGTCCAGACTTTTGTCATACGTTAAAATTTAGGATAAATACCAGTGTAGTTGTGTGGCGTAATGTTCAATAATTCTTCTTTAACCTTATCTGAAACCTGAAGTCCTTTGATAAAATTTTTAATTGCTGTTTCATTAATTGCTTCGTTGGTGCGGGTTAAATCTTTTAAGGCCTCGTAGGGTTTAGGATACCCTTCACGTCTTAAGATGGTTTGAATCGCTTCTGCCACCACTGCCCAGTTGTTGTTTAAATCGTTTTGAACAGCAGTTTCATTCAAAATCAGTTTATCCAACCCTTTTAAAATACTCAAATAACTTATTAACCCATGTGCAATAGGAACGCCAAGGTTTCTTAGCACCGTACTGTCTGTTAAATCCCTTTGCAATCTTGATATAGGAAGTTTAGCTGCAAGGTGTTCTAAAACGGCATTGGCTAATCCTAAATTGCCCTCTGCATTTTCAAAGTCAATTGGATTTACTTTATGCGGCATGGCGCTGCTGCCTATTTCACATGCTTTTAATTTTTGTTTAAAATAATCCATGCTTACATAGGTCCAAATATCGCGGCATAAATCAATTAGTATCACGTTAATTCGTTTAAGTGCATCGCAATAGGCAGCGATGTTATCATAGTGCTCAATTTGAGTTGTAAATTGTGAACGGTTCAAACCTAAAGTACCATTCACAAACTGGTTACCAAATGCAATCCAATCAATTTGCGGGTATGCCACGTGGTGTGCATTAAAGTTACCGGTTGCCCCACCAAATTTAGCTGAATAGGGTACATTGGTTAATTGCTGAACTTGTTTTCGTAAACGTTCTACAAACACTTGAATCTCTTTCCCCAGGTTGGTTGGCGAGGCTGGTTGGCCGTGTGTTTTAGCAAGCATACTTACGTTTGACCAACTTTTACTTTTTTGATCCAGTTCAGTTATCAACTGATGGATTAATGGCACAATGGTTTCAACGGTCGCATCTTTTAAACTTAACGGAATACTGGTGTTGTTGATGTCTTGCGAGGTTAAACCAAAATGTACAAATTCCAAATATTGCTGTAATCCGAGTTCATTCAGTTTTTGTTTCACAAAATATTCAACCGCTTTCACATCGTGATTGGTTGTTTTTTCTGTTTCTTTGATTTGATTAGCATCCTCAATACTAAAATTCTGGTAAACAGCTTTAAGTTTCGTTTGCAAATCATTGCTCAATTTTGGTAATTGTGGCAGGCCTATTGAACTCAATTCAATAAAATAGTCAATTTCAATTTTTACACGGTACTTTATTAGTGCAAACTCCGAAAAGTAAACATCTAATTGTTCTGTCGATCTTCTGTATCTTCCGTCAATGGGTGATATAGCGGTTAAAGCGCTTAAATTCATTTTTTATATTAAACGATAAAGTTAAGTATAATTCTTTAAAGAATTTTTTGAGGTTTTACAAAATCTTTTGCATCAGATAATGCTGAATTTGACCCCAAAGTAAAAAACTGCTTTGCACAATAGAATAACCATTTTTTTCATAAAATTTAACTGCATTTTCTCTGGCTTGTAATTCTATTTTAGCAAGTTGTTTTTCCTTGGCCACCAATTCAAGTTGTGTTAATATTTTTTCACCTAATCCTTTTCCCTGGTAATTTTTTGCAACAGCCATAAAACGTACTTGACCAACTTTTCCATCATTTTCCTGCAACCTGCCGCATGCAATTACCTCGGTGTTCACTGCAATATATGCATTAACAGATTTTGGTTCCAGTTCATCTGTAGCTGTGTCTTTGGGTTGCCCCCAAGGAGCTCTTAATACCTCATAACGCAATTGGATAATTGATTCAATTTCGCTGGTGGTAGAAGCTATTTTTGCGTTTAATTCCATTAGTCAATTTCAAAAATAGCACTTTTTACGGATGTGATGTTTTGTCCATTTATTAAAGTTTTGGTTAAAAGTCTATTAGCTTCTTCTAACTCAAATACCTCTTTTAAATTACGTACTTTTCCAATAGGAACAGAATTTTCAATACACAGCCGGTAAAGGTCTTTAAACAAAAAGGGTTTTATGTAATTATAAAGAATGGAATACAATGCTTGGCGGTTTGTAATTCTGTTCTGATTATTAGAGAATTGTTTTTCCTTCGCTAAGCCACTGTAATTAATAGTCTCACATAATTTTGTAAATTCTTTGTTGCTTCCTATAGCGAAGGTAATGAGCTGGCCGTCTTTTGTTTCAAACAATTCGCCATAAGGTGCTATGTTAGGATGCAGGCTGCCGGTTGCCTTTGGTAATTGATTTGCAATTAACCAATTTGTTGCCTGATTGGCAAGGCTGGCAACAGCACTGTCAAACAAGGACACAGTAATTTTGCTTCCTTGTTTAGTTTTATATTTTTTTAAAAGGGCAATTAAAATAGCTTCTTTTAGTTGATGTCCTGCCATTAAATCAATTAATGCAACGGGCATTTTGGTTGGCTTAGAATTGGGTTCACCATTCATAAACATAAAGCCGCTTTCTGCCTGCAAAATTAAATCATAGGCTGTTCTATTGCTATCTGATCCAAAACCATTAATGCTGGCATAAATAATGTCTTGCTTTATTTTGGTGATGCGCTCATAATCTACTTTTAGTTTAACATCATCGCCCTTTTTATAGTTTGTAATCAAAATGTCAGCATCTTTTATCAAATCATAAAGAATTTTCAATTCTTTTTCCTTCGTTAAATCTAACAGTTTACTTTCTTTCCCGGCATTAATACTCCAATAGTACGCGCTGTAGGCATTCTTCGGATCTTCTGTTTTGCTCTTCCAGCTGCGCGTTACGTCACCGTTGGTTTGACTATTTTCTATTTTAATCACCTTAGCACCAAGTTCACTAAAAAAAAGCCCTGCACTTGGTCCCGCCAATACACCTGCTAATTCAATTATTTTTAAATCTTTAAAAAGTTCCTTCATTTCCTGCAAATTTATTTATATTTGAAAACTATTTCCTGTTAGTTAATCGGTTTTTAACAATTTTAATTTAACAATTTATTTTTTACCGCTTTAACCTAACAATCATTATGTTTTATATTTAACCAATTATTAAATGGAATACAACACACAATTAGAGAGGCTGATTATACCGGAGTATGGCAGAAACATTCAAGGCATGATAAAGTATTGCTGCTCCATTCAAGACCGTGAGGAGAGAAATTTATGCGCAAAAGCCATCATTCAGGTAATGGGCCAGCTAAATCCTCATTTAAGGGACAGTGCTGATTATACGCATAAGTTATGGGATCATATTTTTATTATTTCTGAATTTAAATTAGATGTTGATAGTCCTTACCCGATTCCTAGTCCTGAATCTTTTCAAGAAAAACCAGAACGCTTAACTTATCCTAAAGGGAAAATTCGTTATAAACATTACGGCAAAACCATTGAAGATATTATTAAAAAAGCTAAAGAATTACCTGAGGGGCCTGAAAGAAATGAGTTAACGCGCCAAATCGCCAATCATTTAAAAAAATCTTATTACAACTGGAACAAGGATTCGATTACAGATGATGTAGTAATTAAAAATTTGAATGAGTTAAGCGGTGGTGAACTAAAATTGGATGAAAACGCTTCCTTAAGTTCTCATCAGGAATTGCGTGGAAGTAATAATGGTAAAAAGTTTTTCCATAAAAACAACAAAAACAAGCATAAGCACAAGCATAAACATAACAACAATAACAACCGTAAATTTTAAAATATGGCAATTTTTGAAGTACATGGCGGACACCAACTAAAAGGAGACATAGTTCCACAGGGTGCAAAAAACGAAGCATTACAAATTCTATGTGCTGTGCTCCTTACCAAAGAAAAAATGGTGATTGGGAATGTACCTAATATTGTTGATATAAATAAACTAATCGAGTTGTTATCTGATTTGGGTGTAAAGGTTGAAAAAACCGGGCACGAAGAATTTACCTTTCAAGCCGATGATGTTAATGTTGATTATTTAGTTTCACCTGAGTTTAAGAAAAAGGGTGGTAGTTTAAGAGGAAGCATGATGATTGTAGGTCCTATGCTTACTCGCTTTGGAAAGGCCTACATGCCAAAACCGGGTGGCGATAAAATTGGAAGAAGGCGAGTTGACACGCATTTTATGGGTTTTGAAGCTTTAGGAGCTAAGTTTAATTACGACCATGATAATGAATTATTTGAAGTTGAAGGTAAAAACTTAAAAGGGGCTTACATGTTATTGGACGAGGCCAGTGTAACAGGTACAGCCAATATTGTAATGGCCGCTGTTTTGGCGGAAGGCGTAACAACCATTTACAACGCAGCCTGCGAACCATATTTACAGCAGTTGTGTAAAATGCTTGTACGGATGGGTGCTAAAATTGGTGGTATTGGGTCTAATTTGTTAACTATTGAAGGGGTTAAAGAATTAAAAGGGACAACACACCGTATGTTGCCTGATATGATTGAAATTGGTTCATTTATTGGTATGGCTGCAGTTACTCAATCTGAAATCAATATCAAAAATGTGAGTTATGAAAATTTGGGAATTATTCCAACCATCTTCGGTCGTTTAGGTATACAAATGGAAAGAAGAGGGGACGACTTGTTTATACCTGCTCAGGAAAGCTATGAAATAGATACTTTTATTGATGGTTCAATTTTAACGGTAAGCGACGCTATTTGGCCTGGCTTTACTCCTGATTTAATAAGTATTGCATTGGTTACTGCTATTCAAGCTCGAGGTAACGTTTTAATTCATCAAAAAATGTTCGAAAGCCGATTGTTTTTTGTAGATAAATTAATTGATATGGGGGCTAAGATTATTTTATGTGACCCGCATCGCGCAACGGTGATGGGTTTGGATAGAAAGGTGCAATTGCGTGGCATTCAAATGGCCAGTCCGGATATTCGTGCCGGGGTAGCTTTGTTAATAGCTGCCATGAGTGCTAAAGGAAAAAGCGTCATTTTTAACATTAATCAAATTGATAGGGGTTATCAAAACATTGATACACGTTTGAATGCCATAGGTGCTCAGATTATAAGAAAGGTATAATCATGAGAGTTATAGTACTTTTTGTTTTAATTTTGATTTATTCTTTTGGCTGTAATTCAACAAAAACTATAACAACCGCAAACTCAACTGAAACCAATACAATTTCTACTTCCACAAATCAGTCTCTGGAATTACCGCCATACGGATTAAGTATAGGTAATCGGTTGCCGGAAATCAGCTTAAATAACCCCTCAGATAGTTTAATTAATTTATCAAGTTTAAAAGGTAAGTTAGTGCTTGTGGATTTTTGGGCGAGTTGGTGTGGTCCGTGCAGAAAAGATAACCCTAATTTAGTAAAGGTTTACAGTAAATTTCATTCCGGTCATTACGGAAATGCCAATGGTTTCGAAATTTTTTCTGTTTCTTTGGATAATCAACGAAGCTCGTGGCAAAAAGCAATAAAGACTGACAGTTTGATTTGGCCATACCATGTAAGTGAGTTAAAGGCTTGGGAGAGTATGGTTGCCAAAAAATGCGATATTCAATCAATTCCCTCTAACATACTTTTGAATGAAAACGGTGTTATTGTTGGTAAAAATATGAGTTATACTAAGTTAATAACTTACCTTGATAGGCTTAAAAAGTAAAGTTTTTTGTCTTTAAATTTATATGTTATAAAAAAACATTTCAGAATATTTTAAATTAAATGAGGTTATACCTTTATATTTTTCTATTGATTGTGTCGTTTGGCTTAGTAAATGCACAACAATTAATAAAGGTTGGAGATAAGGCTCCTACTTTTTTGGTGAATTTGCAACAGAATTCAATACAAAGTTTTAGTATGCCTTATTTGAATAGGATTGTGTTGCTTCATTTTTGGAGTTCAACAGTTTCTAAATCAAAGCAAAACAATAAATTTTTAAATCGTTTGACCGGTAGGTATAAAAATGCCATGTATCGCTCTGCTGAAGGTTTTGAAGCCGTTGCAATAGCTGTGCAAAGCGATAAAAAAGCATGGACAGAATCTATTACTGCCGATTCATTAACGCATTTCACCAATGGAATAGCCTTAAGAGGATACAATGACGAGGTTTGTAAAAAATTCGGGGTTACGCAGCTTCCGGCAGATATTTTAATTGATGAAAATGGTATAGTTATCGCTATTAATCCAAGAATGCGTGATTTGGAAAATATTCTTGATGAGAAGAAGAACTTTATTCCAATCAAGAAAGATGTTATTGGTATTTTAGCTCAATCCTCCAATAAAAATGAAGTTAGTGCATTTACTAAAATGTATTTATTTGATGCTTATGGTGATAGTATTGCAACAGCCAGAACGAATGAAAAAGGCTTCTTTAGTTTTTCTGATATTAAATTAAATCAGGATTTCTTACTTAAAGTTGACAACGGAATAGATATCATTACTTCTGATCCATTAGCTTTATTTACAAGTAAAGGAGAGCATTTACTCGACGGAAAGAACATGTCCGGAGGCTTTATTTTCAAAATTCCATCAAATTTATCATATAAATTAACCGAAGATAATGAGGATAAAACTTTAACAGGGAATATTGAGCAGGTTAATGTATCAAAAATGTTAGTATTTAAGCCTAACGGATTTGATTTATTGCCTAAAGATGAAACAGAATTGTTGGCAATTGTTCAAATTTTAAGTAAAAACAAGGCTTTAAAAGTTGATGTGTACGCTCATACAGATGCTAAATCTGATCCTAAAGCAGCATTGGAATTAACAGGTAAACAAGCCCAATCAGTTTATAATTTTTTGATTAAGAAAGGGGTAGAGGCCAACCGAATTAAGATGTTACCTAAGGGAAACGCGCAGCCTCGCAAAACATGTACTGCTAAAACCGATTGTGATGAGGCAGATCATAAAACCAATCGCCGGATTGAGTTTATTGTTTATAAAAACTGACATTTTAACCTGAATTGTTGGATTGGCAAAGTTATTGTAATTTGATATTGCTATTTATTCAAAACCCTTGTAAACATGGAAAACGAGAGCAATTCAACAGAAACGAATCAACCTTTGGATGACACGAAAAGCACTGTGACTGACAATAATGCCGAAAATGAAACCAAAAAGTCTGAAAATACTGAAGAAACATCGGTTAATTATGAAGCTAAAATTAATGAACTAAACGACAAATATTTGCGTCTTTATTCTGAGTTTGATAATTACAGGAAAAGAACAATTAAAGAAAAATCGGACCTCATTAAATCTGCCGGAGAAGATGTATTTAAAATCATCATACCTGTTATTGATGATTTTGAAAGAGCCATAAAAGCAAACGAAAGCAGTGAAGACCTTGCAGCCATTAAAGAAGGGGTTCAGCTGATCTACTCTAAATTTAAAAGTAGTATTCAAGCCAAGGGTTTAACTGCCTTTGAAACAGTTGGCCAATCATTCGACTCTGAAATAATGGAGGCTATTACCCATGTGCCTGCCACAGACGA
Organism: Bacteroidota bacterium; assembly: GCA_020403265.1. Lineage (GTDB taxonomy): Bacteria > Bacteroidota > Bacteroidia > B-17B0 > Aurantibacillaceae > Aurantibacillus. The sequence continues at coordinate 19,616 of JADBXZ010000033.1, forward strand.
ATCGCAGAAAAATAAAGTAATTGACGAAATTGAAAAAGGTTACAAACTGGGTGATAAGGTGATTCGTTTTGCCAAGGTTGTTATAGCGCAATAAAAAGTTATGGCTAAAAGAGATTATTACGAAATATTAGAAATTCAAAAGAACGCCAGCGAGGATGAGATAAAAAAAGCTTATCGTAAAATGGCTATTAAATATCACCCGGATAAAAATCCTGGAGATAAAGCAGCGGAAGAGAAGTTTAAGGAAGCAGCAGAGGCTTACGAGGTGTTGAGTAATCCTGAAAAGCGCCAACGTTATAACCAATTCGGCCACGCAGGAGTGGGTGGAGCCTCAGGAGGCGGTGGATTTAATGGTGGTGGAATGGATATGGACGATATCTTCAGTCAATTTGGAGATATTTTTGGAGGTGCGTTTGGTTTTGGCGGTGGCGGAGGCGGTTCAAGAGGCGGCCGAAGAGTCAACAGAGGAACCAATTTACGTGTAAAAGTAAAGTTGACTTTAGCCGAAATTGCTAATGGCGTTGAGAAGAAAATTAAGGTTGCAAAGCATGTGTCATGCAAAACATGTGGCGGCTCCGGCGCAAAAAATGGCCAATATGAAACCTGTAGGGTTTGTAATGGCACAGGTGTTCATACCAGAGTTCAGCAAACTATTTTAGGCGCTATGCAAACCCAAACAACTTGTAATGCTTGTGGTGGTGAAGGACGAATTGTGAAGGATAAATGCGGAACTTGTCATGGTGATGGAATTGTTCGTGAAGATGAAGTTATATCAATAAATATACCGGCTGGGGTTGCAGATGGCATGCAGTTGAGTATGAGCGGTAAAGGCAATGCAGCGCCTAGAGGGGGTATTAATGGCGATTTATTGATTGTAATTGAAGAGGAAACTCATCCGGATTTAAAGCGTGAAGGTAATCACTTGATATATAGTTTGTCTATTTCCTTTCCAAAGGCAGCTTTAGGAACGAGTGTTGAGGTGCCAACGGTGGATGGACGAGTTAAAATTAAAATAGATCCGGGTACACAAAGTGGAAAAGTTTTACGCTTAAAAGGTAAAGGTTTACCGGATATTAATTCTTACGGTAAAGGTGATTTGTTGGTTGAGATAAGCGTTTATACACCAACTAACCTTAGTTCTGATGAGAAAAAAATAATTGAAAAATTATTGGAGAGCAAAAATTTTGAGCCTAACCCAAATAAAAAGGAAAAAGGATTCTTTGATCGGATGAAGGAGTATTTTGATTAATTTAATATAAGAATTGATATAAGAATTGATATAAGTAATTCCATTTAAATTAGCCATAAATAACAAAGCCAAACGATTTCGTTTGGCTTTGTTATTTTCATTAACACTAAATTTTATTTACCGCCTTTGATTTTTTCGTTCATTTCTTTTCCTTTAACTTCATCGCCGGTCATTAAGTATAGTTTACGAAGTGCAACCATCGTAGCTTTATCATCTGGTTTTAAACCTAAAGCTTTTTCTAAATATGGTATGGCCTTTTTGTAAAACTCTTGTGATTTAGCATCTTGCTCTTTTTGAAGTTTTTGTAAGTCAGTGATTTTCCCTTCTACTTTTTTGTTTTGTAAATAACCACCGTAGTTGTTATACATTGCACCAAGATTATATAAAGAATTGTATTGTAAATCTTTATTTTCAGCACTTAATTCAATGGCTTTTAAATAGTTTGTTTCGGCAGTTTTAAAATATTCATCAAATTCTTTTGGTTTATCCAAGTCTTTACCTGTTGCTTTATCTTTTGGATTAGCCATGTTGTCGTAAATATTGCCTGTTACTAAATACAACACGGCATTTTTTGGATCTTTTTCGATACTGGTTTTTAAATTGGTTAATGCCTCCGCTTGTTTACCACGTGCTAAAAACATATTCGTTTCACTGTTTAATAAACTCATGTCATTAGGAAATGCTGTACGACCTTTTGCTAAAATAGACATAGCAGCGCTGGTGTCTCCTTTACTTAGGTTAGCGTTAAATAGGTTGTCATAGTTATAAGGGGAAGCCACTTTAAAATCAATCATTTTTTTGTTGTACTCAATGATTTTAGAAGTGTTTTTTGATTTTGCTGCAGCAATACATGCATTCATAAAACTGGCTGTATCTTTTGCTTTAAAAATCATTGTTTTTAAAAATCCTGTTTTATAAAAATAATCTGCTGCTTCGTCATATTTCTTGGCCTTATATTTACCTTGTGCAATGTTTTCGCCTTCCATTTTAATTTGTTGCACTAATAAGGCAAATTTCACGTCATCTTCTCCAAGCATGCTTGTACCTTTCATTAAACCTTCTTGAATGGTTTCCATATATTTAGGATCTAAATCCTTTATTTTATTTACCTCTTCATTTGCTAATTCAAAATTTGTTAAGGGGGCATTACCATAAGCCAATAAAACGCGTTCGTTTTTATCAGCAGAAAGGGCTTCCGCCTTTTTTAATTCTGCCGTTAACTCACTTTGATAATAAGCATAAGTAATACGTGCTTTGTAAGCATGTGTTTTACCTTGGTTTTTAGTTTCTTCATTTGCTAATGCTAAATCAATTGCTTCTTTAGCTTTGTTTAAATACACTAAATCTGGTTTGCCATCTCTTACAGTGGCTTCATAATCATTTAATGCTCTCCAGGCGGTTTGTACCTTGCTTTTTTGAGCCACTCCAATTATTGGGAGTAAAGCAATACCGATCGTTACGATTCTTTTCATGGTTTCTTTTTTTATTTAGACGCTTTAATTATTAGTTTTCATATTTTGATTTACAACACCTATACCAATCCGGGGTTTTTAACAAATATTAATTTATTCGGTTGGAGGCGTGTTTGTGTTTTCAATTCCATTGTCAGATTGATTGATAGAGTTTTCGTTAGAATCCGAACCATTTGATAGTTCTTCTTCCTCATGGTCAACTTTTGTTACAGCAGCAATTTCATCACTTTCGCCAATGTTAATCAACCTTACGCCTTGAGTGGCGCGCCCCATCACTCTTAAATCACTTACATTTAAACGGATGGTAATTCCATTTTTGGTAATGATCATCAAATCGTTATCGTCAGTTACTGATTTAATACCAACTAAATTACCGGTTTTATCAGTAATATTTATGGTTTTTACACCCTTACCGCCTCGGTTGGTTATACGATATTCTTCAATGTCACTGCGTTTTCCGTAACCTTTTTCACTTACAACCAAAACATTTGTCTTTGGATTGTCAATGCAAATCATACCAATTACTTCATTTTTGTCACCTTCTTCATCATTTAAATCAATACCAATTACACCGCTGGCATTTCGTCCCATCGGTCGAACTTTTTCTTCCGGAAAACGACATACTTTACCTAATTTGGTTGCCAGCATGATTTCGTTTTTACCATCAGTTAAAGCGGCTTCTAATAACACATCGCCTTCTCGTATTGTGATGGCGCTGATGCCATTGGCACGTGGTCGTGAATAGGCTTCTACCGTTGTTTTTTTGATGATACCGTCCTTCGTACAAAGAACAATATAATTGTTATTGATGAATTCTTCGTTGTTTAAGTCTTTGATATTGATGAAAGCTTTTACTTTATCATCCGGTGCAATACTAATTAAGTTTTGAATAGCTCTTCCTTTGCTTTGTTTGTTGCCTTCCGGAACTTCGTATGCTCGCAACCAATATACCTGACCTTTTTCGGTAAACAATAACAAGTAGTTATGAGTGCTGGCAATAAACATGTGCTCTATAAAATCTTCATCGCGGGTAGAGGAGCCTTTACTACCTTTACCACCACGGCCTTGAGCTCTGTATTCGGCAAGATTAGTGCGTTTCATGTAGCCTAAGTGGGAAATGGTAATCACAACATTTTCATCCGCAATCATGTCTTCTACCTTAAATTCATCACCAACGTAAACTATCTCGCTCCGACGTTCGTCGCCAAATTTTTGCTTAATTTCAAGTAACTCGTCTTTAATTAGCGAGTAACGCAAACTTTCGTTATTTAAAATTTCCTTTAAGCTTTCGATGGTTTTCATTAATTCAGCATACTCAGCATTTAATTTTTCAACTTCAAGTCCTGTTAACGTGCGTAAACGCATATCTAGAATTGCACGGGCTTGTATTTCCGATAAATTAAATCGGCTCATTAATTCATCTCTTGCTGTGTCAGGCGTTTCGCTTTCACGAATGATTTTAATTACTTCGTCAATATTCTTTTGGGCAATGATTAAGCCTTCCAGAATATGCGCTCTTTTTTCCGCCTGTGCTAATTCAAATTTAGTTCTGCGAACGACTACATCATGACGATGCTCCACAAAATAGTGAATCATTTCTTTCATGTTTAACAGCTGCGGACGGCCTGCAACAAGCGCCACATTGTTAATGGAGAAGGATGTTTGTAGTGCAGAGTATTTAAATAGATTATTAATAACAACGTTACTAATGGCATCACGCGTTAATTCATAAACAATGCGCATACCCTCCCGGTTACTTTCGTCACGGATTTCGCGAACTCCTTCAATTTTTTTCTCATTGCAAAGTTCTGCTTGTTGTTTAATCATATCGGCTTTGTTAACCTGATAAGGAATTTCGGTAACAACAATGCGCTCTCGGTCACCAACCGGTTCAATATTGTATTTGGCACGCATGATAACTCTTCCGCGTCCGGTGTGCATAGCATCCTTTACACCTTCGTAACCATAAATGATACCTCCTGTAGGAAAATCAGGTGCTTTGATGAATTTCATCAAGCCATCAATGTCAATCTCCCTGTTATCGATGTAGGCAATCGTTGCATCAATTGTTTCGTTGAGATTATGCGGTGCCATATTAGTGGCCATACCAACAGCAATACCTGCGGCGCCATTGATGATTAAATTTGGTATTTTGGTAGGAAGTACGGTTGGTTCAGTTAAACTGTCATCAAAATTAGGTTTAAAATCAACCGTATCTTTTTCAATGTCATTTAACATCTCTTCGGTAATTTTTCTTAAACGCGCTTCCGTGTAACGCATGGCTGCCGGTGGATCACCGTCAACACTGCCATAATTTCCTTGCCCGTCTACAAGCATGTAACGTAAACTCCAGTCTTGCGCCATGCGCACCATGGTGTCGTAAACACTACTGTCGCCATGCGGATGGTATTTACCTAAAACCTCTCCAACAATACGGGCACTTTTTTTGTAAGGTCTGTTATGTAAAACACCCAAATCCAACATTCCATATAGTACCCTTCGATGAACCGGCTTCAAGCCATCTCGCACATCGGGTAGGGCACGACTTACAATTACCGACATAGAATAATCTATGTAGGCCGTTTTCATTTCATCTTCAATGTTAATTGGAATTATTTTCTCTCCTTCTGCCATAATCTTTTTTCTGTTTAAGTTAGAATGTAATTTTGTCTTGTTTTTTATTAGTTTATTTTAGCAATTTGTCAGGACATTTGTTAATTGAAAAGCCTTTTGTTTTTATTACTTAGAATTTAAACTAGTCTTTGAAAGTACCAAAAAATAGGCAGTTTTTAGATAAACTTTTCAACAAAATTTTTGTTAAAAAAAGAAGCTATCTATTAACATAAAGGAATTATTAAAATCTATTTTTACTTTTGGCATTAAATGTGTAAATTCACTTAAAACTATTTTATCTATATGGAAGCAAAATTTTCGCCCAGAGTTAAGGAGGTTATTACCTATAGCAGGGAAGAGGCACTGCGTTTAGGGCACGATTATATTGGAATTGAGCATTTAATGCTTGGTATGATTAGAGACGGAGATGGGGTTGGCATGCGTTTATTAAAGAACTTAGGCATCGACACGAATGAACTGCGTAAAAACATTGAACAGAATTTAGTTCCGGGTCAACGCCGTTCAAACAACTTGGCCAACATCCCATTGGTTAAACAAGCCGAGAAAACAATTAAATTAACCTATTTGGAAGCTAAAACTTTCAAAGCCGTTCAAATTGGCACCGAGCACTTATTGTTGTGTATTTTAAAAGATAACGATAATGTTGTCACTAAAACTTTAATGCGTTTTGGTGTAGATTACGATGCAGTTCGTGCAGAGTTGGAAAATTTCATGGATAATCCTGCTAAAATTGAAAATACAACTTCCGGTGATGGAGACGAGGACGGCGATGATACCTTTGGAGGCAGCAATAACCCTGGTGGTGCCAAAAAACCGGGAGAGAGTAAGAGTAAAACCCCTGTTTTAGATAATTTCGGCCGCGATTTAACTAAAATGGCTGAAGAAGGAAAGTTAGATCCTGTTGTAGGGCGTGAAAAAGAAATTGAGCGTGTTTCGCAGATATTAAGTCGCCGTAAGAAGAATAATCCTATTTTAATTGGTGAGCCTGGGGTAGGTAAAAGTAGTATTGCCGAAGGATTAGCTTTAAGGATTGTACAACGTAAAGTAAGTCGTGTATTATTTGGAAAACGCGTTGTAACGCTAGATTTAGCGAGCTTGGTAGCAGGTACTAAATACCGTGGTCAATTTGAAGAGCGTATGAAAGCGGTGATGAATGAGTTGGAAAAAAGTCCGGATGTGATTATTTTTATTGATGAAATTCACACCATAATTGGAGCTGGCGGTGCCAGTGGTAGCATGGACGCGAGCAACATGTTTAAACCTGCTTTGGCAAGAGGAGAAATACAATGTATTGGTGCTACAACATTAGATGAGTATCGTCAATATATTGAAAAAGACGGCGCTTTAGAGCGACGCTTTCAAAAAGTAATTGTTGAGCCTGCAACACAAGACGAGACTTTACAAATTTTAAACAACATTAAATCAAAATACGAAGATCATCATAACGTAACTTATACTCCTGAAGCTTTAAAAGCTTGTGTAACTTTAACCGCAAGGTATATTACAGATCGTCATTTACCGGATAAAGCCATTGACGCTTTAGATGAGGCAGGAAGTCGTGTACACATTACAAATATTACAGTTCCTAAGAATATTTTAGATCTTGAAAAAAATATTGAGGAAACGAAAGAGTTAAAAAATAATGCGATTAAAATGCAGATTTATGAAGAAGCTGCCAAATATCGCGATGCTGAAAAAACATTAACTCAACAATTGGAAACAGCCAAAAAAGCCTGGGAAGAAGAAACCAAAAAGAATAAAATTACAGTTTCTGAAGACAATGTGGCTGAGGTGGTGAGCATGATGAGCGGTGTACCTGTGCAAAGAGTGAACCAAAACGAAGGGGAGAAGTTAGTGAAGATGAACGAATTGTTGAAAGGAAAAGTAATTGGACAAGATAAAGCTCTATTAAAGGTTGTGAAAGCCATTCAACGGAACCGTGCCGGTTTAAAAGATCCTAATAAACCAATTGGGTCCTTTATTTTCCTCGGACCAACCGGTGTGGGTAAAACGCAATTAGCCAAAATTTTAGCCAAACATTTATTTGATAATGATGAAGCACTCATACGAATTGACATGAGTGAATACATGGAAAAATTTGCCGTAACACGTTTAATTGGCGCACCTCCGGGCTATGTTGGTTACGAAGAAGGCGGTCAGTTAACAGAGAAAGTTAGACGCAGGCCATACAGTGTGGTGTTATTAGATGAGATCGAAAAAGCGCATCCGGATGTGTTTAACATGTTGTTACAAGTGTTAGATGATGGACAGTTAACAGATAGTTTAGGAAGAAAAATTGATTTCAAAAACACCATCATTATCATGACCAGTAACATCGGTGCCCGTCAGTTAAAAGATTTTGGAACCGGTGTTGGTTTTGGTACAAGTGCTCGAAAGGATGGTGAAGATGATGCAGCTAAAGGCGTTATTGAAAATGCACTTAAGAAAGCATTCGCTCCGGAGTTTTTAAATCGTATTGATGATGTAATTATGTTTAACTCTTTAGCGAAGGAAGATATTCATAAAATTATTGATATTGAGTTAGGGAATTTATTTGGACGTGTATCAAGTTTAGGTTATACCATTAAAATTACAGATAAAGCAAAAGATTACATTGTGGAAAAGGGTTACGATGTTAATTATGGAGCCCGACCGTTAAAACGAGCGATTCAAAAATATTTGGAAGACCCTATGGCAGAAGAAATCATCAAAAGTAACATCACTGAAGGAGATGAGCTGGAAGTTGACTACGACAAGGAAAAAGATGAAATTGTAGTGCATGCCAATAAGGCCAAAGGCAAAAAGGGCAAGAAAGAAGATAAAGCATAATTAAAAAACCCGCATAAATTGCGGGTTTTTTGTTAAATAAAATCTTTTGTATTACAGTCAAGTAGCGCTATCAAAACTACTTTACATTTCAAAAGATTAGTTGAAACAATGGAACGTAACATTTAAATTTTTTTATCAAAGGTTATATAATCTGCTGGAATTACAAGCATTCAACTTTGTAATTATACTTACATCATTTAATTAAAAAAATTAAACTAATTCTTTATCTTTGGTAAACGTACAACAGGATTTTAATTGATTTCTACTATATGTTTAAGTATCCACTAATTTTTTTATTTATTTTATCGGTTACTCTTATCTCGGCTCAGGTAATGCGAGAATTGTCACCTGTTTTGGGTCAATTGATTGATAAAAATCCTGCCGGTGAATTGGCTTTTAACAAGCAAAAAAAGAAATGTGAAGGCTTAACAGCTAATGCAAATCAACAAAATAAATCCAATCAACATGCAAAGGTTAATCAGAATATCTTGAACGAATGCGATCAATTACCTGAAAATTACTGGGATGTGCTTAAGCCCCGATGCAGCTGGTATTGCAGTGGAGGAGAGGATACCATTTCTGCCTCATCAAGTTTGTCTGCTCAAAGCAATGTTAATTACCGGGCAAATAATATTCACGATTTAAATTATAAAACTGCCTGGGTAGAGGGAGTTAAAGGTTATGGTATTGGTGAATGGATTATGTATCATTTTCCGCCGCAAACACCCCGCATTACCGAATTAATTGTAGTAAATGGTTATGCAAAGTCAGAACAAACATGGAAAGATAACTCAAGGGTGAAGAAGTTAAAAATGAGTATCAATGGTAAGCCTTTTGCAATACTTGCACTGGCAAATTCAAGGCAAGAGCAACATTTTAAGATAGAGCCTATTGGAAACGCGGATAGAAAAGATTTGGAAAAACTTCAAAAACAGCCTTGGTGGACCATTAAATTCGAAATTATGGATGTATACAAAGGCGATAAATATGACGATACAGCCATTACTGAAATTTATTTCAATGGAATTGATGTGCATTAGAATTTAGTATGATCTTTTGGTTGAAACCGCTGAATCCAGCGAGTCGATAATTCAATTTGAATTTAACACATTGTAAAATTCAATTTGGCAAGGAGTAAACATTTGGTAAATGTTTGTTTTTTTTTAAATTGCCAACTTTTTACCAATTTTAGAAGATAATTTGGCATCAAAACCACCTAAGGCAATATCCAGTTTGGGGAGTGGCCTATCCGTATTTACGGGTATTTTTTAGTAAGTAGTTTTTGAGTTAAAACATTGGTTATAATTATTTTGTGGTTTTTTTAACAATTTCTGGGTCACAAAAACGTAACCGGCATTATTTTAACATTACTTATCTTGCAAAAAAATTAACTTAGTATGGACTTATATACGATGACAAATAATTACAAATATTTACAAACGCTTGTAAGCGTTTATTTGTAGCGTGTATTGGGAGTTATAGCCAAGTGGTTGACGAGTAACTAGACAAACGCTGCAAATATTTATGTTTTGAAATAAATTATAGTTTTTACAATTATATTGAAAAATTGGTTTAATACTAACCATTATGATATAAACTATGTAGATAGGGTTTTTCAAAACTACTATAAAATTTAAAGTTTAATGTTTAGTTTTATAAAATGAAAAACTAACGAAATATCATTATGATAAAGAAAATAATACTTAACAAATTTATATCAAATAACTCTAAAAAAGTAAGTTTGATAATTGGCATTATCATATTTTTATTTCAAACCTATTGGTTTTTTAATGAGTATAATGCAAAGAAATTTCAAATTCTTAC
>JADBXZ010000034.1 GCA_020403265.1 Bacteroidota bacterium
CCATTTTATTCATTTGGAAAACCAAATGAATAAACGATGTAAGAAAATCAACCATTTGCAAAGGAATACATGAAATACAGATGTGAAATAAGTAATGGTCCAATTTCGTTTCACTTCATTGCACCAAACTTTTTTCTAATCGGTATAAACCACTGTAGCAAAAATAATTATTGGCATAATTATTTTTTCACATTGGTATACCCAAATGGTGATTTTCTAAATCGGGTTTACCTGCAATAAGCAGGATAACCCCAATTAATACAAGTAGTTCGGCTAATTCTCAGCCTCCTATTGCATAAATTGGGATAAAGAAAGCTATCAACAGTAGCAGACTAAATCAGTTTTAGAATTATAGTTATGATTAAAAAAAGTAACTACTTCAACTTTCTACACAAATAAATCATTTCTCCTTTTGGCAATCGGTAACGCTCCACCAAGTCCGGTGATAAGGTATTTACGTAATCATCTACCGTTACTTCAAAGCCTGCGTTGGTTAACTTATCCTTGTAATCCAATCCAAATAAACGCAAATGGTCTTTTTGCCAGAAATGTAATTCACGGTCGGCCTCCGTTACAATCGATTTATCCTCATAGGTTGTGGCTCTGGTTGTATCCAATGGCACCTGAAAAATACCCCAACCTCCTATACTCATAATTCGATGCAACTCTTTCATGCACACCTCTGCATTTTCAACATGCTCTAATACATGGTTACAAAAAATAACATCAAATGTATTATCCTCAAAAGGCGCTTTATGCAAATCAAAGTGAATATCGGCAATTGGACTATTGTAATCGCCGGTGGTGTACTTTAAATTTTTTTGATTTTTGAATAATTTATAAAAACATTGCTCAGGTGCAATGTGAAGCATTTTATAAGACTTAGTAAAAAAATCTGTTCTGTTTTTTAAATACAACCATAACAAACGATGACGCTCCAAAGACAAACTACCGGGACAAAGCACGTTGTCTCGCTTGGCTCGTCCGCCATACCCATAAGGTAAAAACTTACGGTAGGTTTTACCACTGATGGGGTCTTCGTACTTGTTTCCATAATAAAGCAATGGCGCAATTTTACTAAAGATTAAACTTAGTTTAATGAGAAGGGGTCTTGGGATGGTTCTTAAAAGAAAATGAAACATGTAACTTATTTTTTGATCTCTATTAATATTGGTAACACCGTTTTTTCGCCAGTGGTGGCAACAAAACTAATTCGGTTTGGATTTTTGTAATTAACATCACTGAGCGTTTCCTCAGAAAAATAGCGTTTAAACTTTTCAGAAAAATCAATGGTTTTATTTTGACTTAATTCGGTTGCAATGGTTTTATAATCTAACTTTTTCTTGCTAATCACAACGCCAATGTAATCTCGGTTTCCTATTTTATCTACTTCCATGCTGTAATCTCTCGGAAACACTCTGGCTCCGGTTATTCCACAATAGGCACTGTGTTTAGGCGTGTAAGGAAATAAGGTGTACACAGTATTGTCTGTTTCTTTTCCAAACACGTAAACAAAGCATTCTACATTATTGGCAAAACGTATTTTAAATTTATCTCCTACTTTTAAATTGGCTTGCGTTTCAAATACATTTGGTTTTGTATTTATTAATGGAATTTCCAGTTTAGTATCTTTTTCAATTAATGCTAAATCACAGGCTAACTTATTCTGATTCTGTTGATTTGGCAAAGCATCCAAACCATACGCTTCGTTTGTAAAGTAAACGAAATCTTTATAACTTATCCAAGCTTTACCATTTTTGCCCCAACGCTGTCCCCAACTGTTTTGAATCAAAAAAGCACCGTCGTTCTCAAAAAAATGATCATCGTAACCAATAATACACATGCAATGGCCACCAAAATTTCGTTTATTGTAATCTCTTTCGCTCGGTAACCAAACATCTTTTCCCTCCATGTCCTGCATAAAAGTTCCGCCCACCATCATCCCAATCACAACCGGCGCATTGTTCGCCAAATTTTGTCGGATTGCGTTCACGTCAACAGTATAATCATCACCATTTAAGGTTAATCGGTTTCCACCACGCATTTTAAAAGAAGCAGCTTCTTGTAATTGTGATTCATTTGGTTGTTTATCGCAAGAATTTTCGTTGTATGGAAAAGTAGTATAACCCACACTTCCAACATTGGTCAATAAATCAACCGCCTTGGTTATATAGGTGCCCTGGCAATCTTGTAAACCAATTTGATTATAAGTAAAAGCCGGACTAAAAGCAATGGTGTTTGGATTTTGACCTGTTTTAATACTCTCTAAAATTGTTCTTGCATAATACGTGCTTCCCCACCCCACACAGGAGCCCTGCTGTCCTTGATCTTTTGCATCAGGCGTAAAGCGCTCTAAAGATACTTTCTCCGGCAGAGGTTCATTGTTATCAAGTGCGGCATACACTTCATTTTTATCATACACCTCCTGATCGAGTGTTGCACCTTTGGCGTATGCCTGCTCCTGTTTATTTTCATGTTTAGATGAACATGATTTGTTATATAAAAAATAACCTCCGCCAACAATTAAAACAACAATTAATAATTTAGGATTACGCATTAATAAAGGCAATAAGAACCCAATTAAATTCCCGCCCGGAAAACCACCGCCTCCACCAAATCCGCCACCTCCCCCGGAGCTTTGTCGTCCTGAATAACCCTCATTAGAGTCATCATCTTTACTCATTCTTATAGGCATAACACTTCTGTTAAAAACAAGTAAATATACAAAAGAATTACCGCCTATTAATTGATAAATTAGAGATTTAATAATTGTTACATTTGGCAAATCAATTCGTTAGTTCATACGCTCAATTCATTCAATAAAAAGCAATACGTTTTTATTGGTTTAATTATTCATTTACTGACCGCTTTTTTTAGTGTTGGCATGTACCATCCCGATGAACTGTTTCAAATTGCTGAATTTGCAGGATATAAACTTGGCTGGAACCAATTACACGAAATGCCTTGGGAGTATTCGGCAGAAATGAGATCAGGGCTAATGCCCTGGCTAGTTTATCAGTTAAGCCGCTGCTTAATTTATTTGAATTTTTTTAATCCTTTTGCAATTGCAACAATCTTTAGATGCCTGGCTTCTTTAATAAGTTATACAGCTTTTATAGGACTACTTAATCATTATTATGATCATGTAAAAATAGGTAAATGGGCAAACCTGGGTTATTTGTTATGTGTATTATTTTGGCCATTACCATTTTTCCACGCCAGGTTCTCTGCCGAAAATATCTCAACTGCCCTTGTGATATTAGGTATGTTGATTCATTTGAAAGCCAATCAAAATACTTTAAAATTAATTTTAGCCGGTTTGTTGTTTGGTTTAGCCATACACATTCGATTTCATGCTTTATTTTTTGTTGGAGCTTATTTAGGATGGCACTATCTTTTGATTTCTAAAAAGCCTTTAATTTTAGTTTATACTTTTCTGGGGTTTACTTTAGCCATAGCTACAGGTATTACAGCTGATTATTGGCTGTACAGTAAATTAACCTTTAGTCCTTATAACTATGCATTACAAAATGTGGTTTATCAAAAAGCTGCTGATTATGGTGTTCAACCATTTTACTTTTACATTTCCGAATCAATCATAATGATGCTTCCGCCCTTTAGTTTAGTTCTGATAGGCTGTTTAATTTATTTTTGGTTTAAAAAACCAAAGCATTTACTAACTGCTTTAACCTTTTTATTTGCACTACCACATTTTTTTATTGGGCATAAAGAATTGCGATTTCTATTTCCACTTCTTAATTTTTTACCAATTATGATGTGTTTGCTTTGGCCGGATTTTAAAAGTCAGTTAGAAAAGGGCTATGTGAGATTCATACTAAAAAGTTTTGTAGTAGTGAACTTCATAACGGTACTAATTTTAGCATTCGTGCCGGCTAATTCAACCTTTTTAATGCTTAACCGTATTTATGATTTTACAAAAGATAAGCCGGCTTATATCGTATACAAAACAGATGATCCATATAATGATTTAAATTCACTTCATTATTTTAGAAATAATAAAATCCGAACGGTTCATCTTGATTCGTTAAAAAACTTACCGGCTTCAGATACTGTTTGTTTATACATTGAAAACAATTACAATGCTGCTAATGAATTAACGTTGAGTGGCAAAAAGTTCAAACGCGAACATTCAACTTTTCCCAATTGGATAAAGTATTTTAATTTCAATAACTGGTTGGAAAGAGCCAGCTGTAGTGTGATTTACGTTAATCAGCGCTAGCGTTAATTCATCAATTCCCGCATTTCTTTAGCCACCTCAGGGTTTTCCCAATCGATAAAACCAACTTCCTGTAACTTTAATTCTAAGTTGGGATTAAATAAATACGTGGTTGGAATACTAAATACACCAACACTGTTAAAAGAAGCATTGAGTTTCAAAAATGTAAATGGATATTGTTTTCGTTCCTTCCAGGTGGCAATTGTCTCCATACTTTCATCACTAATACAAACAATTTCCACATCCGGCAGTAAATCGTTTTTGATTTTTTTTAAGGTATTTAATTCGTCAATACAATTGGGGCACCAGCTTGCACCAAAACTTACAATTAGTTTTTTTCCTTTCAAATCATTAAACGCAATTTGATTGGTATCTAAATCATACAACTCAAGCGATTGAAAATTGATTGAGGGTGGTATATTGTACTTTTGATAAAAATAAATGCCTATTAATAGAGCTACCAGCAACAAGGCTATTCCGATAATTTTTTTAGTCATTTTTTAAACATGCCATTTTTAATTAAAATATTATTCGGGCATTAATCGTATAAATTTACAAATACTTTTGCAGTAAGGATAGTGGTATTTCTTTTAAAAATAGTTAAGTGGGGCTTTAAATTAGCAATTGGCTTTTTTGGCTTATCCATTGTTTCGGTCATTATTTTCAGATGGGTGCCTATTCCGGTTACGCCACTCATGCTAATTAGGTGTGTTGAGCAAAAAAGCGATGGAAAAGAAATTCGGTTAAAACATGATTGGGTGAGCTTAGATAAAATTTCGCCGAAACTCCAATTGGCTGTAGTTTGTAGTGAAGATCAAAATTACTTGAAACATTATGGTTTTGATTGGGGTGCAATTCAAAAAGCATTGGATAATAATGAAAAAGGAAAAAAAATAAGAGGAGGCAGTACCATTAGCCAACAAACTGCTAAAAATGTTTTCTTATGGCCGGGCAGAAGTTATATAAGAAAGGCATTTGAAGCCTATTTCACACTTCTAATTGAACTGATTTGGAGCAAAGAACGAATTATGGAAGTTTATTTGAATAGCATTGAAATGGGAAATGGCGTTTATGGTGCAGAAGCTGCATCGAACTTCTGGTTTAAAAAATCAGCCGAAAAATTGAATAAAGATGAAAGTGCTGCCATCGCAGCTATTTTACCTAATCCGCTGCACTACAGTGCTAATCCACCATCAACATATATCGCCAAACGAAAGGTATGGATTAAACAACAAATGAGTTTTTGGGGCAATCAATTAGATTACGATAAGTACAACGATGAGGATGAAGAAAAGTCCGGTAAAACAAAATCAAAAAAGTGAAAAGAAATTATTTAATCATTTTAATCTTATTAACCGTATTAAGCTGCGGTAACTCAGAGAGTGAAGAAAAGCGCTTAATTAGATTTACCAAGTTAGGCAAAGCTCATTTGAATTTAAATCTAAACGCCTACCAAAAACAAATTGCATTTCAATTGGATACGTTGTTTTATAACTTAAACAAACAAGGTGGATTTAACGGAAGTATTTTGGTGGGTAAAGCAGGTACAGTATTATATAAGAAACATTTTGGTATCAAAGATAAATCTAATTATGAAGCATTAAATGATAGCAGTATGTTTCAGTTGGCATCTGTTAGCAAAGTTATAACTGCCACAGCTGTTTTAATGTTGTATGAAAGAGCACAACTTGATTTAGAGAAAGAGATGAAAGATTATTTCAGTGATTTTCCTTATAGTGGTGTTACTATTAAACAATTGCTAAATCACAGATCCGGATTACCAAACTATATTTATGCTTTAAATGAAGAAATTGGCATACTCAATTACAAGCTCAACAATAAGGAGATGTATGACTTTTTAGTAACAAAACGTCCTAAAGCCTATTTAAAACCTAACATCAAATTTAATTATTGCAATACGAATTATGCATTATTGGCATTATTGGTTGAAAAAGTAAGCGGAAAACCGTTTAACGAATTTTTAAAGGACGAATTGTTTTTACCACTTGGCATGAAAAATACCAAGACGATAAAGGATTTAGAGTTGGAAAAAGACAATATTGCAAAACCTTACGATTTAAAATGGAAACCTGTTGAATTGGATGCGAGTGATTACGTGCTAGGGGATAAAAGTGTATACAGCACATGCTTTGATTTATTTTTATTTAGTGAAGCTTTGTATCAAAATAAAATTATTACACCTCAAACCCAAACCTTGGCTTACCTGCCATACAGTAAAGAGAAAAAAACGAACAACTATGGTTTAGGTTGGCGGATGAATGACTTTAATGACAGCATTAAAAAAGAAGTATTCCATAATGGCTGGTGGCATGGCTACCGTTCGGCTTTTCATCGCCGATTAAAGGATACTTTAACCATTGTTGTATTGAGTAATCAACTTAATAAAGCTGCTTATCACACATATAAAGTTTATCAAATACTAGATCAAACAACTGGTTCTGTTTTAGAAGAAACGGAAGAATAGTTTATTTTCGGCCGGGGCACTTTTTACAACGATCTCCTTTTTTAAAATTTTTGCAACAGTCCTTTTTCTTTTTGCAACAGTCAACAAAAACGAGTAAACAATCACTTTTACCGATAAAATTTGTTTTTTTTGTTCTTTCCGGATCCATACTTCAAAACTATTAAACCTATTAGATGTTATAAATACCATAAAAGTGGTATTTTTTAATTAATCCCTTAACTTTGTACTTACATGAACATTGCACCCCTCAATAATTGGTTTAATAACAGTGGCAAAACAGCGCTAATTGCCGGACCATGTGGTGCCGAGAGCTACCAACAATTGTCAAACACGCTTACTGATTTAACAAAAAACAATATACGGCCAGGTTTTTTTAGAGCAGGCGTTTGGAAACCACGAACAAGACCCAATAGCTTTGAAGGGAAAGGCGAAGAGGCACTAAAATGGTTAAAAGATTTAAAAAAAGAATATTCTGTTAAAACCATTGTTGAAGTTGCCAACGCTGAACACGCTGAACTTGCATTAAAATATGGTGTTGATGCACTTTGGATTGGTGCCAGAACAACCGGCAACCCCTTTAGTGTTCAAGAAATTGCAGATGTTTTAAAAAAAGTAACTGTGCCTGTATTAATTAAGAATCCGATTCATGCAGACCTTCAACTATGGTTAGGTGCCATTGAAAGGATTGCTAATAGCGGAATTACTCAATTAGCAGCGATTCACAGAGGATTTTATGTTTACGGTAAAACAAAATACCGGAACAAACCTTTTTGGCAAATCCCAATTGAATTAAGAACCTTAGTGCCTCAGCTACCCTTGTTTTGTGATCCCAGCCACATTGGTGGAAGTGTTGATTTGATAGCTCCAATTTCACAAAAAGCCCTTGATTTAGGGTTTGACGGTCTAATGATTGAAACACACTTTAATCCGGCTCAAGCTTTAAGCGATGCTCAACAGCAGGTAACACCATTCCAACTTAATAAGATCTTAGAAGATTTGATTTGTCGACAAAAAACCGACTTGAATGATAACGATAAAACAAAACTTCATGAACTGAGAAATATAATTGACGACATTGATGAGGACCTGTTGAACTTGTTGAAGAAAAGAATTTTAGTAATTGAAGAAATTGCTAATTATAAAAAAACAAATCACATTGCAATATTTCAATTGGAACGTTGGCAAGAAATTATCCGAACAAGAGCAAAACTTGCCGATAAACTGGGTTTAAACAGGCAACACGTTGAAAAAATTTGTCAGTTGTTACATGAAGAAAGCATCAAACATCAAAACTCAATCATGAATAAATTGTCTTAACTTACTTATTAGTTTATTTGTTGAAAAAAACTAAAATTAACGTTTCCGTATTTTTTGAGTTTTTGAAAACCGTGGAGTAAATCTAATTTTGTTGAAGGTCCGTGCTCAATTATCAAAATTCCATTTGGCTTTAATAGTTGTTTTTGAAATACCAACTCATGAATATGTTCAATATTAGGCAAATCATAAGGTGGATCGGCAAAAATCAAGTCAAACTGTTTTGTGTTTTCATTCAAAAAATTAAAAACATCTTGTTTAATTACGTTTATAGGCAGGTTTAATTCTGATGAAATAGTTCTTAAAAAATTAACACAGCCAATATGTTTATCTACAGCTATAATTTCCGCTACACCTCTTGAACCGAATTCCAAACTAATGTGACCGGTACCGCTAAATAAATCAAGAACTTTTAATTCATCAAAATACAATGCATTAGCAAGTACATTAAACAAACCTTCTTTTGCAAAATCAGTTGTTGGCCTTACGGGCAAACCCTTCGGAACCTTCAATAGCCTACCCTTGTGTGTGCCTCCAATTATTCGCATGATTAAATAAGTTGTGTGAAATAAAAATGATTAGGGATTTGGGCCGGAGTTTGCGTTACCCCAAAGTTAAGATGCTTAATGTATTTCTTTAAACTTAATATTAATTCATCTTGAGTTTCTAATTGCCCAATTATTGTATACTTTGATTGTATCACACTTAATTGAAATTGCTCAACTAAAAACAAAATATAGTACAAGGCATCTTCATTAGAGTTATAAGTAAATAAATTATACAATTGCAATTTGTTGTCTTTCTTAATTGCCACTTCCATCTGCTTACCAATAAAATTGATAAGAAAATTTGTTTTACTAAACTGCGTGTGATTTAAAAAACAATCAATAAAAACAGATGCTTGACTACTTATTTTCGCATTGTGAAAGGTACGTTCAATGTAATTTTTTAATCCTATGGTAATGCCATAACATACAGAGAGATCTAATACCCTGTCATCCCGCACAACGTATCCATTCGGTAATTCAGTTGTAAATTTTAATAACGTTTCATTACCCTCTTTCGTGCTTAATATTGATGGCAGGTTAATGAAATAATTCGTTAATATTAAAAAATCTACATGTTTGAAATCACTTTTCAAGTCATATGAAGAAAATATTATTTCCAAATGTTTCTCCATCTCCATGGTTTCGTGCTGTTCAATAAAAAGTTCAATAAGTTTAATAACACGTTCCTTATTTTTAAGAACAATTATTGTATGACGATTAGCTATTAATACTTTCAAATGTAATTCACTTACCTTGTCTTGCTTTTCTTCAAGTTGTCGTATAATTTTATAATTAGTAGTAAGCATTAATTCCGGCAAATTTAACTAAGTTTTTTGTTCTTTACTCTCAATTTTAGTTATTGATATTCAATTAGTTATTAGTTTTTGTATAATTTTAATAGAATAATCTTTAAACCTTTTGTGAGTTTTATAATCATAGATTTAAATTAATAACCAATATTATGAAAAATTTAAACCTTAGCCTGATGATCATAGCAATTACAGGCCTAACCTTTGCTGCATGCCGCAAAAGAGATACTAAAAAAGTAGAAGAAAGAGATACTGAACAAACCACCATTAATGAAAATAACTTGGCAGAAAACTCTGCAAGTGATGCTGACGTAATGGGTAGCCAAGTTTCTGAAAATTACACCTTAACTACTTACAAAACTTCAGGTGCTGATTTATTATTATCAGCAACATGTGCAACTGTTTCAACAACTTTTAGTAATTCGGCAGTTAGCTCTGCTACTGTTGATTTTGGCACTTCATGTGTTGGCAAAGATGGCAGAACGCGTTCTGGAAAATTATTTTACAATTTCAGTGGTTCTAATGTAAATGCTAAAAACTACAGAAATCCCGGATTTAATATGGTTGTAACTTCACAAAACTATGTAGTTGATGGAAACGCGATCACATTAACAAAAACAGTTACCAATACAACTCCATTGAGCTTACCAACCGGAACCAATCCGGGAACAAACCTTTCTTGGCAAGTAACAGCTAATGTAACCATTACTAAAGCCAATAATGAAGGCACTGTTAATTGGAGTTGCAACAGAACAAAAACACTTTTAAACACAAATGATCCTAATGTTTACAAAGGTCAATTGTTGCCAATTGATTGGACGAAAGCTCGTATTCAA
Source organism: Bacteroidota bacterium (assembly GCA_020403265.1). Taxonomy (GTDB): domain Bacteria; phylum Bacteroidota; class Bacteroidia; order B-17B0; family Aurantibacillaceae; genus Aurantibacillus. The sequence goes on from JADBXZ010000034.1 coordinate 10,230, forward strand.
ATTTCAGGTACAGCCAATGGAACAAATGCCAAAGGAGAAAATTTTAGCGTAACTGCAAATAACCTTGTTCGTGATTTTACATGCGCGCCGGATCCATTACGCCCTAAACGTCACCCTTTTATTTCTGGAACTATGCAATATACTCCGGGTAACCGTCCAACACGTTATGTTGATTTTGGTAATGGAGCTTGCGACTTTAGTGCTGTTGTGACCATTGAAGGGCAAGAGTTTACAATTACCTTACCTTAATTGTAATAACTACTAACCTTTTTTTACTAAATTTAAACCACTCAAAGTATTGAGTGGTTTTTTTATGGACGGCATCAAAAATAAAATTGAAAAACTTGAATCAACTATAAAGAAAAATCTACCTTTTACCCCGAATGAAGATCAAGAAACTGCTATCAAAAAAATTAGCAAGTATGTTTTCAACAGCTACCCAAACAGTTTATTTATTTTAAAAGGTTACGCAGGTACAGGCAAAACGAACCTCATTTCAGGAATCACAAAATCACTTAAAAGTATTGGCTGGAAAAGTGTCTTACTTGCACCTACCGGCAGAGCCGCGAAAGTAATCAGCAACTACTCTCAAACAAAAGCCTACACTATACACAAAAAAATATTTAACTACTCATTCGAAACATCTGGTTCCAATTATCTTAGTATTGCAGAAAATACGCATACAAACACACTTTTCATAATAGATGAAGCCAGTATGATTCAATCAAATGATGAAAACTCTTCTGGCTTAAATCTATTGGAAAGTTTATTTGAATACGTTTACAGTGGCTTGAATTGTAAAATAATGTTCGTCGGAGACAACGCTCAATTGCCACCTGTCGGCAGTAGCTTCAGCGCAGCCTTAAGTCCTGAATATTTAAAAGCCAATTTTGATTTAAACATATTCTTTTACGAGTTAAAAAAAGTGGCGCGACAAAAAGAAGACAGTGGAATTCTCTATAACGCCACGAAACTCAGAATTGATTTGATGGAAAAAGATTTTATATCGCCAAAATTAGAGCCAACTGCTGATTTTATAAGGTTAAGTGGTGAGGATTTGGAAGATACACTCAATCAAACAATACAAAAGTACGGAGAAGATAATCTGCTAATTGTTACCAGAAGCAATAAAAGAGCAGCACTTTTTAACCAAACCTACCGAAATAGAATTAAGTATCTGGAAGATGAATTAAATAGCGGTGATAAAATAATGATCGTTAAAAATAATTATTATTGGTTACCAAGTTCTAATAGCGAAACTAATTTTATTGCAAATGGTGATATTGCGGAAATCACCAAAATAAAGAACAAAAAGAGTTTGTACGGCTTTGAGTTTTGTGATTGTGAAATTCGTTTGATCGATTATCAACTACCTCCGCTAGAAGTAAAACTAAACTTAAACGCCCTCTATTCGGAGCAGGCATCTTTGAGTAATGAACAGCAAAACCAGTTGCAAGAGGCAGTGCTGGAAGATGTAGCCCATGAACCTGATAAATACACCAGAATAAGATATCTTAAAAACAGTCCGTATTTTAATGCGTTGCAAGTTAAACCGGCTTATGCTGTCACTTGTCATAAATCTCAAGGCGGACAATGGCCGGTTGTTTTTATTGACCAAGGTTATTTAACCAAAGAAATGCTTAACAGAGAGTATACAAGATGGTTATATACAGCCATCACCCGTGCTACAGAAAAAGCTTACTTAATTAATTTCAACGAAGATTTCTTTCTTTAAACCGAATTAGTCGAATTTCACTCAATTTTTGGCCTAATTAACGAAATATTAATGTTTTATGGTTCATTTATTGCACTATTTTGATTATCTTAGTGGCACTTTTAATGATAAAAGCATTTTTAAAAATACTTTTAGTGTTTCTTTTTTGTCCTTTGTTTTTTTTAGGTCAAAATTTTTCTCGTCCCGGGGATTGGAAGAAATACAGAAAAGAAGTTTTTATTAGCACCGGTGCAGCTGCTTTTTTGGGTGATCTGGGAGGAAGAGATCGAGTTGGTACGGATAATAGCCCAGTTGACATTGATTTTAATCAAACCCGAACAGCATTTGGTGCAGGATACAGATATAAATTTCAAAGATGGTTGGCAGGAACTGTTAGATTTAATTATTTAAGGTTAAAAGGCGATGATGCTGCAACAAAGGAACAATTCAGAAATAACCGAAATTTAAATTTTAAAACAAATCTATTCGAGCTTGGTGGAAGAATTGAAATTGGCTACAACAGTTCAAGAGCAGGTAACAGATACGGCATCAAAAAAACACTATCAAGAAGGATGAAAGCCAATGATCATGCACTATTCGCTTTTGTAGGAGTGTCTGCTTTTTATTTTAACCCAAAAGCAAAGGATGGAACCAAACTTAGACCTCTTAGAACAGAAGGTCAAGGCTTAGAAGGTGGTCCAAAACCATATAGTAACTATGCAGTTGCAATACCTTTTGGAGTTTATTACAAATTAGTCATTCAAAAACAGTGGAGTGTTGGATTAGAATTTTCATGGCGAAAAACTTTCACAGATTATATTGATGATGTTAGTACAACTTACTATGACCCAGTTAAATTAGCTGAAGCATACGGTCCTAATTCTGTAAAATACGCCGACCCAAGTTTAGGTTTGATATCTGGAGCAACAGCACCTGACGCTGCTGGAAATCCAGCTCAAAGAGGTGATAAAAATCTAGACTCCTATATGAGTTTAGAAGTAACCGTTGGTTATATTTTCAAAAAACAGCGTCGCTCGAAAGCCAGACTTCGAAGTAAATTCTAATTTCCAAATAGTTTGTTTTTTAATTGTGTAATTCGTAATTTCAATTGTAAATTATGAAAGGCAATCAGTTTGTATTTAAGAAATTCACAATCCGTCAGGATAAGTGCACAATGAAAGTAAATACTGATGCCGTATTACTTGGAGCATGGGTAAAACCAGAAGCAGCTTTAAATATATTAGACATTGGTACAGGTACAGGTGTAGTTGCTTTGATGCTTGCACAAAAAACAAATGCTAACATTCTTGCAATTGATATTGATAAGGATAGCATTCAACAGGCAACCCAAAACATTATTGAATGTCCGTTTGAAGCACACATTCAAGCCTTGCATACCAGCTTTCAAGAATTCGCCAAATCGAGTATCAGAAAATTTGATTTAATTGTCAGTAATCCACCTTTTTATCCTTATTCGGTAAAAATTTTAAATCAACCAAGGAGCTTAGCCCGCCATGCAGAAACCCTGCCATTTGAAGAATTAATTGATGGAGCAATTCAAGTTCTAAATAAAGATGGGAGATTTTGTTTAATACTCCCAAAACAAGAAGCAGAAGTATTTACTAAAATAGCAAGACAAAAAAACTTACATCTTGTAAAATTACTAAGAGTTAGAACAAAGCCTGATAAAGAAACAGAAAAAAGACACTTAATGGAATTTAGATTTGAAGAGTTGGAATTTAATGAATCTACCTTAGTGATTGAAAAAGACCACCATTTTGATTACACACAAGAGTATAAAAATTTAACACAAGACTATTACCTTAACTTCTAATAATTCTTTTTGCGGCTTCAAGACCAACTAAACTCCCTATTGCAACCCCCATTCCACCCATTCTTACTGCCGCTAAAATATGATCATCCACAAATTCAATTATTGGTTTCTTCTCACTCCCCACCCCCATGATACCGCACCATCTATGATCTATTTCGTATGGCATTCCGGGCAGAATGGCTGTTCTTAAAAAATCATCCAGGTGTTTCTGAATACTCGGATTCAATTCAAATTTATCCGTTGTCTCCGTTTTAAAATCCATATTTCTAGCTCCACCGAGTAAAACTCTGTTATCAATATTTCTGAAATAATAATAACCTTTATCAAAATGAAATGCGCCTTTGAGTTTTAAATTTTTTATAGGCTTAGTAACTAATACCTGTGCCCTGGCCGGTTTCACATCTTTTATTTTTAATAATCGAGACGAAAAACCATTAATTGCTACTACACATTTTTTGGATTTAAAAACACCAACATTCGTCTCTAATTGAACTCCTGAATTACTCGATCTGAGTTGGTTAACTTCTACATTATTAAGAATTTCTACACCTTGGCTTCTGACTATTGAAAGCAATTTATGCATCATAAGCGACGTATCCAATTGTCCTTCATATTTATTTTTAATTGCGCCAACCATTTTGGCTTTAACAAAATTGGTGTTTTTTTTAAAAGTTGAATTAATTCCGAGTAATTCTTTTAAAGAATTATTCAAAAAATCTAATTCCGTTAAACAAGCTTCTAATTCTAATTTCGACGAAAACCATTCAGTACCACCTAGAGGCTGATAAGCCAAATTTTTCTCCCCTAAATTCTTCTTTAATAATTTTAAACCTTCCCAACGCATTTTTACAGTTTCCCAAACAAGCGTTTCTCCAGATGAACTAATATCATCTAAAAGCTCCGAACTACTTCCAAAACAAGCAAACCCGGCGTTCTTGGTGCTAGCACCACTTGGCAACATACCTTTCTCAAGTATTAAAACTTTTGATTTGTGATTAAACTTTTTTAATTGAAAAGCAACGTTTAATCCAACTATTCCACTACCCACCACAATATAGTCAAACTTATCAAAATAATGCTTTAACTCCCAGTAGCTGTAATTAACAGAAGATAACATTTTCATGCTCAAATTGGTATTTTTATTGTAAATTTAAAATTTAATTTAGTAAAACGAATTGTTAATTAATGAAACCCCAAAAACTAATATTAGTAGCCTTACTATTATGGTTTAATTTTCAGTTATCATCTCAAGACAAAACGGTTAGATTTGAGACGCGTATTGAAAAAGACGGTAAAGGAACCGGAAGTGCTAACGTGAATGTTTTACAAAACGGCAAACCCTTTAGAACTGTTGTGACAGGAGATGACGGCAAATTAAAACTTGATTTACCCTTTGGATTTAATTATCAAATTGTAGTTTCGAAGCCCCAATTATGTACAAAAAAATTTGAAGTATCCACTATTGGCATACCTGAAGATTCCAGAGAAATGGCTTTCAAGGTAGATGGCATTAGTTTGTTCGAGCTTCAAAAAGGAATTGATTATTCGGTTCTTAATCAAACCTTGCTAAAAGTAAACTACAATGCTGGAACGCAAAACATGGATTATGACGAAGCCTATTTTAATCAAATTCAGGGGGCATTAGCTCAATTAAAAGAACTGGAACGGTCAGCCATTCAAAAAGCAAAAGAGAAAGAAGCGAGTTATCAAAACGCCATAAAAAATGGTGACAAACAATTTCAAAAGAAAGAATGGCAAGTAGCGCTGTCAAGTTATCAAGAAGCTACTAGTATTAAACCTGAGGAAAGTTATCCTAAAGAACAAATTGCAAACATAAACAAATTAATAGCCGAAGCCGATGCAAAAGCCAAGGCAGAGGCAGAAGCAAAAGCCAAGGCAGAAGCCGAACGTTTAGCCAAAGAAAAAGCAGACGCTGAAGCTAAAGCCAAGGCAGAAGCCGAACGTTTAGCAAAAGAAAAAGCAGACGCTGAAGCTAAAGCCAAGGCGGAAGCCGAACGTTTAGCCAAAGAAAAAGCAGATGCTGAAGCCAAAGCTAAGGCGGAAGCCGAACGTTTAGCCAAAGAAAAAGCAGACGCCGACGCGAAAGCCAAGGCAGAAGCCGAACGTTTAGCCAAAGAAAAAGCAGACGCCGACGCGAAAGCCAAGGCAGAAGCCGAACGTTTAGCCAAAGAAAAAGCGGATGCCGATGCGAAAGCCAAGGCAGAAGCCGAACGTCTAGCCAAAGAAAAAGCAGACGCCGACGCGAAAG
>JADBXZ010000035.1 GCA_020403265.1 Bacteroidota bacterium
ATGCTTCGCCTTCTAATGCATAATTTGGGATTATTGGCATAATTATTTTTTCACATTGGTATACCCAAAAGGTGATTTTCTAAATCGGGCCTACCTGCAGCAGGCAGGATAAACCCAACTAATGCAGTTAGTTCGGCTCATGCTTCGCCTTCTAATGCATAATTTGGGATTATCAAGTGCTTATGCAATTGATAATAAAATAAAAAAGGGTTTGTTAGTTTTGAATCTTTAAATACTTTGTTGTATTGGCTGGATCTACGAGCATCAGGAGCTCCACAGCTTTATTTTTCTCTTCTGGTGGCGCGGTTTTGAAGATATTAATTAATTCATCTGCTTTAGCATTGAAAAACAACTGCATGTTAAATGAGGCTGGTCTGGCATTGTAAACCGGTTTTAAAAGTTCGAGTGCTGAAAGTACTTTTGCACGACCATTTTCCGGACTTTCATGCATGATATCTAAACCATTTTTACAATACTCATACATACAATTTCTGATCCCTGCGAATACAGGCTGTAGAGTATTTTCAATTAGCCAATATCGGTTTCGGTCGCCATCATTACTTCGCCAGCCTTTGAAGCTGCTGGTTTGCGCATTATTTACAATTTGTTGTGCCTTTTGCCAGTATTCGGCACCACCTAAAGAAGAAAAACTATCGTAATCTGTGGCAATAATCACATAAGCATAGAATGCCAAAACACTGGTTAAATTATTTTGAAAGGTGTTTAAATTAAAGTCAAGAACACTAAACTGTTGGTAAGTGAAATTAAAATTATCGTCTTGATAGTTAAATACCTGTGTGAAATAAGAACTTTTATAAACGGGTCTTCTACTCTGCACCTGAATACTGGCCTCATAATCCTCACTACTTAATTTTTTATTAATGATGAGTAGCATAGAACAATCAATTTTTTCATTCATCGCAAAGGCGTCTCTTGTCCATTTAGTATTGTTCATGAATTCGTAAATTGATTTTTGCAACTGATCAAAAATTTGCTTTTCTACCGTTCCTTGAACCTGAGATGAATTAATTGTAATTTGACAATTGAGCTCTTGGGACTTACTAAAATTCCAAAAACCTAACATTAAAATTATAATCAGTCTTATTCTTGTCATTTATTTAAATTCAAAATAGCGTGAACAATATCTTTGGCAACTAACTCTTTGCTTTTTAACTCAAAAGTAGTTAAATTATTGTGTTTATCTATGATTGTAACTTTATTTGTATCAGAGCCAAAACCTGCACCTGCCTCAACCGCAGAATTAGCAATAATTAAATCCAGATTTTTTTTCTCAAGTTTTTGCTTGGCGTATTCCAACAGATTATTTGTTTCTAAAGCGAATCCAACCAAAACCTGTTTGGTTTTTCTTTTGCCCATTTCAGATAAAATATCTGCAGTTTTTACCAACTCAATAGTGAGGTGTTCTTCTGTTTTTTTAATTTTCGATTCGCTTACTTGTTTTGGTTTATAGTCGGCTACAGCTGCACTGCAAACAACAATATCCATTTCATCATATTTATTTATACAGGCTTGTTGCATTTCAGCGGCAGATTCAACACGGATTACGTTAACCTGATCTGAAATAGTTGTTATGGTGCTTGGGCCTAGAACCAAATTAACATTAGCGCCTAACTGAGCAAAGTAATTAGCAATACAAACACCCATTTTACCACTGCTTCTGTTTCCGATAAATCTTACCGGGTCTATTGCTTCATAGGTAGGACCAGCATTTATAAGTACTTTTTTTTCGAAAAGAGGAAGATTTTTTTTAAGGTAATTTATTGTGAATTCAAAAATAAATTCAGGCTCAGCCATTCTGCCCTCACCAATTAAACCGCTGGCAAGTTCGCCATTTTGTGCCGGTATTACTAAATTACCAAATTCTTTTAATTTAGATAGATTGCTTACCGTTGTTGCATGTTGGTACATTTCTAAATCCATTGCCGGCGCAACGATGGTTTTCTTTTTACAGGAAAGGTAGGTTGCCAACAAAACATTGTCGCAAACGCCTGAAGCCATTTTTGCCAATGTATTTGCGGTTAAAGGTGCAATTACAAAAACATCTGCCCATTCAGCCAAGTGTACATGATTGTTCCAGTTTGCGTTCGCATCAAAAAAGTCTGTTACGACTTCGTTTTTGCTTAATACTCCTAACGTTTTAGTTGTTACAAAATCCTGCGCTGACTTGGTAACGATAACCTTTACATTACAATTAGCTTTTATAAATAAACGAACAAGATTAGCAGCCTTATAAGCTGCAATGCCGCCACAAACACCTATTAATATATTTCTTTTTAATTGCAATGTGTACGTTTATTATAATACAAAAGGCAGTAAGTGTTGCCTACTGCCTTTAAAATTATTTTTAAGATTTATTAATCTTTACCTGGATTACGATAGTAAACTTTATCATCTAAAAATTCCTGAACCGAAATTAAAGATGGCTTAGGTAATTTTTCGTAATGCTTACTAATTTCAATTTGTTCACGGTTTTCAAAAACTTCTTCCAAATTATCCGTATGGCTGCTAAATTCTTGTAACTTACTTGTTAATTCTTCTTTTATTTCAGAACTGATTTGGTTAGCTCTTTTGCTCATGATGGCAATAGCTTCATATAAATTACCGGTAGGCCCATCGAAGTTTCTAATGTCTCTGGTAACAATGCTCTGATCTGCGTTAGTTTTTTTGTAATCCATTTTATAATTTCTCCTTTAAGGTTTTACAGTTATTGTAAATCTTTTCTGCGCGGCTAAGGTACGAACTTTTTGGGTATAAATCAAACATTTTTAAATAATTCTCAATGGCACCATCCAATCGCTCTGCTTTTTTGCTTTGAATACTGTTAATTGCCAACAAATAATACGAATTAACTGTAATAAACATTAATTCATCATTGAATTCGCTTGACGGGTAATCTTTTACAAAGTTCTGACTGGCAACAATTGCAGCTTTGTAATCTTCAATTTTATAATACAGTTTAACAACTTCATATTCTTTTTTCTCAATTTTTTGTTGAAGCTTATCAATGAGCTTGTTGCAACTGTCTAATCTTGTGCTTTCAGGGTAAGTATCTATAAACGATTGAAATTCCTTTATTGCATTTTTAGTACTTGTTTGGTCTAGTTTATAGTTAGCAGAGGTTAAATAATAACAATAAGCATTCATGAAATAACATTCTTCACTGTGCACACTATTTGGAAACTGGCGAGTAAAATTTTTAAAATGGTATTGCGACAGTAAATAATCTCCCAGATAATACTCACTCCAGCTATAGTAATAATAAACCTCCTCAGCTTTTGGCGTACCTTTAACATAAGGAATCAAATCCTCATACAACTGAGACGATTTAAGGTAAACCTCCTTATCGTAATACTCTTTTGCTTTTGCTAATTTGAGCTCTGAATCTGTACTTTTTAATAATTTGTTAAATTTATCGCAGCCCGAAAGACTTAAGAATAGAACAATTAGAACAATTATGGAATTAAACCGTTTCAACGGCGCAAAAGTAATATTTTTACTCATGTGAAGTAAATATTGACTTATTTTAACGCATTTATTTCCAAATCAAATTACTTCACTCATTTATATGAACGATTCACTCATTAATTATTAAGGAAGTGTTATTTTATGTCAATTTTTTTAAAAATTAGTTTATATTTGCACAATAACCAGCTAAATTAATTTTATATAGAAGACACTTTTACTTGAACATTATTAAACCTTAACAAGTAAAATTCTATATGTCTATTCTTAATTTAAACGATAACGACTTAGTCACAATTTATTGCGAGGGCAACGAAAATGCACTTGAAGTTTTATTAAACCGCCACAAACGTAAAATCTACTCAAGTTTACTTTTAGTTGTAAAAGATAAAGAACTTGCTAACGATCTTTTTCAAGATACATTTATTAAGGTGATTATAACCTTAAAAAAAGGACAATACAACGAGGAAGGTAAATTTTTGCCATGGGTGCTTAGAATTGCCAGAAATCTTATTATTGATCACTTCCGTAAAGTAAAGAAAATGCCACCGGTACCTGTTTATAAAAACGAGGAAGGAGAAGAGATTAGCGTTTTTAGCACTATAGCAAGCGACGACCGGGCAGATGACTTATTGAATGAAAAGGCCAAATTTAAGGGTAACCTGAGAAAAGCTATCAACGAATTGCCTAACGACCAAAAAGAGGTAGTTATCATGCGCATGTATTACGACCTAAGCTTTAAAGAAATTGCCGACATTACTAACGTTTCTATTAATACCAGTTTAGGTAGAATGCGTTATGCATTAATGAATCTGAAGAAAATCTTAACAGAAAAGAAATTAGAGGTGATATAAAAAACATTCGTCTTTTCCCTTTTTTGACATTTCCCATTTTTTTAGTCGATTTTTTTATAATTTATGGCAAATTGTTGCTATTTTTTAAACAGAAATTTAATTAAAATGTTATTTTTGCAATTCTCAAAAAACATTAAAAATGAAGATTCTTGTAGCCATCAGTAACGTACCTGATACAACCACTAAAATTCAGTTTTCGGATAATGACACCAAATTTAATTCTGCCGGCGTAACCTTTGTAATTAACCCATACGATGAATGGTATGCCTTGGTTAGAGCACTTGAATTAAAAGAAAGCGGTGCCGCTGAAAAAGTAACTATTATTCACGTTGGTTTGGCTGATAGCGAAGCCACTATCCGTAAAGGATTAGCAATTGGAGCTGATGATGCAGTTAGAGTAGATGCTGAAGGTCCGGACTCCTATTTTGTAAGCGAGCAAATTGCAAATTACGCTAAAGCTAACAATTATGATTTGGTAATGATGGGTAAAGAAACCATTAACTATAATGGCAGTAGCGTTGGTGCAATGGTAGCAGGTTTAATGGATTTACCATTTGTTTCATTGGCCACCAAGTTAGACGTGAGTGGAAACAAAGCCATTATTGAACATGAAATTGATGGCGGAACCCAGGTGGTGGAATGCGAATTCCCAATGGTTTTAAGTGCCGCAAAGGGAATGGCAGAACAACGAATTCCAAACATGCGCGGAATTATGGCTTCCAGAACCAAGCCTCTAGCTGTTATACCTGCAACAGGTTCAGCCGGTTTAACCAGTATTAAATCATACCAACTTAACCCCGGCAGAACAACCTGTAAAATGCTTTCGGAAGATAGTTTAGATGAACTCGTAAATTTATTGCATACCGAAGCAAAAGTAATTTAATCAAACACTAATCTCAAAAAAATTAATAAATGTCAGTTCTTGTATTTGTAGAAATTAATAAAGGGCGAGTTAAAAAAGCCTCCTTGGAATGTGTTAATTACGCAGCTAAAATTGCGCAATTAACAAGCTCATCTGTTGTTGTATTTGTAAATAATGCCGATGCTTCACAACTTGAAGAAATTGGAAAAGCAGGTGCCTCAAAAATATTAGCCGTAAAAAACGATAAGGTTGGCACTGATAGCGTTTATACAACAGCTGCCATTGAACAAGCCGTTAAAGCCGAAAATGCTAAAACCATTGTGTTTGCATTCGATTTAACCGGAAAATCAGTTGCTCCTCGCCTTTCTGCCAAATTAAAAGCAGGTATGGTTGCAGGTGCTACAGATTATCCGGTAGTAAATGGCAATTCATTTGAAGTTAAGAAGAATGTTTTCTCCGGTAAGGCTTCTGCTTTATACAGTATTAATTCAGATATTAAAATTATTTCCTTATTACCAAACAGTTTTCCTATCACACTTGGATCAAATGCAGCATCTGTAGTTGATTTTAATGTGGATTTAGGTTCAGTTACTTCAAAAATTATCGTTAAAGAGGTAAAAAGCAATGCTTCTGATGGTATGGTTCCTTTAACTGAAGCTGAATTAGTGGTGAGTGCCGGTAGAGGATTAAAAGGACCTGAAAACTGGGGAATTATTGAAGAATTGGCGAAAAGTTTAAATGCAACTACGGCCTGTTCTCGTCCTGTTTCTGATATGCACTGGAGACCGCATCATGAGCATGTTGGTCAAACAGGTTTTGCCATTAGGCCAAATTTATACATTGCTATAGGTATTTCAGGAGCAATACAACATTTAGCTGGTGTTAACGGTAGTAAAACCATTGTCGTAATTAACAATGATAAAGAAGCACCGTTCTTCAAATCTGCAGATTACGGAATTGTTGGTGATGCGTTTAGCATTGTGCCTAAATTAACCGAAGCCATTAAAAAGTTTAAGGCTAATCAAAACTAAGCCCTTAAATTTTTAAAAGCATACAAGTGAATTTTCAAAGAAAAATAGTTAAAACCAACTAGATTTAATGAAAAAAATAAAATTAGAAATAGTTGGATTATCATACAGCCAAACACAAAGTGGCGCTTATGCGCTGGTGCTTGGCGAAAATGCCGGTTCAAGAAGATTACCAATTATCATTGGTGGATTTGAAGCACAAGCCATTGCCATTGAACTGGAAAAAATGAGTCCTAGCAGACCATTAACACATGATTTATTTAAAGCCTTTGCCGACCAGTTTGAAATTAAAATTACCGAAGTATTAATTTACAACTTAGTTGAAGGTATATTTTACGCCAAATTGGTTTGCAGCAACGCAAGCGAACAATATGAAATTGATGCCAGAACAAGTGATGCCATTGCCATTGCCGTAAGATTTGGCTGCCCTATTTATACTTATGAGTTCATTTTAAAAAGTGCAGGCATTGTGCTGGACGATGAGGGAGATGGCAGCACAAAAGAAAGTGGTTCGGATGAAATAGCAGAATTAGCAGAGACAGAAGCCGGAGCAGACCCAAAAAGTGAGCTTCAGGCTAAAAGTACCGAAGAACTCAAAAATATGCTTAACACAGCCGTTCAGGACGAAAAGTTTGAATTAGCCTCTAAAATAAGAGACGAGTTAAACAATAGAAAAACATCTTAGAGATAAGTATTAAAAATAAAAAAGCCACGAAATAAATTCGTGGCTTTTTTATTTGCCTTCTCTAGTCCTCATTTGAGTAAAATAGAAACGAGGATGTTATAGCAGTGCGATTGTATCACACACTATTAAATTAATACCATTATTTTAAACAAATTATTTTTTGGGCTTTGCAAAAGCCCAATTAAAACGACCTCGTTACACTACGTTAAATGAGGACGAGCTTGGATATATAAGAATTGGAGTTACATAGCACGCTCAAAAACTACTACTTCAAAATTTCAATTTCTACGCGTCTATTGGCTTCCTCCTCCATTAAATTTTCAGGATGAGGATAGATCATTTTTCTACAACCCATGCCATCGGTTTTAATTCTATTTGATTTAATTTTATTATCCACCAAATAATCTTTTATAGCTTTTGCTCTTAAAACAGATAGTTCCTGGGTATCATACCTCCCCCCTGAAATGCAGCCATTAACGTGTCCTGTTATTTTAATTTTAAAATCCGGATTATCGAGCATCATGCGCGTTAAATTTTCTAAAGCCGGAACCGAAAATGGGATGTATTTGGGCGAGCCTCCATAAAAATTAATACTTCCAATTTTATATTTTCCACCAGTTGTAAGCGCAGGTAAATAAATGTTGGTATCTCTTATGGGTTGTTTAGAAATTAAGTCTATTACAGCTGAATACGTAAAGTGCTTTTTATTATACACGTTAATTAAATATTTACTGAGTTGATTTAAGGTTGTATCAATATTATATTTTCCACTTGAATCTGTCGCAACTTTTTTTATCAGATTGCCAGTAATCCCAGTTATGGATATTTCTGCAACTAAGCCATTACCAAGCGAATCTTTAATTGCTCCGCTGAGTTTAATTCTTTTTTCGAATTTAATGTTTAACTGATAAGGCTTTGGAGTATTACTTAAATTATCTATTACCAAATAGTAGGTTTGACCACTATCTATCTTTAAGCTGGCTGAGTAAGGATTTTGACTGCCTTTTACTACATAATTTTGCTGTGCATTGTCGTTTAATCCTGTTTCACCTTTTTTTGTTTTACTAACGTTTGCAAGGTTTACCCTCAAAGGCATTTGTTTGTTTAAGGTTCTGCAAAAATTTGTATCTTTTTTTTGAAACAACATGTAATCAAAGTCATTTGTCGTGTCGGTTGGCATTATTGTGAAACAAAAGTTGCCTTCCATGTAAAATTTTAGTTGGTACCAGCTACTGTTGTGTTCTTTTTCAAAAATAGATATATTGTTAATTCTGGAACCATTAAACTCTTGTTTATCAAATCCTTTTGGTTCTTTTTTGTGTGTAATAACCAAGTTGGAGTTAATTTTAAAAAACTTGGCTTCATTACAGTTACAGGCGTGTTTGGCTGTATCGATAAATTTTCTGGTTTGCGCATTAATCGTAACAATTGATAATTGGAAAATTATCCATTTCAATAAAATAAACTTTTTACAAAATCTATGACTCAAAAAAATCAATAGCAACAATTTAAGGACTCCTTTCAAAAATAGCATAATTATTCTTCAAAACAATTTTCATATTAATAGAATAAATAACCCTAGCGCAACGTTCTTAGAGTATAAACATAACTTTAATAAAGGATAGTCAAATTAATTTACCCATAAACATCTTAGTTAAATTTATTTAATAAGTAATTCACAATAACTATTTGTGATTTAATTAGTTGCGTAACTAAGAAATAAAAGGTATCTTCGTGGCTTAAATTTCAAACTATGTTAGGAAAAAGCATTGGTAAAAACGCATCCGACATTAACGGATCAGTTAACTTAATTGGCACCGGAACCAAAATTACGGGTGATATTAACTGCGACGGCGATGTGAGAATTGATGGCAACCTACAAGGCAATTTAACCACTACCGGTAAATTTGTGCTTGGTCCGCAAGGTTTTATTGAAGGAAACATTACCTGTGCCAATGCCGACATCAGCGGCGAAATTAAAGGTACCATCCAAACCAATGAATTACTAATGCTTAAAAGCACCGCAAAAATTAAAGGTGATATCATTACCAATAAATTATCAATAGAAGCAGGTGCTATATTTAACGGAAGTTGCAACATGGGCGCATTAGTGAAGAGCATGTCCGGCAACAGTTCAAACCTGGTTAATGGAGCCAAAACAGCCTAATTCATTTTTAAAGTACAGTAACATGGCCATTCAAATGGGTTTAATCATTGGGTTAAGCGCATGGGGTGGCACCAAGTTGGATGCATACTACAAAAACGAAAAGCCAATTTTAACTGTAGTGCTTTGTTTAAGCGGTATTTTTATTTCGCTTTATTTAATATTGAAGGATTTTATTCAGCCCAAAAAATAAGCATGCATTTATTGTTTAATTTGCTTTTACCTCTGGTCATCTCCCTACTCGCCTCTTATGTTTTTAACCTATTTGCCATAAGCTATTATTTGCTTTATCCTGCAAGTGTACTCATTCATTTATTATTGTCGGCCACCTTATTCTTTATTTACAAAAAAAAACTCAACCCAAAAGAATACACGCAACTGCTATTTGGCAGTAACCTAATTAAATTTTTACTCTGTTTGTTCGGCTTAATAGCTTTTTACGTGATAGATAAAGCGCATTTTGGCAAGTTTAGTCTGCATTATTTAGTGCATTATGTATTATTTACTATTTTTGAGTTGAATTACCTGTTTAAGAACATAAAACTAAGACAAGCAGAAGAAAAGCATATCAACTAACATTTATTACAAAATTAATTTATGATTAAGAAAATAGCCATCCTTTTTATAATAGGTTCATACATTACTAAGGCACAGGATACTAAATTTAATTTCAGTTTATCATCGCCAACACAAACCATCACCAATAAAGCAGGCAGTAACATAAAATTTACACCTGTAAAATTAATTGATGCAACCGGCATCCAAAATCAAAACCAAACCGGCACCTGTTGGTCATTTTCCGGACTCTCCTTTTTTGAAAGCGAAATGATACGGTTAGGAAAAGGCCGTGAATACAATTTAAGCGAAATGTTTGTGGCGCGTAAAGCTTATCCGTTAAAAGCAGCCAATTATATCAGAATGCATGGCAGAACGAACTTAGGTGAAGGTGGTGGTTTTCCGGATGTGGTGAATGTGATTAAAAAATACGGTATGGTACCGGAAGAAGTGTATACCGGTAAAAAAGATGCTAATGCCCCACACAACCATGCATTATTGGAAACAACCATCAAAAACATTTTGTTACCCGCGGCCAATGATGCTACACAAAAAATAGATTTTAATTTTTTAACCAATTCTGTAGATGCCGTTTGCGATGAGTACTTAGGTAAAATTCCTGAAAAATTTACTTACAAAGGCAAAGAATACACCCCGCAAACCTATGCCGAAGCAACTGGTATTAAAGCCAATGATTACGTTTATTTAACCTCTTTTACACACCATCCTTACTATTCTCAGTTTGTATTGGAAGTGCCGGATAACTGGAATTGGGAACCCATGTACAATTTACCATTAAACGAATTCCAGGAGGTGATGAGTAGCTCCATGAACAATGGATACACCTGGGCCTGGGCCGCAGATGTGAGTGAAAAACAATTTATGTTTGCAGATGGAATAGCCATTGTAACAAGTAAGCCACATGAACAATTAAATGAAGATGAAAAAAAACAATTAAGTACAGAGCCTCAAAAACAAATGGTGATAACACCTGAAATCAGACAAAAAGCATTTGACAATTACGAAACACAAGACGACCATGGCATGCATGCGGTTGGCATGGTAAAAGACCAAAATGGCACCTTGTATTACGTTATTAAAAACAGTTGGGGAACAGAACGCAACACTTGCGGTGGATATTTTTTTGCAAGCGAAAACTATGTGTTGTACAAAACAACCAGCATCATGATTCATAAAAAAGCCATTCCGGCTGCCATTGCAAAAAAATTAGGAATCCAGCAGTAACATGTCTCAGGCCATTCAAAAATCTGCCGTTAACAAATTAATACTGGTTGCTGCCCTTGGCTACTTTGTGGATATTTATGACCTCGTGTTATTTGGGATGGAACGGGTGGCCAGTTTAAAAGACTTGTTAAGCCCATTAAATTTATCGGAGAAAGACCTAAACGACCAGTTAACCACCGTTGGAGCACAGTTATTAAGTTATCAGATGTTTGGCATGGTGGTAGGTGGTATTTTTTGGGGCATTTTAGGTGATAAAAAAGGAAGGTTAACTGTTCTCTTTGGCAGCATTGTCATGTATTCCTTAGCCAACATTGCCAATGGATTTGTAACCGATACCTTTTGGTATGCAATATTAAGATTTGTGTCGGGATTTGGATTAGCCGGCGAATTAGGCGCAGGCATTACCCTGGTAAGTGAATCCATGAGTAAAGAAAAACGAGGCATTGGCACCACCATTGTAGCCTCGGTAGGTTTATTTGGCGCTGTTATTGCAGGGGTTACCACCTTTTTAATAGACAATTGGCGAGCCAGTTATTTTATTGGAGGTGGTTTAGGGCTCTTGTTATTATTGCTTCGCATTGGGGTATTTGAAAGTGGCATGTTTGACCATGTGAAGAAAAATGACACCATTAAAAAAGGCAATATCTTCTTTTTAGTTTCACACCCAAAATTGTTTTTAAAATATTTAAACATCATTTTAGTGGCGGTACCCGTTTGGTTTGTGATGTTTTTTTTGGTTCAATTTGCGCCCGACATGTGCAAAGCGCTGGGCATGACAGATGGCCCAACCGAAGGCAGAATACCCATCATGGTAGCTTATATAGGTATTACCATTGGCGATGTGGTAAGTGGCTTGTTAAGCCAAAAATTAAAATCACGTAAAAAAGTATTGGCCTTGTTTATAAGCATTACCTTGGTATTTAGTGTATTGTATTATTTATTTGCAACAACGAGTATAACGGTATTTTATATTTTCATATTTATGATAGGTTTTGGTACCGGTTATTGGGCCGTGTTTATGAGTGCGGCATCAGAATTATTTGGCACCAACATAAGGGCTACGGTTACCACCACTGCACCCAATTTTGTGCGAGGCTCCGTAACCCTCATGACCATTATTAACGCCACCTTAAAACCAAGCTATGGTTTGGTAGTATCCAGTATATATATTGGTATTGGTGTATTTATACTGGCCTACCTGGCCAATTATTATTTAGAAGAAACCTTTCATAAGGACTTAAATTATAGTGAGGAGTAGTTTACCACACTCCTATTTGGTTAAAACACTTATTGTTTTATGTAATTTCTTATATTTGGTATTAAAAAAGCAATTAGCCGATTGTAAACGTTTGTAATACCAATGTGAAAAAACAATTATGCCAATAATTATTTTTACTACATTGGTTTATACCGATTAGAAAGAAGTTTGGTGCAATGAAGTGAAACGAAATTGGACCATTACTTATTTCACATCGGTATAAATATTTGCAAATGGTTTTGTAGCGGGTATGAGCTGTTAGGTGCAACGCAGACAGAAATTTCACAATGTATAAACTTTTTTTTTATTTAATATTTCTAACTACATTAATTTCTTGCATTCAAAAGCGAGTTCCACAATCTATAAAGAAAATTTCACCCTACAAGACAAATGACATAATTGTATTTGAACATTTAGGTAGTGAAAAAAATGACACTTTTTTTGTAGCATATTCTGGTGACATCCCAAAAAATAATAACCCTAAAACACAAATTGTAAAAAAAAACACTTACAAATCTGTTTGTTTCTCATCGGACTACCATCCTACTGAAGACTTTAGAAGTAATCCGGTACTAATCGAGCTAGTGCCTAACTACAAGCTAAATAAAAGTACACCTCAAACTAATGGCATTTTGTTTTCCATTTATACAAATTCATATTGTCTCTGGCACTTTATGACATTTTCAGACTTAAATAGATGTGATTCTATTTCTATGACTGTAAATGGAAAAACGTTCAATGATGTATTAGAAATTAAAACGAATTACTCGCAAGAAAGTAGTGGGTTCAAATGTAATATTAAAACTTTTTATTGGAGTAAGAAAAATGGTTACCTAAAATTTAGAACTTCAAAAAATCAAGAATATGTTCTAAAAAATAAATATAATGACTTAAATACTGTTGAAAAAATACGACAGAATGAAAAACAAAAAGTAGACAATGCAAATAAACGAATGCGCAGCACCTAACAGCAAGCAAGCACAAGCGGCACGACGTATAAGGGCTTCGGCTTAAATCAAAGTCCTCCTAGCTTCGCATCGTCGGGACGCTTTTTTGTTTTTGCCTCCGCTAAAAAACACGTATCTTCGTATGTAAGTTTGGTGCGGGTAGACAGATGAATTTTCAATCCGCCGCGGCGGAGCCGCCTGCGCCTGCTTGGAAACCGTTAGCCGATATTTTAAAAGACATTCTAATATGAAATACAATATACTAAGAAACATTTTAGACAAAATCTCAAAAGACGCTCCAAAAGAATTTGTAAGTTACAAGCAAACAAAAGATGAAGAAAAAAACAACCAAATAAGATCAAAGTGTTTGATTCACTTATTTCTAATGGTTCGTTTTGGAATCGATGATTTTAAAACCAGAGAAAGCTTTATTACAGAGGGAGGCTACAACAGAGTTATACGATTTAACTCCTGAAGAAGTTGCAATAATTGAACACACAGTATCCCCCTCTAAGAGGGGGTGTCCGCAGGACGGGGGAGGAAAATAGTAGTCATATTTACCTCCCCCTGCCCCCTTTGGGAGGGGGATAAGCTGTGTGTAAAAAGGAGGGGGATAAGCAAGGGGTAAAAAGAAAATGATAGAAAAAAATAAATAACGGTTAATGCTCCTACAAAAAGGGTGTCCGCAGGACGGGGGAGGAAAACAGTAGTCATTTTTACCTCCCCCTGCCCCCTCTGGGAGGGGGATAAGCTGTGTGTAAAAAGGAGGGGGATAAGCAAGGGGTAAAAAGAAAATGATAGAAAAAAATAAATAACGGTTAATGCTCCTACAAAAAGGGGCCCCCCTCCCAGAGGGGGATAAGCTGTGTGTAAAAGGAGGGGGATAAGCAAGGGGTAAAAAGAAAATGATAGAAAAAAATAAATAACAGTTAATGCTTCCACAAAAAGGGTGTCCGCAAGACAGGGGGAGGAAATAAGCAGTAAGCAAATCTCCTCTCCCTGCCCCCTCTGGAAGGGGGATAAGCTGTGTGTAAAAAGGAGGGGAATAAGCGGTGTGCCAAAAAAGAACAGAAAAGACGGAGGAAAAAATTGAATGAATAAAAACGAAACATATAATCACTATAACAAAAACCTTCAACCTTTTGCAAGCGAAAACCGCAAAAAAATGACCAAGGCCGAAGCATGTTTGTGGAAATATGTTTTAAAAGCAAAAATGACAGGTTATACATTTAACCGTCAACGCCCTGTTTTAAATTACATAGCGGATTTTATGTGTAAAGAATTAAAGTTAGTTATAGAAGTTGACGGCATTACACACACATTTGAACAAGTAATTGAAAATGATAAAATAAGACAAACTAAACTTGAAGAGTATGGATTTACTGTCATTCGTTTTACAGATAACGACGTGTTAACTAATATTGAAAGTGTAAGAAGAAGTATTTTGATTACTCTTGAAAACTTAAAAGCAACTAATGGAGCCAACAGATATTAAAATACAGGAAGCTTTACAACATGCTAATGAGTGGATAGCTTTTTTAGCTTCTCGCCCTGATGAGGAGTTAGTGCGCCGTTTAGACACCAATGGATGGCAGTACCAAATTGCCTATAAAAATAAGGATGAAAAACTGTGTGAGTTTATGAATATTATGCACCGCATTTTAGTAGAGGCACGCATTTATATAGATGAACATCAAATCCCTGACGAAATTTCTGAAATAAGTTTAGAAGTTTCGCAAATGGAACATATCATTGCTCAAGAAGAAGTTCGCTACGAAGTGATTGAATCATTCCAACCTCAAAGAATTTCTAAACCAAAAATTCAGGAAGATAATAGCAGCCAAATGAGTTTGTTTTGATTGTATGGCTATACTAATTTAATATTCAATCCAGATTATGCATTAGTAGACGAAGCATAAGCCGAACTAACTGCATTAGTTGGGTTTATCCAGCCTACAGCAACTAAAACTGTCTAAGGAAGGCAAGCCCGATTTAGAAAATCATCATTTTGGTTTCTTGTATTCTTGAAAATGGTTGATTTACTTACATTGTTTATTCATTAGGTTTTCTAAATGAATGATAAGGTTAAACATAATTTTGTTTGATATTAACTGCTTAATGACTCTAAGTTACATCAACTCTTCATAGTTTTGAAACTGTTCAAAAAAACGCTATCTTCAATCCAGCTAAAGAGCCCCTATTTAATCATGAATACAAATAAAATTGGAAAATACATACTTTTATTTAGTGTCCCTGTTTTTATCATCACAGTGCTGCTTATGTTGTTTAGTGAAATAATTCATGAGTTAGCAGGCACTCCCTTAATATTATTCTCCTATCTTATTTCGTGTATTAGTTTGGCAATGGTTTATTATCATTCAATTCCTACAAAACGAAAAAAAGCCATCAAAATAATGACAATTATATCAATTAGTGTTTTTGTTATTGGCTGGACTTTTAAATTTTTGCATTGGCCGGGCGCTGCAATTTGTATATTAACATCCTGTGTTTTATTTTCTTTTGCCTGTCTCCCTCTAATAATTAAATCACGTTATGAAAACAGAAAAACATTACTAACTAAAGCAATTGTATTATTGAGTTTGGCTGACTTACTTTCGGTTCTCTGTATTTTAATGGGTCTTTTATTTAAAGTATTGCATTGGCCGGGAGGCAATTATTTAACAATAACCGGAACTATACTCTTAATTATGACATTTGTTTTTTGGAATCTTTCTTTCAGAAAAGAAGTAAAATTAAGATTAGTTGCAGAGGAGCAACTTAAAGAAACCTTAAATGAAGTAAAAGAAAAACAACGAGAAATTACAGACAGCATTAATTACGCTAAACGCATTCAGGAAGCCATTTTACCTTCCTTTGAATTTATAAAAATGCATTTGCCAAATTCATTCATTTATTATCGACCCAAAGATATAGTGGCAGGCGATTTTTATTGGGCCGAAAAAGTTGAAGATAAATTTTTTATTGCGGCAGCTGATTGCACGGGGCATGGCGTGCCTGGTGCCTTGGTTTCTGTAGTATGTTATAATGCCCTAAACAGAAGCATTAAAGAATTTAAACAATTTGAAACCGGTAAAATTTTAGATAAAACCAGAGAATTGGTTTTGGAAACATTTGAAAAAAGTGTCAACGAGGTAAAAGACGGAATGGATATTTCTTTATTGTGCATTGATACTCAAACTAAAAAAATTGAATGGAGTGGTGCCAACAACCCGCTTTGGTACATACAAGATCAAGAATTTAAGGAGATTAAAGCCGATAAACAACCCATAGGGAAAACGGACTATCCAAAACCATTTACAACGCATCAAATTAATTACAAAGTAAACACCACACTTTATTTGTTTACCGATGGCTTTGCAGATCAATTTGGTGGACCAAGTGGTAAAAAATTTAAATACAAACAGTTTTCTGACATACTCTTAAAAAATTATAGTTTAACTCAAACACAACAGTCAGACCTCATTAATAAAGCCTTTTCTGATTGGAAAGGAGAATTAGAACAAGTTGATGATGTGTGTGTAATTGGCATTAATATTTAACAGATAGTACGCAATAGAATTCGACACCCCACCGTGGAGAACCTTGAAAATACAATCAAATCAAGTGTCTCCTTATGATTTTAGAACAAAGAAATGGTTTCAATCAGTTCAAGAAATAAAATCGAGGATAGACATAAGATTGAAGTGTTTTCAGGTGCTTTAGAATTTCTAGCACATAATCCCGGCTTAAGGTTAGATGCTCTTAAACATAAATAATAATGTAATATTAAATAAAAAAGGCTCTGAATTATATTACCGTATTTAGCAATCTCACCTTTTATTTACAAACAACTTTAGATTATTTTTAAAACCTTTATTGAGTTCTAAATTTACTATAAATCTATGGAATACTATTCTTTAACAAGGTGGCGTTGTAAGATTGAATAAGGGCATTAAACCTATTTAAGGCTAAAGAATCCTTTTTATTGGTTTTATTAATTGGATTTACTAAATCAATATCGGTTTTGTAATTGTATTTGCTTAATAATGCAGGCGGTTGAACCACATAATAATTACTATCATTTACTACATGG
Organism: Bacteroidota bacterium; assembly: GCA_020403265.1. Taxonomy (GTDB): domain Bacteria; phylum Bacteroidota; class Bacteroidia; order B-17B0; family Aurantibacillaceae; genus Aurantibacillus. Next base: position 17,175 of record JADBXZ010000035.1, read on the forward strand.
TAATTTCCATTGGAAGCAAAATAAGCATAACGGCCTAAAGTGTCAGAATAACTTGTACCGAATGAAAAGAAGGGAGCATCATAACCTAATAATTCCATAGCAGTTGGCAAAATATCCATTTGACTGAATACTTGATTTTGTAGCGATGTTAAACTATTATCGCCTCTGTAAAATAGTATTGGAATAGCCATATTACCAACAATGGTTTTATAAAAACGATCACCTGAAATGGAAGCATGATCAGCAGTAATAATAAACAAAGTGTTTGAAAACCAATTGGTTTTTTTGGCAGCATTAAAAAATTGTCTCAATGAATAATCACCGTATCCAATACTTTCGTGGTTCTCATAAGTTCCTTTTTTAAATTTATTTTGATGCTGTTTCGGAATAACATAAGGATGATGTGAACTTATCGTAAAGATGGAGGTATGAAAAGGCTTTTTCATTTTGTTCATTTTAACAACACAACTCTGCAAAAAAGGCTCATCAAAAATCCCCCAAAACCCATCAAAATCTTTGTCATTGTTGTATTCGTTTTTGCCATAGTAATCTTCGTAACCTGCAATTCTACTATAACTGTCAAAGTTCATTGTGCCGTTAATACCTCCGTGCATGAATGAAGTAGTATAGCCCTTTTGTTTTAACAATGTGGCAAAGCTTTGTTGTTTATTATTTGAATAAGGTGTGTTAATAAAAGGGTTATCGGTTAAAGAAGGTAAACTACTTAAAATTGCAGGAATACCTTCATTTGATCGCGTGCCATTCGCAAAAGCATTTGTAAATAACATGGCATGAGTCATCAAACTATCTAAAAATGGCGTATAGCTTACGCCGGTGTTACCAAGTTTTGTGTATTCTTTCGAGAAACTTTCTAAGATTAATACTACAACATTTTCATTTTTAAACTTAGTGTTTTGAATATAATGATTCGGATCATAAATAGTTTTTAATTCCGTTTCACTAAAAAATTGGTAATCAACCAACGATTTTTTACCAAATGTTTTTATCAATGTAAATGGTGTATTTAAGGTCACAGGAATATAGTTGGGCAATCCAACGTCAGCACCATTAATCATATCTATCGGAACACGCTGTAATCCGCCTCTAATACCCAAAACTGTTAAGCCTGCATTCACTAAAAATAAAAACCAAAGTAAAACAAAGGAACCTTTCGTTACAGGTACATTTTTATTGTCTTCATCTAATTTAATTTTAGAATAAGCCTTGCTTACTAAAACTAGCAGTAGTATAAAGATGAGTAACAACCACCAGTAGTCCATTAAATATTGGGGCAATAATTTACCTAAATCTGTTTGGCCTCCAACCTGTGCAAATAAATCTGCCGTACTTCTTTTTTTAATAAACTTAAAATAACCAACATCAATTAAGTTTACTAAAATGAAAATTGAATTTGGTATCATAAATACCCATTTTAATAATCGTTGATAAGCAGGAAGATAAAAAAATCTGAAAGGTAAAACAGATAATAAAATAAACAATGAAGAAGCCACACAAATGCTAAAAACATCAAACCTTAAACCATAAACAGTTACTTTTAAAAACGTGAACAAACTTAAATCACTGTAGAAAGTAAGATTACCAAGTAAAAATAATAACCGGCACAGAAAATATACCGCAAGCAATAGCAACAATCTGTAAATCGTAATTTTTAGTTGATATAGGTAGGTTGATAGCAAAAAATAAATTATTTTAGGCTTATATTTTGCAAGCGAATATACATAAAGAAATTATAAGCATTCTAAAAAAGTATTGGGGGCATGAGAGTTTCCGTCCACTTCAGAAGGAAATCATTTTATCTGTAATTGAACAAAAAGATACGTTAGCCTTATTACCAACAGGCGGTGGCAAGTCCATTTGTTTTCAGGTACCGGCACTGGTTTTAGGTGGTACCTGTCTTGTTATTTCTCCTTTAATAGCTTTAATGAACGATCAGGTTCAAAACTTAAAGAAACGTGGAATTTCAGCTGTTGCAATTACTTCGGCCATGAGCCAGAAGGAAATTGATATTTCCTTAAATAACGCTGCCTTAGGACATGTACAATTCATTTATGTATCTCCGGAAAGGTTACAAAATGAAAATTTTCAAAAGAAACTATCTTTCTTACCAATTACCTTAATTGCTGTTGATGAGGCACATTGCGTTTCGCAGTGGGGTTACGATTTTAGGCCGAGTTATTTAAATATTGCTCAGATAAAAAATTATTTTGATAAGGTATCAATTATTGCATTAACCGCTTCTGCTACAAAGTTTGTAGTTGAAGATATTCAGCAAAAACTTGAATTTAAAAATCAACAAATTTTCAGACAATCGTTTAGTAGAAAAAATTTAAGATATGTTGTACAAGAAGAAGATGATAAATTAAAAAGGTTATTCAAAATCATTCAGAATATTGGAGGCTCGGGCATCATTTATGTGAGAAACAGAAAAATGACCGAAGATTTAGCTAAGCTTTTACAACAGTCTAAATTAACCGCCGCAGCTTATCACGCAGGGTTACAGTTTACAACAAGACAAACAATTCAGCAAAACTGGATTAATAACAGCATTCAGATTGTATGTGCAACCAATGCGTTTGGCATGGGGATAGATAAGCCGGATGTGAGATTTGTAGTTCACCTCGATTTACCGGACAGTTTAGAAGCCTACTTTCAAGAAGCAGGAAGAGCAGGACGAGATGGGCAAACAGCCTACTCTACCATACTTTTTAATAAACAAGATCAACAAAAACTGATGGATAACTTTAATTTATCCTATCCGTCTTTGGATCTCATCAAGCATTATTACAACGCTATCTGCAACTATTATCAAATTGCAGTAAACAGTGGTGCAGGAACCGTTGTTGATTTTCAAATTGAAGCGATTTGTAAAAGCTATAACTTACAATCAATCATACTATTTAATTGCATTAAGTTTCTTGAAAAAGAAAATTATTTATCCTTTATTGATACCGGATATGAACCTGCCAAAGTTATGTTTGTTGCAAACAAAGATGATGTATATAATTTTCAACTGAAGTTTCCAAAATTTGAACCAATAATTAAAGGTTTACTCAGAACCTACGGCGGCATTTTTGAAAATTACGTTCACATTCAAGAAAAAGACCTTAGTTACAAAATTAAACAACCTGTTTCTGCTGTGCTTGAGCAACTTGATTTACTCGACAAACAAAAATTATTGTCATTTATTCCGCAAACCTCCATCCCTAAACTTGTTTTTGTGAATAATCGTGTATCTTCTAATTTTTTACATTTTGATGAAAAGAATTACAGCCTTTTAAAGCAGAATCATTTAAACCGAATCAATTCTGTTATTGATTATACAAACAACAAAAACATTTGCAGAAACACGCAGTTATTAATTTATTTTAATGAATTTGATTATCAAGATTGTAATTATTGTGATGTTTGTATCTCTAAAAAGCCTAAAGATTTTGTTTCTGTTAAGCAAGCCATACTTAAGCAACTTCAAAAAGATCCTACTACCCTACCCTTGCTAATAGATGGCTTAAAAAAATACAATTCTAAAACAGTAATTCAAGCTTTCAATGAACTAATGGATGACGGTAAACTGGCTCAGAATGAAAACATCTACTATCTAAAAACTAAATAAATGACGAATAGTGCATTTTTTGATTTGTATGCAAAACCCGGAACTATTGAATTAGTTGGCGGAACTGCCTTAATTGACAAAGGAATTAGAAAGGCTCAAAAAATTCTGACCAGCAATAAACAGGACAGTTTATGGTCTCATGTATTTATTGTTAATGGTCGCCGGCAAGACAATCAAATTTGGATCATAGAATCGGATTTAGAATTTCACAGTAAACAAATTAAATTGGGCGTACAGGAAAACAGAATAAGTAAATATGATAAGGAGGAAGAATTTCCTAATGTGGCCATTTTGGATTTTAACCTCTCAACCACCGCTACAGATGCAGTATTAGGAGAAGCATTAAACTTAGTTGCTTTAAAAACTCAGTATTCAATCAGAGAAGTGTTTGGGGTTTTGTATAATGTATTAAATCAACAAAGCAGATTAAAGGAAAATATATTCAAACAACAAAACTCATTATTTTGTTCTGCATTTGTTCAAAAATGCTATGATGTCATTCAGCTTCAATTTAACAATCAAATAACAGCATCTCAACTGGCACCAAATGACATATACACTACTTCTTTACCAAAACAATTACACGAAATAATTCGCACAGTGTAATAATATTCAATTTTAATTTTTATATTTGCATCGAAAGGTTTTCACTTAACAATTAAGTTAAGTAAAATTAAAAGGGAATAACGTGTAATTCGTTAACAGTTCCCGCTGCTGTAAAGTTCTTTTTGTGTTGTATCAATCTAAAGTCACTAACATTTGTTGGGAAGACGATACAACCGGAACAAGTCAGAAGACCTGCCTTTCAATAGGATTAATTAGGCTTCGGGAGGTGAGTTTAATTAAGAAAAGTTTTGAATAACAGAATTTATAATTGTTTAAGAGCAGAGCCGTTGAGCCCTTCTAACAAATGTTTAATAACATTTGCTTTGTTATTATTTGCCCAAATATCTGTTGCGCAAGACACTACTAAATTAATTGAAATTGAAGTAACTGCAATCAGACAATCAACCTCCTTTCAAAAAACAATTAAAATTGATAGTATTGATTTGGCAAATCAATCGAACCGAAATCTGGGCGAATTATTAGCCAACCACACTACCATTTTTATTAAAAACTACGGAAATGGTGCGCTAGGCACTACGTCATTTAGAGGTGGAAGCGCCAATCAAACGGCTATTCTTTGGGAAGGTTTAAACATAAAAAACAGCATGCTTGGTCAAACTGATCTGAGTTTATTGCCTTTGGCGTTATTTAATTCTGTTCAAATAGATTATGGTGGCGGCAGCGCGTTATGGGGCAGTGATGCTATGGGCGGAAGCATTCATTTATCGGGCTCAAATAAACAATTAAAACAAGGTCTCAGCTTAATAACTCAATTGGGTTCATCTAGTTTAAACGCTATGAATGCCTTTACAGGTTTTTCTTATGCCGCAAAAAAATTAAGTACTGAAACAAAGATTTACTTAAACCAAAATAAAAATCAATTTAAATATATTGATACAAACCTGTCAAAAGAACCAATCACCATTAAACATGCCGCTTATAATAATTTTGGCTTCATGCAAAATGTCAACTATGCTATTCATCCTAATCATCAAATAAAACTATCGCTTTGGTTTAATTCGTTTGACAGACAGCTTCCAAATTTTAGCCAAACGTTTAAAAGCAAACAGTATCAATATGATAGAAATACCAAATTAATTACACAACATCATTACTTTAAAAGTAGAATTGCAGCAAATACCAAACTAGCCTATTTTGGGGATGTTTTAAATTACATTGACAGTATTGCAGGAATTTACAGTTATAGTAGGGTTGAAAATTTGGTGATAGACCATGAAAATAAATTTCAAATTAACAAGAGAAGTAGATTCCAATCCGGTTTTAATTTATCAGGCAGCAAGGCAATTACAAAAAATTATGAAGACTCGGAGCGTTTGTTAAGAATGGGACTATACATGATGTATTCATATAACTGGTTAGACAACTTAACAACCAGTGCTGTCATTAGATATGAAGTTACTAATCTTACCAAAATTCCGGTAACCGGAAATTTGAATTTAAGTTATCAATTAACCAAAAGATGTTTTCTGAAATTAAATGCAGCCAATGTATTCAGACAACCAAGTTTAAATGAATTATTCTGGTTACCGGGAGGTAACAGAAATTTATTGCCAGAAAATGGAAATGTTTTTGATGGTGAAATCCGTTACCAAAAAAATCACTCTAATTTAGCCTTTGATATTTCATTGGCAGCTTATCACAAAATCATTAATAATTGGATACTTTGGCTACCCGGTCCTAATGGCAATCCAAGCCCTAAAAACATCCAACAGGTATTTAGCAGAGGTACAGAAACCTCCACAAAATTGACTTATCAATTGAAATCACTTAAGGTAGGCATGCAATTTTTAACGCATTACTGCCTGTCAACGATCACCAAACAGGATCAGGATTATACGAATTCATTAAACAAACAACTCATTTATACACCACGTTATACGGGTAATTTTAATTTATTCGTACAATTCAAATCCGCAAGTTTACAAATGAATAATCAATATGTAGGTTATCGCTTCACAAGCAGTGATAACAGTGGTTGGCTCAATCCTTATTATGTAAGCAGTATTAGATTAAATTATCAATTTATTTTGGGTAAGGAATCGAATGTTAATCTATTTGCTGCTTCGCAAAATCTCTTTAATTCAAATTATCATATTGTAGAAAACAGGCCAATGCCCTTAAGATATTTTGAATTCGGACTATCCATCAATTATTATAAACCTAAAACAAATATAAAATCATGAAAAAAATCGTTACTACTCTTTTCTTAGGACTTGTTGCATGTATGCAAGCACAAACAATCGAAACATTTGAGTCCTTCACCCTTGCCCCTAATAGTTTCTATAAAGACACCAACAGCGTGCCTTTTACGGGTTCTAATGCCACATTTAGACACAGATGGGTTAATGGCACATCTCCTTATTGGAGTGGCGGTTTTTCTTACACCAATAAAAAAGATTCGACAAATGGCAACTTTAATAATTTATACAATTGCAGAGCAGTGAATGGTTATAACAATTCCAATTACTACGTTACAGGTCAAAACAACGGCATTATTAAATTAAACGCACCATTTAGCATAGTAGATGGTTTTTATTTTACTAACACTACCTATGCATACAAATCAATGAAATTTGGAGATTCTTTCGCTAAAAAGTTTGGCGGACCAAGCGGAAACGATCCGGACTATTTCAGAGTAATAGTAAAAGGTTACAAAAACGGTGTACTCAAAACCGATAGTAGCGTATTTTATTTAGCAGATTTCCGTTCAACAAATAATTCATTAGATTATATAGTGGAAGGATGGCAGTATGTAAGTTGCAGCAATATTGGGCAGGTAGATAGTATTAAATTTACCATGCAAAGCAGTGATGTAGGTTCGTTCGGAATCAATACGCCTTTGTTTTTCAGCTTGGATAATTTTACAACCTCTTCAAGTGTTGGAATAAATGAATTCAAAAATAGTTTAAGTTTAAATGTATTCCCAAATCCTTCAAACGGATATATAAACATCCACTCTGATATTGAAAAGGAAGGTTCATTAAAAGTATTTAATCAACTTGGTCAATTAGTTTTTGAACAAAATGTTGATTTAAAAAATTCAAACATTGACTTATCAAATCTAACTAAAGGCATTTATATAGTAAAAGTTTCACAAAATGAAAAAAGTAAATCGATTAAAATTGTATTATACTAAATGATGCGTCTGATTACTTATTGTTTTTTGCTCCTCTCCTTTACAGCTTGTGTAAAGGACAAACCAACCATGGTGCCTAAAGAAACAATCCATCTTTCTGTAGCAAAAAAAGTTTTTATTATTAACGAAGGAGGCTTAAATGACAATAAAGCCTCCATTTCGTTATTTGACCCAGGTACTAACCAAGTGGTAGAAAATTACTATGGCGCACAAAATAATAATCAGGTTTTAGGCAGCATTGCGCAAAGCTTAACCTATTTTCAGTCAAATTATTACATTGTTATTAATAACTCCAATAAAGTTGTTGTATGCGATTACCAATTTAAAAAAACAGGGCAAATTTCAGGTTTAATGTCGCCAAGATACTTTCTACCTGTGAGTAATCAAAAAGCTTATGTGAGTGATTTGTATGCCAACCAAATTCATATTATTGACTTAGGCACAAATACCAAAACGGGGAGTATTGCTTGTCCGGGTTGGACTGAACAAATGGTATTATTGTACAATAAAGTATTTGTTTGCAATTACCGCAAAGACTACCTCTATGTTATTAATGCAACCACTAATTTAATTTCTGACAGCATCCCAGTGGGCAAAAATGCCGGCAGCCTCGTTATTGACCGATTTGATAATTTATGGGTGCTTTCTTCGGGCGAATCAACAAACGCTGTTCCTGCTAAACTAAGTAAAATTGACCCAATCAGTCATAACATCCTGAAAACTTACACTTTTCAATTAAATGAGTCGCCCAATTCATTATGCCTTAATAAAGGAAAAGATAGTATTTACTTCATCAATAAAAACATTTATAGAATGCGCGTGTCAGATAGTGATTTACCAACCACTCCCTTTGTTGTTGCAGGCAGCAAAGTGTTTTATGGTTTAGGCGTAAATCCAACCAATTACAATATCTACGTGGCCGATGCAGTAGATTACGTTCAAAAATCAAACGTCTTTATTTATAATACTTCCGGCGAGTTAACGTATAATTTTAAAGCTGGAATCAATGCGAACGGCTTTTATTTTGAGTCCTAGTAATTAAAACTTAAAGGTTAATCCATTCCTGTATATATAGGTTAAATTAGGTATCCTCAGAGGCTGCTGTGTGTCAAACAATAAATTAATACCGGTTCGAAAATTGAAATGATTGGTCAATGCAATTTCTAATACGTTATCGCTGGCAATTCTATAATCTTCAAAATCTAGCAAGTTAGGTTGGTAATAAGTTGTGCTTACAAAATCTATTTTCTTAAAGTCGATGTTAAAACTAACATATGAACTTAGGCGATGATTAAACTCTCTAATCGAATCGTTATTCTGGATTTGAAATTCATACATATACAAACTTGCCGCATATAACTTAAATTTTGGCTTTTTCCATATTCTCAATCGAGGTCCTGTTCCGATTAAGTTTCGTTGATTAAGTTGTAAAGCCAGATTGTATTGAATCTGTGCAAAGCCTTCCCAGGTTAATCTGTTAATCACTTTATAATTATACCGCAGATGTTGGAATCCTGCGTTAACAAAGTCTTGGTTACCCGCTTTAATAAAATTTAAATCTGATATAGCAAGAATTCGATGTTTATTTTTGACGTATTGGCAATGAATGTTGAAACCTAAAGTTAATACCTGTTGAACATTTTGGTTGACATTAAAATTAAAATCGGCTCTACCAACAAAACCGTTGGTATCTTTTAAAAACCGCCTACCCTCAATATTAACAACTTGTGCATGACAAAATGTGGTTATTAAAAGAAATAGAAGATACCTCATTGCCACAAAAATAATAATTGTTTTTAGCTGAGAGAATTTTATATCTTTGCTTTAATGAAAAATTACAGTAAAATTAAAACTTTGGCAGTTATTGCATTATGTATTTGCAACTTATTAAAATCGCAGGTTAGTATTGTAAATAATTTAACAAGTAACGTAGCACAAAACACCGATCTAACGCTTGAAATTAAAATTACTAAAGGTGCGATTTCTAATTTCTCAAAATTTCAAATAGATGTACCTACAGGAGTTACAGTAACTGAAGGGGACAGTAAAACTGGCAATTTTACCTTTGAAAATAACCGAGCTAAAATTGTTTGGGTAAGTATTCCAACAGAACCTGAATTTATTGTTAGCATGAAGATGAACACCGGAACTGTATCCGGGAGTCATCAGCTGTTTCAAAAATTTTATTATTTAGATAATGGGGTTAAAAAAGAAATAGAAGTTGATCCTATAACAGTTAATTTTACAACTGACGGAAGCAAATCGTTAGCTAGTTTAAGTGGTCAGCAAAATAATGCTGCAACTTCAACTACCACAATAAGCAATTCAACTCCAACTCTAGCTGCTGCGCAAACCAATTCAACGCCGTCTGTTTCATCCACTCCAACAGAAACTCCAACTACAACTACCAATAACACTACAGTTGTAACTGCCCCAGCTACTACTGTAAGTTCTACAACCAGTTCGCCATCTAATACCCAAAATAATACAAATACAGCTTCAAGCAGTCCATCTGGCTCAAATTCATCCAATCAAAACACATCTGTTGCAACCACAACTGCAAAAAATTCTAATACCACAGAAACAAAAACGTCAACTTCCGATGGTTTAAATTACCGCATTCAATTAGGTGCATTTAGCATTAGTCCTGAAAAATCAAGATTCAAAACAGTGGGTAATATTGATATATTAAATGAAGGTGGGATGTATAAGGCTATGTTAGGAAATTATAGCAGTAAAGATGAAGCGTTCAAAAAGCTGGCAAATTTAAAAACACTTGGTTATGATGGTATTGTGATAAGCTACCAAAATGGACAGCGGATAGGACTTGTGAGACAATAATTATTGTCGTTTCTTTCAGTTAATTTATTAGATTACTAGTACAAAGTCGTGTTGATTAATTCATTTTTATTTATTTAAATAGTAAACAGGTCCATTATAAATCAAAAATTTAATTGTTGAATTGAAATTACGGCATACAAGCCTGCCGTTTCTGTCCGTAATCTATTGGTGCCTAAACTTAAGGCTATAAATCCATTACTTAATGCTAAATTAATCTCTGGTAATGTAAAATCACCTTCGGGGCCAATGCAAACCAAAACCGGACCCTGATTTGGTTCAAGGCTTTTTAAATTGAGTTTTTCACCTTCTTCGCAATGTGCAATTAAACAAAGTTGATTTTTAGCCACATTAGAAATAAACTGATCAAACTGAATTAAATCATTCACTTTTGGAATGACTGCTTGAAGGCTTTGCTTTACAGCCGACTCTACAATTTTTTCAATTCTTTCTTTATTTAAATTAACGCGCTCGCTGTTTTTACATTTTATAAAACTGATTTCATTAATACCAATTTCAACTGCTTTTTCAACCATCCATTCAATGCGGTCTATTTGTTTGGTTGGTGCAATGGCTAAGTGAAGCTTAGATTTTGAGCTTGCACCAACATTAATTGTTTCTGTTACTTTTGCATCACATTTTTTTTCAGAAATAAACGTAATTTCTGCTTTGGCCATCTTACCTTTTCCGTCTATCACTATAATTGGATCTCCGACTTTTTTACGCAATACTTTGCAACAATGCCAACATTCATCAAGCCTTAATGAAACATATTCATTGTTAAATTGACCTATAAAAACATTCACGCAATAAATTTAAGTATTTTTGAGAAGTGAATTATCTGGCTCACGCATATTTATCGAACAACCAACCCAATTTAATTTTGGGTAATTTTATTGCGGACCATATACGTGGAAATAACTACGAACAATATTCCCCGGAGGTGATTGATGGTATTAAATTACACCGGAAGATTGATCATTTTACAGATAATCACCCTGACTTTAAAGCGGCTAAACGTTTTTTCTATGATGGTTTCGAAAAATATTCAGGCATACTCATAGACATTTATTTCGATCATTTTTTAGCCAAAAATTTTCAACTTTACAGTAACCAAAGTTTAATCGACTTTACCAACTCTGTTTATAATATATACGACGGATTTAAAGATGAAATGCCTAAAAGCAGTTATAATTTTTATAATTACGTTTTACAAAATGACATTTACAATGCCTATGCCAGTATAGAAGGGATTGAAAGCGTTCTGTTTCACCTTTCGCATCGTATCAAACATGGTGTTTTTTTAAATGAATCGCTGTACTTATTTAAGCGCCATGAACTAGCATTACTTTCCAGTTTCAATCAATTTATGCAAGATATAAAAATACACTTAACCGAACCTAACCATGGATTTTATAAGTAAAGAACTAGTTGAATATTGTTTGAAAATGAGTAGTCAGGAATCAGAGCTACTTAACCAAATTAACAGAGAAACGCATCTCAACACAACACAACCTCGCATGTTAAGCGGACATATGCAAGGAAACCTTTTAAGTATTCTTTCAAAACTAAAACAGCCCGTTAATGCTTTAGAAATAGGCGTTTTTACAGGATATTCAGCAGTATGCATAGCGGAAGGATTAGCCAAAGATGGAACATTATACTGTATTGATAACAATGAAGAAACGAATCAAATAGCAAATTCTTATTTTCTAAAATCAAACCATAGCCATCAAATCAAATTATTGGAAGGTAACGCATTAACAATCATTTCGGAACTTCAAGTTAATTTTGATTTGGTTTTTATTGATGCCGATAAAAAAAATTACATCAATTATTACAACAATATCATAGAAAAGGTTAATAAAGGCGGTTTAATAATTATTGACAATGTACTTTGGAGTGGAAAGGTTTTAACCAACTCCGAAGATGAAGAAACAAGAACCTTAAAGCAACTTAACCTGTTAATATCAGAAGATAATCGTGTAAAAAGCCTTTTATTACCTGTTAGAGATGGCCTTTTTTTAATTGTTAAAAACTAAGATTAATTTGGATTTTTTTTACAATTTTGGTCCGATTTTTGACTATCTTTGATAAGCTATACTAATTGAAGAATTTAGTTAAAATAACCATTTTATTAATCTTGAGCTGCAATTTTATGATTGCGCAGCGTTTCGCCGATCAAGTGCCTCAAATAAGGCGATATTATCAAAAAGATATTTGCGATACAGTTGAGGGTATTAAAATGTATAATAAACTGTTGGATGCCATTGGTGGCGATTCAATAACCTACAATAAAGCCGGCTACAACTTACAAGGTTGGAACGAAGATTATTACATGAGCGGTAAGTTATTACACCGAGGTTACTACATTGATGGGAAAGTTATTGTGTTTAAGAACTTTTTTGAAAATGGCCAATGTGAGCGAACTGTGGTTAACCCTGACCCATTAAGATGCAACATGGAAATTTTTTACGAAAATGGTAAGCCAAGAAAACAGATTTACTACTATAATGGTTTACCTCAAAAGAAATATGAGTATTTTAATAACGGATTACCCAAGTATATTGAAGAAAATGAAAAGGAAATGCAATATGTTACCCTTAAAAAGAACTTCTACAGCAATGGACAGCCTCAAATTACTCTGGAATTAACTGACGAGAAAATAAAAAAATATAAAATGAGCGATTACTATCCAAATGGTCAGTTAAAATCTGAGGGTAATTTAATTTATTCATCTGATAAAAAAGGTTTTTTAAGAGAGGGCACTTGGAACTATTACGACCAAACAGGTAAATCTAAAAAAAGTACAAAAGCCAGCTCAGAGGATGTTATAACATTTTAATCTTAATCCATGGCCTTCAAACATTACTCCACACATGCCATTGATATGCTCACCAGGCATTGTTTAAATGATACCATGGGTTTTAATTGGCTTATGAATAATGGTTACCCCGAATTACTAGCCATTATTGACGCCGTTAGAGACGACAAAAAGGCTTTTAAATTTTTGATGAATGGCAAGCATTATGTTTTGGCAGCATTTGTTAACGCCATTTGGGAAGATCAAGCTGCTTTTAAATTTTTAATGGACGCTAAGGCATTTGAATGGGCTGCATGTGCCAACATTATTAATGGAGATGATAAAGCTGAACTTGCTCTTAAAAAAGCCAATAAAGAGCATTTTGTATTATTGGCCCACGCCATCCAAAGTCGAATTCATGAGGACGGCGATCGAAACATGAGTCCTTGGGGTGTAATGAAAAATTTATTGAACATTAAAGAAGCACTTAAAAAAACGAAAGAATAACTTATGCGCATTGTAGATACCATTCCACATCCGGCTATGACCATCTCAATTTTTCAGATGAATGATAAATACCAGGTAAAATTTGAAGCCGGACCAATGGAACAAACGTTCAAATTCAGAGTTGATGACATTGGAAACTTAGAAAATCTAAAACAAAAAATAACAGAAGACTTTATTGCAACAACTTATGCAAGATTTAACGATATGTTTGCCCAATTCAAATTAACCTTAGAATAATTATTAATATTAAAAAAAGTTATATATTTGCTAAAACTGATAAAAATCATCTCAAAATAAAATAAGAATAAACATCAATTAATTTATAAACATGAAAAAATCTACACTCGTAATTCTATCATCAAGCGCGCTTTTATTGGTTGGAAGTGCTTTTAAAGTATTAAATAGTGGCGGCAAAGAAGGCTTTAGCGGTGGCCCTGGTGAAACTACCTGTGGCACGTGCCATGGGAATAATGGTGGTGCCAGTACCTTAATTTTAAGCACCCCTACCTTTTCAGGTAATACCTACATTCCGGGGCAAACTTACACAATTACAGTAAGGGTTGCTAATGGTAACTTTACAAAATTTGGTTTTGCATGTACTATAATTAATTCTAGTAACAATGATGCAGGTACCATGCAAAATCCGGCTTCTAACACAAAACTAGTTGTTGCAAGTAGTAATAACAGAAGAAATGCTACCCATATCAACACATTTGATGCAGGAACTGCTACACAAGGTAACTTTACCTTTGAATGGATTGCACCTGCTTCAGGGCAAGTTAGATTATTTGCAGCTGGTAACGCAGTTGACGGAACAGGAGGTACAGGTGGTGGAGATAAAGTAAGCAGCACAAGTATGACTCTTACCGCAGCTGGAGCTACAAATATTAAAGAAAACTTACCGGTAAGTGCACTATCAGTATTTCAAAACCCTGCGTTTGGTTCTTTAAATCTTAGTTATTTCAAGTCAACTTCTGATGATTTGAACTTAGCCATTTATGATTTAAATGGTAAAGAAGTATTCTCTAAAGACTTAACCAACCAACAAGTTGGTCAAGTTGAAAACTCTGTTAAATTAAATGATTTAGCGGCAGGAGCTTATTTTATTGGCCTAAAAAACAACAACAGTGTTGTAGCAAAAAAATTAGTGGTATTGCAATAAGCAAGCAATTCTTATTAAAAAAGCTCAATCTAAATAAGATTGAGCTTTTTTTATGATTTACAGTTAAGTACAGAAAGATAAGTATGTAACAATTTTAGAAATAAAAAAAGGGTAAGCTACTTTCATCGCACCGCTACAACCGCCTACCCTTGCTCCGTTCCCAGCCTGGGGGATTCGGCAGGAGCTGGTCGTGAAAGACTTACCCGGCACAAAATTAACAATTATTTTTATTATTAAATAAAAAATGTCAACTTTGTTAAATCACTGTGGCTATATTTGCCTAGCATTATGGATATAACTTTAGTAATACCGCTCTTTAACGAACAAGAGTCGTTACCTGAACTGCATGATTGGATTGTTAAAGTAATGATGGCCAACAATTACAGCTATGAAATTTTATTTGTTGATGATGGCAGTAAAGATGAGTCCTGGGCCGTTATTGAATCCTTAGCCAAAAGTAACCCTGCCGTTAAAGGGATTCGTTTTCAACGCAATTACGGTAAATCGCCTGCACTGCACGTTGGTTTTGAAGCTGCCAAAGGCCGGGTGGTTATTACCATGGATGCTGATTTGCAAGATAGTCCGGATGAAATACCTGAACTTTACAACATGATTGTTAAAGAGGGTTATGACCTAGTGAGTGGTTGGAAGCAAAAGCGCTATGACAACGCCTTTACCAAAAATTTACCAAGTAAACTTTATAATTACACCAATCGCGTTATTAGTGGCATTAAACTGCATGATATGAACTGCGGTTTAAAAGCCTATAAAAATAAAGTTGTTAAAAGCATTGAGGTGTATGGCGAAATGCACCGTTTTATTCCTGTAATGGCCAAAGCGGCCGGTTTTAGCAAAATAGGCGAAAAAGTGGTTCAACATCAGGCTCGCAAATACGGCGTAAGTAAATTTGGCTGGAATCGTTTCATTAATGGTTTTTTGGATTTACTAACCATTACCTTTATGAGTAAGTTTGGCAAAAAGCCGATGCACTTTTTTGGTTTACTGGGTACTTTTCTTTTTTTACTTGGTTTTGGCTTTGCTTTTTACCTCGGGCTAAGTAAACTGTATCATACCTTTGTTATTCATAAGGTTGCTCGTTTATTAACTGAGCGCCCTTCGTTTTACTTATCATTAACTTGTATGATGTTGGGCAGTATGATGTTTTTAGCCGGTTTTATAGGCGAGTTAATTTTACGAAACAGCACAATTCGAAACACCTATTTAATTGAAGAAAAGCTCAATTTGAATGGATAAACAACCAACCCGCAAACGACCCCCACGTGTTGCTTTAACAGCAGAGCAAGTAGCACAGTTGTTAGCATTTAAAAAACATAAGGAGATTGCATCCATCAACAGATTTAAAAAGACGACGACATTTAAATGCCTGAATATTTTTTGCGTCATCGCTTTTGGCATTTACGTTGAGCTGATTGTTTGTTATGTTGGTCCGTGTAATTATACCATTTATGAAGTTAAGGAGGTAAATGCAAAGTACAATGGTGTTTTAAATTCTAAATATGAATCGCAAATCGGTACCCTGAGCATTGTTGACACTCAAAATAAATTAACCACACTGGTTATTGATGATTTTATAGATTTGCCTGAAAGTGGAAGTCAATTTAGGATTGGTAAAGATTACATTTATCAAAAAGAGGTAAAAGCCGAAATACAGGGATATAATTCCAGTTACCGAATCCAACGATTCAGTCCGGTATTATTTTTATCAAGTTTCATTTGTTTGTTAACCGTGATTTTATTTGTGTATAATTTGAATCAAAACCCCTACTCGCTTAGGGCCATTAGTTTAATAAACGCCATCGTTTTATTGGCATTTACAGGCATCTGAAAATAAGTTAACTGTTAATTTTATAAATCAAGGCAACTGCATAAGCATTTACCCCCTCTTCTCTCCCAACATAGCCAAGCTTTTCATTGGTGGTAGCTTTAATGGAAACCTCGTCTTCAGTTACATTCATTAGTGGGGCTAAAACTTCCTGCATGGCTTTAATATGTGGATTTATTTTTGGTGCTTCCAAACTAAGCGTTGCATCTATGTTGCCAACTTTGTAACCTTTTTCCAATAACAAATTAACTACTTCCTTTAATAATAATTTACTGTCTGCACCTTTGTATTTTGGATTATTGTTGGGAAAATGATAACCAATATCTCTTAAATTAGCTGCTCCCAATAAGGCATCACATATTGCGTGTAATAATACATCTGCATCACTGTGTCCAACACAGCCTTTATTAAACTCTAATTTGATGCCGCCCAGCCAAAGTTCTCTGCCTTCGCCCAAAGGATGTACATCGTATCCAAATCCTACTCTGATATTCATTTGATATTACAAGTTGTGTTAGATGTATTTAATTCTTCGCATTTTGCAGCTGCCTTTTTCTTGGTTCCCTCAACCTCACCAGCCACGTATTTAACTGTTGCATTGGTACATTCGCAGGTGTATGTTTTATTGCATGAAATTGCAACAAAGGCCGGTACAAAAAGTAAACAATGTATTATCTTCATTTGCAGATCTTAAAATGTATTTAATTTTAAATTAATAGGTTTATGCTTCAACGGCTCTAACACCAGGCAAACTTCCTTGCTCAATATATTCTAAAAGAGCTCCGCCACCTGTGCTAACGTAACTTACCTGATCAGCTAAATTATACTTGTTAATGGCAGCAACACTGTCGCCTCCGCCAATTAAGGTAAACGCACCATTTTTTGTTGCTTCTACAATATCAAAAGCAGCTTGTTTGGTGCCTTGTTCAAAATGACTCATTTCAAAAACCCCCATTGGCCCATTCCATAAAATGGTTTTAGAGTTTTTAATCACTTCGCCAAATGCGTTAGCACTTTCTTGACCAATATCAAGTCCCATCCAACCCTCTTCAATGTTGTTGATGTTGGATTGTTTGTAATTTGCTTCATTCGAAAAATTATCTGCTACAACCGCATCTGTTGGTAAATAGATGTTCACGCCTTTTTGTTTGGCTTTATCTAAGAGCATTTTAGCAGTTTCTAAACGATCATCCTCACACAACGATTTACCTATACTGCCTCCAAGTGCTTTAACAAAGGTAAAGGCCATGCCGCCGCCAATAATAATGTTGTTGGCTTTTTCCATGAGTTGTTCAATAATTAAAATTTTATCGCTCACCTTTGCACCGCCAATAATTGCGGTAAACGGTTTTTGAGCTTGATTAAGGACTTTATTGATGCTTTCTACCTCTCCGGCCATTACAAAACCAAAACATCTATTTTCAGGCTCGAAATATTTTGCAATAACGGCGGTGCTGGCATGCGCCCGATGCGCTGTACCAAAGGCATCATTAACGTATACATCTCCATGTAAACTTAAGGTATAAGCAAAGCCTTCATCTCCTTTTTCTTCCTCTTTGTAAAAACGTAAATTCTCTAAAAGCAACACTTCGCCTTTTTGCAAATCGCTGCTTTCCATTAACGCTTCTTTGCTAATACAATCATTCGCAAATTTAACAGGCGTACCTAGTTCTTTTTCAACAGCTTTAACAATGTGTTTTAAGGAAAACTTTTCGGTTGGTCCATCTTTAGGTCGGCCTAAATGGCTCATTAATACAATGCTTCCGCCGTCGGCTAAAATTTTTTTAAGTGTTGGAATAGCTGCTTTTATTCTGGTAAGGTCGGTTACTTCAAAAGCATCATTTAAAGGGACGTTAAAATCAACGCGTATGACGGCGCGTTTGTTTTCAAAATTGATGGAGTTTACTGTTTTCATTTATAGTTTATCGTTTTTACTTTTTAATAATCATACTTTGTTCACTTATTATACTCCCATTATGCGAGAATGAAAAATTTTTAAAATCTGAAACATTAACCTTTTCACTTCCAAATGGGAAACAACTATTACATTTTATAGTAGAAGAAAACAAATCGTACTCGATGTTATTTATCGTATCTTTCCTTGTTCCGATTTCAACAATAAAATAATGATCTCGAAGTTCTCCCTCAAAAAAGTTATTATTTATAATAATAATATCATTACCGTCAATTTTAATGGAGACTAAAGATGATACGTTATTAATTAAATTATTGGATTTAGTATCAAACACCTTTAACTTAATATTTGAAGTTTCATTACTATTAAAATCTACGAACGTTATTTTGATTTCCGGCCTAATCTCAGGCTCGCAATATTTTTTTGTGCAACAAGCACTCAGAATTATGGCGCAAATGAGAAAGCTCAGTCTTTTCATATTTAAATTTATGAAATAAAAAGTGAATTTACTATGCTAACTTTTTAATTGCAATTTCAAAAGCTTTTATCGTTTTATCCAAATCTTCTTTAGTATGTGCAGCGCTTATAAAACCTACCTCATAGCCACTTGGCCCCATATAAACACCTTGTTTTAGCAATTCGTGGTATAAAACTTTAAAATATGCCATGCTATTCGCATCAATATCCTCGGCTGTTGCTATTTGTTCTTTATTTGTGAATGCCAGCCAAAAAATACTACCTAATTTAAAAAACTTAAGTAACGGAAACGCGTTCACCTTCATAATACCATCCACCAAATAATTAGTTTTCTCCTCTAATTGCGCATAAAAATCAGGTTGCAAACATTGGGTTAATTGTGCAATACCGGCCGCCATGGCTACAGGATTACCACTTAAGGTACCTGCCTGATAAACATCTCCCTCCGGACTAACACTACTCATAATTTCCTTGCTGGCACCATAAGCACCAACCGGAAAACCTCCACCAATAATTTTGCCGTAGGTAACAATATCCGGTTTTATGTTGTATAAACCTGCTGCACCACAAAAGCTCATTCTAAAACCGCTGATCACTTCATCAAATAAAAGTAATGTGCCATTTTGTGTACAAATTTCACGTAAAAAGGTCAAAAATTCTTTTCCTAGTAATAGTAAACCATTATTGGCGGGCACCGGCTCAATAATTACACAGGCGATTTCATTTTTATATTTTTCAAAAGCTTTACTTACTGCTTCCTTATTACTTAGCGGAACGGTAATAGTTTCGTTTACAAATGAATCTGGCACGCCTGCACTGCTGCTGTTACCAAATGTTACCAATCCACTACCAGCTTTCACCAAAAGTGAATCAACATGCCCATGGTAGCAGCCTTCAAATTTTAAGATTTTATTTCGTTTGGTATAACCGCGAGCCAACCTGATAGCACTCATCACAGCTTCTGTGCCACTGCTTACAAATCTTATTTTTTGAATGTATGTGTTAAAAGTTAAAATTAACTTGGCCAGCTCATTTTCTAATTTCGTAGGTGCACCAAATGAAGTACCATTTTGCATGGTTTGAGACACATTCTCCAAGACTTTATCATTAGCATGCCCTAAAATGAGTGGTCCCCAACTACAGCAATAATCAATAAATTCGTTACCATCTTCATCCCAAATATGGGAGCCTTTTCCTTTTTTGATAAAAATAGGATTACCGCCTACGCTTTTGAAAGCTCTTACTGGCGAATTAACGCCACCAGGAAATAAAGATTTAGCTTCGGTAAAAAGTTTTTCTGAATTAGTTGTCGAGTTCATAATCAGTTCTAAATTTAAGAGGATTTATTTAATTGCTAAACTAAATTTTTTAAACATTGTTTAGTATCAAGAGTATTTAGTTCGCATAAAGTCAACAAAGAAATTAGTTACTCAATTAAAATGCTTTACAATCTGAATGATAGAAGCAATACAGACGATAATAATGACCAAGTATCTGAACACTTTATCTGAAACACGATTTAAAACAAGTTTACCGATATAACTTCCTAAAAAACTCGTTCCAATCAGAAATGGTATTAAATAAATATACGTTTTAGTAAAATAACCATTATAGATGTATATAAATGAACGACTTAAATCTACCCCCAAATCAATTATAGCAGATGTAGCTATAAAAGCCGCTTTCTCAAGCTGAAATGCAGCTAAAGCTAAACCTCTTATAGCCCCACCGGATCCGGCAATGCCTGCAACAAATCCGGAAAAGATTCCACTTAAATACAAGTTATGATTTGTTTGCCGTAATTCTTTGTTAAAATTAACAAACATAAATATAGAGAGGGCAACCAGACAAATACCTATCACCAACTCTACATTTTTAGCAGGTATATATGCCGTTAGATAGGCGCCAATGCTGACAAATAATACAGCCGGGATTCCAAGTTTTAACGCTATATCCTTATTAATACCCTTATTAAATAACACTAATTTAGAGAGATTACTAAATACATGAAAAATTGCTGTAATACTTAATACTGTTTTAAAATCGAAAAACAAGGAAGCCAAAGGAACAAATAAAATAGAAGACCCAAAACCAGAAACGGTTCCTACAACTTCTGAAACCAATGAAAGTATGATGAAAAGAATGTATTTAGTTTCCAATTATAACTGATTAGTAAAATGAATGAAACAAAGTTAATCATTAACAAGCAGTATCTAAGTATTAATCTTATTTCACGCTTGATTTACAAAAAAGCGTAAAATTTAACCCAATTTATGCAATAGGAGGCTAATAATTAGCCTAATACCATTTATAATTGTTAAATAGTCTATGGTCAGACTGAGCGGAGTCGAAGTCTGATATTCAAGCACCCTTCGACTACGCTCAGGGTGACTTAAAATGCTTTAGACTACTTTTAATTTATAAATGGTATAACTACTTGTATTAATTGGGTTTATCCTGCCTACAGCAGGTAAACACGATTTAGAAAATCACCATTTGGGTTACATGTTTTCATGAACAAATGGTTAATTTTCTTACATCGTTTATTCATTTGGAAATCCAAATGAATAAAATGGGTTTAACCTGAATTTATTCTAGATTTTAGCATAAATGATTAAAAACGACTTTCGAATCAAAAAAATAAGAAAAATTATAAATTAACATAATACATTGTATAACAACACTATAAGCCGACAACAAACGGTTACAAACGACTCTATCCGTCTATAAACGATTAATAACCGAATCTCGTTTTTTTGTTGCCATACCTTTGTGCCGTTGATTGATGAATGATGTATCCAATCGACTTAAACGATAAAAACAAATAAATAAATATAAAATGACAAACATGAAAAACCACGTGCAATTAATCGGGAGATTAGGTGCAGAACCACAAGTGAAAATTTTAGACAACGGCAGCAAGCTAACGAAATTTTCGATCGCCATTAACAACCTTTACACGAACAAACAAGGTGAAAAAGTCAACACAACGCAATGGCACACAGTAATAACATGGGGCGGACTTGCCAACATTGCAGAAAGATTACTGCACAAAGGTGTACAAGTTACCGTAGACGGCAAATTACTTAACCGTCAATACACAGATAAAACAGGTGTAACGCATATCAATACAGAAATTGTTGCGAATGAGCTATTTGTGCATTACCAAAAAGCAAACTCATAATCCAACATTAAACAAAACAAAAGAATAAATAACAATACACAAAAAATAAATTAATAATAAACTAAAAAATAAATCATATGAACGCAGTAAACAAAGTACAATTAACAGGTAACATTGGCAACACCCCGGAAGTAAAAACATTTGAAAACGGTAACAAATTATTAAAATTTTCGTTGGCTACTAACGAAGAATACAAAACTTACAAAGGCGATACTGCCAAAGACACACAATGGCATTTTGTAAGTGTTTGGGGTAAACAAGCTGAAGAATTAGAAAGTAAACTTAAAAAAGGAAGTTTTATTTCGTTAGAAGGCAAAATAAATAACAACAGTTACGTTGATAAAAACGGAATTAAAAAATATGTAACAGAAATTGTTGCTAAAGAAATCGAATTAAAATCTTAATCCTATATTGTCACAAAACACAAAGCCCTTCTACTTGGAAGGGCTTTTTTTATGCTCTAAAATTTGATAAACAAGTAAAAAATAATAAAATTATATTTTCACACCAATAATACAAACATCATCCACCTGCTCCAGTTGACCTTTCCAGTTCTCAAGGGTGGAAAGTAAAATTGACTTTTGCTCATTTAATGGCTTAGCGCCAATTGATAAAATAAACTCTGTTAATTGCTTGTATTTAAATTTCTTTCCTTTTGGTCCACCGAATTGATCAGCATACCCATCTGAAAAGAGATACAAAGCATCGTCTGCTTGTATATCTATTTCTTGCTGCCTAAAAACTTTAACAGAATCAAGCTGAATTCCGCCAATTGAATTTTTTGTAGGTTTTAAATCGATTAATTGATTTCCGCGTTTAATAATTAATGGACGATTAGCGCCGGCGTAGGTTAACTTTAAATTTTGTTTATCAATAACACAAATTATAATATCCATGCCATCATTATTTTCTTCTCGATTACCCTTTTTATTTAATGCATTCGTTACTCTGGTATCAAGAATCCTAAGCACTTGTGCCGGTGAAGTTACCTTTTCTTCAATAATGATTTGATTTAAAAGATTGTGACCTAAAATAGACATAAACGCTCCCGGAACGCCGTGTCCTGTGCAATCTCCAACTACTAAAAAGGCCTTTTCTTTAATTTCCTCAAACCAGTAAAAATCGCCGCTCACAATATCTTTAGGTCTAAATAATACAAACGATTCTGCAAAATAGGCATTCAACCTCTCTGTTTCAGGAAAAACAGCCTCTTGAAGTCGTTTGGCATATTGTATGCTATCCGTGATATCTTTATTTTTTTCTTTAATAATAGCGTTTTGGTAATTGATTTCATTCACCTGCTTAGCCAACAAATTACTCTTTTTACGATTATTAATAAAAGCAAACATTGAAATTGCAGCAACAATCAACACCAAGATGATAACCACTGTTAAACTTTTTCGCTGACTGGTTTGTCTTAAAATCTCTTCTTCCTGAATTTTTTTATCTTTACTTAATAACGCAATTTCCTTTTCTTGCTTTTCTGTTTGATACTCTTTTTCTAAGGATTGGAGGTATTCGGCATTATTTTCATTATTAAGGCTATCGCGTATTACTCGATGATCTAATATCAAATCAAAGGCCCTTTTGTAATCTCCCATATCTGCGTATGCAAATGCCATAGATTCAGTAATGTCGGCTCTATTCAGTAATTGTTTGGTTTCAATTTGCATGGCAGCATCCATGGCTTGTTTAAAATACACCAAAGCTTTTTTAGGTTCATTTATTTTTACATGCAAATCGCCTAATGTTCGATAAGTTGATGATAATCCTTCCTTTTCATCTAATTCAATGTACATATTCAACGATTTCAAACACATATCAATTGCTTTTTTGAATTCTTTTCTATCAGAGAGATTTGAAGCCAAGTTTCCATAAAGTAAAGCAAGCATGCGATCATTTTTTTCTTCTTTAAAAAGAATAACAGACTGATTTAAATAAACAGACTCCTTTATTAAATCGCCTGAAGCACCATACATTGCGGCACAGAGGTATAAAGCTTCTGCTTCTAAACTCTTATTATTGATATCTCGAGCCAGCTTTAATTCCTTTTCGTAATAAGTTAGTGCTTTATCATTAAATCCTTGACGTTTAAATACAGAACCAATAAAATGAAGTAAGTGTCCATATTCCAATGTTTGCCATTTATTCTTTTCAAATAGTCGTTGCGACTCAATGTAATTTTCCATTGCTAATTTATAGTCACCATTATCGTAATGCGCACGACCTTTGAGCATTAAAATTGTTGTAAGTATTTTTTCTTCACTTTTTTTCGCAAAAACAAGTGCACTGTCAAAATAAATAATGCATTGTTTAGAGTAGTCTTCTCGTTGCAAAAAGTCAGCAATTCTGAGATAAAACTTAGCTTGCCATTCGGCATTATTTTCATCTTTAGCTTTAGCTAATCCAAAGTTCCAGTATGAACGCGCTTTAGACAGCATACGGTTATTGTAATATACTTTACCAATTTTTTCAATGAATTTCAATGCGAATGACTTGTCGTTAATTAATTTAATTGCTGCAAACGCTATTTTAATTTCATGCTCTCCTTTTAGGGAATCTTCCTTCATTAAAAGTGCGGCAATTTTTAAGCGCAAATCAACTTTAATTGTGTCACTTGTTGTAGTTTTTAATAAAGTGTATAACGAATCGATTTTACGTGTATTGTTAGCATTAAATTTTAAGCACCACAGCATAAGCATTATAACCAATATTTTGGTTCTAAGCAGGGCAATTGGTGATTTTAATAAAAACATTAAATTGATAATTAACGAAGATAATAATAGTTTTTTAATGAAAGCCTCGTTTAATGAATTAACCGGGTTAAGCAACCACAAGGCACTATAAAATAAAATCTAAATAATTTTTTTCATTTATAACACAAAAACTTGATTTAGCGTAAGCTTTAGCAAATGCAGCCGGAATTTTTGACTTTTTTTTACCACTAAACTTAAACTCAAATGCCTCTAATTTCTTTGTGTTTTCCTCCAATAAATCTATTTCTTGACCATCGTAGGTCCTCCAAAAATAATAGTCTCGTTTGGAGTTTAAATACGTATTACGTTTTAAACGTTCCATGAAAAGATAATTTTCCCACAACATGCCTTTTTCATCGCCGTTTCTTAAAGCTAAAGGATCAAAGTTGCTGATAAGTGCATTTCGAATGCCGTTATCAACAAAATACCAACGTTGACTTTTACTAATTTCTTTTCTTAAATTGTTGCTGTAGGCGGGCACTTTTATTACGACAAACACTTTGGTTAATAAGTTTAAATACTTCTCAACCGTGTTTTTACTAATACCCAGTTGTGTTCCTAATTCTGTGTAGGACACTTCTTTTCCAATTTGATAAGCAATTAGCTTTAAAAGACTATACACTATTGAAGAGTTTCTTAAACCGTCTAAAATCAGTATATCTTTTAACAAATAGGCATTTACCAAGTCAATTAAATATTTTCGTTTATCAGTATTGCTTTTTAAGTGCCACAATTCAGGATACGAACCATAAATCAAACGTTCCTCTAAATTTTGCTTCATTTGAAGTGCGTTTTCTTTCAATTCGCCCTGCCACATGGGGTACAAATAAACTAAGTTGTACCTGCCGGTTAGCGGCTCGCCGGCTACATTCAAAATATCAAATGCTGAGGAACCTGTAACTAATATTTTTAAACCCTTAATGCTATCAATCATTAGCTTTAACTTTTTACCAATATCGGGAATGTTTTGTGCCTCGTCGATTACAAGCAATTTATTTTCACCAATTACCCGAGTGTAATTAGCAACGGTCTTATGTGCCAACAATAAATGCGTATCCTCATCCTCACCATTTAAAAATAAAAAAGGTTGTTTGTAGCTATTAAGAAGCGTTTCAATAAGGATTGATTTTCCTACGCGACGTGCGCCAAGTAAAACGGTAACCTTTTGTGGCTTTAGGCTGTTTTTAAGATCTTCTAATTGAATTCTATGCAATTCCATGTTACAAATATACAAATTTAGTCATTACATTGACTAAATTAATGTAAATTTAGTCATTACATTGACTAAATTAATATGAATTTAGTCATTACGTTTACTATATTTACATTATTAGTTCTAGAAATAGCGCTGCATGAAGAGAAAATACCTAATTCCAATCACGTAAATACCGATTCATATAATTATCAGTTGGTAAATGCGCCTTTTGAATACGTTGCGCATAACTAATCGAATCTATAATTTCTTTTTGTTTATCTTCTATGATTAAATTCTTTTTCTCAACCTCCTCTTTTTGTTTAGCAATAAGATCATTTGCCTTTCGTTTGCGCAGATAACTATAAATCGCAATGATTAAGGCAATTACAGATATGACAACAATTACAACTAAAAGACTATTAATTTTTCGTTGATTTATTTTTTGATTATTCAATAAAGCTATTTCCTGATCTTTTTTATCGGTATTATGCACAGCATTTATTTCTGCTAATTTTTCTTCAAGGTTTTTAGCGTATAAGGAATCTTTTAACTCGGTTGCCATAGTTAAGTTTTCAACGGCTCTTTGATACTTCTTTTCTTTTAAAAAGAGCTGACTTAACTCGATGTGAAGAGCGATCTGCTTTTCTAAAGCTGAATTCCTTTTTGCGTAAAATAATGCTGAATCAAGGTATAAAATTGCCTCTTCGTATTTTCCAACATTTTTAAGAATAATTCCGTGGTTCCCAAAGGCTGAAACTTTGAAATAATCACTCAATTGATAGGTTCTAATAATACTCAAAGCTTCATAATCATATTTTCTTGCAGATAATAGATTATTTAAACTGAGGTACTGCTGGCAAATGCTATTGCAGATTGTAACTAGATCTGAATAATTTTCTTGCTTTTTGGCAATGTTGTAGCTTGACATGTACAAAAAAAGTGCCTCTTTATTTTTATTCTGAGAGCTTAATGTATTTGCAAAGTTAGTACCAATGCTGTAACAAAGCGTCTCGTCTTTAAGCTCACGCGCAAGTTTTAATCCGGCAGTGTAATACTTAACAGAATTATCATAATCTTTGATATTATAAAATAAAATTCCAAGGCTATTGTACGTTTTGCTTAAACCCAATAAATATTTTATACGAATGAATGTCTTTTCAGCCTTTAAAAAATATGTAATCGCCTTGTCATTCAATCCCTTTTCAGAATAGATACTACCTAAATTTGCATAGGAGCGGCCAAGACCTTCGGGGTCATTAATTGTAAGCTGAATTTCGAGTGCTTTGGAATGATAAACTTCCGAGGAATCAATATTACCAAGAAAGTAATAAGCCGATCCAAGCGTATTATTAGCTTTACCAATGAACTTTTGGTTTTCGCACTTTAACGCTAGATTAAGCGCTTTTACAGCAAATTTTAAACCTACTCCGGGATTTTTAGAAAATTGCTCGCGAGCATGCTCTATATTTTGTAATATAACAAGCGTATCATTTTTAGAAAGTAAAAAGGAGGAAAAAGATAAAAGAGCGCCCAAAAAAAGCACTCTTTTAAATTTTAAACTATATTTTTCAAAAATAAACATTACATATTCCTCCGGTACTGCCCACCAACTTCAAATAAAGCATTGGTAATCTGACCTAAGCTGCAATATTTCACTGCTTCCATCAATTGCTCAAACATATTTTTGTTTTGAATAGCTGCAGCTTGTAAATTTTTCAATACCTCAGATCCTTTGTCTTTATGGCTTTCCCAGAGATTGTTGCGCGTTGCGATTTGAGCCTCTTTTTCTTCGGTTGTTGAACGAATAACTTCACGAGGTAAAACAGTAGGACTTCCTTTGCTTGATAAAAACGTATTTACACCAATTAAAGGATACTCACCATTGTGTTTTAAGGTTTCGTAATACAAACTCTCTTCTTGTATTTTACTGCGCTGGTACATGGTTTCCATGGCACCCAACACACCGCCTCGTTCTGTAATTCTGTCAAACTCGCTTAATACAGCCTCTTCTACTAAATCAGTTAACTCTTCAATGATGAAGGAACCTTGTAATGGATTTTCGTTTTTAGCTAATCCTAATTCGCGATTAATTATTAATTGAATGGCCATTGCTCTTCTAACAGATTCTTCTGTAGGTGTTGTTATGGCCTCATCATAAGCGTTTGTATGCAAAGAGTTACAATTATCGTAAATAGCGTACAAGGCTTGCAAGGTTGTACGGATGTCGTTGAAATCAATTTCCTGCGCATGCAAACTTCTTCCGCTAGTTTGAATATGGTATTTCAACATCTGACTTCGTTCGTTTGCACCATATTTATTTTTCATGGCTTTAGCCCAAATTCTGCGACTTACACGACCAATTACTGAATATTCCGGGTCAATTCCATTACTGAAGAAGAACGACAAGTTTGGAGCAAAATCGTTAATGTTCATGCCTCTGCTTAAGTAATACTCTACAAACGTAAAGCCGTTACTTAAAGTGAAAGCAAGTTGAGATATAGGATTAGCACCCGCTTCAGCTATGTGATAACCGCTGATACTTACCGAATAAAAATTACGAACATTGTTATCAATAAAATATTGCTGCACATCACCCATCACACGCAAACTAAATTCAGTTGAAAAAATACAGGTGTTTTGCGCCTGATCTTCTTTCAAAATATCTGCTTGCACAGTTCCACGAACTTGTGCTAAAGTTTCTTTTTTAATTTTAGCATAAACATCGGCAGGTAAAACCATGTCACCGGTTACACCCAAAAGCATCAATCCTAATGCATTATTCCCTTCTGGTAATTCAGCTGCGTTGTAACGCGGACGTTTCGTTCCTTTTGCTTTATATATAGATTCAATTTTTGCATCAACCTCTTTCTCTAAACCATTTGCTTTGATGTATAATTCGCATTGTTGGTCAATGGCGGCATTCATAAAAAATGCAGCAATGGTGGCAGCAGGACCATTAATCGTCATCGAAACAGAAGTCTTAGGATCAGCTAAATTAAACCCACTGTATAGTTTTTTCGCATCATCTAAACAACAAACACTAACACCTGAGTTCCCAATTTTTCCGTAAATATCCGGTCGATGATCAGGATCGTTACCGTACAAGGTTACGCTATCAAAGGCTGTACTCAATCGGTGAGCAGGCATTCCTAAACTTACATAATGAAATCGTTTATTAGTTCTTTCCGGACCGCCTTCGCCGGCGAACATACGAGTTGGATCTTCACCTTCACGTTTGAATGGATAGATTCCGGCTGTATAAGGAAATTCACCGGGGAAATTTTCGCGTAAACTCCATTTCAAAATATCGCCCCATCCGGTATACTTTGGTACAGCAACTTTTGGAATTTGTGAGTGCGATAAACTTTCGTAATGCGTTTTGATTTTTATTTCCTTATCGCGCACTTTAAAAATGTAAAATTCGTTTTGATAGTTTTGCTTTTTAACATCAAACTCCTGAAGTGCTTTTAAATTTTTTGGATCTAAGTCTAATGAAATTCTGGATGCTTCCTCTTCTAACGATTTAATAATTCTGTCTTTGTCTTCAATCTTCGAGCTTCTCAAACTATCAATTGTATTATTGATGCTTTGTAATTTAAACGCCACTTCACTTTGTTGAACAGCCCATTTATCATAGTTTCTGGCGGTTTCAGAAATCTCACTTAAATAACGGGTGCGGGCGGGCGGAATGATATAGATTTTTTCACTCATCTCGTTAGTAATGGTGAAATTTGATTTTAAATCGCAATTCGTTTTCTCTACCAATTTATCCATCACCGCTTTGTACAAGCGATTCATTCCGGGATCATTGAACTGAGAGGCAATGGTTCCATAAACAGGAAGCGTTTCTTCATCTGCATCCCATAAATTATGATTACGACGGTATTGCTTTTTAACATCACGAATAGCATCTAAAGCCCCACGTTTATCAAATTTGTTGATGGCCACAATGTCAGCAAATTCAAGCATATCAATCTTTTCAAGCTGTGTAGCTGCACCAAATTCCGGCGTCATTACATACAAACTCATATTGCTGTGCTCTATGATTTCAGTATCAGATTGACCAATACCGGCCGTTTCTAAAATTACTAAATCAAATTCAGAGGCTTTTAAAATATCAACCGCATCCTGAACGTGTTTACTTAATGCTAAATTACTTTGTCGTGTAGCAAGAGAACGCATATACACTCTGTCATTCTTAATAGAGTTCATACGGATTCTGTCACCTAACAAGGCTCCTCCAGTTTTTCGTTTACTTGGGTCAACAGAAATGATGGCCACTTTTTTAGAAGGGAAATCCAACAAAAATCTACGTACCAATTCATCCACTAACGATGATTTACCTGCTCCTCCGGTACCGGTAATACCAAGCACCGGTGTTTTAGAATCTAAGGCAGTTTTGTGTATTTTTTCAAGAATAGGTTTGTTTTCTTCACCAAAATTTTCAGCCGCAGAAATCAACTTCGCAATGGATTTATAGTCCTTTTCCTTTAAATGATTTAACTCTCCGTTAAGGTTAGTACCAGTGGCATAATCACTTTGTTTTAAAACGTCGTTAATCATCCCTTGTAAGCCCATACTTCTGCCATCATCCGGGTGATAAATACGAGTGATTCCATGTTTGTGTAAATCCTCAATTTCGCTTGGTAAGATGGTTCCACCTCCCCCGCCAAAAATCTTAATATGACCACATCCACGCTCCTTCAATAAATCGTACATGTATTTAAAATATTCGTTGTGACCGCCTTGATAACTGGTTATAGCAATTGCATTGGCATCTTCTTGTATGGCGCAATCCACTATTTCTTTCACACTTCTGTCATGCCCAAGGTGAATAATTTCGGCCCCGGTGCTCTGCATTACGCGACGCATAATATTAATAGCGGCATCGTGTCCGTCAAACAAAGCTGCTGCAGTTACAATTCGAATTTTATTTTTTGATTGGTAAATTGAGTTATCCATTGTAGTTCTTTTGTTAGCGATAAAAATACACAATATTCAGGCAAAAAAGAAATAAGATAATTAATCAAAAGTAACGAAATACAATAACAAAATACGGTCTATTTAATTAAATACCAGCCACTTACTTTAATCCAATTTTCTTTATCAGTACAAAGAAGGATATAACAAAATAAGCTCCGTTTAAAATAAATAAAGGAATTTGTACATTGCCTTTGGAGTTATGGTCTATTCAAATTATAGTATCTTTGTGTCATGATAAAAAAGAAAATCGTAAATGTTGGTGACATTGCTTGCGGAAGTAATGAATTGTTTTTAATCAGTGGGCCATGTGTGATAGAAAGCGAAACCATTATGATGGAAACCGCTGAAAAGATTAAGGAAGTAAGCGAAAAATTAAATATTAAAGTCATTTACAAATCATCCTTTATCAAAGATAATCGAAGTAGTTTAAGTTACTATCAAGGTCCGGGACTAGATAAAGGCCTTAAAATATTAGCAAAAGTTAAAGAACAATTTGGATTCCCGTTATTAACTGATATACATTCTCATGATGAAGCATCAGCTGCAGGGCAAATTGTAGATGTTTTACAAATTCCGGCCTACCTTTGTATGCAGAGTAGTTTACTTGTAGCTGCGGCAAAAACCGGACGAGTTATCAACATCAAACATGGTCAGTTTTTAGCACCCGATAACATGAAACACCCTGCTCAAAAATGTGTTGATGCCGGTAACGACAATATTATTTTAACAGAACGAGGCTATACTTTTGGTTACAATGACTTGATTGTTGATCCACGATCGTTTTATCATCTTAATAATATTGGTTTTCCGGTTGTGTTTGATGTAACACATTGTGTTAGAAAATATGGCATTCCGAGTGCTGATAAAAAAGGTGGCGCACGTGAATTCTTGCCTGTATTAGCTAGAGCCGGAGCAGCCAGTGGGATTGATGGAATGTTTATTGAATGTCATCCTTGCCCGGAAGAGGCGCTTTGTGATGCAGCTTCGCAGTTAAACGTCAGTCAATTAGAAGAGTTTTTAAAGCCAATTATTGAACTTCATCATGTTGAAGTTAAATACCGCTCCTAAAACTAACGAAGATGCAATTATTTTTTTAGTGCTCTTTTTATTCTAACGCTGATTGCGGGTGTCATCTGTTCTTTTGGAATCCGTTCAATGGTTAGTTGAAATTCATTTAACAATTCCGGGTGTTCATCAACAACTTGCTTAGCAACGGTAATTGCAAATGCTATCGAAGCCACAGGCTCTTTGCATTGAGAAATGATAGAAAGACACTCATCAAGAATTTTTACTTTATCTCGTTCGGTTAATATAGATACCTCAAAAATTCGCAACAGATTTCTTTTAATAGCCGGATGCGTGCCCTTCACAAGAAATAAGTTTGTTAAATTATCAAGGTAGTTTGCTACCAATTCCGGAAACTTAACTCCAACATTAGCAATTGGCCAAACAACTAATTGTTGTTCTCTTCTGTTACCATTAAAAAGTAGGTGTAATGCCTCCTTAATCAGCATTGAGTACGCAAGCAATTTTTTTTCAAAAGCTAAGCAATTTAACTTGGATTGAGGCTTAGCTAAAAAATCAGTTAAAATTTGTGACGCCATACTAAAATCAAAACACCCGTAATTGCTAAAAAACATGCAAAAACAGAGTGTGCATTAATCTTCTCCTTATAAACTAATAAGTTAATTGGTAAAACAAATACGGGTAGCAGAGCAAAAATAGTTTGGGCCACAGAAACATTTATTTGTTGAATCGTATAAAGTGATAAACTAACTCCTATTACAGGCCCTAGCAAAGTACCGGTAAACATATATACTAGCCCATTTTGATGGTTTTTTAATACCGGAATACTGTTTGCTTTAATACTACCAGTAATTGAAGAAACTAAAAAAGCTGATGAAAATGCAAATAATAAGCGTATCCACACAGCATGAAAAGTATTTAAACTGTGCTCAGGATAATAATTCATTCCCAATTTTGAAAGTACCAAACCTAAACCCTGACAACTTGCACCTAAGATGCCTAAAATTACACCTTTATTCGTGCGTACAAAACCAATTTTTTTACTTTGTTCCGCATCTTTTTTAGATAATGTTAACCAGATAACACCCATTAAGGTAATGGCGATACCGATGATTCCTGCAAAATTAATGGTTTCATCTAGTACAAGATAACCCGCTATTAATGCAACACCGGGAGCAAAGGTTGTGTACAAACTTCCTAATTTAGGTCCTAATATTTTAAAGGATGAAAAAGAACAATAATCACCAATCGTGAAACCAATAATACCTGATAAACCTAAAAACAAATAGTGGAATGGTTTAGGTGATGAAAATAGATCAACAGGTTGATGGATAAAAAAAATTAGAAGGATAATGGTGATAATAAACCAAGCTAACAATAAACGGTATTGATTTAATGCTGCGGTTCCTAATCGTTGAGCCGCTATGGTAAAAGGAAAAATACCGACACTCCAGCAAATGGTAGTTAGTATGGCTGCAATTTCACCCATTTATTTCTGATAAACACGATTACCAAAAATGGCACTTCCAATCCTGATAAGGTTGCTGCCACAATTAATTGCTAATTGGTAATCGCTGCTCATACCCATGCTTAATACTGTTAAATTATTAGCCGGTTTTAATGCTTCAAATAGTTGTGAGAGTAGTTTAAACTCTTTTTCAATTTGTTTCAAATTATCAGTATTGGTCGCCATTCCCATTAAACCTACTACTTTTACAAAAGGGTAATTAATAGCTGATTTAGAGAAGAAGAACGTATTTATTTCATCTATATCGAAACCAAATTTACTTTCCTCTTCCGCAATATGAACCTGCAATAAACAATTAATTATTTTATTTAGTTTTTGACCTTGTTTATTAATTTCCTTTAATAAACTTAAACTATCTACCCCATGAATGAGATAAACGAAAGGTGCAATGTGTTTAACTTTGTTACTTTGAAGATGACCAATGAAGTGCCATTTAATATCCTCAGGCAATTGCGCTTGCTTTTCTAAAAGTTCTTGAACATAATTTTCACCAAATTCTTTTTGCCCTGCATTATAAGCTGCCTGAATTAATTCTGCTGGTTTTGTTTTTGAAACAGCTACCAAACTAACTCCTTCAGGCAACTTTGATTTAATTGAAACAATAGCTGATTGAATGTCGGTTTTAACTTCCATTCTTAATTTTATTGATTGGTTTCTTCAATACTATATACCAAAAGGCCACTGCGCATTTTTGGCTCAATCCAAGTACTCTTTGGTGGCATTATTTTATTTGTATCCGCAATCCATTTGAGGTGATCCATTGTTACAGGATATAAACCAAATGCAACGGCAAACTTTCCTTCGGTTACTAATTTTTTAAGCGTTTTAGCACCTTTTACACCAGGCACAAATCCGATTCGTTTATCAGTTTTTAAATCTTTAATATTTAATAAAGGGGTTAAAATTTTCTCAGTTAAAATTTGTGCATCAAGGCTTCCAACCGGATCTGAACTATTATATACATTAGAATGGGCTGTTAAAGCATACCATGTGTTATTAATAAACATGGATAATTGGTGCTTCTTTTGAGGAACAAACAACTCTTCCTTAATCTGTACAATATCAAAATCATTTTTAATACTGCTTAAAAGTTGGTCAACCGATAATCCATTTAAATCTTTAACCACCCGGTTGTAATCATAAATTTTTAATTGAGATTCGGGAAAAAACACACCTAAATAAAAATTATAGGACTCAAGCCCTGTGTGATTTGGATTATTTTGACCTTTTTCTTTACCTAGTAAAGCAGATGAAGCAGAGCGATGATGCCCATCTGCAATATAAACAGTTTCAACTGCTTTAAAGCGTTGCTCAATTAAACCAACCTGCTCCGCACTGCTGATTACCCAAACACTGTGTCGAATACGGTCTGTAGTTGTGAAATCATATTCGGGGCGATGTTTAATGGCTTCACTGCAAAACTGGTTAATAACCTCGTCATCAGGATAAGAGAATAAAACCGGCTCTGCATTAAATTCACAAACCTTCAAATACTCTTTTAATTTCTGCTCGCGATGCGTGATAGTTTGTTCGTGAATTTTAATTGTTCCTTTTAAATAATCATTGATACTACTACATGCAATAATGCCTACAAAAGTTGTTTTATCCTTTATTTGACGGTAGATATAATAAGCCGGTTGTTCGTCCTGAATAAAAATTTCTTCGCTTACAAACTCTTTAAATCTCTTTTTAACTTTATTAAGTCTTTCTATGGATCCCGGTTTAGTTCTAACACCATCTGCAAAATCAGGATTAATAACGTGCAAAAAAGAATATGGATTAGCTTCAAGTTTATCTTTTAGCTCATACAAATTATAACCATCAACGCTTCTGGAAGCCACCAAATTGACCTTATCAATAGTAGGTCGGATTGCTTTAAAAGGTTTAATTGTTGCCATTTAGATGTTATCCCGATTGTGTTAAATGATTTTATGCCTGAAGCGCTTCTATTAATTTGTCAGCAAGCTCTACGCCTATTCTTTCCTGTGCTTCGTTTGTAGCAGCTCCAATGTGTGGTGTTAAACTAATTTTTGGATGATTTAAAATACCAACACTTGGTCGTGGTTCGTTTTCAAACACATCTAAACAGGCGTGTAAAATTTTGCCACTGTTTAAGCCTTCTAAAAGATCGTCTTCATTAATTACACCACCTCTGGCCGTATTAACCAAAATTACGCCATTTTTCATGTTCGCAATTTCGTGTTTGGTAATTAATTTTCCACCAGGAACGTGAAAAGTAAAGAAATCAGCTTGTTTTATGACTTTATCCAAACCAATCGTTTGAATTGTAACAGAAGGTCCATCACTCACGCCATCAATTTCAAGTTTAATGGTTGCCTCTGTCACAAAAGGATCAAATGCTAATACCTTCATACCACAACCTAAAGCAATTTTAGCTACCGATTGACCAATTCTTCCAAAACCAACAATACCAATAGTTTTACCTTTTAATTCTAGACCTTTTGCGTATTTCTTTTTTAATTCATCAAATTTATCAAATCCATTGGTAGGCATTTGACGGTTACTGTCGTATAAAAATCTTACAGCATTAAACAAGTGTGCAAATACCAACTCAGCAACCGAATTGCTTGAAGCAGCAGGTGTGTTGATCACAGTTTTACCAACACTTTTAGCATAGTCAACGTCAATGTTATCCATCCCTACACCGCCTCTGGCAATAACTTTTAAATTGGGGCAAGCATCAATTAAATCTTTACGAACTTTAGTTGCACTTCTAACTGTTAAAGCAATATATTGTTTAGAATTGATTTCGTCTATCAAATTTTCCTGGTTAACCTTATCTGTTACAACCTTAAAACCGGCTCTTTCCAACATTGCCTTTCCGGTTTCATCTATTCCGTCATTCGCTAAAATTAATTTACTCATGGTTTATTTTAATCAAGTTTAAAAATACTAATTTCTTTGTATAGTGTTCTATTATTCAAAATCAAATTAATAGAATTGACTATCATGGCAGATTAGCCAAAGAATCCAAAATATCATTCAATAAATCAGAACGGTGCTCCAAACCAATTGACAATCTTATTAATCCGGGAGTGATGCCTACAGCTAAGCGTTCTTGCTCACTTAACTTACAGTGTGTAGAGGAAGCAGGATGAGTAGCTATTGTTCTGGCATCTCCTAAATTTGGTGAAATCTTAATTAATTTGAGATTGTCCATAAATAATTTTGCAGCCTCGTAACCACCTTTAAGCGTTATGGTGATGATGCCGCCACCTGCTTTCATTTGCTTTTTGGCAATTTGATAATGTGGATGAGAAGTTAAAAATGGATATGATACATTAGAAAGTTTTTCTTGTCCTTCTAACTGCTGCGCTAAAAACAAAGCATTGTCGCAATGACGATCCATTCTGATTGATAATGTTTCTAAACTTTTGCTTAATACCCAAGCATTAAATGGGCTCATGGATGGTCCTGTTAATCGACCAAACAAATAAATGTCATTAATTAATTCCTTTTTACCAACAACTATTCCACCTAACACTCTTCCCTGTCCATCCATGTACTTTGTAGCTGAATGTATCACTAAATCTGCGCCAAGTTTAATAGGCTGTTGCAAATATGGTGTTGCAAAACAATTATCTACAATTAATAATAATTTATGTTTTTTTGCTATTGCAGAAACAGACTCCAAATCAATTAATTCAATAGCCGGGTTAGTTGGTGTTTCTAGGTAAATGAACTTTGTATTTGGCTGAATTAAAGATTCCAATTCATCAACCTTATTGGTATTGAAGTAAGAATGTGAAATGTTCCATTTTGGAAAATGTTTCGTAAAAATTGCATGAGTCGCACCAAAAACAGAAGAACAGGAAACAACATGATCACCAGATTTTACAATGGCCATGAAGGTTGTAAAGATAGCTGCCATGCCTGATGCTGTTGCAAATCCAGCCTCAGCTTCTTCAAGCATACAAACCTTTTGAATAAATTCGTTGGTATTAGGGTTAACATATCTGGAGTAAATAAAATCATCTGATTCATCGTTAAATGCTGCTCGCATTTCGTCAGCCGAATCAAACACAAAACTTGAAGTTAAAAACAAAGGTACAGAATGCTCGTTATAATCTGTCCTTTTAAGTTGTGCTCGGATGGCTTTCGTATCAAAATGTTT
Organism: Bacteroidota bacterium; assembly: GCA_020403265.1. Taxonomy (GTDB): domain Bacteria; phylum Bacteroidota; class Bacteroidia; order B-17B0; family Aurantibacillaceae; genus Aurantibacillus. Next base: position 54,921 of record JADBXZ010000035.1, read on the forward strand.
GTTTTCCATGTTATAGTTTCTATTGCAATGAGTTAAGCTATTAATTTGCTTTTCAATTATTTAGATTTAGTTTATTAAGGTAATTTTATAAGTAATTTTTGCCGTTGGCTCCAATGTTTTAGCAACTGAACAATATTTTTCCATTGATAACTGCACTGCCTTTTCAGCCTTGATAGAATCAACATTACCTTTAATTTTAAAATGAAGTGTTATTGTTTTGAATAATGAATAATCACCCATCTTCTCACGATCGCCTTCCACCGTCACCTCAAACGCTTCAACAATTTGTTTTTGCTTTTTTAAAATCAATAAAACGTCGATTGAGCTGCAACCACCAAGCGAAGTTAATAACAACTGCATCGGCCTCATTCCTTTTCCTTCGCCACCAATTTCCGGTGAACCATCCATTTCTACAATATTTCCCTCTTCGTTAAGGGCTTGCATGTGAAAATTTTGGTTTAAACGTTTTACATTAATTTTCATAGTTAAAAAGCTACACTATTTTCTGGCAAATTTAGGTATAAAAAAAGAATCCCCGATTTTTTGAACCGGGGATTAAAATGAAAATTCCAACAATTATTTAGGAGCTCCAGCAGTTGGGTTCAGATTAAGCACATCTTTATATTTGAAGGTTAACTTGCTGTAATAATCATTGCTGTAATGTGACACTGTATCGATTAAATAATTCACTTCAGTTTGATCTAATCCGGTAGTTGGACGCAAAGCTAAAATATAAAACCAACCGTTTTTGCGACAAATGGCACAAGCATACATGTCATAATTCATATCCAATAAGTCGCCATATAATTCTTCGTTTCTATTTTCGGGAACTTTAAACAATGGGCTCATTACCTGGAAATAATAATTCTCTGGTTTTGTAGCAAAATTGAATACATCCAGGTATACAGGCGCACCTTTAACGGTGATGTTCCATTGACCTTCTTTTTCTTTTCTTGCTGCTACAGGATCAATATTTAATCCCTTAATGCTTTCTTCAACCATTGCAGCTGCTTGTTGTAAATTCATAGTTTAAGTTTTAAATTTTAGATATTTAAATTTACAATATAAATTTAAGTAAACAAAAAAACCTTGTTAAAATAACAAGGTTTTTCAATTAACATTATATTATTTATTTCAAAAGTTCACGTGCTATAACTAATTTTTGGATTTCACTGGTTCCTTCACCAATTGTACATAATTTGCTATCACGGTAAAATTTTTCAACGGGGAAATCTTTAGTAAAGCCATAACCGCCGAAAATTTGCACTGCCTCATTTGCTGCTTTTACGCAAATTTCGCTGGCGTAATATTTAGCCATGGCACCTGCTACTGTTACTTTTTGTCCTTTATTTTTTAAATCGGCTGCATTTAACGTTAATAATTCAGCTGCTTCAAACTCAGTTGCCATATCAGCTAACTTAAAAGCTATTGCTTGAAACTTAGAGATTGATTGTCCAAATTGTTCTCTTTCTTTAGAATATTTAATACTTGCATCCAAACAACCTTTGGCAATACCTAAACTCAAAGCAGCAATACTAATTCTACCACCATCCAATACTTTCATGGCCTGAATAAAACCATCACCAACATTACCAAGAATTTGTGATTTGTGTACACGGCAGTTTTCAAATATCAACTCAGCTGTTTCGCTGGCTCTCATTCCTAATTTATTCTCTTTTTTACCACCTTTAAAACCCGGTGTTCCTCTTTCGATTACAAAAGCAGTAATACCTTTACTGTCTAATAACTCACCTGTGCGCACCAAAACTACCGCTACATCACCGGTAATTCCGTGTGTAATCCAATTCTTGGTGCCATTAATTACCCAGTAGTCACCGTCTTGAACCGCAGTGCAACGCATGCGCATGGCATCGCTCCCGGTATTTGCTTCAGTTAAACCCCAGGCACCAATCCACTCTGCTGTAGCTAACTTTGGTAAATATTTTTTCTTTTGCTCTTCATTTCCGAAAGCTAAAATATGGCCCGTACAAAGACTATTGTGAGCTGCCATGGATAAACCAATTGAGCTGCAAATGCTTGACAATTCGGTAATAGCAGTTACATACTCAGTGTAGCTAAATCCGCTTCCGCCATATTCAGTTGGAACCAAAACCCCCATTAAACCTAATTCACCTAACTTTTTAAATACTTCAATTGGAAAAGTTTGAGCTTCGTCCCACTCCATCATTTTAGGAGTAATATGCTCTTTACCAAATTTACGGATCATATCCGCAATCATTAATTGATTTTCGTTTTTTGCAAATGAAATTGCATTGTTTTCTAATACTGAACCAGACATGTTATATTATTTGAATATTTTTTTAATTTTTCTTCTCCTTTTAAGAATTGTAAGCCAACAATAAAATTGAAACCAATTACGTTAGCTCCTAATTTATTAATTAATTGTGCCGCAGCCGCTGCAGTGCCTCCGGTTGCCAACAAATCATCGTGCACCAGTACATTCCAATTTTTTTGTAAGGCATCTTCATGCATTTCAATTTTAGCGCTGCCGTACTCTAAATCGTATTCGAAACTTACCGTTTTATATGGCAATTTACCGGGCTTACGAGCCAATACAAATGGAACATTTAGCTTATTAGCAATTAAAAAGCCAAATAAAAATCCACGACTTTCAACGCCAACAATGGCATCAGGTATTGTTGTTAAACGACTAATGACTTCATCAGCAATCTGACTGCACATTTTCTGATCATAGAATATTGGTGTTATGTCTTTAAAAACAATACCAGGTTTCGGAAAATCTGGGACATCTCGAATAATTTCTCGGATATGTTGTTCGATGCTCAAAAGTAGGTCACTAATTTACTATTATTTTTACCAAAACAAATCATAAAGTAACGTTAAATTGCAACAAATTAACCAAGAAAGGCTATTTTTTGGTGATAAATTCCTTTAGTGTTCGTAAATACGCATCAAAACCCATTTTTGAAGGTACTTCAGAATGATCGGCATCCTTAATCAAGACATGGGTTTTATAAATACCTTGATAATTATTGTACACTACTTGCCCATGTGTTTTATAATTTAAAAAATTATCGTTAGTACCATGTAACCAAAGAAAAGGAATCTTAATTTTTTTGATTTCCTCTGCATTATCAATTTTTAAATCCGTAAAATAACTGGCACTCATGCTCAATTGAGAACCATCCTGAGCCATTACTGCACTGCTGGCAAAAGGCGCTTCCAAAATAAGTTTGGAAGGTGATAAACTCGACACATTAGCTGTTAATTCACAACTTGGTGCGCTGCCCATACTGAAACCATAAATCATTACCTGATTATCTTTAGCGCCGTTTTGTTTTAACCATTGAAAACAAGCATCCACATCAGCATACATACCCTCTTCGCTTGGCTCACCCTCACTTAATCCGTAACCTCTATAATCCATCATTAAAACGCCGTATTTGTTTTTACCATTCACATGAGCCAGCAATTTTGCGCGTTGCCAGTAAAAGTCCATATGCCATTTGTTACCGTGGCAATACACAATTATGGTGTCATTGGCAATAGTGGTTAAATTGCCAATATAAATCGCATGAATGGTTGTGGCTTTACTTTCGTTTTTGGACTTGGATTGTAAAGTGAACTGGTGAATTAAAGAGCCGGGAATGGCATAATCCTGAGACAATATAAAATCCTGTTCTCCAGTATAATTATCCAATTGATAAGCATCCAGTTTCTTTTTATTGTAAAGATTGGCATCTAATTTCAAACAGGCCGTAAAGCCTATAGTTAGGACTAATAAAGCACTCTTTTGTATAAATTGTATTGTCTTCATATCAATCTGTTAAAATTTAAAGTGAAGTCCATAAAATAAACCGAAAGCCCCTTGACCTGCCCCACCTATATAATCAACCACATTAGGCTGGTTTGATCTTCCAATACCCAGGTATTTTATTTCGAATTGATGATTCCATTTTGTGTTTACCAACTGATAACCGATTTGAAAACTTGGCAGAACCGGGGCCGTTACTTTTTCACCATGTGCCTTTTGATTTTTCAACTCAATCCACGAATTGACGCCGGTATATAAAAAGGATGATTTGTTTTTGAAATGGAAATACCCATTTAAATCGAGCGTTGGCCATAAACCAAAACTTTTTGAATCTCTAATATGATAAATACTTTGTACTCCCGGATTTAAACTGATGCCATACTTATTCTCTTTATAAAAAAGATTTATACATGAAGAAGCATCAAGATGAATATTACCAAACAACAAGGAAGTTGTGTTTAATCCACCAATAACCGTTACATTGTTAGTTATACCATTGGCATAAAAAAGACTTGTAAATGGAATGGGAATTGGCGCTCCGGCAAAATTAATAAGCGGTCCGCCAAAACTACTTCCAACAATTTGTTGCCTTTTCTGCAATGGTTTTACCATTCTAACCGGACTACAACCGAAAAAAATGAGCAGTAAAAAAAGTAAACTAAATTTTATTTTCATCTTCTATTAATTTATATACATCCATAATCAGGTCAAACTCAAATCCTTTACTAATTAAATAATTAATCACTTTTTGTTTTTTAACAAGGTGATTTGGCCCTTTAACTGTTTTACTTTTTATCTTAATTAATTGTTCAATAGTTAATAGGTAATCTTCATCTGGAATACCGGCAATTGCCACATTAATTAGCTTAAGCGGGATTTTATGCATTTTTAAATGTGCCTTAATTTTCACCTTGCCCCATTTTTTTATGTTAAACTTACCCCGGGTAAATGTTTGTGCAAACCTTTCCTCATTGATAAAGTTTTGGGTAATTAAGCTAGAAACTATCTCCAGTTTTTCATCCATTGTTAATTCAAACTCAGCCAACTTTTTATCCAGTTCAAAATGCGATCTTTCCTGATAAGCACACCAACTTTGCAGCTTTAACAAAACTTGGTCTATAGGAAGGTATTTTGATTTTAACTGCATGGATAGCAAAACTATTTATTAAATTTATACCGTGCCTCAAATTCCGATAGAACTTTTAAACAGCCTTCAACACAAACATGATATTGATGTAAGTGCTTTTATAGGAGCACATGACAGCGAACATAAAATTACCAGCATACGTTTAAATCAAAATAAACCAGCCAACCTAACCTTCGAACTATCCAAACCTGTTTTATGGAATTCCAATGCATTTTATTTGGATGAACGTCCGTATTTTACTTATGACCCATTATTTCATGCAGGTTGTTATTATGTTCAGGAAGCAGGCAGTATGTTTATTGAACATGTTTTAAACGAACTAAATTTTGATAAATCGAATGTAGCGGTATTGGATGCTTGTGCTGCACCCGGTGGAAAAAGCACATTGTTGAACAGTTATTTAAATGAAGACAGCTTATTAATCTCAAACGAATTCATAAAAAACAGAGCCGACATATTAGCCTATAACCTTAGTAAATGGGGCAGCTGTAACAGCATTGTGACCAATTGTGATACAACGAAATTTTTAAACCTTCCTAATTTTTTTGATCTGGTGCTAGTTGATGCGCCTTGCAGTGGTAGTGGACTATTCAGAAAACAACCGGATGCTGTAGAACATTGGAGCGAAAAAGCAGTTAAAGAATGTAGCATACGGCAGAAAGAAATTCTGGAAAATTTAAGTAGCTCTGTTAAGCCGGGTGGCTACTTGCTTTACAGTACCTGCTCCTACTCTAGTGAAGAAAATGAAAACATCAGTCAATGGCTAATTGAAGAGCAAAACTTTATACTCAAAAAAATTAACATTAATAAAAATTGGGGGATTGTTGAAAGCGAATACGGTTATCGTTTTTACCCGCACTTAACTGAAAGTGAAGGGTTTTACATCAGTATTTTCCAAAAAGAAGAGTCTGACCACTACTCATCTTCAAAATTAAAAAAAACAAATTTAGCGGCACCTACTAAAGCTGAAAAAAAAGTGATAGCGGAATTTTTAAGGAATAATGAGGATTTGTTTAAAATTAATCAATTCCTATATAAAGGAAATGAAAAGATGCTTGAATTTTTAAGTAACTATGGTTCGGGGTTTTACATTAAAAAAGCGGGGACTTGCATTGGTGAGATGAAGGGAAAAGATTTAGTGCCTAATCATGAGTTGGCTTTAAGTAATTATTTAAGTGAGCACGTAAGATCAATAGAACTAAATCTTGATGAAAGTTTACAATTCTTGAAAAAGGAAAGCTTTCAAAAAACTAATATTGCAACTGGATTGACATTAATAAGACATAAAACACACGGTATAGGTTGGTGCAAATTTTTACCCAACCGTATGAACAATTACTTACCGAATGAATACAAGATAATGCATTGAAGTCTATTTTAATAATTTTAAAAAATCAATAAACAAGACTTAACAATTCAACCTTTTTAAAACTGAATTGTTATATCTATAGTTAATGGTTATGGCAAAAGCAAGTTATTTATTAAGTAATGCTTTAAACAAAGCAGCTCAAAATTTACGACAGGGTAAACCCTACGAATGGGGCCACATGGGCAGTTGTAACTGTGGTCATTTGGCACAAGTACTTTTAAACATGCCTAAAGGCGAAATTCATGCCGCCGCCATGGAAAAAACGGGCGATTGGAACGAACAATTAAATGATTACTGTTCTACAAGTGGTTTTAAAATAGACTCTTTAATTTTTAAACTATTGGAATTAGGCCTTAGTGAGAAAGACTTGATGGATTTAGAATATCTGCGAAACGAAAACATCCTTGCTAAAATAAATTCAGAATTTAAACCGTTGCTTAACAACAATCGAGACCATGTGATTTTGTATTTGGAAACCTGGGCAAATATAATGCAAGAGGAGTTGCTCAAAGAAATTAAAATTGAGAGTCAGTTGGCTCAATCTATAAAGGAGAATGCTAAGCAAATAGCATTACCTAGTTAATACAGACAGCTCCGATATTTCATCTCGCTTTCTACTGCATAATGTGGTATTAGGTAATAAATCCTACAACCTAAAATATCCTCTGTGTTTTTTTTAAGCTTATTGTAAAGACATATTTAACAAACTAGGACTTAATAAAATTTAATTATAGCCTAAAGCTAACACCGCCTCACCATTTTTAATATCCAATATACTGCCGGCAGAAGCAAGCTTACAATTAAAGGTAAATTTAATTTTCTTTGTTTTTACACCCTTATCTGTTGTATCATAATTTTCAACGCTAACAATTTGAAAATTTTCAGCAACCTGATTAATTGTTGAACTCGAATAGCTTTTTCCTTCCAAATCTGTTACTTCTACAATGATATTTGATAATGGTTTAACTGAGCTGAATTGTGTCATACTTGTTGAAATATTGCCATTGCAAGGCTGACCATTAACAACAGCAGCGCGATAATAAGCAACAGCCGAATCTGAATTGCCATTTTTCACTTTCAATTTGGCAAGGTAATAACCATAGCTTGGATAGGTATGAACCGGGTTTTGAAGTGCGCTGGACACACCATCACCAAAATCCCAATGATATGTTAGCGAGCTACTTGATAGTGTATTAGAAGAGTTGAATCTAAAGGTTTTACTTGTTTGAGCGGTGTCTTTACTACCCCAAACATTAATTTGCAATGGCGCACCAATACGGTAAACATTAAAAGTGTTAAACATGCAATTACCCGAATTAACTGAAAGATTAACAGTTTGTGTTGTACCGGAAATGAATTGTTTTGTGGCAAAAAGTCCATTAACAAAACTTCCATCATTAAAGGTCCAGACATTATATGCCGAATAAGGGGAATTTGAAGTAAAAACGCAATTGTACCATGAATTAGGTGTTGGTGATTGATAACTATAGTTTGAATTTGTTAAGGCTTGCGACATGTTTGGTGATTGATCAGGAGCTAATGTTTGATTTGCATTGATTTTGATTTTTATAGAGTATCCGCAATTTGTAATGCAATCTTTTTGTTTCAATGTGCCAACGAAAGAATAAATACTATCATTCACATCATAAGTCCATTCAGGATACATATAAACATTATTTTTACCAGCCTCTAAACTTATGGGTATATCATTAATGAAACCCTTCATATAAAAAACCGGTGACTCATTCCCAGTATCATTTTTAGGAAGTTGCTTTTTCGTGCAACCTAATACCCACAACAGTGAGATAAAAACAAACTTATAACTTTTATTTATCAAAAATTTCATATTTAATTCCAATGTTAACACCTTTTAAATTTTGAATACCGTTTACTTGCTGAAATAAATCGTTAACACCATAATAAACTCCTGCTTTAAGCCATAATCTTTTTGCAACGTTTCCTGTGTAAGAAGCTTCCAACATCATATTTCTGTCAGCTACATTAAAATAGTTAAAATTGTTACGTTCGTTGTTAGTTGAAATTAATTGCTCACCAATATACTGAGAAGTTAAAATAGTGTTACGGCTGTATACTTTGGTACCAATATTAACTCCGGCACTTAAATAATTTTTACGATTGAGATGAAAATTAACTTGTATAGGAATGGCCACGTAAGCAAGTTGATTATTAATAATTGTATTACTCGTTCTGTTAACACCGAAATTAAAGTTGGAAACTGTATCACTATAAATTGATTGGTTAACATTACGTATGGTATAAAAATGTGCGCCAAAACTTGCACTAACCTTAAGAGAAAGATAAAAACCATAATTCACTCCTAAATTGAAGTTTAAAGCATTGGCTTTTTTCTCATTTATTGAAGTCCAACCTTGGTTATAGAAGGCATTTCCTTCCAAATTAAGAAATTGTTTTTTTGGCTTTTTATCTCTATAGTAATCATCATCCTTTTTTATAACCAGAGTATTTGCTCGTAACAAATCATCGTTAATTGCCAATTCTTCATTAATAGGTGAGGTAAACTTAGGCGCTAGATTTGGTAAAAATAAGTAGGCAGTAATTTCCTCTTTATCTTTGTCTTCGTTTAAGTGGAAAGCATCGCCAGACAGTTTATCTTTGCCGTTATTTTGAGCGGAGTAACTTTCATTAATTGAGGTAGCATCATTCTCTTCAAAATCATTAGTACCTGACAAATTTTGCGCCCCTGAATAATTCTTTCTGTTTTCTTTTAAAGTTGAAGCATCATTTTCAATTGCGGATGTTTTTGATTGGGTATTATAATTCGTTTTTGATTCATTTTGTAGATTGGCATTTAGTTCAACATTGTTTGTTTTATTGATAATGTCATCGTTTTGATTAAATGATTCGTTTTGTATGGTTATACCTTTCGCATCCGAAGATTTTTCAGAAGGATTTGCAAAAGCTAATAAATGACCGACGCCTAAATCCTGATTACTATTTGTTGCAGTAGTTCCTTTATTTGAAAAAGTATTCAAATAAATTGCGAAGACTCCTGATAAGGTTAATAACAACAACAATAAGCCTACCCAATATTTTTTATAGGAGGCGGGATTGTTTTTTTGAAGAGCTCTCTCTCGATCAATCATTTGACTGGCTTTCTCCCAGTGTTCCGGGTTAAAGTCAAACTGTGCCTCATCAACTTTACTTTTAATTAATTCGTCAAATTTATCCGTATTCATTTTACAGCTTTATAAAAAGTTTATCCTCTATTTTTATTTTTAATTTTTGTCTTGCTTCACTCAGATGCCATTTACTGGTACCTTCACTAATGTTTAGTAATTCACCTATTTCCTTGTGACTATACCCATCAATCACATAAAGATTAAATACCTCCTTGGTTGAAGGCGGTAATTCATCAATCAGTTTATAAATTTGTTCAACTTTAAATTTATCGATAGCTTCATTTACATCCGTAAAGTCAGGATTATCATAATATGTTTCAACATAACTGATATGTTCTCTTTCACGTTTTACCTTACGATACTCATCAATTAAAGTATTAATCATAATTCTCCGGATCCACATTTTAAAAGGAATTTGAGGATTATAAGAATTTAAATTGGTTAAGATTTTTAAGAAACCGAGGTTAAGAGACTCAGCAGCAGTATCCTTGCACTTGCTGTAACGCATGCAGATACTCATTAAGTAACTGTAGGTCAATTTATATAATTCATATTCAGCCTTGCGATTTTTTTGCAAGCATAACTCTATTAGCTGCGGCTGAATGTTCATAATGAGATATTAATCCTTAATATTATTACGTATAAAGTTATGCAAAAGTTGGTAAAAAAGCAAATTTAACTGCCTGTTTATCAATTATTTAAAACAAAGTATAGGAGTCGGGTTCAAATTCCCATTTAATTGGCTCAATTTGATGCTGAACAAGGTAACGGTTAATTTCATTAAAAGATTCTGAATCGTTTAAAAATTTGGTGTGCGAATATGGTGGCGCAGGATGTGCTGCTTCCATTATTTTATGATGAATCAAATTTTCTTTAAACAGTATCTTTTTTTCTTTGGCAAAATTACCCCATAATAAAAAAACCAAATGTTTTTTATTCTCTATCAAATATCTTAAAACATAGTCGGTTAATTGCTCCCAGCCTTTTTTCCGATGAGATGCAGGAGCACCTTCTTCAACAGTCAAAATTGTATTTAATAATAAAACACCTTGTTTAGCCCAATTTTCCAAACAGCCACTATTGGGTATTTTCATGCCAACATCTTTATTAAATTTTTTATAAATGTTTTTTAAAGAAGGTGGAACCTGAACACCTTTATTAACTGAAAAACTCAAACCATGTGCCTGTCCTTGTTTATGATATGGATCTTGACCTAAAACAACAACTTTTACTTGACTTAAAGGCGTTAAATTAAATGCGCTAAACACTTGTTGTTTTGGTGGAAAAATTGTAGCGCCGTGAATTTCGCGGAGGGTTAAAAATTGATTAAGTTCTTTGTAGCCATCTGTTAAAAAAAAATCTTCAAATACTTTTTGCCAGTCTTTATCAGCCAATAATTCCTTATTTAGGTACATTTTTAGCTTATTGATTAAACATTAACGGTAAAAGGTCATGAATAGAATTACATTCATAAACAGCTTTATCCTGACCTTGCATCAATATTATGATTGGAGAATTTTGTATTTGTTCATATTCCGCAATAACTTGTCTACAAGCGCCACAAGGTGTAACAGGCTTTGTAATTTTAAAAACTGTTGATTTAGTTTTAGCTGCTATCGCTATAGCTTTAATTTTAACCCCGGGAAATTTGGAAGACGCATAAAAAATAGCTGTACGTTCAGCACAAGTGCCGCTTGGATAGGCCGCGTTTTCTTGATTTGTGCCTGCAATGATTTCACCGTTCTCTAACAAAATTGCCGCACCAACATAGAATTGAGAGTATGGTGCATATGCATTCTTTACTGCTTCCTCTGCTTTTAAACATAAATTACTAAATTGTTCATCCAGATCGGTAACCGATTCATGAACTTTAAATTTTATGTTTATGTTAATTATTTTCGACATCTTAACTAATCTTCCCAATCAGCAATAAATAAATTAGTATCTCTGGTACCGCCATTTAAACGGTTACTGCTGAATATTAACTTTTTACCATTATAACTAAACATCGGAAAAGCATTAAACATACTTTGATTAGTGATTTGTTCCAGACCAGTTCCATCTTCGTTTATCATGAATAATTGAAAATCGTAACCTTTTTTACTATGGTGATTACTAGAAAAAATTATTTTTTTACCTGAAGGATGGTAAAAAGGCGCCCAGTTGGCTTTTCCTAGAGAAGTTATTTGTTTTAAATCAGAACCATCAACATTACAGGTATAAATTTCCATGTTAGTTGGAGAAACTAAACCTTTACTCAACAACTCTTTATACTCTTTTTGCTCCAATTCGGCTTGAGGTCTTGAGGCTCTGAAAACCAGTTTCTTTCCATCCGGTGAAAAAAATGCGCCGCCATCGTAACCTAATCCAAAAGTAATTTGCTTTTGATTTTTACCGTCAACATCCATGGTCCACAATTCCAAATCACCACTTCTATCGCTGGTAAACACAATTTTATCTCCCTTTGGGGAGATGGTTGCTTCGGCATCATAACCTTTTGAATTGGTTAATTGCTTAATAATTTTACCATTTGGATTAGCAATAAAAATATCAAAGGAATTATAAACTGCCCAAAGATATTTTCCACCTGTTGGAGGTGAAGGTGGACAGCTATCTCCCGAGAGGTGAGTACTGGCATACAATACATCTTTATTGTTTGGCATTACATAACTGCATGTAGTTCTGCCCTTTCCGGTGCTAACTAACTTAGGTTTGTACGTTGAGTCTTTGGCTGCCTTTTTTAAATCCATGATGAAAATTTGATCGCATTGTAAACCCCATTTTGGATTATTGCTTTGAAAAGCTACAAATTGATCGTTAGGTGCAAAATACGCTTCAGCATTATCACCACCATAGGTAAGTTGTAGAATGTTTTTTAAATGAGGCTCATTAGTTAATTCAGTTTTCTGATCAGCTAAATCTTTTTTAGTGATTGTCCCATCAACTTTATCGGTTTTTTGTGCTTTATTAACTGTTGAAATTAAAAGTAAAATATAAAATAATAAACCTTTCATGATGCTGTTTTAAAATACTGAAACTGATTAATATTTTTTGAATCGCATTTGAAGTACACCTAAAAATGCTTCTTTAAAAATCTTAGTACTCATTTTACTTATACCTAATACCCTGTCTACAAATGTAATTGGTACTTCAACAATTTTAAAACCTTTTCTATAGGCTGTGTATTTCATTTCTATTTGAAACGCATAGCCCATAAACTTAATACCATCTAAATTAATTGACTCTAAAACTTTTCTTTTATAGCATTTAAACCCGGCAGTGGTGTCTTTTACATTAAACCAAAGTATAATTCGAACATATAAGCTTGCAAAAAAACTTAGAAGAATTCGTTTACGGTCCCAATTACTTACATTTCCACCCTTTACATATCTAGAGCCAACTGCCACATCGGCACCATTTTCACAAGCCTCCAATAAACGAATTAAATCATCAGGGTTATGGCTAAAATCACAATCCATTTCAAAAATATAATTGTAATCCTTGTTTAGGGCCCATTTAAAGCCATGTATGTAAGCTGTACCTAATCCGAGTTTTCCTTTTCTCTCCTCTATAAAAAGTCCTTTAAATTCTGTTTGTAATTGCTTTACCTTATCAGCTGTACCATCCGGACTACCATCATCAATTATCAATAAATGAAATGGCTTACGGAGAGAAAACACTTTTCTAACCATTGCTTCAATGTTTTCGATTTCGTTGTAAGTAGGTATGATAACTAAATTAAGGCTCACGAAGAATAAGTAGGCGAATATACAAATTAACTTGACTCAAAATGAAATACAAACTGTAAATTTGTAGCCAAAGAATGGTAATAAGTATGGTTGATGAACATAAAAAATTTAATATAAGAGTGTATGGTATTTACATTGAAAATGAAAAGATACTAATATCCATTGAACAAATTGGTAATTATACCATCACAAAATTTATTGGAGGTGGATTAGAATACGGAGAAGGGATAAAAGACTGTTTAATTCGCGAGTTTAAAGAAGAATTAAATTTAGATGTGGAGATTATTTCACATTTTTACACAACTGATTTTTTTGTTGAAAGTTTTGTTAACAAGAATCATCAAGTTATCAGTGTATATTACTTGATCCGTCCAACAAACGGATTATTCTCCATCGAAAAATTAGAACTTAGTTCGAATCAAAAACTGGCCTGGCTGGATCTTAAAGAAGCTAGAGTTGAAGACTTGAGTTTAACCATAGATAAAAAAGTCTTATCTATGTTAATTGATCAGAAAAACAATTAAGATTTATTAGTAATGATGTGATTGTCATTCAACCAATGAAAAGCCTCTTGGGTATCATTAAAAAATTGTGTCGGTATTTTTGGCTTGATAATTTTAACGTACAGTTTACTTAAAATTTTTTGAGGCAACGAAGTTAAAACGAAAGCTACAGCAGATGAGTAAGGCTGATTGTCTTCCCTTGCTAACTCCTTTAATAAATCTACATCTGTGTCAACACCTTCACTGGCTATAACCAAAACAGGTAATTTCCTGGAGCCTAATTCACGTTGTGCATCTACTATTTGTTTTAAATGGAGTATTGTAAAAAAGACCTGTTCATTTATGGTTATATGATAGTGATTATTGTTTTTTAATTCAATGCTAAAATCAGAAGTTTCAATTTTATTTGGTTCGTTACTGAACATAAAAAAAGCCTAAACGAATTTAGGCTTAAATTTTTAATTATCCAACTGGTGGCGGTGGTGGTGGTGGAACACTAGTAAAAATGGCTGCTAACTCCGGCTGAGATTCTGCAGAAGCCCAATTAGCCATGCCGGCTTTCCAAACCAATGTGGATTTTGTAAGCTGGCCGCTTGTTGCCATAGCCTGTAATTGCTGCAAATTAAATGGTCCGGCTTGTGCACCACCTATAACTACATGAAACTGAATCGTTGGCGGTGGCGGTGGAACCGAATTATTCTGTTGATTCATAACGGTTTGATTGAACATATTTGACATCATGTTTCCCATGCCCATACCAACACCCATGCCAATACCTGCACCACCGAGTCCTTCATTTTTAGCTGCGTCTTTTATTGCGTTAGCAGTATTGAATTGTGCTAGTTTATTCATATCTATTGCATTTAAACGCGAATAGCTAAAAATCTCCTTTTTCAAATCTTCAGGCATGCTAACATTTTCTACCAAAAACTTGGTGATGGTTAGGCCGTATTCTACGAAATCTGTATTAAGTTTATCTTGCCCTAGTTTAGATAATTCATCTAAGTTAGCAGCAAATTTTTCAATAGGTATATTACCTTCTCCAACAGCATCCGTAAACTTAGTTACTATCATGCTTCTTAGTTGCTCTGCTACATCTTCTGTATTGTAATTTTCATTGGTACCTGCTATTTCTTTTATGAACTTACCTGCGTCTGAAACCCTAAATGCAAAAGAACCGAAACTCCTTAACTCAATTAAGCCAAAACGCTTGTCATCAACTGTAATAGGATTTTTAGTTCCCCACTTTTGGTCAATAAATTGTTTTGTATTAACAAAATACACATCTACTTTAAATGGCGAATTAAAACCGTATTTCCAGCCTTTAAGCGTTGCCAAAATTGGCATATTTTCGGTGTTTAGTGTATACATGCCCGGCTGAAAAACATCGGCAATTTTACCTTCATTCATAAAAACAGCAACCTGACTTTCACGTACGGTTAACTTAGCACCATTTTTAATTTCGTTTTGGTAACGTGGAAATTTCCAAACGATTGTATCTTTTGAACTATCAACCCATTCAATGATGTCAATAAATTCATTCTTTAATTTGTCAAATAATCCCATTTTAAAAATTTTAAGTAAATATAATTTTTTTAAATAGCTTAATTAGTATTTTAATGTTAAAAAAAGTGAGAAAATTGAACGTCATCTTTCTACGCTTTTGTAGTGCCACCTGAAGCCTTACACGCACAATTCTCTTTTAAACATGCCACCTGAATGAACTTTGCCGCTTTTGCAGAAACTAAACAGCGTTCTTTTGACTTTGAAATCAACATGAGAGATTCATCAAAACCATCAATTTTTTCTATAACAAAACGATCATTTAAACCAATGTGCTTCTCTGAAAGATAATTCAAAAAAGAATCGCTGTGTTCACTCACACCTAAAATTAATAATTTGCAGCCTTCTACACTTTTAGATAAGGGTCTACGCTCCGACTTAGGCAAAACTCCTTTCAAATCAGGTATAGGGTCTCCATGCGGATCAAATTTTGGATAACCTAAAATAGCATAAATTTTTTCAATTAGTTTAGCAGAATTTACATGCTCCAATTGCTCTGCAATTTCGTGTACCTCACTCCAACTAAACTTTAATTCTTTGTACAAATAAGTTTCCCATATTCGATGACGGCGTACAATGTTAACTGCAACATCAAAACCATTTTTTGTGAGCTGTACACCACTTATTTTATCATAACTTATCAGTTTTTTAATTGCCATACTTTTGATTTTTTCCAATACAGTAGGTGTCTTCAAGCCAAGCTGAACTGCAATATCTGTAATGGTAACAACTTCTTTTTGATCTCCTATTTTAAGCTGATAAATGGCCTTTAAATAGTTTTCTTCTTTAAACGATTGCATTTACAAATATATTAAAATTAGGTATACCTAATAATAAAAATAAGTAATTACTATTTTTGCAAAGAATATGCTACTAAGAATCATCTTATTTATTTGCTTACCTTTTGGAATATTGGCACAAATGGCTACTATTAGTGGTAAAGTAACAGATGAAAATGATGTTGCAATTCCATTTGTCGTCATATCTTTAAACAAGCAATACATTGCTAACTCAAACAATAATGGTGATTTCGAATTTAAGTCAATTGAAATTGGAAATTATACTTTAACTGCAAGCATGGTTGGGTATAAAACAAAATTTATGCCAATTGAAATAAAGGAAGGACAAAATAATCTCACTATTCAATTGAAAGAGCTGTCAAATCAACTTACTGAAATAGTGGTATCCGGTACTTTGAAAGAAATCTCCAAATCTGAAAGTGCCATTCCTATAGAAATTTATACCTGTCAATTTTTCAAAACCAACCCCACTCCCTCTATATTTGAAGGCTTACAAAACATAAACGGTGTTAGACCTCAAATTAACTGTAACATTTGTGCAACAGGCGACATCCATATTAATGGCATGGAAGGTCCTTACACCATGGTACTGATTGATGGAATGCCTATTGTAAGCGGGCTTTCAACGGTTTATGGCTTAAGCGGAATTCCCCAATCGATGATTGAACGAATAGAAGTTGTTAAAGGCCCCTCCTCTACCCTCTTTGGAAGTGAGGCTGTTGGAGGCATGATTAATGTGATCACCAAAAACGCCAATTCAGCGCCGAAGTTAGCTGTTGATGCTTTTGCTACAAGTCAAAATGAATACAATTTGGATGTATCAACCAAAATTAAGTTGGGCAAAAAAATCAACTCATTGTTAGGTATTAATACTTTTCAGTCTAATCGTGCCTTTGATGTTAACAATGATGGATTTACCGATTTTGCCTTACAAAACCGAATTTCTTTATTCAACAAATGGCAAATTCAATTCAATGAATCTAAAGGGATGACTATTGCCGGCCGTTATGTCAATGAAAATCGTTGGGGTGGCGAATTGAATTGGAATCCTACTTTTAGGGGGGGAGATAGCATATATGGCGAAACCATTTCTACACAGCGGTGGGAAATAATATCTAAAATACAGCTGCCGATTAAGGAAGATTTGAGTTTACAAATTTCATCTAACGGTCACTATCAAAACAGCTTTTATGGTGCCACTAAATTTATTGGAACTCAAAATGTGTTTTTTTCACAATTACTTTATAACAAACCAATTAACCGGTATTTCAATTTATTAAGTGGTTTTGCTTATCGTTATACCTTTTATGATGACAACACGGTTGTTACCGAAGCTGTAAAAAACAGCATTAAACGTTCAGTTCCCAGTATCATCCATCTACCCGGTCTATTTTTGCAAAACGAAAGTAAATTTGGTGAACGTTCAAAATTACTTATTGGTGCAAGACTAGATAAAAACAATATTCACGGTTTAATATTTACGCCTAGAGTGAGTTATAAATTTAATTCCTTTAACGAAAGAACAATTATTCGAGTTGGTTTTGGTACGGGCTACCGTGTAGCAAGTATTTTTACCGAAGACCATGCTGCGTTGACCGGAGCACGCAAGGTTGTTTTTGAGGAAAAATTAAAACCTGAATCTTCAACTAACTTCAACATTAATTTTACACGTCGACTATTACAAAATCAAAAATTTTCAATGGTTTTAGATGTCAGTAGTTGGTATACATTTTTTCATAACAAAATAGTTGCAAATTATGAAGCAGACCCTAATTTAATTATTTACGAAAACATACAAAACAAAGCAACTTCAAAAGGTGTATCGGCAAGTATTGATTTCGTATCTTCAATTGGCATTAAAGGGAACTTAGGTTGCACAATAATGGAAAACTTGGTTTTTCAAAACAACGAGTTTCAACAACAAATTTTAACTGAGAAGTTTAGTGGTACATGGCTGCTTACGTATACCCTTAAAAAAATAAATTTAACTATAGATTATACAGGCAATTTAATTGGTCCTATGCGCCTGCCTCTTGCTGGTGAATTAGATCCAAGACCAGATAAATCACCATTGTTTAGTATTCAAAATATTCAACTAACCAAAAAAATTAAAAAGAATTTTGAATGCTACCTTGGCGTGAAAAACATACTTAACTTTGTACCTTATAGAGGTTTACCTTTTTTAATTGCTAACACACAAAACCCATTCGATAAAAACTTAAGCTACGATTCAAACGGTAATGTTTTGCAAACTGCTAATAACCCATACGCACTTACGTTTGACCCTACTTATGTTTATACATCAAACCAAGGTATCAGAGGTTTTTTAGGAATTAGATTAAGCCTTTAAATTTTACCAATATTATTTAAATTTGATTAGTTGACACTTTTAATCACCTTTAAAATTTCCTGTGTTTGTCCTGAATTAACTTTTAATACATAAACACCCGGAGGGAATCCTTGTAAAGAAACAACTGCGTCAACAGAGGATTCATGAAATTGATTTAGTATTACTTCTCCATTTAAATTATAAAGCGTAAGGTTGACTTTGTCCAGAAATCGATCAGTGGCTAAAATAAATTGATCCTTAGTAGGATTAGGAAAAATTGAAACTTTGTTGAACTTATGATTACTTATACTTGTTGGAGCACAAGCAATAGATCCTAGCAATTTTTTACTGAAAATAACTGTTGAATTGTTAACCGAGTCCATAAATCGAGTTGCTTCTAAACAATTTCCTTTTAAGGTCGCATCTAAAAACGGATTTAAAAAATTCATATACATTCTAAGAGCTAAAGTATTACTAACAGTGCTGCCGCATCCACTTGTTGTTTGACCAAAATTGCAAGTTGCACTGCTTCCATTGCTAAAATCGCAATGCGTTAAATTTTTTAAATTCAATGCAAACTTATTGGCGCTCGCCAAACTGTCCCACATCACACTTTGGTTGGTAGTATATGAAGCAACACAATCAAGACGCCCTCCTATTATTAAGGTTGGAACAGTTACCGTTTTGGCTGCCTGTGATGATCTTGGATTAGTTTGTGCTGCTGCAAAATTGAATAAACTTGTTAGCGTATTGTTGGAACTTGCCCCTAAAAATGATGAACCTCCGCCCATGGAGTGGCCTCCAATTGCGGCTTTGCCATTTATTTTTCCAACAAAAATTGATGTTATGGTATTGGTTGTATTTAAATCTAATATTTTACCGGCCACCTGCGCTAAATCTTTGCCAAAGTCCGAATGATTTGGGGATGCGGAGCCTTCAGTTCTTGGAAGCGCAACTATATAACCACGTTTACTTAACTCTGAATAAATGTTATCATAACTATCCCATGTCATAACAAAACCATGCCCAATAACAACAACCGGAAAAGTACCTGAGGCCACTGCCACATTTGATCCTGCCGTAACAGCAGGGTAATATATTTCGGTTTGAATTTGACGACCAGGCCCACCACCACTTCCGAAACCGCCACTTCTTAGCGGATCATTAAACGTTAAGGTTAGGGTACCTGTTTGAAAAATTTGTGCATTTAAGCAAAAAGAAGACAAAATTGAAAGTATTGTAAATAGTTTTTTCATCGGATATATTTTTTGGAAAAGTAATTGTTTAAGTTTTATAAAATTAAAATAATTTACTAAAACGAATTAAGATTCTACCAGTGGTTGATGTGTACTGTTTTTGCTTAAGTTAATTTAGGATTGTTAGTGTGACGATTTTGATCTCGTTGTGTTTTCTTATCCAAATTAGCTTTGAGTGCCGTTTCTAAGTCAATATTGGTTTGATTGGCGATACATATTAAAACGAATAATACATCAGCTAATTCATCGGCAAGGTTTTTACATTTATCGCTATCTTTTTCACTTTGTTCACCAAAACGTCTGGCCATAATTCTTGCTACTTCGCCCACTTCTTCCATTAAAATAGCTGTATTGGTTAATTCATTAAAATAACGAACACCATATTGCTTTATCCATTCATCAACAATGGTTTGTGCTGTTTTTATTTCCATAATTAATCTGTTGTTAGTGAATCATCGCCCGAAACTACTTTTCGTTTTGGCAATGGTGGTTTAATGTTGTTTTTTTCAAAAGCAATTTTTAAATCGTGGTATAACTCACTTATCAATGCTGCTGAGTCTCCAGGTTTACATAATGGTTTAATATTAATATTAATAGCTCCGTCAATGATTTTTCCTACCAAAACTGTAATATTATCTGTTTCAACTACTAATGGATGTTTAGCAGTCACTTCACGAACTACTTCAAGTACTTTATCCAAATCGTTTTGAATTCCTACGGTTAAAGCAATATCTACCCTTATGGTACCATAACGGGTAACATTAACAATTGTTCCATTACTCAATGGTCCGTTAGGAAGTATAACCGTTTTGTGGTCACCGGTCAATAATAGCGTGTTAAAAATTTGTATTTCCTTTACCTCTCCTGATTGACCTTGCGCCTCGATGACATCTCCAACCCTAAATGGTTTGAATATTAATATTAGAACACCACCGGCAAAATTAGATAAGGAGCCTTGCAATGCCAAACCAACAGCTAATCCCGCAGCTCCAAGAATTGTTACAAAACTGGTAGTGCCAATTCCTATCATACCGGCAACCGTAACAATTAATACAATTTTGAGTCCAATGCTAATCAAACTTTTTAGAAAAGTACGTAAGCTAATATCTAAATCACGCTTTTGCATTGCTTTTTCAACCAATTTAGATATTCGATTAATAATCCAAAGGCCAATTAATAATGTTAATACAGCAATAATTAATTTAGGTGTAAAATCAATCAACTTATTAATAAAATTATCAGTGTACCTTGCCACTATTCCTTCTTTTTCTTTTACAGTTGCAGCCACGTTTTTTAAATTCAACAAACTATCTGTCTTCATTTCATTTTTTTTTATAATTTCACAAAGCTAAAATTAAACAATCGATTTCAAATACAATTAAAATTGATAATCATTCCCTATAAACTTTTTAGGTTGAGAGTGAACTTTACCATTCTGCTGATTGGGCTTGTTCCTATTTTAAATTATTCTCAATCCGACAGTTTACAATTGAAAACAAACCATAAAGGACCAAATTGGGATACCATTAAATATGAAAAATTTAATTATGTATTAATTGTTGGCTACTTTCAACAATACCGTAACTTCACCAATGAAATCAGTCAAACAGTTAATAAGGATTCTTTAAATTTATCCTCCACACCATTAATTGCAGAATCTCGTTTAATTTCTGGCTTAGTTTTTAATTACGATAAATTTCAAATTCAATTTGGAACCGGAACAAAGCCTCAAGACAACAGCAATGGTAAGCCCGAAAGTAAAGTTTTTAATTTAGGATTTACATTTGGTGATAACAGATGGGTGGCAGAAACTTACTTCAGACGTTTTAAGAGTTTTTACAATGATAATAGTTTCAATATTGATTCTGTTCGCAGAAAAACAAGTGCTTATATAGCGTCTCCAAACCTTATAACTTCTTTATTTTTAGCCCGTGCTTCTTATTTTACAAATTATGATAATTTTTCCTACAAAGCAGGTTATGGTTGTAATTTCCGTCAACGTAAAAGTGCTGCTTCTTGGATTTTACAAGGTAGCATTAGCAACTTTCAACTTAAAAACGATAGTAGCTTATTTGCTTCGCCTTCCCAAAAATACTACAATGAATACGCAAATTTAAATTATATTAATTCTTTAAACATAGGCGCTGGTGGTGGCGCAGCAATTAGTCTTGTATTGTTTAAAGCCTGGTTTATTAACGTACAAGGCACACTTGGACCCGAAATACAATTCCGAAAATATAATTTAAACCCCGGAGAGCGTTCCATGACAGCTATTTCCTGGAGTGGTTTTGCAAAAGTTAGTTTTGGTCTGAATTTAAAACGGTGTTATTTTATATCTGCTTTCTCCACTGATTATTTATTGATTAACAATAGCGTATTTAGAAATACGGCAAAATCTCAAAATGCATCTTTCACTTTCGGTTGGCGTTTTCATACAGGAGCACCTAAACCCTGGTATCAAAAATTTCAAAAAACAAAAATCTATAATTTATTTTAAACCGGAACAAGTTTAAATTGTTCAAACTACATGAATTACAATAGTCTTAGAGATTGCCTTGATGATTTAGAGAAAAACGGTCACCTAATTCGAATCAAAGAAGAAGTAGACCCGAATTTAGAAATGGCCGCTATACATTTAAAGGTGTTTAAGAATAATGGACCAGCTATTTTATTTGAAAAAGTTAAAGGCAGTCGTTTTCAAGCCGTTAGTAATTTATTTGGTACCCTCGATAGAAGTAAATTTATTTTTCGGGATAATATTGAGCAAGTACAAACCATGGTTCAGCTCAGAAATAATCCATTGTTAGCACTTAAAAGTCCATTTCGATACTTCTCAACGGCGCTGGCGGCCCTTAAAGCCTTACCAAAAAAGAAATCATTGGCATCATCTGAATTTGAAGAAATCTCCATCGATCAATTACCGTTGATTAAACACTGGCCAATGGATGGAGGGGCTTTTGTAACCTTACCGCAAGTATACAGTGAAGATGCCGATGCGCCGGGAGTTATGAAAAGTAATTTAGGCATGTATCGTATTCAACTAAGCGGCAACGATTATATCATTAACAAGGAGATTGGCTTACACTACCAATTGCATCGCGGCATTGGTATCCATCAATCCAAAACAAATAAATTAAATAAACCTTTAAAGGTTTCTGTTTTTGTTGGCGGACCTCCAAGTCATACACTAGCAGCTGTTATGCCACTACCCGAAGGCATCAGTGAATTAACTTTTGCAGGAGCATTGGGTGGCAAACGATTTAGATATGCATACGACGAGAATGGCAACTGCTTAAGCTTAGATGCAGATTTTGTAATTACCGGAGAAGTGTATCCTCTTCAAAACAAACCTGAAGGACCTTTCGGCGATCATTTGGGTTATTATAGTTTAACGCATCCATTTCCATTAATGAAAGTAAATAAAGTGTATGCCAAAAAAAATGGAATTTGGGCTTTTACAGTTGTTGGAAGACCACCTCAAGAAGACACAGCTTTTGGCGCTCTTATTCATGAAATAAGTGGAAGCGCCATTCCCAAAGAAATTCCAGGAGTTAAAGAGGTTCATGCAGTTGATGCCGCCGGAGTGCACCCATTGTTACTGGCTGTAGGCAGCGAACGTTATACACCATATTTAAAAACAAAACGTCCTTCAGAACTATTAACACAAGCTAACCGTATTCTTGGTACCGGTCAATTGAGTCTTGCCAAATATTTGTTTATTGCCGCTGATGACGAAACTGATCTGAACTGCCATGATTTGCCGAAGTTTTTTCAATTTGTATTGGAGAGACTTGATTTAACCAGAGATTTGCATTTTCAAACCAAAACCAGCATGGATACTTTAGACTATTCAGGCGATGGAATTAATACGGGTAGTAAATTGGTTATAGCTGCCTATGGCGATAAAAAAAGAAATCTTTGTACCTCTGTTCCAAGTTTTTTCAACCAAATACATCTAATCAAAAATTGCCGATTACTTTTGCCTGGTGTTATCGCTTTTGAAACCAAAGAATTTGAAAGTTATGAAGCTGCCAAAATAGAAATGAAACAATTGAACGACCTGCTTTTGCCTTTTATCAAAGAATTAGAAGGGGTGGTGCAACTGATCATTTATAACGACTTTGAATTTACAAAACACATCAATGATTATCTCTGGATTACATATACCAGAAGCAATCCGAGTCATGATATATATGGTATTGAAGAAACCATAGAGCATAAACATTGGGGCTGTATAGGTCCCATGGTAATTGATGCACGTAAAAAACCGCACCACGCCCCTGAGTTAAAAATATTGCCGGAAACAGAACAAGTCATTGAACGCTTTTTTAAAAAAGGCGGACCATTGGAAAAGTGGGCCGGACATTAAACAATTCCGTGTTTAAAAGAATAATCACCCCATTATTGGCAATCCCTTAAATCACTGTATTTTTACTTTATGAGTAAAAAAGTTCACCTGATTGCAATTGGTGGCAGCGCTATGCACAACATGGCTTTGGCCTTACATGAAAAAGGATTTTTAGTAAGCGGAAGTGATGATGAAATAAATGAACCAAGTAAAAGCAGGCTTTTAAAAGCCGGACTGCTTCCATCGGAAATTGGGTGGTTTCCCGAAAAATTAAACGCCGAGCTTGATGCGGTAATAGTTGGCATGCATGCGAGAAATGATAATCCAGAATTGATAAAAGCAAAAGAATTAGGACTAAAAATATATTCTTATCCGGAATATGTTTACGAAGCTACAGCCGATAAAACGCGAATCGTAATTGGTGGAAGTCATGGTAAAACAACCATTACTGCCATGATTTTACATGTAATGCATGCACTCCAAATTGAAACAGATTACTTGGTTGGCGCGCAATTAGAAGGTTTTAACACCATGGTCAATTTCAGCAACACGTCTAAATTTGCAGTGATTGAAGGAGATGAATACCTGGCCTCACCTATTGACAGACGCCCGAAATTTCATCTTTACAAACCAAACATCGCCATTATTAGCGGAATTGCATGGGACCATATTAACGTGTTTCCAACGTTTGAAAATTATGTTGAACAATTTGAAAAATTTATTCAATTCATTGAACCCAATGGGCATTTAATTTATTGCAGTAAAGATGAACAATTGGCTTTAGTTGCCGGAAAAAACTACCCGCAGCTGGCAGGCAAGGAAGGTTATGCCATACCAAATCATGTTATTGAAAATGGAACAACTTACCTAATTGATGGGACTCAAAAAATACCGTTATTAATATTTGGCAATCATAATTTAATGAACTTAAATGGTGCGCGACTTGTTTGCAACAAGATTGGTATTAGTAACGAACAGTTTTATAAAGCCATTCAAAGCTTTAAAGGTGCTGCAAAACGACTTGAACTTGTTTATAAAAATGAAAGTTTTAATTTTTATAAAGATTTTGCACACTCGCCTTCAAAACTAAAAGCAACAACCGATGCTGTAAAAACACAATTTAAAGAGCGTGAAACCATTGCCTGCATGGAGCTGCACACATTTAGCAGTTTAACAGAAGAATTTTTATTACAATATAATGGCGCTATGGATTTAGCCGACGAAGCCATTGTTTATTTTAATCCGCATACCATTGAACATAAAAAATTAAAGGCTATTACAACCGAACAAGTACTAAGTGCCTTTAATAGAAAAGATTTAAAAGTGTTTACCAAAAGTGAAGAGGTAAGTAATTATCTTAAATCAAAACAATGGAGAAATAAGGTACTATTAATGATGAGCAGCGGTAATTTTGATGGCATTGATTTCAATGCGTTAGCCCTGGAGCTAAAAATGAATTGAAATACCGTTGATAAACTTTCAACCCTAAAATTTTTGAAAGTAGATTTCTAATTTAGAAGTTTTTAAACTATTTAAGATTTTTTGTAAGTTAAAGTAGGAATGCACTTTAAACATATGACTGCAACATTTTGTTAAAATATAAGTACTTAACTTTTATACGTATAATTTTAACATTAACACCAAATCTATGAAACTCGCGGTAGTAAGCTTATTAACAGGATTAACTTTAACTTTTTTATATTCCTTTAAATTAACTAAACAACAAACCAATCATTCAAAGGCTGATGCTGCCTTAGTGGACGGACTTTACATATTTTGTGACAGTAAACCAATTATGCCTTACGATAGTCTTGGTAACGTTGAATTGGGTTTTGTAAGCGGAACACAATACCAAACCATAAGGGATAATTTAATTAAACGGTCAAAAAAACAGTATCAAAAAGCAGATGGTTTAATTTTGCATTTAAATAAAAAAGGGGTTGATCATTGCACGGTCATCAAGTTTAAGTCTGAATAATTTTAAACCGGTATAATTTAACGACACAAACTCATTAGCAATTAATTTTTGCTAAATTAGTGTCATTATAATCATATGTCCGGCATCCCTCAATACAATCAAAATTTAACTGAACCAGATCAATTAATATGTGATTGGCTTTCAAAAATTATTTGTGAGTATCTCCCCCACTCAACTTCTAAAATTTGGCATGCTCATCCGGTATGGTTTATTAACGACAACCCCATTGTTGGTTACAGCAAACAAAAAAAAGGCATTCGGCTGATGTTTTGGAGTGGTGCAGATTTTGAAGAAGTTCAGTTAAATGTACGTGGTTCAAAATTTAAAGATGCCTCCATTTTTTACAACACAATAACAGATATCAACGAAAAGGATTTAAAACGTTGGTTGGATAAATCCATCAAAATTCAATGGGATTATAAAAACATTGTTAAACGTAAAGGAAAATTAGAAAGAATCAACTAAAAAATAAGCAAATGAATACACAGTTAATTACGATTGAAACATTGGTTAATTCAGATATTAACAAAACATGGAACTGTTATACAGCGCCGGAACACATCACCAAATGGAATTTTGCAGCGGATACCTGGCATTGCCCCAGTGCCAGTAATGATTTAAGAGTAGGCGGCAAATACACTGCGCGCATGGAAGCCAAAGACGGAAGTTTTGGTTTTGACTTTGAATTTATTTACGATGACATCAATGCGCCAAACAGCATGGCTTATACGTTGCTTGACAACAGAAAAGTAAAAGTTAACTTTGAGACAATTGAAGGAGCAACCAAAGTGGTTGTGGTATTTGAACCTGAAACTGAAAATCCGGTTGAATTGCAGAGAGAAGGTTGGCAAGCCATTTTAAATAATTTTAAAAAATATGTTGAGGTAATTTGAGTTTAAAAACTTAAATTTGATTAAAAGCTAAAGCCGTAGTAAACGTTTGTAATCGTTTGTAAATAATTACAATTGGTTTTGTGGCGAGTATAGGCATTTATAAGTAAGGCGGTGGACAGGCTCCTCCTCAGACAAAATTTCAGTAGACAACAAAACTTATGTCACGACAACGATATACTTTAGACGACCTCCAAGAATACGCTTCTCGTTCTGGTGGAAAGTGTTTAAGCAAAGAGTATGTCAACCTTTCGACACCTTTAAAGTGGCGCTGTGAAAAAGGCCATACATGGGACGCAGACTTTCAGATCATCAGACAGGGCGGTTGGTGCCCTGCTTGTAATAAGCCGCAAAAAGACAAAGAAGAAAAATTGAAGATCCTTAAAAACATCGCCAAAGAACGAGGCGGTAAATGTTTATCAAAAGAATACATTAATAACTCGACAAAAGTTCAATTCAAATGTGGCGAGGGACATATTTGGTTAATGCGACCTCACGACTTTAAAGCAGGTCAGTGGTGTCCTAAATGCGGTATTAAAAGGAGAATCGAAAAAAGAAAAACACCGATAGAAGTTTATAAAAAATATGCGCATAGTAAAGGCGGTAAATTTTTATCCACCAATTATTCCAGCGGACATCAAAAACTTTTATGGCAATGCGGTAAAGGACATCAGTGGTCTGCGGCAGGTGTTATGGTTGTAAATGCTAAAACGTGGTGCCCGCATTGTCGTGGTATGTATAAAGACATTTCAGACATGCAAGCTCTTGCAAAAAAAAGAGGTGGTAAATGTTTATCAAAAAAATATATAAACTCGAAAACAAAATTAAAATGGCAATGCGACAAAGGTCACGTTTGGCAATCCGCACCAAACAATATTACCAACAACTGTTGGTGTCCGACATGTGGTTATGTAACAAATGGCGCAAAGCAAAATGACAGCATAGAGAAATATAAAAAAATTGCAATCAAAAAAGGTGGACGACTTTTAACTGATATATACATTAATAATAATACACTCATGTTATGGCAATGTAAAAACGGACACAAATGGAAAGCACGTGGCGCAAATGTTTTCCATATGAACTCTTGGTGTCCTTTTTGCTTCGACATTAAAATGGGGCGCAAAGTTCGGCAGACACTCATAAAGTAGGACTTAACAATTGAGCACCGCCCAAATTATAACAGCAAATAAACCCATGCGGGCTTACTCCGTCATCGCTCGGTGCGGAAAACTGGTCCCCCCTGCTACAGCACGAATACTTTCGCGAGGTACACTAAAGTTTAACTAAGCGATTAATTAGTGTTTTATAAGGTGAGTAGAAATTATAAATTCCATAATCCGGAGGGGCTCTACTTTGTTAACTTTGCTGTGGTTGAGTGGTTAGATGTTTTTCCCTAGCTTCCCTCCATTTCCGAGCCTTGGGTTATGAGTTGGCTAATGCTTTGCAACAGACAGGGGAGGTAAATAGCAAGCAAAATTTTCCTCCCCCTACCCACTTTAAAAGGCAGATAAGTTAGTGCAAATTCTTACCATAAAAAACAGCGCAGCAAGTAATTATAAAACATGTATTAAACAAAACGAATTGAAGAATATAAGTTTAAATACTTAAAATAACCGCTAAATTAGCCTTCGATGAAAACGATTGATATCAAAAAAATTGGACTTGAAAGTCTCCATCAATTACAATCTATCAGCGCATTAACGTTTTGCGAAACCTTTGGCTCATCTAATAATCCCGAAGATCTGGAATTGTATCTACATAACAATTTAAATGCGGATAAATTGTTGTTTGAGTTATCAACTAAAGATTCGGAGTTTTATTTAGCTATTTACGAGGGCAAGGTGATTGGTTACCTTAAACTTAATTTTAAAAATGCCCAAACCGAAAACCAAGACCCTGAAAAGGTTGAGCTGGAGCGATTGTATGTGCTACAAGAGTTTCATGGCGAGCAAATAGGTTATCAATTAATGCAGTTTGCAATAGAAACAGTGATGCAACGTGGTTTAAAAACACTTTGGTTAGGCGTGTGGGAAAATAATTTAAAAGCCATAACATTTTATAAAAAGTTAGGCTTTATAACTTTTGGCGAACATTGTTTTAAATTAGGCAACGACAATCAAAGAGATTTATTAATGAGTCTGTCACTAAACAATTAAACCATCCTTCAATCGGATCACCCGGTCGGTTAATTTACTGATGTCTTCTTCATGCGTTACAATTACAATGGTGATGCCTTGTTGGTTTGCTTCTTTAAACAAATTCATAATTTCGTAACTTGTGGCGCTATCCAAGGCGCCGGTAGGCTCATCGGCAAAAATTACTTTTGGTTTAGCTACTAATGCACGGGCAATGGCAACGCGTTGCTTTTGCCCACCGCTTAACTCACTTGGCAAATGATTGGCCCATTCCAACAAGCCAACCTTCTCCAAATATTCCATCGCTTTGGAGGTTCGTTCTTTACGGGATACTTTTTGATAATACAACGGTAGCGCTACATTATCTAATGCTGATTTAAAAGAGAGCAAATTAAATGATTGAAAACAAAATCCTAAAAATTTATTTCTAAGTTGAGCTGCTTTTTTTTGAGACAAGTGTTTATCAATCAGTAAACCATTTAAATGATAAGTACCTTCATCATACCCATCCAGTATTCCTAAAATATTAAGCAAGGTAGATTTACCTGAACCGGACGAACCCATAATGGATACAAACTCACCCGAATGAATTGTTAAATCAATTCCCTTTAAAACCGGAAATTCAGATTTACCTAATTGATATGATTTTCGGATGTTTTTAAGCTCAATCATCTGACATGCAATATTATCATTAAAACTTGAAATACACATCATTTAAAAAACAAAAAAGGTTTAATTTTAGGCATGCGAAAAATTTTATTTGTGTGTTTAGGAAACATCTGCCGATCACCACTAGCAGAAGGCATAGCTTTGCATTTAGTAAAAGAACAAGGGATAAAGAATATTGTGATAGACTCAGCCGGAACGGCTAATTACCATGTAAATGAGGCTCCGGATCATAGAACCACTTCCAATGCATTAAAGCACGGTATTGACTTAAGTTCATTACGTGCAAGACAATTTAAAAAAGGTGATTTTGATGCCTTTGATGAAATATATGTGATGGATGAAAACAACCTAAAAAACGCTTTGAAGTTGGCAGAAACAAATTCTCATAAAGAAAAGCTAAAACTACTCTTAAGCATTGGTGACTTTGGACGCCTTGATGTACCTGATCCTTATTACGGAACAGAGAATGATTTTGAAAAGGTTTTCCAGCTGGTTTACAAAGCCATAAAAGAATTAATTAATGTAAAAAATTAAATCAGAATCCTAAATAGTTCAACAAAAAATTCATTAATCCCCAAACAGACAGATGAAAACATTCAACTGGCTGCGATGTAAGTGTTTGTAGGCTTTTCAAGCTTACAATTACGACAAAAAGGCTAACAATTACTAAATCGTGGCCTCTTCTGTCCTCAGGGCATGAATTACCAGCAATAAGCCAGATAGTTCGTCAAAAGATTTTGACTTTTAAAGACTAATTGCAGTTAAAAGAACTATTCACATCAATACTAAGTTAAACCAGATTTCAATAAAATGGCAATATTTATAATTTAAAATTAACGCTTAGTTTGTAAGCAAAATTGCGAGCTTGGTTTTCAAATTGATAATTACCATAGCGATAAAATACACCTACACCAAAGGCGGCTTGTCCCATTGTATACAAGCTATTTAGTCGAATCCCTGCTTCACTGTATCCTTTTTCAATGCTTTGAATTGCTAAATTGGTAATATTATCCGTATTGGATGCCTGCCCCACTCCTACGTTATGCACTAAATCTAAATTGGGATTTAAAAAATCGTTTTTTCTAAATAAAGGTCCGGTATTAAAATTTAAGAACAAAGCAGCAAACCTATTACTGACAAATTCATTCAGATACATGGTTTCAAAAGATTGAGCAACACTTAAATAATAGGTGTCTGTATTACTTCCAAAATTATTATACTGTATGCTGTATGGCACATTACCGTTTACCATGCCGGCCATTACCTGATAGGTTAAACTACCCTTTACTTTAAAGTTAATGCGGTGAAAAACTTTTAAATTAATTTTATCATACTCGAAACTGCTTTTATAGCCTGCTATTTCAGTATTTAACCCTCTTATGTAGCTCAGATAAATCTGGGGCCACTTACTGCCAATTGGAATAAATGAATTAAAGCTTTGAACAAATTTTTGCTTTGGCCAAAATTTTAACTGTAGGCCAACCTCATTAAGATTAAATGTATTTATAGTATTTTGAAGCGTGTAATTTAAATAGTCTGCATAACCAAACCTACTGTTTATCTGTTGGGTTGAGGCAAAGGCATTCAAATTCATAAAACCTCTTTCCATGTTAAATGATAAGCGAGCCATCCCAAACCTGTCCATTTCTTTAATCAAAAAATCACGATTGGTAGAAATGTTAATCAAACCATTTTTATCATTCAACACCTCAAAGCCGGCTGTTTCTCTTACATCTCTGTGCAACTCAGCTTTAATGTAGTAATTCTTAAAATTGTTAAAGTAAATATTTGCGAAAGTACCATATTTGAATTGCTTGTCTTTAAAACCATAGGCACCGTATGCACCTATATTAAAAAATCGGCATAATTTATCTGACGTACTAAAACCGCTTCCTAAGCGTACGCCTTCATACTGGTTAATATTGAAAATATATTTTAATTCATAATCAAAATAACCTAAATTGATTTTGCCTTTGGTTAAAATATTTAGCCATTTAATTTTTGAGTCTAACTTTGCTTCTTTACCAATACTGTCAATTACACGGTAGGTGTTCTTTTCTTTTTCTGAAATACTATCTATCCTGGAAGCAGCCCAAAACTCATCAGATTTATTCAATTCATCTTTGGCATTGTAAGAACTGATCCATTTTTGTTTGAGTTTAAACACACTGTCAATATTTACCTTTTTAACGTATTGTTTACTATGAGCTTTTAGGAATTTATCACCATCGCCAAGTTTCACGTTTTTAAATATTAATTCAGTATTCAACTGACTTGGAAACCAATGAATACTATCAACCTTATTGTAAAGTTGTTGAATTTTTATTTCACTATCTGTTTCTCCTGCATTAAACGGTTTTGCAATCACGTTAGTTAAAACAAATTCTGCTTTGTTAATATAAAGTAAACCTTCTAAACCATTTACCTTTAATGTTTTTTTGGGTGCAAATCGAATTATAATTGTGGTATCTGCATGCTGAATGAGTGTGTCTTTTATTGTAAACCAATAGCGTTGATGAGTTCCTCCGGTCAATGGATTAATGTATTGAATATCCAAAACCTTAATCTTATCGTCATAAAACGTAAAGGATTGTAATTGAGATGCGAAATTTCCGAACGAATGCTTTTTTAAACCGGAGGTGCGAGAAGCGATGACTTTTTCTTGTGTATTGTTTTTATACTGATATTTTTTCTCAGTTACATCCTCCATCAAAAATAAATACTGTTTGTTTAAAAAGGTATCTTTTGGACTTGTTATTTCATCACCCTCTTTATTGCAGGTAGTAAAATAAGTTTTAGAATATGTTTCGCAAATGTAATTTTTGAGATTAGAAATATCAAATAAAGGCTTACGTTTTATAACCTCGTTAATTAGTTTATTGGCCGGATTTTCTGAAGCTTTAACTTCTACCTCCATTAAGTTGATGTTTTTAGGGTTCAATTTGATAACAATTGAACTTACATTTTTTACATCACTAATTAAAAGTGTTTCCTTTTCATAACCAACCAAACTTACCGTTATCGATTTTTGAAGTTCGTTAACTTCAAGACTAAAATTACCGTCAATATCAGCAGAGGTTCCGTTAGTAGTGCCTGATAACTGAATAATCGCAAAAGGTAAAGATTCTTTTGTTTTAGCATCAACAACCTTACCTTTAAGCAAGGTTTGGGAATGAAGAGCAGAGCAAAATAATAGTGGTAAAATCCACTTAAGTATTTCAACAAAATTCTTCAAAATTTATTACAAAGGAATGTTCCCGTGTTTCTTTTTTGGCAGCTGATCTACTTTGTTTTCGAGCATTTTAAAAGCCTTAATCAGCTTTAAACGTGTTTCCTCAGGCTTAATAACTTCATCAACAAAACCTCTTTCAGCAGCTCGGTATGGATTGGCAAACATTTCCTGATACTCTGCTTCCTTCTCCTTCCATTTTTGTTCAGGATTACTTGCCGCAGCAATTTCATTTTTAAATATAATTTCAGCGGCACCTTTAGCACCCATTACAGCAATTTCAGCAGTTGGCCAGGCATAGTTCATGTCTGCACCAATATGTTTGCTATTCATTACGTCATAAGCACCTCCGTATGCTTTTCTGGTAATTACGGTAATTCTCGGTACAGTAGCTTCGCTAAATGCATACAATAATTTTGCACCATTAGTTATAATTGCATTCCATTCCTGATCTGTGCCAGGTAAAAAACCCGGCACATCTTCAAACACTAACAATGGAATGTTAAATGAATCGCAAAAACGCACAAAACGAGCTGCTTTAGTACTGGAATGAATGTCTAACACCCCTGCCAATACCGCAGGCTGGTTAGCAACAATGCCTATACTTTTTCCTGCTAATCGTGCAAAACCAACTACAATATTTTCTGCAAATAATTTATGAACTTCTAAAAACGAATTTTCATCAATTACCTTTTCAATTACCTCTCGAATATCATATGGCTGATTAGCATTTTCCGGAATAATATTATTTAATTCAGGACGTAATTCGTTGCCCGGTTCGTATGGCACAGAAGGGGCATCTTCCTCGCAATTTTGCGGTATATAACTTAATAAACTTTTAATGTGTTGAATGGCTTCAATTTCATTGGCACAAGCAAAATGTGTAACGCCACTTTTACTTGCATGTGTTAATGCGCCTCCTAATTCCTCACTGCTTACCTCTTCATGTGTAACTGTTTTTACAACATTTGGTCCGGTTACAAACATGTAACTGGTATTTTCTACCATTAAAATAAAATCGGTAATTGCCGGGCTATAAACTGCGCCACCGGCACAAGGACCCATAATTGCGCTTAATTGCGGTATTACTCCGCTGCTTCGTACATTTCTGTAAAAAATATCAGCATAACCGCCTAAACTAACAACACCCTCCTGAATACGAGCTCCGCCACTATCATTCAAACCGATGACCGGTGCGCCATTTTTCATGGCAAGATCCATGATTTTGCAAATTTTTTCAGCATGCGTCTCAGATAAAGAGCCACCAAATACCGTAAAATCCTGCGAAAACACATACACCAATCGTCCGTTGATTGTGCCGTAACCGGTAACCACACCATCACCTAAATAACGTTCTTTATCTAGTCCAAAATCATTACTTCGGTGCTGAACCAACATACCAATTTCTTCAAAGCTTGATTCATCCAGCAGAAAATGGATTCGTTCACGGGCAGTTAACTTTCCTTTTTTATGTTGAGCATCAATTCTTTTTTGACCACCACCTAACAAGGCTTCGGCTTTTTTTTGATCTAATGTGGTTAATTTAGTTGTCATAAAGCATTTATAGAATCACAAATATAACAGTAAAATTAAGCTAAACCAAGCATTTAAAGTACAATTATTCATTTGAATTTATACCAACGGTATGTTGCAGAAATTTAAAATTACCAACCCGTTGGAGTCAAAAATTTCTTCAGCGATTTAATATGCGTTGTATATATTGTTTAGAAGGCAATAAACTTTCTTGTATCCGTTTAGCATAATTAATACTGTCAATAATTGCCTTTTGTTTTTGTTCAATTTCAATGTTCTTTATACTCAGCATAGCTTTTGATTTTCGAACTTTAATAATACTTACGACTGCCAAACTAATTAAGCCTAAAATCAAAAGAATGATTAACATCAAAAAATTTTTAATCTTTTCATCGGCTTGTTTACGCTGATTTAAAAACAGAATTTCCTTATTTTTTTGTGTTAGGTCATATTTCATTTCAAGCTCGGCAATGTATTTGTTATTAAGTACATCAAATATAGAATCTTTAACAACCACATATCTTTTGTAGTATAGTAGTTCTTTTGTTGGATCCTTGCTCATCGATACTATTTGTGATTGAAGCAGATAATTTTGAGGGAGACATTCAGAAATTGCATACTGATAGTTTTTTGTTATTGATTTATTCGAATAAAACATTGCTGAATCGTAATTTCCAATCAAATAATAAACCTTAGCCATGTTATGAGTTACTATGATTTGAGCCGATTTACCAAAATCATCTTTGTTAGACATGTTTAATGCATTCTTACAATGGATTATGGCATTATTTCTATCTTTAGTTTCTATGTATAAATCCGTTAAAGCTAAAGTGGCCCAAAATTTAATCGGTATAAAATGAATCGAATCAGCTATATCAAGTGCTTCGTTGATATTTTTTAAAGCTTCAGCATACTGCTTTAATTTTGTGTTTGTAGATCCTAATCTCAAATAAGCATACCCTTGATTTTTATTGTAAGCAGAAGGAAAAATACTAATTGATTTACGGTAATATTCTATTGCTTTGTTATAATTGGGTTTTGGATTGTTTTGAAAATTAAGCCCCAACAAGTTATAGGCCCAGCTTAGTTTTAATTTATTACCGCACCCCTCTAATACCCGAATTGCTTCGATGTAATAGTTATTCGCTAAATCATAATGGCCTTTGGTATATTCCATAAAACCTAACCTAATTTGACATAAACCAACTATGGAATCTATCTGCTGATCATAACTAAGTTGGATGGCTTTATTTAAATATACCTCTGCGGAGTCTAACATGCCAATATCTAGATGATGTTGTCCAATCAAATAACTTGCATATGCAACAACCTTTTGCTGATTATGGTACGGACCATCTCCTTTAAGCTGAAAAACAATAAGACTGTTCTTTTCGTGTTGCTGTTTATTGGCCAATAAAGAATCTATCATCCTCACCTGAGCTGTGAAAGATGTGAGAGATTTAATGTGCTGTACTGACTGATTTTGCGCACTAACGGCAAAAACCGAAATGTAAAAAAATAAAACTAAAGATGATTTAATCGACATAACAATTCACTTAAGATACTTATTTTATTTTTTTAGCAATGTACTTAATTGTAGGAAGTAAACTTTGCTGAATTCGCTTTGCATAATTAATACTATCAATAATTTCTTTTTGCTTTTCCTCAATTTCTTTTTTTTGTGCGGCAATTTTTTTAGCTGATTTGTTCTTTTGAATAAAAGCCCAAACTGCTATTGATAAGGTAATAGAGATAATAACCAATCCGATTAACAACAGTTTATTTTGTCTGTTTCGCTCAGTAATGAGAGAATTCTGTATACTAATTTCGTTTTCCTTTTTTAATAAATTAAATTTAAACAAACTGTTATCCATCATGTAATTTGACTGTTTAACCGCAAGCGAATCGCTGATTGTTCGATTAATTTCCGAATAATAGTAAGCACTATCGTACTTTTTTAACTCACTGTAAATTTTCGATTTCAAATAATATGCCTCTTTTTGAACACTTATCAAATTGAGTTTTCTTGCTAAAGATAAAGAAGAGGTAATTAAAAAAAGACTGGAATCCATCTGTTGTTTGGCATGATAGACCTGACCCAAAGCCAGTTCAGTAATGCAAATACCATGATCAAGTTTTATTTTTAAGTAGGCTTTATAGGCTTTAGTTGCGTACGCCAAAGATGCTTGATGATTATTTAATTTTAAATAAGACTCAGAAATTCCAAGAAGAGAATTGGCAATTTCAGACACATTCTTAACAGAATCAAATAAATTAATTGATTTTTTGAAAAACACTATAGAACTGTCGTAATACTTATTATCATAGTAGGTAATTGCAATGGATACAAGTCCTCTTGCAAATGAAAAAGTATCCCCCAGCGATCTAAATTCCTCATTAGAAGTTTGATGGTATTTTAGTGATTCTTTAAAGTTACCTTGTTTTGACTGCAAAATGCCCATTAAGTGATTAGCTTGAGCTAAGGCCGCAGCATCTAGTTTACTACTTGCGTAATCTTTATATTGCAAACAATAGGTTAATGCATAATCGTACATTTCTTTAGAGTAAAATGCAAGTATTAAGCTGGAATATGACTTCCTGAGGCCAAGTTTAAATTCTAATTTAGTTGATAAATCAAGCGCCTTCTTGTATACCTCTATGTGTTCAATGGATTGATACTTATTAATAGATGAGGCCAACTTAAAGTAAAGATTAACCTTGTTTGTATCATCAATAGAGTTGTTAATTTTTTTATAGAGTTCGTTTTTTTTTCGTTCTATATCCTGGGAATTCAGTGGATAATCTAAAAGAATTAACAAACAAAAAAACAATACATATTTGAATGAAGAAAACAAGTTCAGAAATTAAAAGATATAGCTATAAATCTAATAAAATTAAACTGAACCACAAATTATACCAATGTGAAAAAATAATTATTGGCATAATTATTTTTTCTACAGTGGTTTATACCGATTAGAAAGAAGTTTGGTGCAATGAAGTGAAACAAAATCGGACCATT
Organism: Bacteroidota bacterium; assembly: GCA_020403265.1. GTDB lineage: Bacteria > Bacteroidota > Bacteroidia > B-17B0 > Aurantibacillaceae > Aurantibacillus. The sequence continues at coordinate 92,398 of JADBXZ010000035.1, forward strand.
ACTTATTTTATTTCACATTGGTATTACGTATGAATATTATCCAATAAAAAACCCCAAACAAATGTTTGGGGTTTTTTAAATTTTTTATGGATTAGTTGGTAAACCACCGGACGGTTGTTGCGGAGGTTGCGCGGCCGGAGCTTGAGCTGGTGCACTAACCGCACCTGCTGCTGTTTTTTTAACTGAAGACTCTTTGCTATCGGTTGTCCCGGCAAGTGAGTTTCCTTTTGGAGCTAAAAATACACAAGTCACAATTAATGCAATCGCTAATCCCCATGTTGCTTTTTCAATGAATTCCGTTCCTTGTTTAACACCCATAATTTGAGTTGCAGCACCAAACTGACTTTGAATTCCACCACCTTTACTGTTTTGAACTAATACCACTAATATTAATAACAAACAAACTACTATAATTAAAATTGATACGATCATGTTTTCTATTTTATTGTTTTTCTTTTAATTCTTTAATTAGGGATGCAAAGTAAACACTTTTTTGTGGAATTTTCAAACTTAAAATTTCATATGCTCTAATTGCTTTACTAATATGCCCCTGCAAAGCGTAAATTTTGGCTAAAGTTTCGGTTACCAAATGCTCATTCTCTAATAAACTTTCCTTTGCCTGTGCGTTTGCGGCAAATATTCGCTTCTCATCTTTTGTTCGAATGGCTCCGGGATTGGATTGAATAATTTTATCAATTAAAGCACTATTTTTTTGCTTTTTATCCAAATTAGGAGCAATATTTAAGGAATTTTCCTCAAAATCACTCGAATTTTTAAGTTTTGGGTTGGTTTTTTCTTCAGCTAAAATAGCTGTTTGTTTAATTTCTTCGGCTGTAGCACCTTTTTTGGCATTCAAGTAGTTAATCCATTCTATAAAGTTAGAAGGAGAAGGGATGGTTTCTTGTTTTTTTGTTGGACTACTTTCAAAGTAAGTTTCATTTAAAAACGCCTCACTAGCTGCTTTTTGAATTTCATCCTCTAATTTTTCCGTGCTTAAATCAGACGATTCCAACTTAACTGTTTCGTTCGTTTGATTTACTTCATTGGCGTCATTATTGACAGGAGGTTTTGATACTTCAGACAATTCTGTTGCCTTTAACACATTAATATCTTCTTTAATTTGTTGAAGAACAGTTTTTATTTCATGTAGCGCTTCTTTTTCTCCCTCTTCTTCCGGCGAATTGATATCTTTAGAAACTAAACTGTTTTGCCCTAATGAAAGATCTTCTTTAATATCTATCTTTTGTAAGGAAATCGGTTGTACATTCTTGTTCAATAAATTGTGTAAAACCACTCTATTTGCAATAGAAATAGCTGTTTTTTTCAGTACATCCTGATGATTTGCTATATCAAATTCTTTAGTTGCTAAACAATATAACAAATGAGCCGGTTGAAAATAAGGATAATGCTTAACTAATTCACTTAATTGATTAACACTCTCTGCTTTTAAAGCTGAGGTATTTTGGATATATGTCAATAATTCTTTGGTTTGCATTACCAATTGTTAAAAGCCTTATTAAAAATATCTTCAGTTAATTGTCTGTTAATCTCAGTAATCAAACCACTTTCAACACTTGAAAGCGTTTGACCGGAGTTAAAATCTGCAAACCGCGTAAAGGTTTGTTCGAAATTTTTAGTCGCATCAAATCGGTTACTATATTTCACAGAAACAGAAATTGTAAGTCTATTTTGTGCAGCCTGATCGTTACTTTGAATTGAAATTGGTGCTACATTATAGTCTGCAATGTATCCTTCGAATTGCAGGTCGGCATTATTTTTTATTAATGCTAAATTAGTTTGTTGAGAAACCACATCGCGCATTTTTTCGGTAAACTGTTGCGATAAAACCGGCGGCGCAAGGCTACTATTATTAGCAAAAAAACCTACGCTAATCGTTTTTGCTTCAAGCGGAATAGTAGCTCCACTGAGTGAAACAGTTGGTTTGCAGGATTCAAAAAAGATTGCAAAAATTACAACCAAATATTTAATACTCGTATATCGCAAGGCTAATATCGTCAGTTTGTTCAAAATTTAGTTTAAAGTTATTTAATTTTTCCTGAATATATAATTTTTGTTGTTCAAGGACTAAGCCAGATGATTCAAGCAACCATTTCTTTAAGGTTGTAATTTTAAGTTTTTTACCACCCTCTACAAACCCACTTTCTGCTTCACTACCAAACTGGTCTACAATACCGTCAGTAAACATAATTACTCTGTCACCAGCAACTAATTCGAACGTATGAAGTGTAAAACTTTGAGATGTCTCGGAAAGACCTACAGGTTGCCTGTCTCCCTTTATTTGAATTAATTCCTGTTGTTTTCTTAAAATATAAATAGATTGATTGGCACCACTATATAATAATTGATTTCCTTCAACAGATATTAATGCTACATCCATTCCATCTCTTTTTGAGTCGTCTGAGTTATGAATGTTAAGACTAGATATTACACGGGTTTTCAACTCATTTAAAATCTGGTCTGGCATTGTTATTTCTTTCTCGTTAACAATTGCATGAAGGTGATTAATACCTATAATGCTCATAAAAGCTCCCGGTACACCATGACCGGTACAATCTGCCAAAGCAAACAAAAATTTATTTTCAAACTTTGTGATCCAATAAAAATCTCCACTAACCACATCGCGTGGTTGAAATAGAAGCGTAATTTTATTTTCTATTCTATTAACCTCCTCTTGCGCAGGAATAAGCGATGATTGTATCCTCTGGGCATAATTAATACTATCCGTTATATCTTTATGTTTAATTGCCAGTTCATGAGCCTTTTCTTCAATTAATTCTTTTTGGGACTCAACCTCCGCCTTTTGAGCAAGGATGATTGTGTTCATTTGTTTATTTTTCTTTAAAGCACGTGAAATAAAATATGAAAATATTATAAAAACAAGTAAAAGAATTAACACTGCTATAATTGTGAGTTTTTGTTTAGCTTGCCTTTGTTCAGCTTCCAATTCTCTTATTCGTTGATTTTCCTTTAATTCGGCTTCTCGTTTCAAATATTCGGCTTTTACCTGAGAACGTGTTAAGTTTCTTTTTAAATTTTCTCGGTTTAATACCAATTCGATTTCTTTAATTCTTTTATATGAATTGATAACACGATGCAGATTGCCCTCTTTTTCATACAAAGGAGCAAGTACATTTAATGTATTGAATTCTTCAACCAGGTTAGTGATTTGAATAGCATAATTTAAGGCTTTTTCATAATTATCAATGGCTGTTTTAGTTTGATTAATTTTTTCGTTTAAAATGCCAAGAGAATAGTGATATAAGTATTTTATTTGAAGATTTTCACTGGACTTAACCAGTCCCGTCACATCTTCCAAATAGCGTTTTGCTTCAGCTATCTTATTATCATTAATACAGATATTAGCCAGATTAATTTTTGATCTGCATACACCTAATTCATCTCCTATTTCATTGCGAAGTTCGAGTGATTTTTTAAAATACTTAAAGGAAATATCCGATTTCTTTTTTCTACTGTATATAACAGCAAGATTCTGCAACTCCTGTGCAATCATACTTTTTTGTTTAAATCGGATGGCAACTTCAAGTGCTTTATTTAAATTAACAATAGCATTTACAGTATCTTGAATATAAAAATACACGTCTGCAAGGTTATTATATACAGCTGCTGTATTTGCATTTAATTTATAATGATCATTGATAGTTATGGATTCTTTATAAAGTTCGATAGCTTTGGCTGTGTTACCGGTATTATGTAATAAAACAGCAATGTTACTTTTAGTAATAATTAATCCTGACCAATCTTCAATCGAGTTTTGAATTTTTTCGGTTTCTTTATAGCTATCCATTGCTTTTCTTATGTTACCGGTATAATTCTGCTCAAAAAAACCAATATTATTAATAGTTTGAGCTAAAATTCGTTTATAAAATAAAATTAACGCAGGATTTGTTGCCTTTTCAATTCTTTGCTTGGCAACTTTATTAATATACAAATTATATCGTGGCCAAAGATCTTCGGCATTAAGGTTTTCAACCAATTCCATTAAATTACCCAACTTAGCTGTATCGGTGCTGGCTTTGTAATACTTTTTAAGGAAAAATTCAAGTGTCTCTAAATCCGGTTTGCTTATTTTTTCTTTCTTTAAAGAATCAAGCAGATAATAGGACTTATCAAGCAACTGCGCTTTTATAGGGTTTAAAAAAAAACTAAAAATTAGTATTTGTAAAAGTTTATTCCTCAATATTAAACTCATTTATTTTCCTATAGAGTGTGCGTTCACTAATTCCAAGTTCTTTTGCTGCATTTTTGCGTTTCCCTTTGTACTTTTTTAAAGCTTTTTTTATCATGTCAATCTCTTTATCTTGTAAAGACAAAGTTTCCTCTACTTCAATGGTTTGTGGACTACTGGTGTTTGTTTGTAAATTAGGTTGATGAATTGTCAATCCTGATCCAGTATTAATAATATCTTTATTATATACCGGCCTATTTTTTACTAATTGTAAATCTGTGGATAAACTTGAAATATCTGTGTTAACTGAATTGGAAGTAACCAAATCAAACACAATTTTTTTAAGTTCATTCAACTCTGTGCGCATATCCCGTATCACCTTGAAAAGTAATTCCCTATCGTTGGTATCAATCCCAGAAGAGGTTGAAAAATTATTTGATGAAGAAACAGAAGGAACGTTAGAACTAGAAAATTGTGGTAAATATTTTAATAGGGTATCTGAATTTATCTCTCTACTTTTTTCAATTATAGAAATTTGTTCGGCAATGTTTTTAAGTTGTCGTATATTACCCGGCCAAAAATAATTTGTTAATACTTGCTCAGCATCCGGCATTAACTTGATGACCGGCATACGGTATTTGGCAGAAAAATCATTCGCGAATTTACGAAACAGTAAAAAAATGTCTTCTTTTCTTTCTCTTAATGGCGGCAAGTATATTGGTACAGTACTTAATCGGTAAAATAAATCCGTTCTAAATTTTTCTTTTTCGATAGCCTGATAAAAATTGATATTGGTTGCAGCTACAACCCTAACATCAGTCTTTAAAACTTTACTACTCCCTACTCGCAAATATTCACCACTTTCTAAAACACGTAACAAACGACTTTGCGTTGCAAGTGGTAACTCACCAACTTCATCTAAAAAGATGGTTCCTCCGTTGGCTACTTCAAAATATCCCTTTCTGGCTTCTGTAGCACCGGTAAATGCGCCTTTTTCGTGCCCAAATAATTCACTGTCTATGGTTCCTTCGGGTATGGCGCCACAGTTAACTGCAATGTAAGGACCATGTTTTCTGGCGCTATTTTGATGTATGATTTGAGGAAATACTTCTTTACCTGTTCCGCTTTCACCATTAATCAAAACATTTAAATCAGTTGGCGCAACTTGCTGCGCAACTTCTATGGCCCTCTCCAAAAGAGAGTTATTGCCTATGATCCCAAATTTCTGTTTTAAATCTTGTATATTCATTTTATAATGAAATCAAGAATCAGGACTAAAAGAGTCATGACTTGATTTTTACTTTATTGTTTTCGCTTTCAATTTTTTCTCTAAAACTAAATATTTTTGATTGTAAACTATTTACCCGCTCTAGAAGATTAGATAAGGCTTTTTCGTTTCCATATTTTCTTCTTGCGCAAATTAAAAGTTGTGTCTCAACTTCGTAACTAGAAGTTAATGCAGTAGTCAGGAATTCCGAAAAATGTTTATTAGTTCTTTTGCCCGATCCCTCTGAAATATTTGATGGAATTGAAACACCGCATTTTTCAAGTTGAGAGATCAAATTAAATTTTTCTTTGTTAGGTAATGTCTCTGTATAACTGTAAATCAAATCACACAAATCCATAGAATCTTGCCAGATTATTAATCTTTTAAAATTGTGCTTCATATTCATTTATATGGTATCATTATTTTCTTCCTGCATCTTGCTGTCTAAAAGTCTTGTATCTAATTTAAAACACTGCCAATTAATGTAGAAGAAGTGCTAGAATCAATTAAAACGTTTACATACATACCAGGTTTTAAATCTCCTTTTGGAAATACCACAACGGCATTTTGTGAATTTCTTCCCATCAACATTTCATTAGATTTTTTTGAAACACCTTCAATAAGCACTTTCGTTACCTTGCCAACCCATTTTCTGGTTTGTAATTCACTATGTTTTCTTTGTAAATCAACCACTTCACTTAAGCGTCTCTTTTTAGTTTCTTCGGGCACGTCATCCGCATACTTTCTTTCTGCTAATGTTTTAGGGCGTTCACTATAACTAAACATAAAGGCAAAGTCGTAAACAACTTCACTCATTAAGCTTAACGTTTCCTGATGTTGCTCCTCTGTTTCGCCGCAAAAACCGGTAATTACATCTGTACTAATGCCACAATCAGGCATAATGGTTCTTATGGCTTTTATTCTATCTAAATACCATTCGCGGGTGTAACCACGGTTCATTTTTTCTAATACAGCCGAGCTTCCGCTTTGAACAGGCAAATGTATATTATTACAAATATTTTCATATTTAGCCATCACCTCCAATACATCATTGGTCATGTCTTTAGGATGTGAAGTACTGAAACGTACTCTTAAATCAGGCGAAACCAATGCTACCTTTTCCATTAGCTGAGCAAAATTAGTGCTGTTTGCTCTTTGCTCGGCTGTTAGTGTTTCTTTCTTTAATCCTCCTCCACTCCACAAATAACTATCTACGTTTTGGCCTAATAACGTTACCTCTCTGTATCCTGCATCAAATGCTTCGCGGCACTCCTTTACTATACTTTCAGGATCTCTGCTACGCTCTCTACCACGGGTAAATGGAACAACGCAAAAACTACACATATTATCACAACCACGCATAATGCTCACAAATGCGCTAACACCGTTTTTATCCAGTCTCAAAGGTGCTATATCAGCGTATGTTTCTTCTTTACTTAAAATAACATTAATAGCCTTTTGTCCTGTTTCTGCGGTGGCTATAAGATTCGGCAAATCACGGTAAGCATCAGGTCCAACAACAATATCAACCAGCTTTTCTTGTTCTAAAAACTGAGCCTTCAACCGTTCGGCCATACAGCCAAGCACGCCTATCAATGCATCCGGATTATTCTTTTTAATTTTTTTATAGTCTTGTAAGCGTTGTCTAACTCTATTCTCCGCATTATCTCGAATGGCACAAGTATTAACTAATATCAAATCTGCTTCTTCAAAATTTTGTGTAGTTGAGTAACCTTTGTCTATTAGAATACTTGCAACGATTTCGCTGTCAGAAAAATTCATTTGACAACCGTAGCTTTCTAAAAATAATTTTTTGCCATTTGGTACTTTAGAAGGTCGCATTAGTGCAGAGCCTTGTAATTCTTCCTCAAGTTGTTGATTGTTCGTTTCCATGAAATTGTAAGCTACAAAGATAACCTTAAAATATGACAATTTGACACAAATTAAGCATTTCAATAGGGGAAATTAAGTGTAATTAATAAAAGCATTAAAAAAACTACTTTTAACCAATTAAATATCAAACACTTAAGCTAATTATAAAATAGCTTTCAAAAAGCATCTATTACAATTATTAGGTTTATTTCATTTTTATTCTTTTAATTTGCAAAAATTTTAAGGTGGAAACTATCATTTTCGAATTAAAGTTTTGTTGTAAATAAATAATAAAGAACATTCAGCTAATTAAATGTCAAAGAATTTAGTAATTGTAGAGAGTCCGGCAAAAGCAAAAACCATTGAAGGATTTTTAGGAAAAGATTATACCGTGAAATCGAGTTTTGGACATGTGCGCGATTTGGTAAAAAAAGGTTATGGTATTGATGTGGACAACAATTTTACTCCAACATACGAAATTCAACCTGATAAAGAAAAAGTAATTGCTGAACTAAAACGCTTAAGCAAAAACGCCGAAATGGTTTGGTTAGCATCCGATGAGGACCGTGAAGGAGAGGCCATTAGCTGGCATTTATTTGAAACGTTAGGTTTAGATAAAAAACGAACCAAGCGCATCGTATTTCATGAAATTACCAAACCGGCTATACAAAAAGCCATTGCCAATCCACGTGAAATTGATATTAATTTAGTAAACGCGCAACAAGCCCGTCGAATTTTGGATCGCTTGGTTGGCTTTGAATTAAGTCCAATTTTGTGGAAAAAAGTCCGTCCGAGTTTATCAGCAGGAAGAGTTCAATCAGTTGCCGTGAGATTAATTGTTGAAAGAGAAAGAGAAATTCAAGCTTTCAGATCAACATCTTCCTACAAAGTAAGTGCCATTTTTATGATTGGCAAATCCAATTTAAAAGCAGAGCTAAATGAACGATTTCCAACAGAAAATGAAGCGCAAGCATTTTTAGAAAAATGTAAAAGTGCAATTTATAAAATAAACAGTTTAGAGACTAAACCCGCTAAACGCACACCTGCAGCGCCTTTTACAACATCTACCTTACAACAGGAAGCTGCGCGTAAATTAGGATTTAGTGTTGCACAAACCATGACTGTTGCGCAACGTTTATATGAAGCAGGTAAAATCACTTACATGCGTACCGACAGTGTAAACCTTTCTGAAACTGCTATAGGGCAAGCTAAGGAAGCCATCACAAATAATTATGGTGATAAATATTATCAACCACGTAAATACAAAAACAAGAGCAAAGGAGCTCAAGAAGCTCACGAAGCCATTAGACCAACCTATATTCAAAATAGCGAAATTGCAGGTGAGCGCAACGAACAACGTTTATACGAATTAATTTGGAAACGCACCATTGCCAGTCAAATGGCCGATGCTGAACTTGAAAAAACAACAGCTAAAATTGGAATAAGTACTACCAATGAGCTGTACATTGCTCAAGGCGAAGTTTTAAAATTTGATGGTTTTTTAAAAGTTTATATTGAAGGAACAGACGAAGAAAATGATGAAGAAAATTCATCGATTCTTCCGCCTATGAAAGAAGGTGAAGTTATAGAATTAAAGGAAACAACGGCTACACAGCGCTTTACGCACCACCCTGCCAGATATACTGAGGCAAGTTTGGTTAAAAAATTAGAAGAGTTGGGAATTGGCCGACCAAGTACTTATGCACCAACCATCAGTACCGTACAAAAACGAAATTATGTTGAAAAAACGGACCGCGATGGCACTACCAGAAACTACACTCAATTTTATTTTGACGGTAAAACCATCAAAAAAGAGACAAAAACTGAAAACACCGGTGCAGAAAAAGCAAAATTATTTCCTACAGATATTGGTGCAGTTGTAACCGATTTTTTAATTCAATACTTCCCGGATATTCTGGATTTTAATTTCACTGCAAAAGTTGAAGAAGAGTTTGATGATATTGCAGAAGGAAAAATTCAATGGACCAGCATGCTGAAAGACTTTTATAAGCCTTTTCATAAAACTGTAGAAAAAACAATAGACAATAGCGAACGTGCAAGCGGTGAGCGTATTTTAGGTAACGACCCTAGCAGCGGTAAACCGGTTAGCGTTAGAATAGGGCGTTTTGGACCTTTGGCTCAAATTGGCGAAAGTATTGAAGGCAGCGAAGAAAAACCAAGATTTGCAAGCTTAAGAAAAGATCAAAGTATTGAAACAATTACTTTAGAGGAGGCTTTGGATTTATTTAAATTGCCTATGAATGTTGGCGAATACAATGGCAGTGAAATTATAGTTGCTGTTGGGCGATTTGGCCCATACATAAAATTCAATGAACAATTTATTTCTATTCCACGAACTGAAGACCCTTTGAAAGTAGATTTAAACCGCGCCATAGAATTAATTAAAGAAAAAGATTTAGCTAATGCACCTGTAGCATTTTTTAATGGTAAGCCTGTAACAAAAGGTAAAGGAAGGTTTGGTCCTTTTATCAAATATGAATCTATTTATGTGAATGTACCTCGTGCATATAATTTTGATGCCCTTTCACAAAAAGACATAGAAGAATTAATTTCTAAAAAGTTAGAAAAAGAAGCCAATCGTTACATTCACAATTGGAGTGACGAGAAAATCTCGGTTGAAAACGGACGTTGGGGCGCATTTATTAAATTCGGTAAAAACATGCTGAAATTGATTAAGCCGGGCGGTGGTAAGTTTTCTCCGGAAGAATTAACAGAATTAACATTAGAAGAAGTGAAGGCCATGATAGTAGAGCAGATTCCTAATGCATTTGACAAAAAAGGCGCCAAAAAAGGTGCGGCTAAAAAAACAACTGAACCTAAACTAAAGGTGGTAAAAAAAGCAAAAGTTACCAAAAAGACATCTAAAAAAACAGAACCAGTGAAGAAAGCTGCGGCCAAAAAAGTTGCGCCTAAATTGGTAACGAAAAAGAAAGCCGCAAGTAAGAAAAAGTAATTAGTTTTAAAATATAATTTATGTATAATGGCTTGTAGTTAACGAGCCATTAATTTTTTTTCCCTTATTTATAATTCACATCTGTTTTTATTACTTTACAACTCTAATATTGAAATATAACATTCATTAATAAAATAATCACAGATTATTATATATTTTGAATGAAATATTAAACCCATTTTATTCATTTGGTTTTCCAAATGAATAAACGATGTAAGAAAATCAACCATTTGTTCAAGAAAGCATGAAATACAGATGTGAAATAAGTAATGGTCCAATTTCGTTTCACTGCATTGCACCAAACTTCTTTCTAATCGGTATAAACCACTGTTGCAAAAATAATTATTGGCATAATTATTTTTTCACATTGGTATACCCAAATGGTGATTTTCTAAATCGGGATAAACCCAACTAATGCAGTTAGTTCGGCTCATGCTTCGCCTTCTAATGCATAAATTGGGTTAAATTGTAAAAGTTGAATAACGCTTCAAATTATTACAAAGGATGATCTTACATTAAGCCAAGTTTAAAGCCACAAAAACTGAATCTAAGAACTGATCCTTATAAAAATAAGAAAGTAATTTCACTTACGAAAAATCCTGCTTAAGAGACGGAATTTGTATAAACAAAAAACCCGCCTTTAAAGCGGGTTTTTTGTTTAAGTGTTAGAAATGCCATAAATCATGTTCCCATTTAAAGATATCTCCTTTAATACGGTCAGACTCTAATAAGGCATCAATACCTTTTGAATAATCTTCAATATTTCTATCGTAAACATTCGTTTCTTTTACAACTGTACTTGCGAATTGGCGTTTCCAGAAAATATCTTCAAATGTCCTACGCTCACTATCATTTTTAGTGTTATATACTTCGTGTTTTGCAAAATATGGACGGCAAGCAGGAAAGTATATATAAAACATGTTATTACAACCTAAATCTTCTTTTCCTTTAATTAAAACACTTACACCCAAGGCAATAATTCTAACTTCTAAAACTGATTTTTGCTTATCAAAGAACCAATCTTCCTTAATATCTAAACCACAAAAGTTTTCAAAAATCCAAGTAGAATCAGCAGGAGGTAATTTTTTAACTATGATTGCATTTCCTTCAGCATCAAACTCTTCTGTTTCAATTGAGTCAGCTTGCAAAACCAATTTTCCTTTGATTTCAGCTTTTTCAAAAGGCACTAAAAACTCTTCATCTTTAAATGCAGCTATAGAACCATTTAAGATGTATTTTAAAACAGTTTGAATAAATGAAATGCGACTTGTTACATTTGTAATTGGATAATATAAAGGTTGATTTTGTTTTTCACGTAAATCAACTCTGCGCCACACGCGTTTTTCCCATGCCACATCTGCTTCACGCAAATGTGTATAAGGTATAAAGCGTCTGTTATTAGCATTTTCTTTTACATAAATACCATCATTATAATCGCCAGGCTGCAAAATACTTTGCTGAGCCATGCCTTTAATTGTACTTAATAAAATTAAGATAACAACCAGTTTCGCAGAATTAATTACAGTTTTCATACCTTAAATAATTTAAATTTATTTAGCTACTTTGATACCTGTTGTAACGTTAGTGATAGCACCATCCGGACCTTTGATCTTGGCATCAACGTAAATTTTAGAGTTAGCATCTGCACCACGGAAAATGTTTAAAGCGTCGCCACTTAATGAACTTCCGGTACAAGTACCTTGTGTTAACTTACCTTTAACCTTACCTGTAACCTCTAGAGATTGTACAATGTAGTTTGCAGCAAAGTCAAATCCTGCAGCACCGGCACCAATAGCAGATACAACAGATAACTCAGATTTTTTCATTTCAGGTGGAGCAAATTTACCACCAACTTTAATGTCTGGCTTAGGTAATGGTTTTACACGGAATTTAAATGGAGGACCTTGCGCTTTCATACCATCTTTAGTTTTACCTGAAACACTGATCATACAATCGCCTGTACCACTAAATGTTAATTCATATTTACCACCACCTTTTTGTACAACTTTAACACCTGCACCACTAGCGCTTATGCTAACATCACCAGGCGCAATACCTGCAGCAGCAGCAGTTACAGGGTTAACTACGCCACGGTAAAATACGTTCATTTGATCAGCACTTACAGATGCACCCGGAGGAGCAACCTTGTATTCTCCGCTAAAAGGATAATACTTAAATGTACCATCAGGGTTTTTGTACTTAATAACACCTTTGTACTCTTTGTCACCTGCAGCACCTGCGGCAACACGGTATTCACCTTCACCATTAACTAAAGGAATTAACTCCCCTTTAGCGCCGCTGGCAGCACCAGCAGAGTCAACACCTAAAATTACTTCCATGTCACCCTGACCTAATTTAGAAGAAGAAGCAGCTAAAAACACATTTGCTTCATATTGTTGACCAACTTGAACGTAGGAAGAAGGCGCAACAACACGTGCAATAATTCTGTCAAATTTAATAGCTAACTTACCTGATGCAGATGAGAACACACCTAACATCTCAGCCTCTAAGCTTTTTAAATCTGCTGCAATTTTGTTTAAGTTACAAGTTACAGCACCTAAAGGTAAATGATAGAAATTTTCTGACCCCCAATCCATAACAATTCCGTCTTCCTTTTCGCCAGATGAAACTGGCTTTAATGAGTTGATTTTTTTCTTTAAGGCTTCATAATCTGCAGGGTATAATTTGGTTTTAGGATCTGTTTGCATCTTATCCATAACTCCTATTATACCGTTTAAAAGACTATTTATTTTTCCTTCTAACTCCTTTGCTGTATTCTCACCAGTTTTCGGACTTGATGGGTCACCAATTAAAATTCTTGTTGGATCATCATAACCATCAATTTTACCATTTTTTAAACTCCATTTTAAGGTTAGAGTGTCTCCGGAACCTTTAGGTAATTTTTCGTTTTCTTCTGAAACATGAGCTCGTAATTTATCAATGTATTTACAAGTTTCGTTAATCATTTTTTGAACCTCAAGTGCTTTTTCATAATATGGAGCAGCACCAGGGTTTCCACCAATTGCTTGTTGGAATGCTTCAGTTACTCGTTTATTGTTATCTTCGAGATTATGACGACTTTTTACAACGCTCTCATTAACAGTAACATAACCCTTTAAAACTTGTTTCGTAACATTCATAGCTAAAAGAGCGGTGAGTACTAAGTACATCATACCAATCATCTTCTGCCTTGGAGTTTCTTTTCCACCTGCCATTTTTTAAAATTTTATTTTAGTTAAACACTAATATTTTTAATAATACAATTTAATTGTTTTGTTACAAAAAACTATTTGCTATAGTTCATTGCACTTAACATATTACCGTAAATTGTATTTAAGGCAGTTAAGTTAGATGATAAATTACTCATCTCAGTACGATATTTCTTAGTATCTTCAACTGATTCGTGTAAGTTTTGCATTAATTCAGCCAATCCACCATAGAATTTAGTTGTAGCATCTAAATGTTGTTTACTACCTTGTAATTGCAATTCGTAGGTTGCATTTAAGGCAGATAGGTTTTTAGAAACAGAGTTTAATGATTCTCCAATTGAATAACCTGCATCATTACTCTCTGCTAAACTTTGAATTGAATTAGCTGCTGATTTGTATGTATCAGCCAAAGTAGAAACTGAAGATGAGGCCTTCTTTACGTTATCAACATATTCATTTGTAACTGTAGTTGCCTGACTAATATCAGCAATTCTGCTTGCATTATCGCTTAAAGAACGCATACCTGCACCTAAACTTTCAATTAACTCAGGTCCAATTTTAGCTTCTTCTAACATGGCATCCAATTGATTTGATATAGGTAAATTATTACTATGTTTCTTATCTCCTTCTAACTCATCATGCCCCATACCTGCTAACTCAGGATAAGCAAGTGTCCAGTCAACCTCCTCATGCGGAATATCTGAAGCGAATAAACAGAATAAAATAGCCTCGGTGCTCAGACCAACGATTAACATTTCGTTACAACCTGGCCAGTGCATGATTTTAAATAATGCTCCCAAGATTACGATTGCTGCACCAATACAAGATGCTAAATGTAAGAATTTTTTGAACCCTTTTACTTTTCCTAATTTACTCATAGCTGTTTGTGTTTGTTTGTTTGTTAGTTGTTGTTTGTTATTTGTTATTTGTTTGTTGTTTGTTTGTTTAAATATTGTCGTTTTTGTCGCGACCTAAGAATGTCATTACATTTCTAAAGCCTACATAACATTTTGCTGTATCTTGGTACTCGTATGTACGAGCGCTTGTTTGAAGGTAATAACCCACGTCTTTCCAGCTTCCACCTCTAATTACTTTACGTTTTAATACATTGGCATCCTTTTCTTGAGCCTCATAAACATAATCAGGGTTTAAATCGTGTTGAAAATCATAAGCTGATTCATCAAAAGCATTACTAGTCCACTCGCTTACGTTACCGGCCATACAATATAAACCGTAATCATTAGGGTTGTATGAGTAAACATAAACTGAGTGGAAACCACCGTCATCAATGTATGAACCGCGCATTGGTTTAAAGTTTCCTAAGAAACATCCACGAGAGTTACGGATATAAGGACCACCCCAAGGATATGGTGATTTTTGAAGACCGCCTCTTGCAGCATATTCCCACTCACTTTCAGTTGGTAAACGAAAATCGTTAACAATGGTTTGACCTGTACCAATTAAGAAATTGTTTAATAAAAATGATCTCCAATGAGAGAAAGCTCTGGCTTGTTTCCAAGTAACACCAACTACCGGATAATCATCATAAGCAGGGTGCCAGAAATACATATTAGTTAAGGGCTCATTAAATGAGTAAGTATAATCATGTACCCAAGCTAAGGTATCGGGATATACGTTAATTACATCTTTAATAATAAAAGCTGAACGGTCTACCCCTCTTCTTTCACGCGGTACATAGTTACCTTGACCAACTGAAACTTGATCTTGCACATTATAAGTACCTAAAACTTTAGCATCTTTTGCAGGATCACCTACTAAACTGGTTGGTGAACCTAAAGCCCCGTTTTGACCATCATTTAAGGTAACACCATTCATGTATTCGCCTTTTTTATAGTCATGAGCCGCATCTTGAATATCAGCTGATTTTTGAGGACGGAAACGATTTGATTTAGAAGCAGCTAATTTGATGTCTATTCTATAGTATTCATAATTTAACTTACGGGCATCAATTTCTTTTCTGTTGTAAAAACGTTCTCCTTCAGGTAGGTATAATGGCTGTAAATCCGCACGGTAATCATCATCATCACTATCCCATTTTATTCTGGTTTCCCAATTAATATATGGATCCTGTAAATTGTTATCGCCTTTGTAAATTGGCCACATCTGTAAAAATTCATCCTGAGAGATTTGGTAATCTTCAGCCACAGAACTGGAACCACCGGCTAGTAATTTTCTGGCAATTGAATCTCTAACCCAGTAAACAAACTGACGGTACTCGTTATTTGAAATTTCCGAATCATCAATGTAAAAGGCTTGCACCGAAACCAATTTAGATTTGGTGGTGTGCGCCATTGGAGCTTCCTCGTCATCCGGTCCCATGTGGTATGAACCCATAGGAATAAATAAGGTTCCGAAAGGATCAGGTTGATACCATTTTTCGCGACCACCAACACCAGTCAACTCGCCAACACGTTTGTTACAACCAGTAACAACGGCCACAAATGAAGCTAATACCAGGAGTTTTTTCATATTCTTTCTTTTAGTTTATAACCACTAACATTTAAAAGGTTACAAATATAAATTTTTATAAGTTATTAACAAATTTAATGTTAGTATTAAATGGCTTAAACGTAAATTATTTTAAAAGGTTGCAATATTAGTTTAAGAAACGTGGATCACTATAAGAAGTTACTTTCTTTTCTTTCAAGAAAATGCACGCTCCTAGAATAATTTCGTGGGTACCACCACTGTATCCTTTGATCTTAGAAAGTGATAAATCATAAGAGTACCCGATTCTATAGCTAAGTGTTTGTTTTGCATTCATATTTTGAAAACCAATTAATGCAGCAGCATAACCACCTGTTCTGAATGCTCCACCAACTGAAACCATTTTATTCCAACGGTACATTAAATTAGCATCCAAATTAGTTGCAGCCAAATCAGATCTAACCTTTACAGCAGGTATTAATTCATTTCTTGGGTTTATGGCGAAGTGATAACCTGTCATTAAGTAATAGTGGCGAGTCATGTCAAAACCAATATTACCAGAGGTTAAAGCCTGAGCAGGTAAGTGTGTTGAAGATAAACCTACGAAAAATTTATCAGGAATATTATAAAATACACCAAAACCAACATCATAAGTTAACTTTCTGAAATCAGGGTTTTGAAGGCCTGCATTGTTATATGCGCCAGGAATTTTGCTGTCTACTTTACCATCTTCAGGCGTAATCCATGTATTTGTAATATTTTTTTGCAAGATACCTGCATCTATACCAATACCTAAATTACCTTCACCAATTGGAATTAGATAAGATCCGGCAGCTCTTAGAAATAAAGTATTCATAGCGCCAACTTTGTCACTAATCACACTTAAACCCACTCCTACCGGAGCTCCAGGGATTCTGCCATCCAATCCTAAAGCAATGGTGTTTGGCGCACCATCAAAACTGGCCCATTGCTGACGGTATTGAGCCACACCACAAATGGCGTTACTTGTTCCGGCATAACCAGGGTTGAAAATCACGCGATTGTGCATCCACTGTGTAAATTGAGGATCTTGTTGGGCTGTTGCAACCCCTGTAAAACCTGCTACTGCAATAGCAACTCTAGTAATGATTTTTTTCATATATTTTTTATAAATGGTACAAAAAGCACCTTTTTTAAGTCGCTAAGATACTTAAACAAATTAAATAAACAAATTTTAACAAGCATTTTTTTAGTAAGATTGGATTAAGGTAGAAAAAATACCGTTTAAAAACTATTTTTAAATTCACTTGACATAATTATAATTTATTTATATATTTGCAGCCCTAATTTTAGAATTTAAATAAAACGAAATATGAAAAAGGAGTTACACCCAGAAAATTACAGATTGTGCGTATTTAAGGATATGAGTAATGGTTATACATTTTTAACTCGCTCTTGCGCTGAAACAAAAGATACTATCAAACATGAAGACGGTAATGAATATCCATTAGTTAAATTGGATATCTCCATGACCAGTCATCCATTCTACACCGGTAAACAAGTATTAGTTGATACCGCAGGTCGTGTTGATAAGTTCCGCAGTCGTTACGCTAAAAAAGCTTAGGTTATACTTTAAAATTATAAAACCCTGTTAATTATTTAACAGGGTTTTTTGTTTTTATAAATGCTTTAATATTTCTTTCTCAACCTCTTCAGACTCCCAAATTTGTTCAATATTTGGGATATTCATAACCTTATCCATGATGGCTTGTTGCTTATTACCATTCCTTAAAGCTTCACTATATCTGATATGTGGACTATACGTTACCATTGAATATAATGGGATCCATTTTTCAGGATGTTTTTGAGAAAATTTTGTTTCAATTTTCTTTTGTAATAAAAACTTAGGGTCGGCTGTTTTATCGCGCATCTCAATAAAATTGGCAATAGCAAGATCTGCAATCGCGTCTCCATCAGGTTTGCGGAGGTTTTGATAATCTTTTAAAATCAACTCCCAATTGTCGTTGTGTCTATCAATTAAATTATTCAAAACAACACAATCTTCGAAACCACAGTTCATACCTTGTCCGTAAAAAGGAACAATTGCGTGCGCAGCGTCGCCAATAAGTGCAATACTATCATCAAATGTCCATGGAAAACATTTTACTGTAACTAAACTTGAAGTTGGATTGTTGAAAAAATCTTCCAACAAAGTTGGCATTAATGGCACTGCATCTGCGAACTCAGACTTGAAAAAATTGAGAACCTCATCCTGTGTTTTTAAAGTATCAAAAGATTTTTCACCTTCGAAAGGCATAAATAAGGTACACGTAAAATTTCCATCAGGATTTGGAAGCGCAATCATCATAAAACTGCCACGTGGCCATATATGCAAAGCATTTTTCTCCAATAAAAATTCACCATTTGGACCGGGTGGAATAATCAACTCCTTGTACCCACAATCAATATAATGCTGTTTATATTCAAATCGGTCGCTGGTTAATTGCATGTTTAACCTACTTGCACTGAATGCTCCATCAGCGCCAAGTAAGATGTCATACTTATTGTTACTTAATTGATTTGATGTTGTGTGTTCAAAAACAGCTTCTTTCTTTTGACGATTAACTGAATTACATTTAGAATCAAAGTGGATTTTCACATTCTCATGTTGTTCAGCCAAATCCATTAATTTCATGTTTATATCAGCTCTGCTTACACTGTAAATTGCCTGATCTTCTTTGCCATATGGTTGAAAGGTATTTGAACCGTCTTTATTATGAATAGCTCTTCCATACATAGGAATCGCGATTTTTTTTATTTCATCAGCAATTCCAACACCTTGTAAGCCTTTCCAACCTCTATCACTTAATGCAAGGTTAATGCTCTTTCCGGCACTCATGCTTACTTTTCGCATATCACTTCTGCGTTCATAAATTGAAACCTTGTATCCCCTCTTAGCTAAATAAATAGAGGCCAGTGAACCAACTAAGCCTGCTCCAACAATTGTAATTTGTTTGCTCATAATTTTAATTTTTTGCTTGTTCGTATCGTTCAATAATTAATTTAACCAACTTGTGACGAATAACATCCGTATTATTTAATTCAATGATATCAATGCCTTCGGTATTTTTTAAATATTTTAAAGCCTGCAATAAACCACTAGGTTGCTTATTTGGTAAATCAATCTGACTTGTATCTCCTGTAACAATAAATTTGGCATTAGCACCCATTCGAGTCAAGAACATTTTCATTTGACTTTCTGTCGTATTCTGAGCCTCGTCGAGAATGACAAATGCATTATCCAATGTTCTTCCGCGCATGAATGCTAAGGGTGCGATTTGAATTACCCTATTCTCAATATACTGATTAAGTTTATCTGCAGGTACCATGTCGTTTAGTGCATCGTAAAGCGGTTGCATATAGGGGTCCAGCTTTTCCTTTAAATCACCCGGCAAAAAACCTAAATTTTCACCTGCTTCTACTGCTGGTCTGGTTAAAATAATTCGTTTAACTTCTTTATTTTTTAAAGCCCTTACTGCTAAAGCAACAGCGGTATAAGTCTTTCCGGTTCCTGCCGGACCAACTGCAAATTGCATATCATTTTTAAAAATGCTGCTAACCATACGACGTTGGTTATCAGTTTTTGCTTTAATAACTAAACCGTTGTTACCAAACAAAATCACATCGCTGCCGGATTGATCGGTTTGTTTTTCTAATAAGTTATCGCCTGTTTGCCCAAGTAATCTTTCAATCACAGTGTCTGTTAATACACCTGTTTTATGATAATAATCAACCAACATATTCAATTTCTTTTCAAACTGCAAAATATCATTTTGTTCACCTATGGCCTTTAAAGAATAGCCTCTGGCTACCAGTTTTAATTTTGGGAAATGCCGTTTAATGATATTTAATTTCACATCGTTAACACCATAAATTTCAACGGGTTCTACAGAATCTATTGTAATTAGTTTTTCAGTCATTAGAAACAAACGTTTAAGTACTTAGAAATGTTTATAATTTTGTTAATGTAAGCATTTTGTAAGTTTAGTTAAGGGGTATTTTTTTGTTTATTTTTGAACAAATGAGCCTTATAACATTAACTACAGATTTAGGTTACCGCGATCCTTATTTGGCCATTGTTAAAGCAAATTTGCTAAGTAAAGCAAGCCATGTAAATGTAATTGATTTAAGTTGCGATGTTAAAAATAGTTCTATAACTGATGTTGCGTATATTATTCGACAAGCGTTAAAAAGTTTTCAAGCCAACACAATTCATTTAGTGGGGATAAAAAGTGGGCCTAAAAGTCAAACCAATAAAAGTAATGAGGCCGACAACACCCGTTATTTAATAACCCAAATTAATAAACAGTACATTGTTTCGCCCGATAACGGACTATTTACACTTATCGATAAACAGTTTAACGAAGTTGTTTACCAGATCTATTACAATGACAATTCTAAACATCGTTTTTTTTTAAATGATGTGTTTGTAGAAGTTGCTTTGCATTTAGCCGGTAATAAATCTATAAATGAAATAGCAAACCAAACCACAGATTATTACAAGATCTACGATTTTGAACCCTTTTTAAGCGGTACCATTTTAAAAGGAAAAAAAATTTATATTGACGATTTTGGAAATATTATAACGAATGTAACAAAAGAAATTTTTGATCAGTACATTGGCAATAAACCTTTCACAATTAAATTCCCAGGTGCTAAAATACAACAGGTAAGCACAACCTACGATGATGTAGACTTTGGTAAAGCCTTAGTTTTATTTAACTCGTTTGGCTATTTGGAAGTTGCATTTAATGGCGCGAGCGCCTATAAACAATTATTTCCTCGAGACATTGGGATTAATTTTGAATTTAATTTAATGATTGAATTAGACACACCCTAACATGATTCATAGAATTGTAAAGCTCACATTTAAGGAAGAACATATTCCTGCATTTAAAAAATTATTTGAAGACAACTGGCGAGAAATAAAAAATCAAAAAGGATGTTTTGATGTGAAGCTGTTACAGGATAAAAACAACCCCGGTATTTTTTTCACTTATAGTTTATGGGATTCAGAAGTAAGCATAGAAAATTATAAAAACAGCGAGTTGTTTAAATTTATTTGGCCTAAAACAAAAAGTTTATTCGGCGATAAGCCTGAGGCATGGAGTACGGAGGTTTTACAAAATTAACTCACGTAGCTATTAGAGGTTATTACTTTAAAAAAATAGGCCTACTCAAAATAATTTCTTTCGGCCTTAAATTGAAACCAAAGATTGTTAAGCTCAGTTAATCGTAATTTGTTTTGCTGATGGAACTTCTTGCTTTTCAATTTTTGGAATGTTTATTTTTAATATACCATCTGTATAAGTTGCAGAAATTTTTTCTAAATCAATTTGCTCTTTTGGTAAAGTAAAAGAACGCTTAAAAGAGAAGTAATTAAATTCTTTTCTTATGAAATTAGATTCCTGATTATCTGTTTTGTTGCTAACTTCAGCCGAAATAATTAACTTATTCTGATCTACTTCTATTTTAAAGTCAGATTTAACCATACCGGGAGCAAGAACTTGTAACTCGTAATGATCGTTATTAGACAAGATGTTGACGGAAGGTGTAAAATTTGAATGATTTAATCCTTTATTGGTCCAATGAAATAGATCTTTCATTAAAAAATCATCAAAAAAAGAATTTAGTTGCTTGTTTCTGTTCATCGCTTGATGATTAAGATTACTAATTGTTGTTTCCATAATTTATTTGTTTTAATTGTTTTAATAACAAACCATCAAACGAAATACCATTTCCGTTTTTTAAGATATTTTTAGAAATCCTAAAAGTAATTACTGAAAAAAAATCAGCAAAATCGATTCTCTTATGACATTTTTTCCTTTTACGGAACAAATAGTCCGAATTAATTGTTACTCGACAACCAGCTTAAGAAATTTTGAATCTTTAGATGATTCTGAGTTAATTTTAATAATGTAAATCCCTTTAGAAAAGGTTGAACAATCAACATTTAAATTACCATTAACCTCCTTGCGTCGATAAATCCTCTTCCCTATTCCATCGTATATTTCAACTGTATAATAGGCTAAATCATTGCGATGAATACAAAAGTTATTTTTTGCCGGGTTTGGAATTAATTGAATGGATTCTGTTTTACTATTATTTGATTCCAGATCAGTACAAGTTAAAACAAATTGCGTATACGTGCTTTGTGCCGTACAATTATTTACACTGTTGGCATTTACTGTGTATGTACTTGTTACAGTTGGTGTAATTATTAAATTCGACCCACTAAAACCAGAACTCCAAGTATAGGTAAATGGTCCAGATGGTCCACTGCCACTAGCCGTAAGTGTTGCAGAGGAACCTGCGCAAAGGCTTGGTTGACTTGATGTAATTGCAACTGCAGCAGCAGAAGGTTGTGTTATAGTTGTTGTGAGTGTAGCTGCAGACCCACAAGTGCTTGTTACAATACAAGTATATACATTTGGAGCCAAGCCTGTTGCCAAAACAGAATTGCCTCCGGTAGGAGACCATGAATAAGTTAAGCCGGTTGGGTTAGAATTAATAATAACGGATGCAGTACCATTTGCATAACCATTACATGTCACTTGCGTGGAAATAATATCCGCTAATACCTCAGGGCAATCATACAGTTTAACCAAAAAACCATCGAAACCGCCACCACCATAGACAGATTGGTGAGAACCCATTGAAGCAATAGCTATACCACTATTGGTAGAACTTCTTCCGGCGATGTAAATATTATAATTAATATCGATGCAACCAGCCAGAGGATAATCATTTCCTATTTCGCCATAGTAGGTTCCCCATTTTCTGGTACCATTAGTGCCATCAAATTTAACTAAATAGCCGTCAAAGCTTCCACCGCCAAAAACGCTTTGATAGCTTGAGGATGTGGCCATAACAGTTCCTGTGCTGCTACCGGTTTGGCCGGTTAAATAAACATCGTTAACTGCATCAGTAAAACAAGAAACACCATCTTCATAATCGATCCCACCATACAAGGTTCCCCAAATTCTGGTTCCAGCTGAATTAAATTTCGCAAGATATGCATCTGCAAATCCTCCACCAAAGATTGTTTGATGCGCGCCCGGAGAACATACGAGAATACCACCGCCAGTATCTGTTGAACCAGAAATATAAATAGAACCAGCGGCGTCAACATTGCAACCAGATCCTGTTTCTTCATTAAAACCTCCGTAATACGTAGCCCATTGCCTCACACCGCTGGAATTAAATTTCACCAAATATGCATCTTTTGATCCACCGCCAAAGGTAGGTTGGTGACTTGCTGCACTGGCTATATTTGTGCCTGTGTTAGATGTTGAATTACCTACAATATAAATATTTCCAGCGTTATCTGCATCACACCCAAATGCATATTCCGCTCCAAAATCCCCATAATAGGTTCCCCAAAGTCTGGTGCCGGTTGGCGAAAACTTAGCCACAAAGGCATCCCATGCACCTCCGCCGTAAACGGACTGATGCGCAGCTGAAGTAGCAATTGCAGTTCCGCCAGTTGAGGAAGTATATCCGCAAAGAATAACGTTTCCTAAATTATCAATTGTAACCCCTTGCCCGTATGCATTCATTATTCCATTATAATAAGTTCCCCATTGCCTTACACCATTTGAATTAAATTTCACCAAAAACGCATCAACATTTCCGTTTAAGCTTGATTGATGAGCCCCAGGCGTGCTAATCCCGCTATTAGAATCTGTATAACCACTAACATATAAATTATTAGTTGCGTCAAAGGTAATGGCTGTTGCCACATCTAACGTTGTTCCACCATAGTAGGTGCCCCATAAACGAACACCGTTAGTGTTAAATTTTGCAACAAAGGCATCGTTCGTTCCACCCGCATAAACTAATTGATGTGAACCCGCTGTAGCAATGTTGCCTGTTGATTGCGTGTAACCACAGATGTATACGTCTCCATTGTTATCAACTGTATTGCCATACGCAAAATCATTTCCGCTGCCGCCATAATAGGTTCCCCAATAGCGAATCATAGGGTCGATAGTTAATGGTAAACTTTTATCGTAATCACTCACTTTAAAACTAACCACGTTACCGTTTAATTGCCAACTAACCGGTATTGTTTGTTTTCCTTGAAAAGCAATTGGCGCCTCCTCTATTAAGTTACCTAACGGCGTTTGGATAACTAATTCTCCCGCCTTATTAATGGACAAATTTGCTCCCTTGATTTGTAATTGTATGGCGCGCGGATCTGAACCGGGATTTAAAATAAAATCGTATTTCAAATTAGATTTTACAGAGTACCACTTTAAATCAATAAAAGGATACAGATTTTTGTAAGTGATAATTTGATAAGAATGAACGTTTAAATAAGTTGATTCAGAAGAATAATAGTTTGTTGTTGAGATGGCTTGTTGACTCGGCTCAATTAATTGCCCGGAGGCATTTAGCCATTGTAAATCAACTCGATAAAATTCCGTTTTACCGGATGATACCATTTTTTTTACCGAAAGTGGATTGTGAGCAATGTCTTCAAGGGGTAACGGTTTACTTAACTGATAACTCATACCCTTTGACTTAAAGTGAACAGAAAACTGCTTATGCGTTGCTGTGTAAAAAACAGTCTTATTTGGCTCCCCAAATTGATTTTTAACCTGCCCAAAATTTTGTTCGAACAAGACTTGAGCCGGACTCTTAGTTGTAAATCCTAAAATTAAACTTAAAATAACTATTTTAATCCGGTATTTCCGCTTCACAAATTCATTTTAACGAAGATACAAAATTAATCCGAAAAAAAAATATTTGAAGTTTTTATATTAACCTACAGCAGTTTAAAGGCAAATACATTAGTTTAGTTAAGGTTAAATGTTTCGCCTTTATTAGGCAACACTACATCCTGATAACCCTCTGCCATTAATTTTTCTTTGAAGGCAACTTTAGCATTATTTTCGCCATGTACTAGAAACACTTTTTTAACTTTAGATTTTTCCTGACAAGATAGAAATTTGATCAATTCGGCATAGTCACCGTGTGCGCTGTATGAATCAATCACTTCTACTTCAGCATTAACCGTGTAGTATTCGCTAAAAATACGCACCGTTTTTTTCCCTGAACGTATATCACCTCCTAATGAATTAGGTGAACAATAACCTACTACCAACACCGTATTTTTTGGGTCAGAAATGTTATGTGCCAAGTGATGTTTAATTCTGCCGGCGTCCATCATCCCCGAAGCTGAAATGATCACACAGGCTTCTTTACTTTGATTTAATTTCATGGAATCTACACGTTCTCTAATGTAGGTTAGATTATTAAAGCCAAAAGGATCTAAATCTGTTTGAATGTAATTTTGTAATTTTTCATTAAAACAATCCACGTGCTCTCTCATCACATCAGTGATACTGGCCGACATTGGACTATCCACGTAAACTTTAATTTCGGGGAGTAAGCCTTTATTTTTAAGTTTATCTAAAATAAAAACAATCTCTTGTGTTCTTCCCAAACTAAATGCGGGGATAATTAATTTTCCTTTCTTTTCCAGGCACGTATGGGTAATAACATTTAATAAGTGAGTTTCAGCATCTGTATCCGTTTCGTGCAGTTTATCACCATAAGTTGACTCACAAATGATATAATCTGCCTGCGGAAATGGTTCGGGATCCTTTAGCAATAAATCATTATACCTGCCAACATCGCCTGAAAAAGTAACTTTAATTAACTGTCCGTCCGGTTTAGTTAATTCCAAATTTACAACCGCGCTACCTAAAATATGTCCGGCATCTGTATACATAAAACTTATTTCATCATTCAACACATGACGATGATGATAGGGTATAACTTTAAAATGTTTTAAACATTTTTCGACATCCTTTTTTGTATAAAGCGGTTTTAATGGATCCAGTTGCTTAGCTACTCTTATTTTGTTTACATGATCTATATCACTTTGATGAATGTTAGCACTGTCATATAAAAGCACCTCTACAACCGGCAACGTTGCAGGCGTGCAATAAATGGAGCCAATAAAACCTTGCTTTACCAGTAATGGCAAGTTACCGGAATGGTCAATATGTGCATGCGATAGAATAACAGTATCAATTGTGGCCGGTTCAAAACCAAAGTGACGGTTTAAGGTATCTGTTTGTTTACCCATTCCTTGGTATAAACCACAATCTAACAACACATTATAACCTGAGGTTGTAGTAATAACATGCTTACTACCGGTAACGGTTTCTGTGGCACCAAAAAATTTTACTTTCATTTATTTAAATTATTAAGATGGAAGAAGAAATAAAAAGAACTTACCCTAAGGTATTCAATTGTTCTTCTTTTAATAGAATGATTTGCTTTAAGAGGATTATTTCTTCCTCCAATTGCTCTTTACTTTTGTTGGCGTCGTCTCCTGTCCATAGTTTATTTATATAATATGGTTTTTCAAGATTCAACAAATTTTGATTATCACTTCTAAAAAAACTGTAAAGCGGAACTCTTAATGCTTTCGAAATAAGTTCAAGATTGCGTAAATCGAGGGTTTTATTATTTAATTCATTGCTTAATTCTTCTTCGGGCATATTTAAAAAATCTGCCAATTGTGCGAAGGTGTAATTCTCTTTCTCGAGAATTTTAATAAGTTGTGATTTTATATCCATTTCCAGAACATTAAATTACCTATTTTTTTTCAATTCCAAATGAATTATAGGCAATAGTATATTCATTATTGAAATCTTTGGCCTTTAAAGACTTTAAACCAAGTCCATTTAGATTATTGGCAAGTTTCACGGCTTTACTCCAGAGATTAGATTTTTTAACATTGACCGTTGGCTTTTTAATGTCGTCCGTTTCAGTTTCAGTGTCTTTTTCTTCATTCAAAACCAATATCGCCTCGGTTTTTTCTTCTGAAAAGGTTGGTGTAGTGCTATTACTAATTGGTATTGTTAAAGTATACTCGGGATTGGAATTTATAGTTGGTTGAACTGTTTGGTTAACAATAGCTAATTGTTTATCAATATTTAATGTTGTAGTATCATTTCCTACTGATTGATTATAAGGTTTAGTGTTAGTATATTTTACAAGCATTTTATTTTTATAATTTGGTTTTGTTGATGCCAAATTTGACGCTTGATTTGATTTTGGGTTCGAATAAGTACTTCCAATATTTATTTGATTTTTTAAAAGAATTTTTGCTGAAACTCTGCCCTCCTTATCAGAATCCTTTAAGAATAAAACCAGCATACTTAATGTAAAAACCATGGTTGCTGCTGCAGACCAAAACTTTGTCTTCCCAAATAAACTAATAACTTTTGTTGGTTGTTTTTTCAGTTCCTGCTTAAATGGATAAGTAACATTTAAATCAGACTTAGAAACTGTTTTTTGATAGCGTATTAATTCTTCTTTTTCAATATTAGTTAAACTTTGTTCACTTAAGCCACCTTCCAAAACAAGAATAGTTTTGTTTGAAATAATTAAATCATCCTCTGTTCTGTATAAAAGTTGTTTATCAACTATTTCAATTTCAGGAATCAATTGAGTTGCTATATAAGCCTTCAATTGCTTTTGTATAGCTTTATTTTCAAGTAATTCGTCTTCAAAACATAATTTGTCATCATCGGTTAAATTACCTTCCATGTAATCAAAAATTCTTTTTTGATTACTAAAAAAATCCTGGATATAGACTAAATTTTTGTCTAATTTTAAATGCTCAAGTTCTTTACTAAAATAAGTTTGTTTGTATCTATTGAGTAGTTTATGAAGTTCATGATTTGATTTTAAATCATTTTCAAAGTCCTCTAATTCAATTGCACTAAGCAGCCCTTCTAAAAAAGAAATAACTTTTTTATTTTCAGTTGATTGAGTCTCTCTTTTTAAACTATTTTTTAAATCAAAATCCGAATTCAATGGTTCAACTTTTGGCAATTCCACTGCCTCAAATTCAATTCCTAACTCCGGATGCTGATCAGCAAATCTTTTCAATTCTATTGTTAATTCAGCATTCAGATTACCTTCATAATAATCAAGCAAAAAGGCTTCGTAATTATTTATATTAATAGATTCCATTATACCAGCACCTCCATCCTTCCAATATAATTTTTCAAAAAATTACGTGCTCTGAAAATATAAACTTTTACTTGGCTTTCCGAAAGTCCTGTTATTTGACCAATTTCGGCGTAATCATAACCTTCATAATCACGCAACAGAATAACAGATTTTTGAATTTCCGGTAATTGATCTAAACCTGCATTTAATATTTCTTTAATGTCAGAATATTGCTTTGTGTGACTATGTGAATTAAAGTCAACTTCAGAAAAATTTGTTTGTTTTTTTTGCTTACGTGTAAAATCAATTAAGGTGTGGTAAGCAGCCGTAAATAAGTATGATTTGGATTTAGTCGCCTCAATTGTCTCTACTTTTATCCACATTTTCTCAAACGTATCCTGTACAATATCCTTAGCATTATCCTTATCCTTTATATGCTTAAGAATAAATCGATAAACAGCATCTGCATACTCATCAACACATTGGTTATATTCGGAAATAGTCAAACTTAATAATGTAATAATGTTGAGACGTTGCAAAGCCTCAAATAGTTACAAATTTAATTACTTTTATGTAATTGTATATCAAATACTTAAAATTAATTCAATAGTTTTTTCCAAATTTTCAGGATCAACTTCCGCATAATCCCATTGTAAAACTTTTAAATAGTTAATATTAAGTTGACGAATTAAATCACGACTAAATTTATTCTCTCGTAAACTATCTTTTTGCCATTGAATTGAATTATTAATAACCAAAACTAAATCATAGTTACATTTTGGTAGAATTTGTTCTATAAATTCTATTTGCTGATTGAATTCTAATTCTGCCCAAATTTTTAACGTTATTAGATTTGTATCACAAAATAAAAATTGATTAGCCTCCTTAACCAAAATTGATTCATTATGCAATTGCTGTTTCGCAATTAACTCAATATCTGACAGTTGACACGAGTTGATTGATTTTGATTCAAAGTAGGTTCTTGCATATTCGGGTACCCATGTTGTATTAAAATGTTGAGCTAATTTTTGACAGAGTGTTGTTTTGCCTGTACTTTCAGCTCCAATGACTGCTATTTTTTTAACACTTTTTTCCATTCAAAAAAACCGGCCAATGCAACGGCAGAGAAAATTAAATATAAAACTGCAAATAAATACATTTGCTTACTAACATATAATCCCACGTAAGCTAAATCAATTGCAACCCAAAACAACCAGTTTTCAATCCATTTTTTAATCATCATGAATGTAGTTGCTAAACTTAAAGTTGTTAAAACAGCATCTAACAGTACTTTATCTCCCTTAAAGGCAATTAAAACATAATATATGCCAAAAAATAATATAATTGAAAATAATAAGAGTAATAAAAGAAATTTCGTTGGTATTGTGCTAATTATAAAGCTTGATTTTTCTGCCTTAAACCATTGGTGCCAGCCATAAAATCCATAGATTAAAAAAACTATTTGTAAGGCAGCATCACCATAGAGACGTTGTTGAAAAAATGCAATCAAGCTGGCAATCACCCCTACTAAGGAAATAGGCCAACAAAAAGTATTTTGACGAATAGTTAAGACAACACCTAGAATTCCAAAAATAAAAGCAATCCAATCAAGAAAAGCCATTTAAAGTGGGATTTGAAGTTGTTTGAACGCGTCTACAATATTTAAAAATTGCTGAAAAGGTGTAGCAGAATTCCAGATGTAAGACTTGAATGCTATTCCGTATAACCCCATCTCTTTGCATTTACCAATTATTGCCGGATTCGTGCCACCTCTTGCTATCACTTTTTTTCCGGTTGAATTGATAACGTCCTTAATAGATTCTTCATAAAAACCACTATAAAACTCATTATTAACATTGTTAAACATAGTGCCTAACATGTAATAATCAAAATCTAATATCTCCTTTTCAAACAAAGAATTAGTTCTGGTATGATTTCGACTCTTAATTAAAGAATTTAATTTAAACTTTAACCGAAATCTAAGCCATCTGTACTTTAGTTTACTTGATAAATGAGTAGAAGAATAGTGTACGCCTTTTAAGTTATATTTTAATATAAGTTTATGGTGTGAATGAATAATAATTCTATTGTGATATTGTTTCGGTATCTCATCAAGATACTGTTTCATGCGAACTGTTGTGAATTTAGGCTTACGAAGATGCAAAAATTGCAAGCCATGTTCAAACATTCTCGTTATGGCATCAGCTTCATCAGGAACTGTTTTTGAAGGAGTAATAACCATTAAAAGCATGATAATTTCTTAAAATATAGTTAACAAATCTAATAAAATAATGGAACTAACTTGATGATGTTTGTCGAAAATATAAACCAAACGTTTTTAATAAACTTGGGTCATTTTCAAATGCATTTCCAATAACAATCAAATTTGGATTTGCTTTAATAATTCTAATTAATTTTTTTTCAGTATTAATCCCTCCACCTGCAATAATTGGTAATTGAATTAACTTTTTTATGTTTGAAATAAGTTTGTTTGATAATGGACTCTCGGCGCCGCTGCCAGCCTCTAAATAAATTAACTGAAAGCCTAATAATTCTGCTGCAACACATCTTGCTGTTATTTCAGCGTTTAGACTCAAAGGTTTTGTATTTGTTACTTTTTGCGTTGTGCTTACCTTACCTCCATTAATCAAAACATAAGCAGTAGGAACAGTTTTAATTTTATTTTTTTTTATGCTTAATGCCACTTTACTTTGCTTTCCTATAAGGTATTCAGCGTTGTTGCCGGAAATTAAACTCAAAAAAAGCATTCCGTCAGCTTTACTACTTACTTGATATTCATCACCAGGAAAAATCACTATAGGTAATTTAGTTTTTTTCTTTATTTGGCTGATCGTTTTTTCAAAATTATTCTTCTTAATACTGCTTCCACCGACCAAAATACAAAATACATTATTCTTAGCCGCATCTTTAACTAATTCCAAATTAAGCTTATCGGGGTCAACAAGCATTGCCATCAAAGGCGTATTTGTTTTTTTAATAGTTTGAATTATTTTGTTAAACTTCATCAATTAAATAAGTTAAATAATAATCTTGTTTAGATTTTAATGCAAGTTTAAATGTTTTCCAAGCATTGGCAACCCAGAGTGAGGCATAAATTACAGTGTCAGCGGTATGAAATGGTTTAACTTTAATATGATCTTTAAAGTTTACACCTTTATGGCCATATATTTTATAAACTGTTTCCTTGGCACACCATAGGCAAGTAAGTCTATCAATGTCATTTCCAGCAAATTGCACTTCATTAGCATTACAAAACTTTGATTGAACATTAATAATTTTAAGGCGTTTTAATTCCATATCGATGCCGGTTAACATTTCTGAATTAACAACCACAGCGAGATATTGAAAGGAATGCGTAATAGATAAAAAGGGTTTACCGGATATCAGAAAAGGCTTATTGTTTTCATTATATACTAATTCATCCGAATTGATATTTAAAGCCTTTAATAGGTAAATCAGTGCTTTTTTTTCAATTTCACGCTTCGACACTAAACCATGAATAGTGTTAAATTCATGTAAATCTATTATACCTAATTTAATTGATTTATTTATTTGTTCAATTTCAATCAATCTATTGATTTTATTTATTGCAAACTTATTAATATCTTTGTTATCCTAAAAACGAAACATTTAATAAAAAGTATAACATGTCAACAACAACTGCAACAAAGTACATTAAGTACAAAGTAAAAGACATCTCATTGGCTGAATGGGGTAGAAAAGAAATTAAATTAGCCGAAGAAGAAATGCCTGGATTAATGGCTTTGCGTAAAGAATACGGTGCAAGCAAACCATTAAAAGGTGCGCGAATTGCAGGTTGTTTGCATATGACCATTCAAACAGCTGTTTTAATTGAAACCTTAGTTGAATTAGGTGCTGAAGTTACTTGGAGCTCTTGTAACATTTTCTCAACTCAAGATCATGCTGCTGCTGCCATAGCTGCTGCAGGTATTCAAGTTTATGCTTGGAAGGGCCAAAACGCTGAAGAATTTGATTGGTGTATTGAACAAACATTATGGTTTGGTGAAGATCGTAAACCACTGAACATGATTTTAGATGATGGTGGTGATTTAACCAACATGGTGTTTGATAAATACCCTGAACTTGCTGCAGGCATTAAAGGATTAAGTGAAGAAACAACAACGGGTGTTCACCGTTTATATGAGCGCATGAAAAACGGTACTTTAATGTTACCTGCTATCAACGTAAACGATTCTGTTACAAAATCTAAATTTGATAATAAATATGGATGTCGTGAGTCTTTAGTTGATGCTATTCGCCGTGCTACCGATGTAATGATGGCTGGTAAAGTAGCTGTTGTTGCCGGTTATGGTGATGTAGGTAAAGGTTCTGCACAATCTCTTTCATCTCAAGGTGTTCGTGTTATTGTAACCGAAATTGACCCAATTTGCGCTTTACAAGCATGTATGGATGGCTACGCTGTTCAAAAAATGGACAATGCCATAAAAAATGCTGATATTATTGTAACCACTACCGGTAATAAGGACATAGTTGTTGGTCGTCATTTTGAAAACATTAAACACGGTGCCATCGTTTGTAACATAGGCCATTTTGATACTGAAATTGATATGGCTTGGTTAAATAAAAACTACGGTCATACTAAAGATACCATTAAACCACAAGTAGATCAATACACCATCAATGGTAAAAGCTTCTTAGTATTAGCAGAGGGTCGTTTAGTAAACTTAGGTTGTGCAACCGGTCATCCGAGTTTTGTAATGAGTAATTCATTTACAAACCAAACTTTAGCTCAATTAGAGTTATGGACTAACACCGCTGCATATGAAAAGAAAGTATACACTTTACCAAAACATTTAGATGAAAAAGTAGCGATGTTACATTTAGGTAAAATTGGTGCTGAATTAGATGTTTTAAATCAGGAACAAGCTGATTATATTGGTGTTAAGATACAAGGGCCATTTAAAAACGAAATGTATAGATACTAATTTTAAGTCATAATTTTAAATATTTAAAACCACAATCAAAAAGATTGTGGTTTTTTATTTTTAGATGGTTAAGAGATTAATTAATAAAAGTAATAAACATTTTATTCGGAAAAACTATTGTTAGAATCTTACAATACAGATTAGATCAATGTTTGTAAGATTTATAAATATAAAAACTAAGATAATGAATGGCAGATTTCAATTAACCTAAATAATTTAGACGATATTGAAAACATCAATAGTGATGAACGGTATTGATAATAAGCGCAGCAAAATGTAATTTAACAGAATTAAATTCATTGAAATGAAAAAATCATTAAACCTCTTATTAATTATTTGCGTTATCTGTGCCAAAGCTCAAAACTGGTCAGATATGATGCAAGACCCGAATGGTAATTTTTATCAAATACAAAACGCATTTTACGAATATTGGAAAGATAAAGACATAACAGAGAAAGGAAAAGGTTATAAAACCTTCAAGCGTTGGGAGAATTTTGTAGAGCGAAGAGTTTACCCAAGTGGCGATTTATCATTATTAAATTTAACTGCAAAAAATTTTAATGAGTGGTTGGAAAATAATCCGGAACATATTCATCATTCAAATATCGGTGCAAAATCCAATTCATCTTCCAGCATTATGGCATCAACTACCTGGACCGCAATAGGACCTATGGGTGCCATAAGTGGTACTGGAAATGGCCAATTTTTAAAATCCGGAAGATTGAATTTTATAACCATTTCACCAACCAACACCAATGTAATATGGGTTGGGGCACCTGCTGGAGGATTATGGAAATCTACGAATGGTGGTGCAACTTGGACAACTAATACAGATAATTTATCTGTTAACGGCTGTTCGGATTTAGCAATTGACCCTACCAATCCAAATATCATGTACCTTGCAACCGGCGACGGAAACGCAGGAGATACCCGCTCTATTGGCGTTTTAAAATCAATTGATGGCGGTTTATCCTGGAATACAACAGGATTAACTAACCCTGTTACCACTAATTTCTTGATCAGACGATTGGTTATTCATCCAACAAATCCATTAATTCTACTAGCCGCAACTAATACCGGAATCAGAAGAACGACTGATGGAGGAGTTACATGGACAACACCTAATACCTCGAATGCCTATGATATAGAATTTCAACCCGGTAATCCAAATATTGTTTATTGTGGAGGAACGGCTTTAAGACGTTCTACAGATGGCGGAGCTACCTGGACAACCATTAGTTCAGGCATAGCCACAACAGGTGTAAATAGAATGGCCGTTGCGGTTACACCTGCCAATCCAAATGCCGTTTATGTATTAGCTTCATCGAGTTCAAACAGCGGTTTTTTTGCTTTTTACAGATCAACAGATGCTGGCTTAAATTTCACTGCTATGGCAACATCTACGCCTAATTTATTAGGTTGGGCAACAGCCGGAAATGATTCCGGCGGACAAGGATGGTACGACCTATGTGTAGCTGCCTCTCCAACTAGTTCAAATGAAGTGGTTGTTGGCGGTGTTAATGTGTGGAGAACAACTAATGGCGGAAGCAATTGGACAATATATGGGCATTGGACCGGTTCAGGTGCCCCATTCACTCATGCTGATCATCATGATTTAGAATACGAACCAAATGGCACCCTATTTAATTGTAATGATGGTACCGTTTACAGAAGAGCTCCAGGTGCAACGAGCTGGACAGAAATTTCCGGCACAATGAATATTTCACAAATCTATAAAGTTGGCACATCTGCTTTAACTGCCAATTTATGGATTACAGGACACCAAGACAATGGAACAAGCACTTGGAATGGTACAACCTATCAAGCTCGTTTAGGTGGAGATGGGATGGATTGCTTTATTGATAGAACCAACAACAACAACATGTTTGGTGAATACTATAATGGTTCTTTTCAACGGACAACAAATGGAGGAGCATCTTGGTCATCTATAACAACAACCTTAGGAGGATCGGCCCCTTGGGTTACCGCATGGAAACAAGACCCACAAAATGCAACTACGATTTATGCAGGCAAACAAAACATGATTGTCTCAACTAATTTAGGTACTACGTGGACAGCTTTAACTGCATTCCCTGTTTCTGGAAGTGTTGTTGAATTTGCGATTGCCCCTTCAAACAATCAAATTATTTATGTTGTTAAAAGTGGCGCAGTACTTAAAACAACCAATGCCGGTGCATCATGGACAAATATTACAGGCTCTTTATCAACAGGTTTATCATTTGCAAATGTGTGTGTAAGCCCAACTGATCCAAATAAAGTTTGGGTAATTTCAGGAAATTACACCGCAGGCAGTAAAATATTTTATTCATCAAATGGTGGTACTACATGGAGCAACATGACTTCTAATTTACCAAATTTACCTGCGAATTGTTTAGTTTATGAACCTGGAAGCAACGACAGAATTTATATTGGAATGGATGTTGGTGTATATTACCGCGATGCTTCGCAAACGACTTGGACATTATATAACGTTGGTTTACCAAACACACCATTATCCGATATGGAAATTTCTCCGGCCATGCCCGGCAAAATTGTTGCTGCTACATACGGCAGAGGCGTTTGGATGGTCGATGTGGTTCCTACAGCTCTTCCTCCAACAAGTTCATTTTCTTTGAGCGGCGCTATTTGTCAGGGAACACCTAAATTATTTAACAACACGTCCATTAACAGCCCTAGTTCATACACATGGTCAGTATTGCCATCTGTAGGTGTATCCATTTCTTCATCAAGTGCAGCAAGTCCATCCATTACATTTGCAAACACAGGTAGTTATGTAGTTAGTATGACTACTTCAAACAGTGTTGGTGCGGGTAACACGTTTACTCAGGCTGTAACAGTTAATCCATCAGTCAACATTACTTTATCATCTACAAGTCCGGTAGTTTGCAGTGGTCAAACCGTTTCATTAAATGCGTCAGGCGCTACAAGTTATACCTGGAATCCGGGTAACTTATCAGGTGCGTCAGTTGTTGTATCACCTCTGGCCAACACAAGCTATACAGCTATTGGTTCTAACGGATCTTGTTCTAACACTAAAACAATAAGTGTAAGTGTAGACGTTACGCCAACCCTTACTGCTTTTTCCAGTCAAGATACTATTTGCGTGGGCGCATCGGTAACACTTAATGTAAATGGTGCAAGTACTTACTCTTGGGATAATGGAAGCACAGGTAACAGCATTGTTGTATCTCCAAGCATTACAACAACTTATTTTATTACGGGGCAAACAGGTATTTGCAGTAGCTCTATTGCCATTACTCAATTTGTTGACTTATGTACAAGTTTACAAGCTGGCAATTTAAACAATGGCGCTTTACTTGTAATGCCTAATCCATTTACAAATGAAATTAAATTAATTAGTCAAGAACTAACCAAACTTTCCATTTTTAATAGTGTTGGACAAATCATTCTAACGGATGAAATCTCGGGTGAACAAACGATTAATACAAGCAACCTGCCTGAAGGTATTTACATTCTAAATTTAACTTCGAAAGAAGGTAACAAATCAATAAAGATGGTAAAACTAAGGGAATAGAAGTTGTACAACTTCTATTCCTTGTTAATTTCTAACAGAATTTCTTTTCTGATTTTAATGCATTAAGGATGCTTTTAGTTTGTACTTTGTGTCAAATAAAATGACAAATAGTATTACTTTTAGAACAAATTCCCTCCATACTTAAAATCTTTAAATTTTACGCCTGCGTTTTTACCAACTAAAAAATAACTTTTTAGTTTTAATTCCTCTGCTCTATTCTTAAGCGTGTTGTAATCCTGTATAATTGGGGTTTCTTTTACTTCAACTGCTATTTTGGAATCTAAAATAAAGTCAATTTCTTGACCATTCTTTTTTTGATAATAGTTTAGTTGGTGCATCTTTTTTAGTTGAGTGGCCACCACATTCTCAAACAACTGTCCGCTCGATAAATTTTCGCCGCCTAAAATATACAGTAAGCCATTATCAGCAAAATATAATTTAGGCTGATGGGTAATTTCAACATCCGTATTTTTAGTAAAGGGCTTAATTAAATACAAAAAATAAGTGTTTTCAAACAAATAAATATAATTGCTTATTTTGCGACGTTCAATCCCCGATACATTGCTCAATTTGGTAAAATCTATTTTTGAACCAATCCTTGCTGCCAGTAACTTTATTAAATTAAATAAATCTTTATTGAGTGAATAATCGGCTAATAACTTCACATCCATATCAATGTATGAATTTACAATATCCCAAAGCAATTCCACTTTATCCTTATTGTTTTTCTGAAGAACAACTTCCGGAAATCCACCATAAGTGATATACTCTTTGTACAAAGCACTAGTTTTATTGTACCACGTGGTATTGAAATTGATATGACTATATTTAGCGATGTTTTGTATCTTTTGATTTTTAAACACTAAAAACTCATCAAACGAAAGCGGGTACATTTCATAAATTAACTTGCGACCGGCTAAACTTTCGGTAAACTGATTTTTTAAATAATATGAACTGGAACCCGTTACAATAAATTTTACTTTGTAAGTATCGTAAATATACTTTATAAAACTTGGTAAGTTTTTAATAAGTTGTATTTCATCAAGCGCAATAACGGCAGGTTTATTAAAGTTAATGCCTAAAAGCTCTAACTCGTTAATGATTGCATCGTAGCTGGGAGTATTAAATAGCGTTTGATATTCTATTTTCTCACAATCCAAATACAGCTTATTATTGTGTTTAACCTTACTTAATAAGTATTTAACAGCAGTGCTTTTACCAACACGGCGCATGCCTAAAATAACAGTTACCTGTTTTTTGACCAAATGCTTTTCTAACTCCGTGTATATGCGTCTTGTTATCATAATACAAATATACAAAAAATACTTTTAGGCAAAAAATATGACTAAAAGTATTACTATTAGGCAAAAAAATAGAATGATAAAATATCATTCTACTAAAAAATTAGGTTAACTAAATTTATCTTAAAAACCCTAATAACTTCTCTACACTGGCTTTTGCATCACCATACAACATTTCTGAATTTGGTTTGTAAAATAAAGGATTGTCTTCACCAGAGTAACCGGCACTCATAGAGCGTTTCATAATAATAACTTTCTCTGCCTTCCACGCTTCAATTACCGGCATCCCGTAAATAGAGCTGGCAGGATCATCTTGGGCACTTGGATTCACCACATCATTTGCACCAATTACCATTACCACGTCTGTGTCCGGCATGTCGTCGTTAATCTCATCCATTTCTAAAACAATATCATATGGTACGTTTGCCTCAGCTAATAACACATTCATATGTCCCGGTAAACGCCCGGCAACCGGATGAATGGCAAAACGAACATTTTTACCTGCTTTACGCAAGGTTTGAACCATTTCGTAAATTGGATACTGCGCTTTTGCAACCGCCATGCCATAACCCGGCACAATTACAACTGATTTTGCTTCTTTTAATAAGCCTGCTACCTCTTCGTGGTTTAGGGCCGTAACTTCTCCCTCAATGGCTTTCTTTTCACCACCTTGACTAGAACCTGAACCTCCACTCGCAAAAATTACCGAGAAGAAAGAACGATTCATGGCATGGCACATGTGCATCGAGAGAATAGCACCGGAACTACCCACTAAAGCACCGGTTACAATTAATAAATCGTTACCCAACATAAAACCTGCAGCTGATGCAGCCCAACCCGAATAAGAATTTAACATCGATACAACAACCGGCATATCACCACCGCCAATCGCCATAACTAAAACAACACCAATAAAGGAAGCAATCGCTGTCATAATTAATAAATACAGCATGCCTTCAGTTCCGTGTGCGCCACAAAACATAACTCCTAAACCAACGCAAACCAACAATAAAACTAAATTCATTGTTTGAAGTCCTTTAAAACTCCAAGGTTTACTTGGTACTTTGCCATCTAATTTCCCCCAGGCAATAATTGAACCCGTAAACGTAATGGCACCAATAAAAATGCCAACAAACACTTCAACAAGGTGTATTGTGTGCTCTGCACCTGTTAAGGCTTGGGTAGCTGGATCAAGGTAAGAACCAAAACCAACCAACACAGCAGCTAAACCAACAAAACTATGTAATATCGCTACTAGTTGAGGCATGGCGGTCATTTCCACTTTTCGTGCCAATAAAATACCTATTACCGAGGCTATTGCAATTGCAGCAATAATGTAAATGTGACCTTCAACACCTTGACCTAAAACTGTTGCAAAAATTGCCACAATCATCCCTACTATTCCATAAAGAACGCCTCTTTTAGCAGATTCTTGAGAAGATAATCCACTTAAACTTAAAATAAACAGAATACTTGCAAATAAGTAGGCTGCTGTTTGTATTTCTTTTGCTATAAACATAAAATTCTATTAATTATTTTTTAAACATTTTCAACATACGATGCGTCACTACAAATCCACCAACAATATTGATGCTGGCAATTAAAATAGCAATTGACGCAATAATCGTCATGATATTTCCGGCATCATTTTTAGTTTGTAATAACCCGCCAACTACAATAATACCGCTAATGGCATTGGTAACCGCCATTAAAGGTGTATGTAATGAA
Source organism: Bacteroidota bacterium (assembly GCA_020403265.1). Taxonomy (GTDB): domain Bacteria; phylum Bacteroidota; class Bacteroidia; order B-17B0; family Aurantibacillaceae; genus Aurantibacillus. Next base: position 131,966 of record JADBXZ010000035.1, read on the forward strand.
TGGGAGACGTTTGTAATTACTTGCCAGCCAACAAACACAGCTAACACAAATACCGTGAAATGTTGAATAAATGCGGGTGGCGCAAAGGCACCCACTAATAACAATAATGCGCCAACCACTCCTAAACTTACTAAAGTTGAAACAGCTGCCTTTTTAGCTTTGGCTTCATCTGCGGCTTTGGTCTCTTCCGGGGTTGGTGCGGCAACTTTTTTAGCGCCTCCTCCGGCGGTTGGACTAACCTGCAAAGGAGCAGGAGGCCAGTTAATTTTTCCGTTATAGGTTACCATGGCACGAGAAACAACAGCATCTTCCATATCAATTTTAAACTTCTCAGCCTTGCCCATATCATCTAATAAATGGCATAAGTTGTTACCGTATAATTGAGAAGCCTGCGTTGGCAATTGATTTAATTTCCCAACGATGATTACACCATTTTCACTTGTAACAATTTCACCATTTTTTGTAAGAACGCAATTTCCACCAGTGCTTGCTGCCAAATCAACTACAACCGAGCCCGGTTTCATGGCCGCAACATGGTAATCTAGCCATAATTTTGGAGCTGGTTTACCAGGGATTTGAGCCGTGGTAATAACAATGTCTACTTCTTTGGCTTGCTCCAAAAATAATTTCATCTCGGCCTCAATAAATTCTTTACTCATTTCTTTGGAGTAACCCGAAGCTGTTGCTCCATCCTCCTCTATTTCAACCGTTAAAAATGTACCACCCATGGATTGAATTTGTTCAGCAACTTCCTTTCGTGTATCAAAAGCTCTTACGATTGCCCCTAACGAATAAGCTGCTCCTAACGCTGCTAATCCGGCAACACCGGCACCAATCACCAAAACCTTGGCAGGTTCAACTTTTCCGGCGGCCGTAATTTGGCCATTTAAAAAACGACCAAAATGAAATGAACCTTCAATTACAGCGCGATAGCCGGCAATGTTAGCCATTGAAGAAAGTACGTCCATTTTCTGAGCACGTGAAATACGAGGAATGGCATCCATCGCCACGGCGTTTACTTTTTTGTCTGCCAATTTTTGTAATAAGTCTTGGTTTTGCGCAGGCCATAAATAACTTAACATTACTAATCCTTCGCGCATCATGGCTATCTCTTCAGCAGCAGGTTCTTTCACTTTTAAGACAATATCAGATTGAGAATAAATCTCGTTGGCCGTTTGAACAATTTTAGCGCCGGCTTCTTCAAACTCCTTATCAGAATAATTAGCCTTTAAACCGGCCCCTTTTTGAATATATACTTCAAAACCTTGCTTTTGAAGACGCTTAACTGTTTTTGGTGTTGCGGCTACCCTCAACTCATTGGCTGAGATTTCCGCAGGAACTCCTACTTTCATTTGATTACTTTTTAAGAATTAACAAATAACGCAAAAAAATACAGTTATTCAAAAAAGAAAACTTAAAAATTGCTTTGCAAACGTCTTAAATTGACTGAATTAAAACTTCTTTTGAAATGTTAAGAAAAAATTATGTTTTTAAATAGTGAAGTAAAGATCAGAAATTAGATAAAAATCTCTATATCAAATCTTTAGGGTAACATAAGTAGTATTTCGTAACAATGTTACTTAAACTTTGGATATTTAGGTGATCACTTGCTTTGGCTACATCCAAAAGTTTACCATCATTAAAAAGTACATTAATTTTGAATTTATTTGAATTATAGGTGCTGTTATTTACGGAATTGCTAATCACAAAATATTCGGCTTCCTTTTTGGTAATTTTATATTTTTTACAAGCTCTTGTTAGCATCGTATTGTAATTAGTTGACTTAATTTTTGAACTGCTCAATTCAACCTTGAATAACTTTCTGTTTAATATGTTGCTGCAGAGGTTGCTTAAAACAAAGTCAGAGTGTTTTGCCCATACTTTTATGGAAGTGTAAATATCAGTATCATCTAATTCCGCAAAATAGTCGAGTAATTCAGGTTTTTTTTCAAAATCTTTTTCGGTAAAATCATTTTTCAGAAACAAGCTTAAGGTGGGTGTGGCAAATAAATCAACCTTTTGAGCACTGAGCTCTTTGGCTCTTTTTAAAATATTAACCAGCATAGTTTCAGCTGATAGTACGGTTTTGTGAAGGTAAACCTGCCAGTACATTAATCGTCGGGCGATTAAAAATTTTTCGATGCTATAAATGGCTTTATGTTCAATTACGAGTTGATTATTTACAACGTTTAGCATTTTAATAATACGATCACTGCTAACAACACCCTCACTAACGCCTGTAAAAAAGCTATCGCGTTTTAAATAATCCAGCCGATCCATGTCTAACTGTGAGCTCACCAACTGGTAAAGAAATTGCTTTTTGTATTGGTTATTAAAAATTTGCAATGCCAGATTAAGTTCACCATGAAACGCTTTGTTCAGTCGCTGCATAATTAAGCTACTAATGGTTTCGTGGTTAACACCTTTAACGATACTATGTTCAAGTGCATGACTAAATGGTCCGTGCCCAACATCATGCAGTAAAATAGCAACCAAAACGGCTTTTTCTTCTTCTTCGGTAATTTTGATTCCTTTTTGCTTTAATGTTAAAACAGCCTCCTGCATCAAATGCATCGCACCAATGGCATGATGAAACCTTGTATGCAATGCTCCCGGATAAACCAAATTTGTTAACCCAAGTTGTTTTATTCTTCGCAAACGCTGAAAATACGGGTGATTTATTAAATCGTATACTAAATTATTTGGCAACGTAACAAAGCCATAAATAGGATCATTAATTATTTTACGTTTGTTATTCGTCATCTAAATAGAAATTTTGTTAAACCAAGTAATAGTTGTAAAATTAATACGTTATTTGTTAATAGCATAATTTTTATTGTATGGATAAACTTAAAATTCTTTGGGCTGATGATGAAATTGAACTTTTAAAGCCGCACATTCTTTTCTTAAATTCAAAAGGTTATGAGGTGGTTACAGCCTTAAGTGGTGATGAAGCATACGATATAGTTAAGGAAGACACAAACATTAGCGTAGTGTTGTTAGATGAAAATATGCCTGGTATATCCGGACTGGAAACACTTCTGAAAATAAAACAAGTTAAAAATGAACTTCCGGTGATTATGATTACCAAAAGTGAAGAAGAACACTTAATGGAAGATGCCATTGGAAGTAAAATTGCTGATTACCTCATTAAACCTGTTAATCCAAACCAAATTTTATTATCACTTAAAAAAATATTGGACAATAAACGTTTAGTTAGCGAAAAAACGAATACCGAGTACAGAAAAGATTTTAGCAACATTGGCATGCAGCTAAACGATAATTTAAGTTGGCAAGAATGGCAAGAGGTTTATAAAAAAATTATTTATTGGGAATTGTCGATTGACAATTTGCAGGATAAAAGCATGATTGATGTTTTAAAAATGCAGAAAAGCGATGCCAATACACAGTTTTTTAAATTCATCGAAAAAAATTACATCTCGTGGTTAAATGGCAAAAACACTGCGCCTCCAACCATGAGTCACACTTTACTTAAGAATAAATTTATTCAGGAACTGAATAAACCGGAACCGGTGTTTTTAATTGTAATTGATAACTTAAGGTACGACCAATGGAAAGTAATTCAACCAACTTTACAAAATTATTATAAAGTAGTGAGTGAAGAATTGTATTTTAGCATTTTACCAACTGCCACGCAATACGCCCGAAATGCCATATTCAGTGGCCTTTTACCCAGTGAAATGGAAAAACGATTTCCGGAACAATGGTTTAATGATGAAGATGAAGGTGGCAAAAATTTGCATGAGGAGTTTTTTTTACAACAACAATTGAAACGTTTAGGCAAAGAGGTAAAAATGAGTTATAACAAGATTACCAATTTTAACGCTGGTAAAAAGTTGTCCGAAAACCTTCATCAATTATTACAGAATAAATTAAATGTTATTGTTTACAATTTTGTAGACATGCTTAGTCATGCCAGAACAGAAATGGAGGTCATTAGAGAATTAGCAGAAAATGAAGCGGCTTATCGCAGCATCACGTTTAGCTGGTTTGAGCATTCGCCCCTTTTAGATATTATTAAACAATTGGCAGAAAAGAAAATTAAAATAGTCATTACAACGGACCATGGAACGGTGCACGTGCAAGACCCTACCAAAATTATTGGTGATAAAAATGTGAACACGAATTTAAGATACAAACAAGGTAAGGCATTGGATTATAACCCTAAAGAAGTTTTCGAAATCAAAAATCCGATGGATGCTTTTTTACCGCGTCTTCATCCTAGCAGCCGGTTTGTATTTGCCAAAGAAAATCGCTTTTTTGCCTATCCCAATAATTTTAACCATTATGTGAATTACTATAAAAACACCTTTCAACATGGTGGGGTAAGTTTAGAAGAGATGTTAATACCTTATATTACGCTTGAGCCAAAAAGTAATTAGTTGGTAAAACCTTATAAAGTATTGAAAGTCCCCCACTCTGCAAAGCAGTGATATTGTGCTCTTCTTACTCGCTGATGCGAATGAAATTCTTGGAATCAGACGTTTCAAAAACAAAAGCACACCAATCCTCTTTGTTTTAATTCAAACAAAAAATGGGAATTATCAGGACATCCTAATTTTTCCATTTTAATAGCTATTAGGCCATTCCTTAAAATGAATAAAAGTGATTAGTTAACAACTAATTTCTGCTTATAAACCCCACCTTTTGATGTGCTAATCTCCAAATAGTACATTCCGGCTTTTAAGTTTGATACGTTGATACTTGAATCGAATGGCTGTTTTAAGACAATTTGGCCGGTAATTGAATAAATTTTAATTCCTGCGGGTTCAATTCCATTTGCAAGCGATTCAATGGTTAACATTGAACTTGCCGGATTTGGATAAACTCTAAAATGGCTTGCGTTTAAAGTTTTCTCATCTAATCCTACAACCGTAACGGCTTTATTACTTCTTACCGTGCCGGTGATGGTTGGTGTACCTATTCCTAACAACAAACTATTATAGGAAACGGTAAATACCGGAAATTTATCAGATACATGGTAATAATCATAATTGGTTATCCTTAATACAATGGGAAATAACGGTATTAACCCATTAATATTGGTAGTTTGACGAGTTTTGATACGTGTAACATTGGTCAGCACTTGTCCGGTTGGTAAAACAAGTGTACCGTTACCATCGGCATTAATGTTAACCGAACCTGAAAAGGTGCCATTACTGGTAAATGTAACTGTACCACCAAAATTATCGGTATTGGTATTCGTTAATGCAAACGGAAATTTAGCAACAACGGCAGAATTTGTAAAGTTTAAACTTGCTCCTGCTCCCGGCACTGCTGCACCCAGAAGTTCTACCTGACCAGGACTACTTGAGTTTTTATAAAAATTTGAAGTTCCTTGTACAAGGTTACAGCCCGGATAATTTGAAGACGCAGGAACACTTAGTGTTGATGCGTATGACGTTGTAACAACAGTGCTGGTTACGCCTACACCTGTAAAATTCCAGGTGACGTTAGACCCGGCAGTATTTAAAATACTTGTTAAAGATACTGCGCCTGTATCACACACATAAAATCTGGATGTGTCGCCTTGAGCTATCATATGATTAGCTTCGGTAATAGTATAGGTTTGAGCATTTAATTGATTAAACAAACCAATTGAAATAAATAGTAAAAGTTTTTTCATCTGTAAAAATTAATATTCTACCAATTTAAACAATTTCCTTTAATCTTCTTCTAAAATTAACATCTTTGGATCAAATGGATTCATAGAATTGAGTAGTTCCTCAAAAAAACGGTCACCATAGGCCAGATAGTAACTTGCAAAATTATCGAAACGTTCTTGCGGTAATGAATTTGGAAACAATTTGGACTTCAGATTCTTAATTTGGTTATTTTCCGTTTCTAAACGCTGTTTAAGCGCTTTATTCGCTTTACTTTCCAGTTGATTAAGCCCGCCTGAAGCTTTTTGCATTTCTGCTGTAACAGCATTCACTAAGGATTTATCAATTTTACCAATTGATTCTGTGAGTGAGGTATACAAACTTTCTATTTTGCTTTTTGTTTCAGACAATTCAAAGGTCTCGCCTCTGTTCTTTTGCACAAACGCTATTAGCTCTGATTCACTTTTAAAAATATGTTCAGATTCAATGGCCAATTTCTTCAATTTCTGAAGATTACTTTTATCAATGATGGTAATAAAAGTTCTTGGCATTAATATTGGAAAATCAACACCAAGCTCCTCAAACATTAACTTGTATTCAAGCCAATACGCTAACTCACCCGGACCACCAACATAAGCAACGTTTGGTAAAATAACCTGTTGATATAATGGTCTCAACACAACATTTGGACTAATGGCACTTGAATTGGAACGAAGAATTTCATTGAGTTCTGCTTCAGAAAATATTTTATCTGTACCAACAACAGCATAATTGGTATCTTTTTTTTCTAACCTGGCACGAATCCCTTTTTCTGTGTAAAAGCAATTTATTTCACGCGGTTTAACCTGAATATGGTAATTCTTTTCTGAAAGACTTTGAATGGACTTATTAACTGCTTTAAAAGGCGTGTTTTCAAAAATATCTTTCTTTAGAAACGGCACAAATTGTTCTTTCAACGCTTTATCATTCCCGTTAACCACCACTAAACCATATTTTCCGAATAAAGCATTAACCAAAAAGCGTGTAGCATCCTTTAATAATTTATGACCCAAATACGCTTCCTTAAATAATTTTTTTAAATTACCGGCATTTTCAGAATCGCCTAAAATTTGTTCGTATTCAGCAAATAGGTTAACTAATTCAGCTGTTTCAAAATCGCCCACAGATCCTGTTTGATTGGTTTGCCATGTTAGTACTTTTGAAAACAAATGAAAATGATTAACCTCTTCAAAGTCGTGATCTTCGGCAGCCATCCAATAAACAGGAACAAAATTGATGTTTGGAAATTCTTGCTTAAGTAATTCACATGTTTTTATGACGCTCAAAATTTTATAAATAAAATAAAGTGGGCCTGTATTTAAGCAGAGCTGATGTCCGGTAGTTATTGTGTAGGTGTTTACATGATTTAGAAGTTGAATGTTGGCTATCGTTGCCGGATGTGTGTTTTTTACTTCTTCTGCTTGCGCATTTAAACACGAAACAAGTAAAACTCTGTCCTGTTTAAATTGAAATCCATTTAACTTTGTTTTGAAGCTTTCAAGGTCAAAATAATTAGAATAAAACGCTTTTAGTTTTTCAGGTTCATTGACGTAATCCTTCACCAGATTATTTAAAACACCGGTAGATTCTAATGAAATTTTTTTTATGGTAAACATTATAATTTACTTCCAAATGCTAAGTCGCCGGCATCACCTAAACCCGGAACAATATAGGCGTGTGCGGTTAACTCATCGTCAATAGCACCGCACCAAATTGTAATATCATTATTAGGCAATAAGGCTTTAACATGATCTACTCCTTGCACACTGGCAATTGCAGTAACAATATGTGTATGTTTAGGTTTACCTTTTTTAAGTAATGCGTTATAAGTTAACACCATACTCGAACCTGTTGCCAGCATGGGGTCACACAAAATCAAAACCTTATCGGTTAAATCCGGACAAGCAACATATTCCAAGGCAATTTCAAAACTATTATCCTTATGATGTCTGCGATAGGCGCTAACAAAAGCATTTTGAGCCCTGTCAAAATAATTTAAAATACCGAGGTGCAATGGTAAACCAGCTCTTAATATCGTTGCTACAACTGGTTGATCAAGAATGAGGTTAACATTGGCTTCACCTAATGGCGTTTGAACTTTTTTCTCCTTATAGGTTAAAGACTTACTAATTTCATAAGCAAACACCTCCCCCATCCGCTCTAGATTTCTTCTGAAACGCATGCTGTCTGTTTGAATGTTAACGTCTCTTAATTCAGCAACAAACTGATTAAAAATGGTGTTGTTTTTAGATAAATTATGGATCATGATTACTTTTTTACTTTTAACTTAATTTCTGAGCTAATTTCAGATTGATAAGACGCCTTATCAAACACTTCTATTACTTTATTATAATCTTGAAAATTAGGTGACTCCACCAAAATATTGTATTTACCCGGCGGCAAAATAACGATGAATCTGCCCGTAGCAGGATTTGGCAGATAATTCCCAACAATCTCATTGGTAATAACGTCACTAACAGATATATTGGTGGCAGTAAAATCGATTGTTTTTGCAGTATCACTTGAAACCATGTTGCCAATAATCACGGTGTAATCTAATTCAACTTCATTAAAAGAAACTCTGTAAATATCATAATCGCCCAAAGAACCACCCCTAACAGCGCTTACGTATCCGTATCGTCCATTTTTACTTATTCTGAAGTTGTAATCATCATAACTTGTATTTAATGGATATCCCATATTTTTACAGGGCATAAATTCATTTGTTTCAGTATTCATTGAAGCTTTGAAAATATCGTAACCACCCATACTACTATGCCCTTTACTGGAAAAGTAGAGCGTTTTTTCGTCGGGACTTAAATTTGGAAAATCTTCATCCTGCGCTGTATTAATTGTTTTACCCAAATTTTTGGCCTCACTCCATTTGCCATTTGGCAGTTTATTTACAACATAAATATCTGTTCCGCCAAAACCTCCTTTTCGATTGCTTGCAAAATAAATAAAAGTACCATCGTTGTTAATACACGCTGCTATTACATCACCACTGCCATTAACAGCATTAGGTAACTCTTCCGGCTTCATAAACTCTCCACTTTTAGTTTGCTTACTGAGGTACAATTTTGCCTCACCCCTTAAATTGGTTTTGTTTATTAAAATCACATTTCCTTTACTGTTCATTCCAATAATCTCTTCACCGGTGTTACCTTCACATATTGGAGAGCCAATTACTTCACTTTGGGCATATACGCCATTAATTACTTTTGATACATAAATGCTATTTAGAAATTGTCCGTTTTGACCTTTTTCAATTTTTTCATTCATCGGGCGTTTGGAGTTGTATAACATGAAGGCTTCCTCTTCAGTAACAAAAGGATAATAATCGGCATACTGCGAATTTATTGCGCCTCCTAAACTTTGAAACGTAATATCAATTGGAAATTTAACGAGTTCTTTAGCATTCAAACAATGTTGTATATGTAGATCCAGTTCCTTCAAGTTCTCCTCAGTTCCTTTGGCTAATTGCTTATATTTATTGAAAGCGTTAATTGCATCATCAAATCTGTTGGCGTATTGGTAAGCCCTTCCTAATAAAAAATCTGCATTGATGATATGATTTTCAACCCTAACAACATTTTCCAAATAAGGTACCGCCTTAGCCTTGTTAATGTTAGTATTCAAATAACACACCCCCAATTTATAATTATAGTCGGCATTTTTTTGATCAATTTTTATCAACTGTAAATAATCCTCTAAAGCATCATCATAATTGCCGTTTTTCAGATTTAATTCGGCAGTATGTTGAAGAGATTTGGTTTCTTTTTCTTGCGAAAAACAAAACGATTGAGCAATTAACAAAATAAAAATGGGAATGAATTTAGTGTACATAAAGTGTGTTTATTCAAATTTAAAAGTACAATTAATTTGGATTTTGAACAAATCAGTTTATTGATAATTAATCGGGCTTTTGATGATTTACGAATTGCCTTTTTTAAAGCATAGTATTGCTTCAAGCTATACTAATCATCAAATCTAAAAAGGTACACCGATTAAAAGAAAAAGTTACAATTCGTTAACAAATTCTGTAAGAAGCTTAAATACATCCACAAACTCCGTTAAAGGCAAGGTAGACTCTACATCATAAATATCATGATAGGCCTTTATACCACCGAGCGTGTATATAAAAAAAGAAGGCACGCCCATTTCTGTAAACCAGTAATGGTCGCTATTTTGAGCCTTACCACGCTTTTTTATCTCTTTTAAATAGTTATTTTTAGCATTAATAGATTGTAGTTTAGAAAATTGGTTAGTAAACACTGCTCCATTAACAACCGTAATTCCTTCATCGCCTGTTCCTAACAAGTCCAAATTAATTAAAAACTTAATTTTAGGCAAAACATCCTTATGGTTCTCAACAAAATAGTTCGAACCAAGTAACCCGGCCTCTTCAGCTGCAAAAAATAAAAAAATTGTAGTGTACTTGGGTTGATTGGCCTTGTAATACTTTATTAAATTTAAAAGAAAACTAACACCACTGGCATTATCATTCGCGCCGGGAAAATAAACGCTTTTACCTATTCCACCTAAATGATCATAATGTGCGCAAAACACAATTAAACTATCACTGGTTGACGTTCCATTAATCCGACAACCAATATTGTTGCTTTGGAAGGATTTAATAAGTTGTGCCTTTAAATTAATTTCTATCTCCTTTGGTTCAGATTCAATTGCTTTTTTGTCAATTTCTATTTCTGCATAATTATCATGATTTAAGCCAACACCATAGGTTAATTTATTTTTAACAGTTAACAAAAAGCTTTTTCCATCTTGTGAAACAAAAGTTACTGAATCTTTTTTTATCAACTTTATTTTACCCTTCACCGAAGGGGCATTGGGTGAAGGGATAAAATCTTTACCAAGGACAAGCTCTTTGCCGTTAAGTTTTAATTTAATCGCTTGCTTAAATACATTTACAGGATGTTGAAATGATTCGGTAAAAGAATTATTCTTAAAAAAGCCGGTAACCTGAAACTTACGTAATTCATTTAAAATTACTCGCTTTCCTTGATTTAAACCATCATTAATATAACCTCTTCCAAAACATTTTTTTGAAGTTAGCGCTTTTATAACACTTCTTGCATAAGTGGTGTCTTGCGCCGGCAACAACGATTGAAAACAGAATAAATAAAGAAACAGAAAATACTTCAACATTATTTAAACTTACTTCTTACTAATGTATAAAAAAACTTTACTGTGTCCGACTTCTCATTCCAGCCATATAATTCAGCTAAACTAGCCATGAATGTTTCAGCATCTTGATGGGTTGATATTGAATTAAATTGTTCCATGGCAATGTTATACTCGTTGGCATTTTGTTTAAATAATTCATTTATGACCCTGAATTTGTCGTTAATGCCTAATGTCAACTTTATTCCTGAAACACTATTAGTTTGTAGTGCTTTAGGTTCATTTGTTTTTTCAACAGACTCAACTTCCTTTTCGATCGGTTTAACTTCAACTTCCTCCTGCTTGCCAGGCTCCTTTATTTTACTATCAGGCTGTTCGGTCAAATTAACGTCCGGCGTCGTGTTGCTAACTTTTGAATGAATGTTAAAGCTTGGTGAAAGCTCTTTATCATGCTTTAAATACGTATAAACCGCCAACAAATCCTGTAAATGAGCCAGTTGAAATTTTAATTGCTCGCATTCCTGCGAACTAGGCTGAACGTTTGGCTGCACAAAATCTTCTAAATTATTAACTAAATCTGTTATTTGCGTTTGTATTTTTATCAGCACTTTTTCAATGGCCATGTGTATAAGTTTATAATTAATTTAGTTTTGAATATACAAAGGCTACACTTACATTTAAATTTTATTTTTAACGCATTTTAAACAATGTTTAAGGATCGTAAACAAGGACGAATTGAAGTAATATGTGGCAGCATGTTCTCGGGTAAAACCGAAGAACTCATTCGTCGTTTGAGACGCGCCCAATTTGCCAAACAAAAAGTAGAAATTTTTAAGCCTGATATTGATGTAAGGTATGATGAGTTAAAAGTAGTTTCTCATAGTGGTCAAGAAATTATGAGTACCCCTGTTCCAAATAGTACAAATATATTACTATTGGCTAATGATGTTGATGTTGTTGGAATTGATGAGGCACAGTTTTTTGATGATGAATTACCCAATGTTTGCAATACTCTTGCTAACAGAGGCATTAGAGTTATTATTGCGGGATTAGATATGGATTTTTTAGGTAAACCGTTTGGACCAATTCCAGGTTTACTGGCAATTGCCGAAGATGTTACCAAAGTTCAAGCTATCTGTTTAGAATGTGGCGAATTAGCCTATGTAAGTTATAGAACACACATGAATGATAAACTCGTTCTGTTAGGTGAAACGGAAAGTTACCAACCTTTGTGCAGGAATTGTTATAATCAAAAAAACAGTTAATGTATACAACAACGGAAATAGCAAGCATTACCAACAGTAAATTAAAGGGGCAGTCCAATTTAATTTATCATTATTTTGTTGACAGCAGACAATTACAAAACCCTGACCAACATTTGTTTATAGCCATCAGAACAGAACGTAATGACGGCCATCATTACATTCAAGAATTAGTGGATAGAGGTGTAAAATCATTTTTAGTTGAAGAAGGCTATGATGAAACTAAAATTATTGGAACCAACTTAAGTTTCATCAAAACAGAAAAACCTTTGTTGGCTATTCAAAGATTAGCTGCGTATCATCGCCAACAATTTCATATCCCAATCATCGGTATAACAGGAAGTAATGGTAAAACCATAGTTAAAGAATGGTTGTATCAACTTTTAAAATCTCAATACTCCATTTGCAGAAGTCCCAAAAGTTACAATTCGCAAATAGGTGTGCCGTTAAGCGTTCTTAATTTAAATGCCATGCATACACTTGGCATATTTGAAGCAGGTATTTCTACTAGCGGTGAAATGGGTCAATTAGCCAAAATAATTTCGCCAACCATTGGTGTATTTACAGCATTAGGTGATGCGCACAGTCAAGGTTTTGATAGTCTTGAAACTAAATTAATTGAAAAATTTAAGTTATTCGAACACGCTTCATTTTGTGTGATTAATGAAGTAAACTTTGAGAAACCATCCGGCCATATACTTAAACATATTTTAAGAGTTGGTAAATTAAAAGGTGACTTAACTTTTACGGTAAAGCAAAATGCAATTGAGTTTAAATATTTGGATAAAAGTTTTGAAGTTAATACCAATTTAACTGATGACGCTTCTGTAAGTAATATTGCCACCTGTGTAGGCGTTTTACTTTATCTGCAATTTTCCATTGAACAAATTCAGGAAGGGATAAAACAATTAAATTCTATCGCATTAAGGCTGGAAATAAAAAACGGAATTAAAAATTCGTTAATCATTAATGATTTTTACAATTCTGATTTTGATTCACTTAAAATAGCCCTTAATTTTCTTGAACAACAGCATAGGCGCTTAAAAAAAATTGTTGTGCTTTCTGACATAGAACAATCAGGTATTCTTAGCCAGCAATTGTACAAAAACATTGCCCAACTGATTAGTAACTATAAAATAGACTTACTAATTGCCATTGGACATGAGATTGGAAACTATAAGTACTTGTTTAGTTCAACTTCCATCTTTTATAAAGACACAAGCACCTTTATTAGTCAATTTAAGCTAATTGATTTTCATTTCAGCAATGCAACTGTATTATTAAAAGGGGCACGCAGTTTTGGTTTTGAGAGCATGAGTAAATTATTACAGCAAAAAAGCCATGATACCATTTTTGAAATTAACCTGAATAAAATAATTGAAAATATTAACCATTACCGCAGTTTAATAAAGCCAACAACGAAAATAATGGCGATGATCAAGGCTACCGGTTATGGTAGTGGAAGTTCAGAGATTGCGAAAACGCTTCAATTTAATGGTATCCACTATTTAGCAGTTGCCTATGCCGACGAAGGTGTTGAATTACGTGAGTCGCAAATTAAGTTACCTATTATGGTCATGAATCCTGAATTAGATTCGTTTGACGATATCATCAACTATCAATTAGAACCGGAAATTTATTCTTTCAGGGTTTTAACCGAATTTTCTGCATGTCTTGATAAATATGGTGTTGTTGAACCTTATCCTATTCACTTGAAACTGGATACCGGGATGCATCGTTTAGGTTTTGAAGAAACTGATTTAGAAGAGTTAATTAAATACCTTAAAAACACGCCAAACTTGAAAATAGTGTCCGCTTTTTCTCATTTAGTTGGAAGTGACAATAAACAGTTGGATGATTTTTCAAATCAGCAAATAAGGCTATTTGAAAAAATGGCCAATACAATTGAACTTGCAACCGGTCAACATTTTCTCAAACACATTTGCAATTCAGGTGGCATCAGCCGATTTAAAGAGGCACATTACGACATGGTTAGACTCGGAATTGGCATGTATGGTATTGGTGTGAACGAAGCTGAACAGAAACAATTGCAACACGTAGGAAAGCTTAGCACAAAAATATCACAACTTAAACATGTAAAAAAAGGAGAAACCATTGGCTACAACAGAAACGGAAAATTAGAAAAGGATACCACAATTGCTACCATACCTATTGGTTATGCCGATGGATTTAGCAGACAACTGGGCAATGGAAAGCATGGCGTGTATATTAATAATCATTTCTGCAGAACAGTTGGAAATATTTGTATGGACATGTGCATGATTGATGTTAGCAACGTAGGCTGCAAAGAAGGCGATGAAGTGATTATTTTTGAAAACAATTTACAATTAATCAAAACAGCAGAGGCGCTCGACACAATAACTTACGAGGTATTAACCAGTGTTTCGTCGCGCGTGAAGCGCATCTATGTTCAGGAATAAATAATCACCATTGAATAAGCATTGAAATACTTTTTTAAACATATCTTATTTATATTACTAATTGTCAATCAAACATTGGGGCAAACGGACACTGCCAAAAAAAACACAAATGTACCTGATGACTTTTTTGTACCAAAAAAGAAAAAATTCGTTTATTTAGTTTCAAATAGATTTAGTGAAGATTCAAAATACGATGTTTATAAAACTATTCCTTATTCAGACACTGTTAAAGTTGTATTAGTCAAAGGTAAGATTGAAGCTCTTGACAATCCTAAATTTAAAAAAGCAAAATTGTTTTTATACAATGCCAGCAACAATCAACTGGTTGGCACATACAATACCAATCCATACACTGGTCGATATTTATTATGTGTAGTACCAAATGTTAGATATTTATTAAAAATTGAAACACAGGAGTATGGTAACTTTAGAGAAATAATAGAAGTGCCTCTTAAAACAGATTATGACATTTGTAAACAAGAAATCAAACTTCAAAAAATAGACAAAAAAGGCGTTGTGACCATCCAGAATTATTTTACGGATGAAGATGAAAAAGTGGCTTATATTAAATCTGTGAGTGATACAGCAGAAATCCTAACTAACAACAAAGAGTTATTAGAATATACCGCAGGCGGTAAAACCATGGTTGGTAAAAATAAAACAGGTGCCTCTAAAATTGATGAATTGGTAAAACTTGAATTAGAAGCCGAACGAAAGAAACCAGTTGAAGCGCTCGCCAGCTATATGGCAAAAAAATATGAATTAGCCGTTCAACAATTTTCAGACCTACTAAAAAAAGACCCTCAAGAACCGTTTTATAATTATTACTACGGCGTAAGTCTTCTTAAACTAAATAAGCAAAAGCTTAAAGCCATTCAGGCACTCCAGATAGCGTCGATGGTTAAAGAAGTAAACTACGATGTAAACTTTTACCTTGGTAAAGCATACATGCAATCCTATTTGTTTAACGATGCTATTCAAAGTTTTGAACGCTACAAATTAAAGGCCAAACCACAGGAACTAATATCGAATGAAATTGAACTATTAATTAAAAACTGTAACAGTGGTAATGAGTTAATGGCTTCACCTCTCAATATTAGTGTATTAAAACGACAAGCTATTAACGAATCTGATTTGCTCAGTAACTGTCCGCTTGACGTAATTGGCAATCGTTTGCGGTATAAAACAGACGCTTTTAGCAACCCTACCGATAAGTTAAAAAAGAAAAAGTTAATACTTACACAATTTCATCAGCGTCAATTTATTTATACATCGCACGCTTCTGTTCCAGCCGGAAATCTTGACTTATTTAAAAATGTTGTATTGCCAAACGGAAAGCTAAGCCCCGCATCCACTTTAGGCCAAGCCATTAATACACCGCTTGAAGAAAACTATCCCTACTTATCGCACAATGGCCTAACCCTGTATTTTAGTAGTAAAGGACATAACAGTATGGGAGGATTAGATATATTTAAGTGTACTCGTCCGGATACGCTCAGTGATTGGAGCTCACCTATTAACCTTGGTTACCCTATTAATTCGCCTTTTGATGATTATTTATTTGTTACGGACTCTACAGAAACAACAGCTTTTTATTTTAGCAATAGAAAAGATAACAAAACTGAACAACTATTTATAAAACTACCTACGCGCGAAAATGATTACTATGTTATAAAGGGAAATTTTAATGCAGTTAATGATTCCGGTTACTCCAAAGAAGGATTAATTACATTGTTCAATAATAATACAGGTGAACTAGCGGGCGTTTACAAAACCAATTCGCAAACCGGACATTACTTAATGATTGTGGCACCGGGTGCTAAATACGATGTAACCATAGAAACAGAGGGCTATACAGATATTACAAATTCTTTTGATGTGCCACAAAAAAGGGGAGAATATGTATTAAAACAACTCATGCGTTGCGTGAAGGAGAAAAATAAAAAGGCAGTCAAAATCACTAATTATTTTACACAGTATGAATCTGAAAAAGTTGATCTGGATAACTTACCACTACCAAATGTAAAAGAAACAACTAGTGCACCATTAGTTGCTACGAAAAAAGTCTCCAGAACAGCCATGGAATCAGAAAAAGACAAATCTGATTTAGAGTTGGCAGACAAATTATTTGACCAAAGTAATTTTCCTGAAGCGGCCCTTTTATTTTCTAAATTGTCGCCGATCATGAATTTCACACCGCTTCAGCATTATAAATTTGGATTAAGTTTATACCACACAAAACGAGATAAAACAGACTGTATTAAAGAACTGGAAGCTGCTACTAAAAGTAAGGATTTACCTAATAATTCATTTTATTATCTTGCTAAAGCATATCAAGAAAATTATCAATTTTCTAACGCTATTCAATTATTTAAGAAATTTCAAAACATAGATGCTGCTGATGCGCAAACTAAACAAATTGATGCTGAAATTGAATTTTGTAATAACAGCATACAACTGATTAACAAGCCAAATTTAATATTAGAAGTATATGACAAAAAGCATGTTGATTTAAACACCATTCAAAACAGCATCACGCAATTAGAAAGCGGCGGCAAAATATTAATGTCTACGGATGATGTGCGGTCGGCAGTGGATAAAAAGAAAAATTACAAACCCCTCTTTTATTTAACACCTGATAAAAGCAGCATATTTATTTCTAGCTTTGGTGAAGAGGAAAATGGAAACAAAGATATTTACCAGCTTAAAAAATTAGGCAATGGCAAATGGAGTACGCCATATAAATTAGACAACATCAATACAGATAAAGACGAAGAATTTCCTTGTTTGTCAAAAGACGGACACTATTTATACTTTTCGTCTAAAGGTTATAAAGGCATGGGAGGCTACGATATATACCGAAGCGAATGGGATGAACAAAACAATACCTGGAAAAAACCTATGAACCTAGGAGCACCGGTTAACTCACCCTATGATGATTTGTATTTTTTGGAGTGAGTAAAATCAACACTACGAACTATTTTTATTAAAACTATGTTATACATTCAATATTAATAATTGTTTAATACATGTTAATAATTCAAACAAACTAATATTTCAAAATTCAATATTTTTGAAAAATTTAGAAGTATTCTATACCAAATGACACTTCATTTTTCTCTATCATGATTTGTTGTTTTATTTCATGATTTTTTAACTGTTCCTTAATACTAATTACTATTTGCTTGAATACTTTTAATCCAATTAATTAGCTCTTTTAACCTTAATCTAAAAAATGAAAAAATGAAAAAATTAATTTATCTCGTGTTAATTACAATTGCTGTTAAGACCTCAGCAAAAGCTCAAAACACTAACAGTCATCCCACTATTGATTCTGTTAAAGTAAAGTATAGCTCTGCATCTAACGCAGACATTGGCAGTTTAACAGGAATACCAACTGCAACAATTACACTAAAAAACGCTATTAATGCAAGTAAAATTTACTTAAAAATCGTTGATAAAACTAATAACAATATTGTCTATCAAATAAATTACAATTTAACCAGCCCCACAATCATAAACAATCAGCAAAAACTTCTTTTCGAAAAAAGCAATAATAAAGTGTACATATCTAACGGTTTGCCACTACCACTAAAACCATATGCTTTTGAAATAAAAACAGAGGATTCCCAGAATATACAAACACAAATATTTTCAATTATTCAATAAACTAAAATAATGAAAAAAATTGCAATAAAATCAAGCTTAATATATCTACTGATATTAAGTTTGAATCTTAGTAAAGCTCAATCTGTTAACCAAGTTAACGGATCCTTTAATTATAATAAATTTTTACTTCCTGTCCCAAGTAATAGAGGTACAGGAATTAGTTTATATGCTAATTATTCTTCTGGTATCATGGTAAATCAAGCTGCCAGCGAAATCGGTTTAGGATGGGGTATTAATGCCGGAGGAGCAATATACCGTTCAGTTTCAGGAACTCCAGATGATGTTAAGCTTTATAAGATAGCCAACATGTCCAATGGATCTGTTGATTATGTATGCGGTTCTCTTTATCCTGAAGGTGATCAAGGTGCTACTAAAAGTGATGTAGCTTCCATAAAAAGAAATTTAGACCTTGATGATTTTATTCACCCTGAATATGACAGATATTCTATCAGTGGCCCCGAAATTTCTGGTCAGTTAAACTTAAATTATTTTAAATATTATCAAATGGATAATGTTCCTACGAATAACGTTGATAAAATTAAAATAACCTCATCCAGCACACGGAAACCACAGTTTCATTTTAATGGTGATTTTGCTGACACACTAATTTCACGTCATTATCCAAATACTATATCCAACATAAGTCAGTATATTGCTCCAGGTAATGTTAATGGAAATGGTTACACCAATAGCAGCGAACCTTTTATAGGAAAAAGCATGAATGGTAGTAACATAGTTAACCAAAATTTTGACATGAACTCTGGAAGATATGCGAGCAGTAATTTTGTTGAATACTTCACCAATGCAGAAATTGACAATGCAAATTCCTTAGGTTTTAATCAAGCAAGCGGATTATCAAAGTTCGTTGACTTTAAAGCTAATCATGCAAGAAATTCAAACTCATTTCCATCAGAGGGAATTGGCTACTTCAGGGTCACAGCTTCTAACGGTCTTACATACCATTATTCTCTGCCTGTTTATGAGCTAGAATCAACCATTTACAAATTACCTTTAGACAATTACTATGGTCTAGATAGTTATTTTACAACAAATATAGGTGGATTATTCACAACTAATGATGAAAATAGTTTCTCACTTCAAGGATCAGACTATATCCTAATTAAAAGTAAAACCAACAACAAATTTGCTGTTAAATGGTTGCTTACCGCGATTACAGGTGTAGATTACGTGGATTCAAACAATAATCATATGGTTGATTTGGCTGACGCAGGTTATTGGATTTCATATAACTATCATGAATATTCAAGCAGCTTTACAAAAAGGTATCCAGCTTATGGATTTGATTTTTCATACAGTCCTGATGATAAAACAAGTAATTATCCTTTATATTTCCCTCTAGTATCCTCTAACAATAATGAGAAAAGAAAGCTTTCCGGGCTTTGGGGTAACGTTTATATCTCTAAATCTGAAATATATCATTTAACTAAAATCGTTACTTCCAGTCATACAGCATTTTTTATCAGAGGCTTAAGGCTAGATGAAAAGGGTTCGAGTGATTTAGTAACGATCCCTTCTAATTATAAACCGGCGCCTGACCTCTATTTAAAACGCATTGTACTTGTTAACAATGTTAATTCATACAACTTTGAAACCGCTAGTAATGCGTCATCATTTACTGACAATACGAATTATTCTCAATTCGACCTCTCAGGCGTAAATTATAACAACTATCCTTATAAAGAAGCATGGTTTCAACACATGATTGGTCAATCAGCAAGTTGGTGGACAAGTTCAATTTTAAAAAACGTCGAATTTACTCAGGATTATTCATTATGTAAAAACTACCATTATAATACAAATGTCAATTACCCTCTTTCAACAGTTTTAACTACGCCATACGCCGTTAACAACAATATAAGCGTATCTAACTATGAAAATAGTGGTAAACTTACATTAAATAAAATCCTCACCTATGAAGAAAATAATATCAAAACAGCACCAAGTGATCTATTTGACTACGATAAAAACAACCAATTAAGTACTTATAGCAACCCCAATTACAATCCTTTAAAAACAGATAACTGGGGTTACTATAAAAACGATGTGAGTCCCTCGGCACTGAGTAGATATACAAACTCCGCATCCAAAGATCATGTAATGGCTTGGAGTTTGAAAAAAATAACTGACCCTCTAGGTGGAGAAACAGAAATTGAATATGAAAGTAACACTTACAACCGGGTTATTGATAACGAAACGTCAAGTGGCGTAAGAGGTGCGGCATTTATTTATCGCATGAGGGACGTAACCGGTGTGGGTGATTGGACAACACCGTTGGGGACTGGACCACTTAAATTTAGTTTAGATGACATTTCAACCTCTGGTTACACAAACTTAACAGAGCTAAGCATGTTAACTAATCCAAGCACTAGTGCAATAGCATATGTTTGCATTCCACATTCTGAAAACATTTGCTCAAATTATTCAAGCTCCAATTCATATTTAACCAGATTTACCAATTGTATTGCTACAGGTCTTAATTTAAATTACACAACTTATAATAATTCCTCAATCATTTGTGCGAACATTAGTCCTTTGGAGGGATTTTCAACAAGGTTTGCTCATGGAAATTCAAATAGCAGAATTTACACTTCTACCAATGCATACGGATATTACACCTCTAATGTATGCCAATCAGGCTCAAACCCTGAGTTTACCTATACCGGAAACGGCTTTCTTTGTTTTGTAACACCAGTTGGATATAATGTATATGGTGGAGGTGTTCGAGTAAAAAAACTCAAGGTGAAAAACTCACCTGCCGAAGTTTACGAAACTTTATATGAATACACTGATGGAGTCGCTGGCAATGAAGCTGATAAATACTCTTTTCCGAGACTAAGGGCTATGCAAATTGGAAGTGTTAAAAGGTTTAACTATTTAATGCCAAAATCATACGAACTTTTTGATTTACCTGCAACAATAGTTTACAGCAAAGTCACAACAAAAAATTTGGGACAGGTAGGTATTGCTAACGGCAAAATTGAAAAATACTTTGTGACAAATCCACAATTCAACAACAACACTTTCAGCAAAAATGCCAGCATTACAACCTTCACATCTGAAACATACAATCCTGCTACTGAGCAATTAACGAAAAAAGTTATTAATGAGTGTATTGATATTTTCGGTTCCATTTTTGGCTCAAACTATGAGACTAGAGTTTTTGATAAAAATGAAAACATGATAAATAAAGTTATAAATGAATTTGCTGTAACAGAGCAAGGTTCGTTGACTGAAAATTTTCACTATACAGATAACCTTTTTAACTCAAAAATAGAAAACTCAACTTATCAATCGGCAATATTACATTCTGCAAACATCTATCGCATGAAGCCTATTATTTTAAAAAGTTCTACTACGTATGGTATGGGATCATTTGAAAAAACAGAAACGTTAAGAAGAGATGAAATAACGGGCGAATCTGTTGTTATAAGAAGTACTAGCAAGAACAAAAGTTCTGCAATAACATACAAAATACCTGCATATAAACATTATGCACCAATTGAAAACCTTGATTTTACCCAACCTGAATTCAGAACTCGAATAACGCTTGGCAAGAGCTTTTATAATTATACTGCGGTAGATACAACTTTGACAGGCACACTTTCTAATGGTTATTCCAATAGTTTCTTAAATGCCAATTATAACATCTACTCGAAAACCATTCGACAAGTGTATACTAACAATAACGCACGAAGCATTCAAACCTATACTTTACCTTATTATTTCGAGTCAAGATCATTCAATTTTGATGCCGGTGTAAATTCTTTGAATGAAAATGGTTTAGTGAAAAAAACAGAGTTAAACCAAAAAGCATTACCTATAAGTACTATTTCAGCCAATCAGTTTTGGGAACCAGCAAACACCAGCGATTACAACTGGCGTTTGAATAAAGAAATAACTTTAATTGATGAATATAAAAATATCGTGGAGGTAAGGGACAGAAACAATGGCTTTAGCGCTTGTAAGTATGGGTATAATGGCTATTTTAAAAATTCAACCATAACAAATTGTAACTATGCCAGCTACACCTTTGCAGATTTTGAATCTAATGCTGTAAATGGTATCTATGATGGAGATATAATTGCTGCTAACACCTCTTTAGTTTCGGGTGGACATACAGGAGTAGCTGCACTACATGTATCATCTCAACCTGCTGTATTTTCATCCGCTCCTGCCAGTAGCCCGGGAGGCCAGCTACATATTGGCTTAATGCCCGGTAGAATATACCGAGCCTCAGCCTGGGTGAATAACACTAATTTAACCAACGCACGGATTAATATTAACATTGTTGGAATGGTTGGCGGAACTACACCATATGCCATTAGTAATTATTTAAGCGCAAACAGCTCATCTAATTTAATTACCACAATTGGTAACTGGAGCTTATTGCAAATTGATTTTGAAATTCCCGAAAACTTTTATTTTACGCAACAAGTTGGAAATTTTTCAATATCATTAGCATCTGCAAACGGCTCAGGTGTTGTTTTTGATGATTTTATTTTTAAACCTGTTGAAAGTGATTTTTCAGCTCATATCTATAACAATAATAACGGAAGGGTGGTTGCTACACTGGATAATAGCGGTTTCGCAACAACCTTTGTTTACGATGCGGCTGGAAAGGTACTCGAAAACTGGAAAGAAATACCTTCGGTAGGTTTTAAAAAAATAAAATCTTACTCCTACAATTTTGCACGCAGTATTAATAATTAAACTGAATTAGCATGAAATTAATTATAAAAACTATTTTTTTAACGATTGCATTTAACATCACGTTACATGCTCAAATTTCTGTTATGGGTGTGGTTAAGCACGTTAAACTTAATCTTGCCGATACTAATAATAGCATCCAAATCACTCCACTTAACGGTAGCAGCCCTTTTAGCTATAATTGGACTCCCGGCAACATAAACTCGCAAAACCTACTAAATGTGGCCCGCAATAATTACCAAGTGGTAGTTACAGATAATAATTTTCAAACCGGCACTTATGGTTACAGTATTGGCTATAAAACAGATTGGTTTCACTTAACAAATATTAATTTTACTAATGACTCACTTAAACCAAGCACCAGTGCCACTGGCAACAAGGCGGCAATTAGTAAAAATTCTTTACCTAAAAACACAAATGGCTGGAGCGAATTAATAATGCAACCATATTCAGATCCGTTTGTGCTAGGTTTTGTTGACTCAATTGACGTGGCCAATTTAACCAACATGACCAATGTAGAGTTTGCTTTACACGTTACTGTTTATAACAGCTACTATGCTTGGAGTAATGGCACGTGGAATTACCTTGGAGCGGCAAATACCGGAGATGTGCTAAGACTTCAAAGAATGGGTGCCGTTTATAGTGTCTTAAAAAACGGCGTAACCATGTTTACAGCTACCGCCAATCCTAACAAAAAACTAAAATTAAAAGTAATTCTAAACAATACGGCTTCGCTCGTTAATATTGGTACCAGTTTTAAAGACACCTCCACCTTTGATAGACTTAAGGTTACTCCTACCCCTATACACGTAGAGCCTAATGGAATTGCAACAAAAGGTACACTTAATGCTGATATTAAAGGCGGACGCCCACCATACAGTTATTTGTGGACTCCCGGAAATTTCGCTACCAAAACAGTTAATAACGTTAATCCCGGAATTTATAAACTAAGAGTCATTGATGCTGATAACGATACAGCCTATACAAAAAACTTTAACTTAGCTTTAAAAACATACTACCATTATTTCAGCGGTACAACCTATAAAGGAGATTCACTCATTATGGATAACAACGTTTCCAATTATGGTTACAACCCAAGCGCTTACAGTCAAAATGAATTAAAATCAGGTTCATTAGGTTTTAGCGAAATTATTTTGCAGCCATTTAATCACCCTTATATTTATGGTTTTATGCCAAGCAATAGTATTAACGCACCAGGGTTAATGACTGATATTGAATTTGCCATGCATATTACATATGGAAACGCCCTTTATGCTTGGGCAAACGGGTATTGGCAATTCCTTACTTACACCAATCCGAACGATGTTGTGAAAATTGGAAGAGGTAGTGATGAAGAATCAGGAAACTATTACCTGACACTTAATGGGGTTAACTTAATAACAGTAAATGCCGATTTAAATAAAAAACTACGAATGCATGCACTTATTACAGGTGACCCTCTTGTGAACATTTCAAACAACTATTGGCCTGATCCGAATGCACCGCCAATGGCTAACTTCGATTTGACCCTAAACTGGCAGCAGGAGCTTACCTATGATGAATCAGGTAATGTAATTGGCTCTAATAAAACTTATTTAGATAATTTAGGAAGATCCACTCAAAGTCTTGCTAAAAACAACACCAACCAAGTATTTACATCTCAAACCGTATATGATAGTTACGGCAGACCCGCACTTAACACGTTACCTGCATACACAGGTAATCAATTGGTTTACCAACAGGCTTTTTTAAAAAATCAAAACGGGTTGCTATACGACTACACAAAGTTTGATACACCTGGCACCATAAATAACCCAGTTAGTTTTTCAACTGATATAGATAAAACACTTGGATTTTACTACAGTAATAATAATGGTTACGATACAAGGCAAGCCACCACGGCGTATCCTTATGCCAGAACTGTTTATAACGCCGACCCAACTTCATCTGCTAAAAAAATTAGCCAACCGGGCGAAGCCTATAAAACAGGGAGTGGTAAAGAAAGTTATAGCTTTACGATGCCGAGTGGTGACGAGTTAAATTATTTTTACAATATTGGTGGCAACCAAAATAGTTACAAGGTTAAAGTTAACTCTAACGACGTACTTAATTCAACACAAATTAACCTAAATGAAAACATGGCTGGGCAAAAAGTAGTAAGCATCAGTCCGGATAATAAAGAAAGTATAACTTACCAGAGCAACGGAAAAACAGTTGTAACCTGTTTAAGTAACCTATCAGGCGGTTTAGCTTATAATATGGTTGACAGAAGAAGCTTGCTTTATTACCAAGGTACTAAAAGTACCGATATACATTTACCGGTGAGTAAAAAAAATACCTTGTATTTAGAATTGCCGCAACATTATTATTATGAAGAACCCGGAGTAGTTGGGGGAACTTTTAACACTGGCGCCAACGATATTATATATAAAATAACCAACTTGTATACTGATGAAGTGCTTCAGGAAGGTACTGATTACAATGTTGATGGTTCACGTAATGTTATTTTCTCTAGTGGCCTTTTAAACCAATATAACGACAAAGGCTTAGTGCTCAGAATCAGTTTTGATTACACACCCGCTTTTTTAAGTTACCTGGCCACCAACAATGCAGAAATAAGCAATGCCAGTGTTAAATACAGTTTAGATTATGGGCAGGTAAATAAAAACTATTATGATTTAGGTGGAGCATTACGTAAAACCAGCAGCCCAAAAGCATTTAACCCGGGCTCAGAAGATGCCTTTTGTACCACTTTTGATTACAATCATTTGGGCCAACTAATTGCAAGCAAGCACCCTGACCAAGGTACTACAGAAATTCTGCACAACGATAAAGGTTTGTTAAAATACAGCCAAACTGCACAGCAAAAAACTGAAAATAAATTCAGTTACGTTAATTATGATAAACACAACCGAGTGGTTGAAACAGGCGAATACACTACCGGAAGCGGAGCAAACACTTATTGGTTTAATAATTATTACGGATTAGGTAATAAAGGTAGTAACCCAGGCACTTATGTCGGCAACATTGTTAACCAAATTGCTGATGCACTGGTACAGGCAGAAAAAAGCAACACTGTTACAACCCTTTATACAGTGCCTGTTGCCGCAGAAGACATACCAAACACCTATACCTACTTCAACCAATACCGCGGTTTTAAAAACGGCATGGTTAACCGCATAAAAAATGCCAACAGCACCGTTTGGTTTAATTATGATGCAGCAGGAAGAAGTAAGGCCACCATTACACAAATTACCGAAAGCGACTTTGTTATGAAAAATTCTGGCATAGACAACCAGATTAAAACCAGCCAGAGCAACTACAATTATTTTACGGGTTTGGTTAACAGCAGCACCTATCAGCTAAATAACAGCAACGAAAAACTGCAATACAATTTCACGTATGATGCCAATTACAGGCAAATTGGCAGTAGCCTTAACTATGGCACTAAAACAGAAAATTTAACCAGTACCTATTACAACATAATGGGGCAACCATACCGTAACGTTTTAGGCAATAAACTACAAGGTATTGATTTTGTTTACACCTTAAACGGACAGCTTAAAGCCATTAACCACCCTGGCTTAAGCCCGGAATTAGATCCTGGTGCCGATGATGGTGACTATGCAGGAACAGACATAAAAAAAGTAAACCAGGA
Source organism: Bacteroidota bacterium (assembly GCA_020403265.1). Taxonomy (GTDB): domain Bacteria; phylum Bacteroidota; class Bacteroidia; order B-17B0; family Aurantibacillaceae; genus Aurantibacillus. The sequence goes on from JADBXZ010000035.1 coordinate 158,532, forward strand.
TTTATTTGGCGAGATAATAGAATACCATACCAATGATTACGTGAGAGCAGGCAGCCATTATACAACAAGCATATTAACCGGCAGCAGCAACCAAAAATACAATGGTTTAATTGCCACTACGCGTTTTAAAACACGCTCAGTTGTAAATGGTATTAACAATGGCATGGATTATATTAATTACATGGGTGGCAACCAAACGCAACTGATTAACGGCCTTAATTACCAAAATAAAGAACTGGCTTTTACCTACACCTACGATGAACTAAACCGACTAGGTACAAGTAGCTTTGCCACTTATAATAACTATTTAAATACCGCCAGCCTCCGAAACGAGTACACCGAGCAGGGCGCCGGCGGCAACATTGGCTACGATAAAAATGGCAACCTAACACGCTTAGTGCGCAATGCCTATGCCAACGAAACTTTAGACGATTTAACTTACACAAATGCCATTACAGGCAACAAATTAACTGCCATTGTAGATGCTGCCGTTAATAACTACCCTTTGGGTTTTAATTTTAAAACACCTAGCAATATAAACACCAGCCCTTTTGTATACAACAACAACGGGCAATTAACCCAAAGTACCGCAGAGGGTTTGAGCAACATAAGTTACCTGCCAAACGGGCAGGTAAAACAAATAAGCTTTAGCAATGGCAATACAACCGTTTATGAGTACGATGCAGAGGGTAAAAAATTAAAAGCCCGTTTTTACAATGCCGGCACCAACCAATACAAGTATACTTGGTACATTGGGCCTTACCTGTTTGAATACGATGAAAGCCAAAATAACCCACAACTATTAATAGCCGAGGCCCGTTTAAGCACTGGGATATTAAAAGTAAATAGTAACAATGTAAACAATGCGTACCCGGTTTACCAGCTAACCGACCATTTAGGCAACGTAAGGGTAACCTTTAAACCAACAGGCAGCAACAATGCCATTGAGGTATTAAGTGTTAGCGATTATTACACCTTTGGCGGCAATTTACCGGGCCGGCAGTGGCAAAGCCAGGCTTACCGTTATGGTTACCAAGGGCAGGAAAAAACAACCGATGCCGGTAACCCTTGGTACCAGTTTGAACTACGGATGTACAACCAGGATATTGCCCGTTGGTTTGCACCGGACCCTTATGCCCAGTTTGTAAGCCCTTACGTGGCCATGGGCAATAACCCCGTAAGCGGGGTAGACCCCGATGGCGGCTGGGTAAATGCCGCACCGGCTGAAGGCAGAAGATTTTTAGGGCAGGAACAAGACCAACGTGACAGAGCGAACCAAAGTGGAGCCTACTCTGCTGAATGGGTAAATAAAAGATACAATAATGAATATGAATCCTTAAAAAAAGCGTATTTTAGTGGTAGCTCACGCGATGTAGAAGGTTTTTTAAATGCCGTTATGGAATTAAATGCACAATACGCTGGTTTAGCCAAAACAGGCGCCGCCACCCCCGGTATGCAAAACGGGCAAGATGCCTTAACAGAAAATGAAATGGCTAGTGTACAGCATTTATTAAGGGAAGTTAACACCTCTGTGGTAAAAAGTTGGCGACAGGGTGAGCAAGAATCTGAAGCCATAGCAAACGCTGTAGGCAGTATGCAAAGTTTGGCAAGGTTTTTAGAGGAACATCAAAATACACTAGAAAGAAGAGCAGGAACTTATTCA